>NZ_JAZHOH010000001.1:3000000-3600000 GCF_040419245.1 Ewingella sp. CoE-038-23 | reverse complement strand
CACCGGCTGGGAGAAATGCAGATTGTCGATGCGGTCGCAGGCCCACTGTAGGTAGTCAGAGAACTCATCGCGGCTGATGATCAGCTGCTCGGTGGCGAGGAAGCGATAGATTTTCTTCTGCTCCACCAGATAATTGATAAACGAGAATTCGCTGCGCGGCGCGACGGTGGTCACCAGATCCTGCAACACGTAGGTCTGCATGGTGGCCGTCGGCAGTAACATGCCGGGGTGCCAGCGGAAGGCGTCATTGGCATCGAAAAAATGGCTGGTCACTTTGCCGGAATCTTTTGCCAGCGCCGCCAGACTCAGGTTGAAAGGCCCAATCCCGACCCCTATCAGGTCAACTGCTGTACTCTTTTCACTGTTTTTAGACATAAATGGCATGGTGGACATACAAGTCTCTTTTGACTTTCGGATGCAGTAATCATAGAACACTGCTTTGAATGTGGATTTTTAATCGCTGAAATTAGACAGGATCTCTCATGACCCGCACACGCCGTTTTAAGCAAGTCGATGTATTTACTGCTGTTCCACTCAAAGGCAACCCGCTGGCTGTTATCTTCGACGCCGACGACCTGAGTGATGAACAAATGAGCGCCATGGCGCGCTGGACCAATCTTTCGGAAACCACTTTTGTGCTTAAACCGACCGACCCGGCGGCGGATTATCGGGTGCGTATTTTCACCCCGGACACGGAGTTCCAGTTCGCGGGCCACCCGACCTTGGGCACGGCGCACTCGCTGCTGGAGGCGGGATTGAAGCCAAAAAACGCGGGTCATTTGATTCAGGAGTGCGGCGTCGGGCTGGTGCCGGTCAAGATGCTGGAAGAGGGCGGTTTGGCCTTCCGCGCGCCCCCTGCCAGCCTGTCAGCGCTGGCGGCAGAGCACCTGCCGCTGCTGGATAAAGCCTTAAAAGGGGCGAAACGCCAGCAGGACGCCGTGCCGGTGGCGGTCAACATGGGGCTGGGTTGGCTGGTGGTGCGCATGGAGAGTGCCAAAGCCTGTCTCGCCGCGCAGTTTGACGCGGAGGCCTTGCAAGAGATCGTACATAAGTCAGGGATGCACGGTTTGGCGATCTTCGGCCTGCATGACCAGGACGGCCCGGCGGATTATGAGCTGCGTGCTTTGATTATCGAGCAGGGCGTGCTGATTGAAGACCCGGTGACTGGCAGCGCCAACGCCTGTCTGGCACGGGTGCTGAAGTCTCAGGGCTTCCCGGACGGAGCGCAAACCGGCGAACGCTATCAGGTGCGTCAGGGCACCATTCGCCAGCGCGAAGGCTGCGTAGCGGTGGAGTACATCGACGGCGAGCCTTGGATTGGCGGCAATACCTGCACGCTGATTGACGGCACCGTCACTCTCTAAATTTTAGTTGCTGTGAATCAATTTCTCGCCTCGTCGTGCAGCGCCATTTGCATCAAATGGATAAACGGCTGCATCACCGGCGAGGTGTCCAAATTATGGCGGTGAAGCAGCCAGGTTCGGTTCTTCACCGTTTTGCCATCGACCGTGATCGGGCGGCGATAAAGGTGCTCGGCCAGAGGTAAGTAGCTGGCGACAATGGCATAACCCAGCCCGTGCTCGACCATCGCCAGACAAACCTCCAGCTTATCGACCTCCATCGCAATGTTCGGCGCATGGGAGAAATTGGCGTTCCACCAACGCTCAATCAGTTGGGTGACGTGCGCGCCGTGGTGGATTTTTATCTGCGGCATTTGCGGCAATAAAGAGAAGTCGAAATCCTGTCGGTTCACTAAAAAATAGTCGTCCTCCTCCACCAAATGTTTGCCCTCTTTCCAGCTAAAGTCGTCCTTCACCAGCGCCATGTCGATTTCGTTTCGCAGCAGCTTTTGGAAGATCTGTTCGCTAAAGCCACTCATCACGTGAACGCGAATGCCGGGATGGCTTTGCTGAAACTGTTTGAGCAGGGCGGGCAGGCGATAAGCCGCGTAGTTGCTGGAGACGCCGAGGGTGATCTCCCCCTGCTGGCCGCGCTCCATGCTGTGCAGGGTGATTTTCAACTGCTGCAAATCCGCCAGCACCTTCAGAGCGTGCTGGGCGAGATACTCCCCCTGCGCGGTAAACACCAGCCCCTTTTGCCCGTCGGCGAACAGCCGAATCGCCAACTTGCGCTCAATTTGCCGCAGGCGATAACTCAGCGCGGGCTGCGAGGTGTAAAGCTGCTCGGCGGCGCGGGTGATATTTTTATGTTGATAGACCGCCCTAAGAATCAGCCAATCTTTTTCATTCATTGCCGCCCCGTTCCCCGTTTGTTGATGAAATGCCTCAGCCATAAAATAATTTTTGGCTAATAAGCGCAACAGATAAAAAGGCTCAATTGGACGCTTTCGGCAAAAAGCCCTATTTCTGAGGGTGTTCGTCCTGCTCTGAGAAGCATGTCCATGGCGGCGGGCGAAAATAATTTTTGGTTTTTTGCACCACGGCAGGGAAAACAACATGGCTTTTTGCACCATAACAGAACATAAAAATCGCGTGATTGGCGCGGTTGACCAGCTTTCGGATGAGGTAACGCTGCTGGCGCTAAACCTGCATGCCAATCCTGAATTGAGCTTTGAAGAGGTGAAGTCCGCCGCCGCGCTGATTGCGCCGCTGCGCGCCGCTGGTTTTAGCATTGAAGAGGGCATTGGCGACCTGCCGACGGCGTTTCGCGCCACTTTCGACAGCGGCAGGCCCGGCCCGACCCTTGCACTTTTAGCCGAATATGACGCGCTGGAAGGTCTGGGCCACGCCTGCGGCCACAACCTGATTGGCACGGCGTCAATCACCGCCGCACTGGCCTTAAAAGCCTGCGGCGAAGCCCTGACCGGCAAG
Source organism: Ewingella sp. CoE-038-23 (assembly GCF_040419245.1). Classification (NCBI taxonomy): domain Bacteria; kingdom Pseudomonadati; phylum Pseudomonadota; class Gammaproteobacteria; order Enterobacterales; family Yersiniaceae; genus Ewingella; species Ewingella docleensis. The sequence goes on along the minus strand of NZ_JAZHOH010000001.1, from coordinate 3,597,169 downwards.
CTGGAAGTGATTGGTACACCCGCAGAAGAAGAGGGCGGCGGCAAAATTATTCTGGCAAACCTGGGCTATTTCGACCACGTGGACGCCGCGATGATGTTCCACCCGCGAGATAAAACCATGGTGACGCGTGGCGGCCTGGCCTGTGTCGATGCCACCTTTAAATTTTACGGCAAGGCGGCCCACGCGGCGTCGGCGCCGCAAAACGGTATCAGCGCGCTGGACGCGGTGATTCACACTTTCGTCGGCATTAACGCCCTGCGCCAGCTGTTCACCGATGACGTCCGCGTCCACGGCATCATCACCAACGGCGGCAGCGCCACCAACATCGTTCCGGCCTATGCCGAGGCGAAATTCCTGATGCGCGCCAACACCGTCAAAGGGCTGGCTATCGTCAAACAGAAAGCGTTTGCCGCCGCGCAAGGGGCGGCCGACATGAGCGGCGCGCGGCTGGAAATCGAAGAAGGACTGACCTACGCCGAGCGCAATAACAATCAGACGCTGGCCGGTTTCTTCCAACAGAACCTGGAGATACTGGGTGTGGAAGTGGTGCCACCGCCACTCAGCGGCGGCATTGGTTCCTCTGATATCGGCAACGTTAGCCAGATCACAGCGGCCATCCACCCTTATCTGCGCATTGGCGATGTGCTGCCGCATACCCCGGAATTTGCCGAAGCCGCGGGCTCTCCGGCCGGACTGCAAACCATGCTACAGGCCGCCAAGGCGCTGGCGATGACCGCGGTCGACCTGTATCAGGACCCGGCGATGCTCAGCGCGGTGCGCGAAGAGTTTTCACAGTGGCATTCACAGCGATAACCTTGGGAAAGAGAGAACATAATGATGAGAAAAACACTGGTTTTGGCGGCTTTCGGCCTGATGATGAGCAGCATGGCGCACGCCGAAAGTGAGACGCTGCGCGTCGGCGCGGATCTGGCTTTCCCGCCTTTTCAGTTCCGTGATGCCAGCGGCAACCCGAGCGGCTTTGAAATTGACGTCACCAACGCCATTTGCAAGGCGGTTAACGTCAAATGCGAATACGTGGTGAGCAGCTTCGATGCCGAGATCCCCTCGCTGATGGCGAAAAAGGTCGATTTCATCTCGCCACAGGGCGCGACCGAAAAGCGCCGTAAAGTGATTGATTTCAGCGACTTCGTGTTCCACATCCCGACCAAACTGGTGGCCCCAAAAGGCAGCCCGCTGCTGCCAACGCCGGAGTCTCTCAAAGGCAAGCGCGTGGCGGTGCAGCAAGGGTCGATTCAGGAGATGTATGCCAATACTTTCTGGCTGCCGAAAGGGGTAGACGTGGTGGCTTACGCCGATCAGGACACTATCTATCAGGACCTGATTGCTGGGCGCCTTGATGCCTCCCTCAGCCCCGGCGTGGCGGTGACCTTTGGCTTCCTCAACAAGCCGGAAGGCAAAGACTTCGCCCTGACCGGCCCGGAAGTGCGTGACGACAAGCTGTTCAGCATCGGCTCCGCCTACGGCCTGCGCAAAGGCGATGACAAGGTAAAAGCCTTGCTCAACCAAGGGCTGGCGAAAATCATCGCCGACGGCACCTGGGAGAAAATCAAAACGCACTACTTTGGCAATTTAGAAATGGCGGTAAAACGCCCGGCAGGCCAGTAAGCTTCACCCCAACAGCCCTGATATCAGGGCTGTCGGATGACAGACATAATGACGAGCAGCCTCGACCCGTGCAGAATGAAAAAGCAAGAGTCGGAGGGGAGGAGAAAGCGCGTGGCGCTAGACTGGCCTCACTGAATGCGCTTCACTCCGCCTAACAAGAGAGGTCTGTTATGTCAGCTAACCTGAAACATGATGTGCAAAACGATCCGCGCTGGCAGGCGGTGGTGAGCTGCGATGCCGCCGCCGACGGCCAGTTTGTCTATGCGGTGAAAACCACCGGCATCTACTGCGCGCCGTCTTGCGCCTCACGCCAGCCAAACCCTGAAAATGTGCAATTCTTTGGCGACGCCGCCAGCGCCGAGCAGGCCGGGTATCGTCCTTGCAAACGCTGCCGCCAAGGTATGATCTCGCTAGCGCAGTTCCACGCCGAGCGCATTGCCCAAGCCTGTCGCCTGATAGAGCAGGCCAGCGAGCCTTATCCGCTGAAGCAGCTGGCGAGCGACGTCGGCATCAGCGCTTACCACTTCCATCGCCTGTTTAAAGCCCATACTGGCGTGACTCCCAAAGAGTATGCGCAGGCCCTGCGCGGCAAACGCCTGCAACAGAACCTGTCGCAGGATGGGCGGGTGACGGATGCGATTTACCAGTCTGGCTATGCTTCCGATGGCCGGTTTTATGAGAATGCCACGGCGACCTTAGGCATGACACCAAAAGCTTTCAAAGACGGCGGGCGAAATGTCGAAGTGTGGTTCGCCGTCGGCCAGTGCTCTCTGGGCCATATTCTGGTGGCTGAAAGCGCGCGGGGGATTTGCGCTATTTTGCTGGGGGATGACCCGGACGCGCTGGTGCAGTCGCTTCAGCAGCGTTTCCCGCACGCCGTGCTACAGGGGGCGGATGCTGAGTTTGAACAGCGGATCGCGACCATCGTCGGCTTTGTCGATGCGCCGGAAACCGGGCTGAACCTGCCGCTGGATATCCGTGGGACGGCTTTCCAGCAGCGCGTCTGGCAGGCGCTGCGCGACATTCCGCTCGGCAGCACGGCGAGCTATTCGCAAATCGCCGAGAAGATTGGCGCGCCGAAGGCCGTTCGCGCGGTGGCGGGAGCCTGCGCCGCTAACTGGCTGGCGGTGGCTATCCCTTGTCACCGGGTGGTGAAAAACGACGGCCAGCTTTCGGGTTACCGTTGGGGCGTTGAGCGCAAAAAAGCCTTGCTCGATCAAGAGCATAAAAGCCACGCGGCTAGTCGAAAATAGTCATTCCGGCATAAGGCTGGTTTCTACAGGCGGCCAGCCGATGGTGCAGGCTGCCGTCGTGGGCTTCCAGCTTATGGCCGTCCGGGTCAAGAAAATAGCAGGAGTCGCCCTGACTGCGGTTCTGCTTCCACTCAATCACGCCAGCCTCCCGCAACTTCTGCCTGAACGCCGCCATATGCTCACTGCTAATGCTGAACGCGTAGTGAGTGTATTCCTCGTGCGGCGTCGGCGGTTTGACCTGCTCCTTGCTCAGGCAGAGCCACAGGCCGGGTAGCGACAGATACGCGCCGTTGTCCCAGATGGCGTCCAGCTTAAAGCCCAGCAGATCGCGGTAAAAGGGCACGCTTCTCTCAAGATCGCGGCAAGAGAGGGTCAAATGATTGAAACCGGTGAACATTGTTGTCTCCTTTGAGTGAGGGACTCAGTCTATACTGGCGCGTTGACTTTTCGATGACGAAAGCCAAACCCAATAATAACTAAAGGATATCTTCCTGTGACGACTCTGGCTATCAGGGATGCACGAGCATCCGACGCGGCCGCACTGGCTCGCCTGCACGTGGCCGTATGGCGCGAAACTTATCGTGAATTAGCACCGGCCGAGGCGTTTGACGCACTGGATGAAGCCCGCCGTCTGGCTTTCTGGCAGGACAAATTCGCCAACCCGGCCCCAAGGCAGTTTGCTTTGCTGGCTGAGATTGATGGGCGACTGGTGGGGTTCACACTGGCGTCTGAGTCGAGCAATCCGCAGTTTGGCGAGATGGCCGAGATTAAGCTGCTGTATGTCGATACCCAGTATGCACGGCAGGGGATTGGCCGCTGTTTGTTAACTGAAATCGCCCAGCGCCTGAAAAAACATGGCTTTATCGCCGCCGGATTGGGCGTGGTGGTGGGGAATCAACCCGCCATTAACTTCTACACGGCGCTAGGGGGCCAAGAGGCCGGACGCTATACCGATTCCGGCCCTCTGTGGCTCTCCGACAATCTGATTTATGCGTGGCAAGACATCGATCAGCTGCTGCCTTCACGCTAAAACGACTATTTTCTGAAGGCTTCTAAACGCTGTTTCTGCTGGCCGTCGGCGTCGTAGTTGTCGGCGCTCAGCCACTGCTCTAATTCGGCCTTACGCGCTGGCCATTCGCTGTCCAAAATCGAGAACCACTGGGTGTCGCGGTTGCGGCCCTTGGTAACGACCGCCTGGCGGAAAGTGCCTTCGTATTCAAAACCAAATCGCTTGGCGGCGGCGCTGGAGGGCGCGTTCAGGCTATGGCATTTCCACTCGCAGCGGCGATAATTCAGGCCGTCAAACACGTATTTCAGCAGCAGATAAATGGCTTCGGTGCTGTGGCTGCTGCGCTTCATCAGCGGCGACCAGTTCACCCAGCCAATTTCAATCACGCCGTTGACTGGGTCGATGCGCATCAGCGCGACGCTGCCAATGGTGCGCTGCGTGGCGTTATCCACCACGGCGTAAAACAACGGATCTTTACTGGCGGCGTTGGCGGCGATAAAAGTGTCGCACTCGGCCTGCGTCGCCGGGCGCTCAACGGCGAGATAGGTCCAGTCGCGGCCATCGTCGATGGCATGCCAGGCCTCAAATAGCTCTTTGCTGTGGCGCTCCACGCTCAGCGGCTCTAAATGGCAAAAACGGCCATCCAGTTGAATACGTTGCGGGAGTTCGCGAGGCTGCCAGCCCGGCAGTTCATCGCCGACGGGTTGTCCAAAGTGGTTCAGCTGGGTCATGTCTCATTCCATTTCGTCAGTAAGTAGTAAAACCTGCGCCTATAACAGCAGAAGCATGGCTCTCCTTCAAGCCGCCGGCGCGGTTAAAACTGTTATAACTGACTTATCTGCCACCTGCTGACAGCGCGTTTAATTTCGCTGCCAGCGGGGGAGATTAGGGGGCAGGGGTTAAGCAGAAGGTTTGTTGTTTTTGAACACGTCGAAGGTGAAATATTTCTTCTCTAACTGCTTATAAACGCCGTTGGCATGGATCCCGGCCAGCGCCTTGTTGATGATATCCATATGCGCCTGATCGTCTTTGCGCAGCGCAATGGCCGCCCCTTCGCCGAGGTACTGCGGGTCTAATACCGTTTTACCCACAAAGGCAAAATCAGCTCCGGCCTTGGTTTTCAAAAAGCCGGTTTCTGCCGCCGCGGCGTTGGTGAAAGTAGCGTCAATACGGCCGGATTCTAAATCCAGATTCACTGCGTCCTGATTCTGGTAAGAGACCACCTGCACGCCTTTCGACTGCCATACCGCCATGGCGTAGGTTTCCTGCGTGGTGCCCTGAGAGACGCCGATAACTTTGCCTTTTAAGGCTTCGGCAGTGGCATCCAACGTGCTGCCTTTCTTGGCGACTAACACGCTAGGAATGTTGTACAGCACGTCGGTGAAATTGACCTGCGCTTTGCGTTTTGGCGTGATGGCCATGGCCGACAGCACGGCATCGAACTTCTTGGCATTCAGCGCCGGAATAATGCTGTCATAGGCCGTTTCCACCCATTCGCACTTGGCGTTGGCCTGCTTACAAATGGCATTGCCTAAATCGATATCAAAACCCACCAAGGTGCCGTCAGCGGCTTTGGATTCAAAAGGCGGGAAAGAAGGGTCCACCCCAAACTTAAGCACGGTTTCCGCGTGGCTCATCGCACTAAATGAACCCAGTAACGCCAACATCACTGCACTGTATTTTTTCACGATATTTCCCCTGGAATAAGACAAGTAGTAGAACGTAAAACCCACTGATTGAATTTAAAGCAAGTTGTGTGCCGTAACCCAGAAGTATTTATCTGTGTAGTGATTTTTAGAGGGATTTGTTTGTGAATATGCGGGGGGAGGGGGGATGGCATAGCGTTGGGGATGGGAGCAATAGGGGTAGCAATGGTGCCGGCATTTTAGTGTTAGTAAAAACTTTTGAACTGGAGGCGGTTGCAGAGGATCGCTATTTTGAAATGACTGGCTACAGTATTATTTGACGATATCTTTGCACTAACGGTTAGGGTGATATGGGATTTGATAACTTTTCCTCGCCACGCTCCTTGCGTTCTATCGAGGCTATTGAGGCCAAAAGATCATTGCTGTTTGCGCCTCATATTGAACAGCTCACAAAGTATGTTGAAGGGCTAAAGATTAAATATCCGGGATGGGAATTCCCATATTTCGATCCACATGATGGTGGACAGTTAGCGGATATTCTATTTTTGCTAGAAAAACCTGGTCCAAAAACCTCACCAAAGTTTGGTGGTTCAGGTTTTGTTTCCCGAGATAATAATGATTCAACAGCCGAGGCTTTATTTAATTTTATGAATGTGGCGGGCATTCCACGGCATCGTACTGTCCTGTGGAATACTATTCCGGGCTGGAATGGTACGATTAAGATGACATCCCTCGAAAACAAAAATGGTCTTTCCGAGCTTGCTCATCTTTTAACTCTTTTACCCAATCTCTCAACCGTCGTATTAGTTGGCCGTAAAGCCGAGAAGGCCTCACCGCTATTAGAGCACCTTCCCGTTAAAATCGTTGTTTCGGCACACCCCTCACCCAAGGTTAGAGCAATTAATAGACCCATGTGGGATAGCATTCCCGGACGTTGGTTGGAGGCTTTATAAAATAAAGAGCCGCCATTTGTAAAATCTTCATTGAGACTCAGTTCATTGATATAGAACTCACTGGAAATTTTGATGTTTTTTACGGGTATTACGGCTGCTATGAGCATAAGCTGTTGTGCTATATGACACTTTCTGAGGAGCATGCAAAATATGTTCGACCATTCTACCCACCCCGAAGTCGCAGAATGGTTTGCCAGCTTCGGTGTCGCCGAGGTGCCATATAGCGGGTGTTCCATCGACCTAACCAACGAACCGCCTGAGCATTGGTTTTACAAGCGCAACAAGTTGCGGCCTGAAAGCCTGAAACTGGAGTTACGCATCCCATCTAACGGGAATTGGTTGGTCGACCTATCGCGTCATGACAAGCTGTTCAATATTCAGTGGCGCCCGAATGATGACCTGCGCATAGAGTCGGAGCAACTGCGCTACCGAAAATTGATCAAATGGCCCCGACTATCCAGCCTTATGGATTTTCCCCTGCTGGCTGGGCAGCTGGAGCAATGCCTGGACGTGCGCTTCCTGCGGCATGCCAATTTCGGAGCACGCTTACTCGAACCCGAGGCGCTGTCGTGCAATCCCAAAATCCGTCAATGGTTAGCACCCTGCGCCGATACTTTTGGATGGAACAGGAAAATGCAGCCGGAGTAGCGGGTTTGGCGAAGGTGTTCTGCAAACACAAAAAAGCCGCAAACCCTTTCAGGTTGCGGCTTTCTTTGCGGTAACGGCCTTATCTGGTGATAACCGAAACCTTGTTTGGGCTGGGGGAAGTTGAGGTAATTGCCTAACTTACTGTTTTAAAGTCTTAATTTCTAATTCAGATTTGTGGTGTATACCTAAACGTATACCAATGCCAATTTTGAAAGGGTCATCATTGGCTACTTTGCTAACTAGTATATAGAACAAAATGGATGCAGTGACAGAGGCTTCATTTCCTAAGTGGTACTTGACACTAGGAAGTCTGCTAGGAGCGAAGCGTAGATTTCCTCCCTTAACTTAAATGGTCAGCCTAGTCAAATTTTTTCGACATTAGTTATGGCGATTCACTTTTTCTCATCAGAATTTCGCGCTTCCACAGGTATTATGGTGACATTTATCTTGATTTAAATTCTAGTATTACTTTTTAATTCTATTATTTTAGCCACATGCGATTTGATCAAATGTTTATTATAATTATGAAGTTTTATTTCATCTAAAAAGGAAACGTCATTGTATTCACCATTGAGTATAGCTCTTTCAATTAATCTTTCATCCCAATAGTCTTTTCTTTGCAAACTTTCCCAATTTGTAACCCCGCCAGTTATAAATTTTACTGATTCCCCTAGTATTTCCCTGCAAACTTCTTCAATATCATTGATGCTCAGATTCGCTTTTTCTTTAACGTCACCGCATCTATAAGAATATTTTCCCTCTCGAAGAAGTAACATTCTAGAAAAATTATTTTGTGTTAGCTGTAATTTCTCGATAGCACTCTCATAACCAAATAAATAATGGTTATTTAAAGCGTTTTTACAATAAATACAATTTCTGAGCGATACATATAATACATCACACAACCAAAGCTTACCAATTAATATGTCCGGATACCAACATATTTCCTTGATGAAATTAACAGTATTTAGAAGAGATCCTCTAACGTGTTCCTTTAAAGGTCGATAACCGGTGAATGAATTAAATAGTTTTTTATCACCATCTATATATTTCGAATCAATATCTAGGTGGGTTAGGAAAAGAGATCCTTTCGCACTCATTTTTTTGATAGAATGTAGAGAATAAAACATTACTTCACCATATGCTTCTTTGAAGGCAGAGTAATTAGGTGGGTTATCCGACCAAATACATACTAAGTCTCTGTCACTGTTAGTATTTGTATCCCCACGTGCCGCAGAGCCACACTCTAAGATTAAATAAGACATCACCTTACAATCCTTTTGACAATTATCGCTGTAACTACAGCACACCATGCCATTGATATAAGAAGAAAGATTATTGTAATTGATGTTGGAATAATATTGAGGTGAGGTGTTATATCTCCATAACCCACAGTTGTGAATGAAACAACAGAAAAATATAAAGCGTTAAAGAAACTATTGTCAGATTTTTCGAGGTTACCTTCAATGAAATATGCAAACCCTGTAACAATAAATAAAGTTAGAGTTAAGGCATTTTTAATACCGTAACCATAGCCAAGCATATAGTCATAAAAAAGACTTTTAAAAAACTTCATTAATTGTGGCTTCTGTCCACGCAGATACTCATATCGCCTATAGAATTGAAATTTTTTATCAGCTTGCATCGCGAATTTCTCCTGATGCATATCTTTTGAATTTTTATATAAAGATTGGAAAAGCCAAGCATTAACGTTTGCCCAATGCCAGTGCCACATCGATGAAAACTTAAAAGACGTTGGATCAATATATGATGAGGAAAAGTTTGTTTTATAAAATATACATTCAGAGAAAGAGCATTTATGAAATTCACAGTCAGTAATCTTACTTCCATTAAAATTACAATCTATGAAAGTACATCCGTTAAATGTGTAATTATTAATGTTTAACTGAGAGAAAATACATTTTCTAAAAGTTATATTTTTGACCCGTAATTCATTTTTACTCGTAATTTTATCAGGAAAAGAAATTCTCGATAATATTACCTCATTACCGATGAGTTTATTTATTTGACAATTATTTGTGACCTCTTCATTTATTTTTGGTAATTGAATATTGTCACGCCGTTTCCAATACCATGCTCGAAGAGTTTTTTCTTTAATAACACTAAAAATCAAAGATATTTTTCTCATGCCATTTTCTTTATAGTCAGTGTGTTGCATCTAAAATGGTTTAAATAATAGCTGCTATTCGACGAGGTTGCAAAGTGGATAATACCATACCAAAAATATGTCAACTACTTGCATTCACCACAACATTGAGTACTAAGTAACGCCCGATTCTCTCAGTTGCATCTTATTTAGGGTTGCGCAAATATTATACCCTTCGCTGTCCATAGCCATCTCTCTGGTAGTAACTGATAGATAAGGTCATTAGTGATCGACAATGTCTATGATTGCTGAGTTGCATTACTGTTGTTAGACGAGTTGTTTTAGATGGTGCATAGCATGTGTATCTTGATGATAAACATGTGCTTTTGGATGAAAAACAAGGATAAGTTATGCCGGTCGAATAACTTAACCAGACATAAGCTCAAGACTCATAAGATTTAGCATAATAAAAGATTTATGGATAAAACTGGTCACACTGTTCACTTTTGCATTTTTTGTATTTAATTTCATGCGATTAGGTGGTGATTGGTTTGTTCTGAACTGTCCATAACTGGTCACTTGAAAGTGACCAGTCGCCATTTCAGTCATAACAAACCGGCATAGGCCGGTTCAAATGAGTAGTTATAAAGTTTCGCACTTCGGCAACCAATCCGCCTCACTGTCATCGTTTAAGGTGAGGTTGGTCTGCATTCCCCGATTAGTCTTCCGCTTCAAAAATTCAATTTCATACTCCCTTAACGTTTGCGGTACAGCCCGACCAAAGGCCGTCAGGCTCCTAGGGCGCTGAAGCCCTCGCGCTTCCATAAACGACAGGTATGCGTGATAGAGATACTTGCGCGGGTTAGCCGGAATAATGTTCGCATTACCGATATAGAGGCTATTAGGAGCACTGACAGCGAGCAGGTAACCGCAGAAATCTAACAACGGATCGGCGCTGCGTTTTACCTCCAGTGCTTCATCGGAATTCTGCTGTGCCTGTAACAGCTCGCGTGCGTCACTGGGAACGGCAAAGCGTTGCATCAGGTGGCGAACAATGACGGCCAGTTCCTGACCTCTTTTCTCTATCAACTGTGGATCTCGTTCATTGGCGGGTATCACCTCGGGGAATGTGATGATCACACGCCTGCGCGAGACACCGCCGCTGCGGTCACTGAACAGCATCGGGTTGTTGTTTACTGCCAGAATAACCGCCGGAATATGTGTTGAATAAGCATCACGATATTTCGGATCAATGGCTACTGCATCGCCGCCGGTGATCACCTTAATCCCCGCGCCGTCACCGCTCACAGAGCGCATGGTTTTGCATGCAATTGGGAGTGCTCAAAATAGCTCTAAGCCCTTGCCCACGGACTAATATAGCAAACTTCTCTACGCGGATTTCTCTGGCATCGGCAAGGGAGAGGGCAGGGTAAGCGCCGAGGCTTATGATGGTTCATTTGTTACTGTTGGGCAGTTGGTAGCGGAAACGCCAAATTTTCTTGCTGGTGGTTTTCACCAACAAAAGAGTCCGTCACCGCCGCGTAGGGTTAGGTCTTTGTCGAGGGCTTTAGCTTTTGTACTTCGGTGTGGGTGATGGGGCGTGTAGTCCGCGCCATGAAAGGATCTTCCCTTAATTGGTATACGTTTATTGGTATACCAAGAGATGATGGTTTCAGTCGGATCTTCTCGGACTTCTACAGATACAAAAAAGCCGCAAACCCTTTCAGGTTGCGGCTTTCTTTGCGGTAACGGCCTTATCTGGTGATAACCGAAACCTTGTTTGGTGGAGCTGGGGGGATTTGAACCCCCGTCCGAAATTACTACACCGTCGGCACTACATGCTTAGTCTAGTCTTTACATTCGCCGGTTAGCTGCGGACAGACACGCCACTAACAAACTATCCTGATTGGGTTTAACGCTTTCACCCCAGGCAAGGTGTCCACGCGATCTCTTTTAGGTTTGACCTCTCTTGATCCCCGTCCTAAGAGCGGAGGCTAAGGAGAGAGGGCTCTGAGCAGGGTATTAAGCTGCTAGTGCGTAGTTTTCGTCGTTTGCGACTATTTTTTTGCGGCTTTTTACGAGGCCAACCGCCCCTCGGCATGCTCCTTGGGCTTCGCAAATCCCGTCGAATCCAGAATCAGCCCCAAGTACTGTCGTGCAGTATATCAGAAAAACTGCATGCTAAGCCAGTAGCTTAGCGATTTGCGTGCTTCATGATACGTGCTTTGTCTAACTTCCATTCGCGATCTTTGATGTCATCGCGCTTGTCGTGCTCTTTCTTACCTTTTGCTAGGCCGATTTTGACTTTCGACCAGGCGTTTTTCCAGTACAGGGAGAGTGCAACAACGGTGTAGCCGTCGCGACTGACCTTACCGAAAAGCGTTTCTAACTCGCGTTTGTTGAGCAGGAGTTTGCGAGTACGCGTAGGGTCACAAACGATGTGACTCGACGCCACATTGAGAGGTTGAATAGTTGCGCCAAACAAAAAGGCTTCACCGTCGCGGAATGTGACATAGCTGTCAGTGATGTTTGCTTTACCAGCGCGCATCGATTTGACTTCCCATCCCTGCAAAGCAAGCCCCGCTTCGATTTCATCTTCGATGAAATATTCATGGCGAGCGCGTTTGTTCATCGCGATAGTCGCGGAACCGGGTTTATGTGCTTTTTTCTTTGTCATAGTGTCACTTATTATACTGTAAGCATTGGGGAATGAAATCCCCACGGGGTAACAGCCTGCGTTTTTTGGCCTTTGTTGCTTTCGCTCCGAGGTAGTTTTTTGTCTCGAGGTCGATAAATGGTATGATTTGTACGATTTATGATACTTGGAAAATGATATGCCACAGATAAGTCGTTCTGCGCTCGTGCCGTTCAGCGTAGAACAGATGTACACCTTAGTGAATGATGTTGATGCCTATCCTCAATTTCTGCCGGGGTGTACGGGTAGCCGAATTATTGAGCAAGGCCCAGATTCCATGACCGCCGCGGTTGATGTTTCTAAGGCGGGGATCAGCAAAACTTTTACCACGCGCAATACGCTGTTTAGCAATCAACGCATCGATATGCAATTGGTTGATGGACCTTTCCGCAAGCTAATGGGCGGCTGGAATTTCACCGCGTTGAGCCCAGAGGCCTGCAAAGTCGAACTCAATCTTGATTTCGAATTCACCAACAAATTGATCGAACTGGCGTTTGGTAAAATATTCAAAGAGCTAGCCGGCAGCATGGTTCAGGCTTTCACCCAGCGTGCGAAAGAGGTCTACAGTGTCTGAGATCTGCGTTGAGGTGGTTTATGCGTTACCTGAACGGCAGTATTTGCGCACGGTGAAGCTGGAAGAAGGTAGCACGGTAGAGCAAGCCATTGTCGCGTCGGGTTTATTGGAGTTGAGGAAGGATATCGACCTCAAGAACAATAAAGTTGGCGTGTACAGTCGCCCCGTGAAGCTGGCGGACATCATCGCTGACGGTGACCGAATTGAAATTTACCGGCCGCTGATTGCTGATCCAAAAGAGCTTAGACGTCTGCGAGCAGAAAAGTCTAAAAAATAAGGCGCCTTGAGCGCCTTATTTTTTTACCCCGAGGATGGATTCTGGCTGCTGCCAGCAAGCATCAGGAGGGAGATTAATTCTTGTCGCTTAACGCAGGTTTGTTATCAACGTTAGTCAGCGTTCCCGCTTGGTTAAAGGTCAGCGTCAAGGTTTGTTGCTTCACGCCTTCATGGCCAGGCTGCTGGCGGAAAACGTAGTACCAAGTGTCATTACCAAACGGGTCGTCCAGCATCGGGGTACCAAGGACATAAGCCACTTGTTGCTTGGTCATGCCGGTATGAATCTTTTGAACATCAGCAGGAGCCAAGTAGTTCCCCTGATTGATGTCAGGCCGATAAACCACCTTTTCCAGTGTGGAACAGCCCGCAGTCAGCATTACAAGAGTTACTGCGGCGGCAGTTAGCGTTTTACAGCGCATAGTCGTTACATTCCTTTAGGGCATAGGATGCCGATGATAATAGACCTTTCATCAGTTTGAAACCTTTGCAGGGCACCTGTATGACCGCAGAATCGTAAAAAAGTTGAGCTTTTTAAGCTGCGAGCAGTTCTTTGGCGTTGGCAAGGGTGTTTCTGGTGACTTCGCTACCGCCCAGCAGACGCGCCAGTTCCTGCAATCTGGCTTTTTTATCAAGTCGATTCATTTGGGTTTCAGTGGCTTCCCCGTCGGTATCTTTGCTCACAAAATAATGTTGATGACCACAACCCGCTACCTGCGGTAAGTGGGTCACACACATCACCTGCGTAGACTCACCCAACTGGCGCAGCAGTCTGCCGACGATAGCGGCGGTCGGGCCGCTGATGCCGACGTCCACTTCATCGAAAATCAGCGCCGGGGTTTCCATTTTCTGCGCCGTGATCACCTGAATCGCCAGTGCGATGCGGGACAGTTCACCGCCGGAGGCCACTTTCGCCAGAGCCTGTAATGGCTGGCCTGGGTTGGTGGTGACCTGAAATTCCAGACGATCGGCACCTTCCTGACTTAAATGCTCGGGAACAAACTGAACTTGTATCTTAAATTTACCGTGTGGCATCGACAGGCTTTGCATGCTGTCGGTGATCAGGCGAGTCAGCTCGTCAGCATAGAACTGGCGCTTATCATGCAGCTGCTGGGCAATGCTCAGTGCTTGCTGATAGTGCAGGTTAACGGCTTCGCTGAGTTCTGCCTGATTGGTTTCGTGATCGTCGAGCATCTGCTGCTCGTCCAACAGCTGGCGATGCAGAGTTGGCAACTCTTCGGCAGAAACGTGATGCTTTTTCGCTAAACTCAGTTGGCGAGAGAGTCTCTGCTCTAGCTCAAACATGCGATTCGGGTCGATTTCCATCCGCTCGCTGTAGTGGCGCAACTCATCGCTGGCTTCACTGATTTGGATGGAGGCGTCGTCAAGCATCACGATCAGCTCATTAATTTTGCTGTCGATTTCGGCCAGTTCGGTTAGCTGGCTTTTAGCGCTATACAGCAGGCTGACCACGTTTTGATCGTCGCCGTCGGCCAGCAAATAGAGCGCGTTCTGGCTCAGTGACATCACCTGCCCGCTATTCGCCAGCAGTTTGTACTCTTCGTCGATCTGCTCATATTCACCAGCCTGCGGGGCAAACTCGTTCAGCTCTTTTAACTGGTATTGCAACAGCTGCCGACGCGCCTCGCGCTCGGTGACTTGCTGTTGATACTGCGCCAGCTGGCGACAGCTCTGGTGCCAGTTCTGGTAAGCCTGACGCATTTGCGCCAGCAGCAGTGGCTGGTCTGCATAGGCATCCAGTAGCTGTTTTTGATGTTCAGGTTTCAGCAGGAGTTGGTGTGCATGCTGGCCGTGGATCTGAATCAGATGCTGACCAATTTCACGCATTTGGGAAAGCGGGACAGGGGTGCCATTGATAAAGCTGCGAGAACGACCGTCCGCGCTGATGGTGCGGCGCAGTAAGCAGTCATTACCTTCGTCGAGCTGGTTGTCGGCCAGCCATTGTTTTGCAGAAGGGGTGTCAGCCAGCGTGAAGCGCGCGCAGATATCGGCGCGATTAGCCCCCAGACGCACGGTGCTGCCATCAGCCCGGTTGCCGAGGCACAAACCTAAGGCGTCGATAGCAATGGATTTACCTGCGCCGGTTTCGCCGGTGATTGCCGTCATACCGCTGTGAAAATCGATGTCTAACTCACGAACGATGGCAAAGTTACTGATAGTTAATTGCGCCAGCATGATCACCTTCCTGTACAAAACAACAGACCTGTAATTTCATACAGTATAAACTGGTTTTATATACAGTAAAGTCCCTGGCGCAATATTTTTTCTGGGGCAGCCTTTGGTATCAGAACAATTTCTTCGACCAGCCTAGTTTGGTGCTCAACGTATTGAAATAGCTATAGTCTTTTGGGTGGATCAAGTTGAGGTGGTAGTCACTACGGCGAATCACCACTTCTTCCCCTTGCTGAATCGGCAGGGCGATTTGACTGTCGCAACTTATCTCTAAGTCACTGCTGATATTAGAGAATTTCAGGCAGATGGTGCTGCTACTGTTAATCACCAAGGGTCTGGCCGACAGGGTGTGCGGGAACATCGGCACCAGCGCGATGGCATCCAGCGTGGGGGTTAAAATCGGGCCGCCGCCGGAAAGCGAGTAGGCAGTAGAGCCGGTCGGCGTCGAGATAATCAGGCCATCGGAGCGCTGTGAGAAGGCGAATTTGTCATCAATATAGACTTCAAATTCAATCATATGTGCAACTTTGCCGGGGTGAAGCACCACTTCATTGATCGCCGTGCTGACGCGGCATTGGCGGTCTTCGCAACGAACAAGGGCTTCCAACAGGAAACGCTGCTCGCTGAGGTATTCCCCTTTTAACACGTCGTCAAGCTGCTGCAAGGCGTTATCGGGGTCAAGATCGGTAAGAAAACCGAGGTTACCGCGGTTGACGCCGATGACTTTGATGTCATAGCGCGCCAGCACCCGCGCTGCGCCCAGCATGTTCCCGTCACCCCCGACGACAACGGCTAAATCGGCCTTTTTACCGATATCTGCAAGGCTGCCGGTTTGTGCGCCTTCCAGCTTAAGATCTTGAGCCACCGTGCGTTCCACCATCACTTCATAGCCCTTGGAGACCAGCCAGTGATAAAGCATTTCATGGGTGGCGAGTGCTGATGGATGGCGGGGGTGGCCAACGATGCCTATGCACTCAAATTTTTTATTCATTGCGGTGGTTATCCTCAATAGGCTTTTGTCACGCCTGCATTATGTCTGAACCTTTAAAAGCAAACCTTGAAACAACGGTTTTGATCCCCATAATAAGCCCAGTAGCAAGATTAATGCTAAAACGCGGAGATATTCATGAGTAGTAAAGAACATAAGACGCCTAACGAGCAAGTCTCTGATGAGTTAAATCAGGAGCAAGCGCTGCATACGGAAGCGGAAACTGAGGCGGCAGACGTCGTTGATCCGCGCGACGAGCGTATTGCAGAACTGGAAAATCAATTGAAAGAAGCTCAGCAGCGCGAGCGTGATAGCTTGCTGCGTGCTAAAGCGGAAGTGGAAAATATCCGCCGCCGCACCGAGCTGGATATTGAGAAAGCCCATAAATTCGCACTGGAGAAATTCTCCGGTGAGCTGTTGCCGGTTATTGATAACCTGGAACGTGCGCTCGACATGGCGGATAAATCTAACGCCGAACTGACTGCTCTGGTCGAAGGTGTTGAATTAACGCTGAAATCACTGCTGGATGCCGTCCGCAAGTTTGGTCTGGAAGTGGTTGCCGACATTCACGTGCCTTTCAATCCTGAACTGCATCAGGCAATGACGCTGATGGAGTCAGAAGACTTGGCGCCTAACCACGTCATGATGGTTATGCAGAAAGGTTACACGCTGAACGGTCGCCTGCTTCGCCCTGCGATGGTTGCGGTGTCAAAAGCCAAGGCATAAGCCCCCGCTTTTGTTAGAAAGGCATCCTTCGGGATGCCTTTTTTGTTTGCAGAATCAGCAGTTAAGCCGGAAGTTCTGGCATCCAGTTTATCGGCTCCAGCCCCTGTTTTTTCAGCAGTTCATTGGTAGCGGAGAAGTGTTTGCAGCCGAGAAAACCGCGATGGGCCGACAGCGGCGAAGGGTGCGGCGCTTTCAGCACGTGGTGGCGCTGAGTATCAATAAAGCTGCCTTTCTTCTGCGCGTGTGAGCCCCACAGCAGGAACACCACGCCTTGGCGATGTTCATTCAGCGCTGCTATCACTTTATCGGTGAAGGTTTCCCAGCCCAATTTAGCGTGGGAGTGAGCCTGACCGCCTTCGACGGTCAGCACGGTATTGAGCAGCAGCACGCCTTGGTCAGCCCAGCTTTGCAGGTAGCCGTGGGAGGGGCGCTCGAAGCCCGGAATGTCAGTCGCCAGCTCTTTGTACATGTTAACTAAAGAGGGTGGAGCAGGAATTCCCGGGCGAACGGAGAAGGAGAGGCCGTGTGCCTGATTCGGCCCGTGGTAAGGGTCTTGGCCCAGGATCACTACTTTAACATCGCACAGTTCGGTGGAGCGGAAGGCGTTGAACACGTCAGCCTGCGGAGGATAGATCGTTTTTCCCGCCGCGCGTTCGCTGGCGACATACTTCAGGGTATCAATGAAGTAGGGTTGTTCTTTTTCGGCACCAATGACGTCATGCCATGTCAGGGTCGTGGACATTAACGCGCTCCTTTTGTTTGTAATTTCAATCGCGTTAGCTTACCTGCAAGCGGATTTGAGTGAAACCTTACCCTGTTATCAAAATGCAAACAGCAGGGTGTATCAGGCCCGATCAAATTTAATTGATATTTAACAATATTAATTGAAGGGAGGGGCTGGAAAAAATTGATATAAAACATAAATTTGCCGCAGGGCGCCTAACACCCCAAGGCTAAAGTTGATATTTATCAAGGAACGCGGGGTGCCCAACTGTTATACAGGTCATCAGGAGCAAGGTATTGCTGTCATTCCTTGGCGGCAGCTTGTTTACAGTATCGTAGCCATTAATG
Source organism: Ewingella sp. CoE-038-23 (assembly GCF_040419245.1). Lineage (NCBI taxonomy): Bacteria > Pseudomonadati > Pseudomonadota > Gammaproteobacteria > Enterobacterales > Yersiniaceae > Ewingella > Ewingella docleensis. The sequence continues at coordinate 3,579,407 of NZ_JAZHOH010000001.1, read as the reverse complement.
GAGGCAACACATGATCACCGGTATTCAAATCACTAAAGCCAATAATGAAGCACTGAAAAACTCTTTCTGGCTGCTGGACGACGAGAAAGCAGAAGCGCGCTGCGTATGTGCAAAAGCGGGCTATGAAGAAGATCAGATTGTCGCAGTCAGCGAACTGGGCCAAATCGAGTATCGCGAAGTGCCGATGGAGTTCCAGCCAACGGTTCGCGTTGAGGGCGGCCAGCATCTTAATGTCAACGTGATGCGCCGTGAAACCTTGGAAGATGCTGTGAAGCATCCTGAAAAGTACCCACAGCTGACTATTCGTGTTTCAGGCTACGCGGTACGTTTCAATTCACTGACGCCGGAACAGCAGCGCGACGTGATCACTCGTACTTTCACTGAAAGTCTGTAAGTTTGAGACGTTAAAACGCTGAGATAATAAAAAACCGCCTTAATTGGCGGTTTTTTTATGCTTAAGAGAAAGCTCGGGAGCTTATTTCGCGCTGCCTTTGCTGTCTGCTTCAGTTTTCACGCGGCGTTTACCGACGTTTTTGCTGTCGCGGTGGCGCACTTTCACTTTAACTTTTGATTTCACCTGCGCTTCTTTCTGCTTCTCTTTACGCTTCGCCAGCACCTTCTTCGACGGCTTGCCGGTGGTTTTCTCGCTTGGCGCTTTGGTCTTCGGACGCAGCTCATCAATCACGCGCGGCTTCAGTGGCTCATTCAGGTAACGGCCAATTTTGCCCAGCAGCAGATGGTCATGCGCCTCGACGAAGGAGATCGCAGTCCCTTTGCGGCCCATACGGCCAGTACGGCCGATACGGTGCAGGTAGGTGTCTGCGGTCAGCGGCAGGTCGAAGTTGAACACGTGGCTGATGTCGTTGATATCCAGACCGCGCGCGGCGATATCGGTGGCAACCAGCACATTAACGCGGTCTTCAACCATGCGTTTTACAGCTTCAGTACGTTTAACCTGAACCATTTCCCCTTCAAGATAGCAGGAGTTGATCCCTGCTTCACGCAGCCAGGCAACCAGCTCGTGCACGCGCTCGCGTTTACGCACGAAGATCACCGACTTGGTGACATCTTCTTGATTCAGAAGGTGGATCAGCATCTGGGTCTTGTGCGCGACGTCATCGGCGCGGTAGTACCACTGCAAAATCTTTTTGCGCTCGCGGCGAGAAGGATCGGCTTCGATCTCAACCGGCTCGGTCAGAATGCGTTCGGCAAACTCGCGAATGGCTTCGCCTTCCAGCGTTGCAGAGAACAGCAACGTCTGTTTGCGCCAGCGCGCTTCGGCGGAAATGGTTTCGATATCTTGCGCGAAGCCCATGTCTAGCATGCGGTCGGCTTCATCAAGGATCAGCGTTTCAATGGCGCGGCAGTCAAAGTTTTCTTCTTTGATGTATTGCAGCAAGCGGCCCGTGGTGGCGACCACGATGTCCTGATTTTCGCTAAAGACTTCGGCGTGGTTCATATACGCCACGCCGCCAGTGATGGTGGCGATATCTAAATCAGTGTGCTTGGCGAGTTCGCGCGCCTGTTCAGCGACCTGCATCGCAAGTTCGCGGGTTGGCGTCAGAATAAGAATACGTGGCGGACCAGATTTCTTACGCGGGAAATCCAGCAAATGCTGCAATGCAGGCAGCAAGAACGCTGCTGTTTTGCCGGTGCCGGTAGGAGCCGAACCCAACACATCGCGTCCGTCCATCGCTGGCGGAATGGCCTCTGCCTGAATGACAGTCGGGCGGCTATAGCCTTTTTCGCTCAGGGCGTCTATTAGGCGTTCATCGAGTTCGAGTTCGGAAAAATTCGTTACAGTCATGGTCTACCTCTACTTGGGGCGCCGATTATAGACGTGTTAGGCGCGATCTTCACCTATTTAAGCGGCTAGCGTGGCTTTTCCTTGCCGAATGTTTCCCCTATGCTACGTCAGTTCTGGATATCAGGCCGTCTTGCTGATGGTTTAATGGTGAAAATGTGGTGAACGAAGTCAAGGTCAGCCAGCCAATGCGGCGTAATGGATTTACATTTAAACAGTTTTTTGTGGCACACGATCGCTGTGCAATGAAAGTCGGTACCGACGGCGTGCTGCTCGGGGCCTGGGCGCCGGTTGAGCAAGCCACTCGGGTGCTGGATATCGGCTCAGGCAGTGGTCTTATCGCCCTGATGCTGGCGCAAAGAACTGACGAGTCGGTCCTGATTGATGCCGTCGAGCTGGATATTCCCGCAGCCGAGCAGGCCGCCGAAAATTTTCAGGCTTCGCCTTGGGCCGTAAGACTTCAGGTTTTCGCGCAAGATATCAATCTCGTCGCCCAATCCCATCCGGCTCATTATGACCTGATTGTCAGCAATCCGCCTTATTTCGAGGCCGCCGTGGCTTGCCGCGATGAGGCGCGCAATACCGCCCGTTATACTGAGAGTCTGACTCACGCCGCCTTGCTCGACTGTGCCGATAAGCTTTTGCAGCCTAGTGGCAAGTTCTGCGTGGTGCTGCCTTATGATCTTGGATTGCAACTCGAAGCCAAAGCGCAGCAAGCAGGATGGTTCACTTTCAGCCGCCTTGCCGTGCGCGATCGCCCCGGTAAGCCGCTGAATCGCCTGCTGATAGTGCTCTGTAAACAACCTACCGAGGCCTGTCTTCAAGAGATGGATTTGCGCGAGCGCGAAGGGGTTTATAGCCCGGAGTTTCGCGCTTTAATCGCTGATTTCTATCTGAATTATTGAGTGAAGGGGCAGCCAGCGCGATCCGTCGCACTGGTCGCCACTCTATTAAGGCTGAAGAATGGTTGGCTGCGGATCGTCGAGCAGGTCAGGGTAGTCGAGAGTGAAGTGCAACCCGCGACTCTCTTTTCGCTCCATGGCGCTGCGAACGATCAGTTCTGCTACCTGGACCAAGTTACGAAGTTCCAGCAAGTTGTTGGAAATTCTAAAGTTGGCGTAATACTCATCAATCTCTTGCTGGAGGGTCATGATGCGGCGCAGTGCGCGCTCAAGGCGCTTGGTGGTACGCACAATTCCTACGTAGTCCCACATAAACAGGCGCAATTCGTGCCAGTTATGCTGAATAACCACTTGCTCATCCGAGTTATCGACCCGGCTCTCATCCCACGGTGGAAGCTGTTTGGCCAGCTTGGCGTGAGGCAGGCGCTTGATAATGTCTTCTGCCGCCGACCAGCCGTAAACCACGCACTCCAGCAGGGAGTTTGACGCCAGTCGATTAGCGCCGTGCAGGCCGGTATAGCTCACTTCGCCGATGGCATACAGGCCATCAAGGTCGGTGCGCCCGTGTTGGTCGACCATCACACCGCCGCAAGTGTAGTGGGCGGCAGGAACAATCGGGATGGCTTCTTTGGTCAGATCAATACCCAGCGACAGCAGCTTTTCGTAAATCATCGGGAAGTGCTGCATGATGAATTCCGGCGGGCGATGGCTGATGTCGAGATACATGCAGTCCGCGCCGAGGCGTTTCATCTCGTGGTCAATGGCGCGAGCCACCACGTCGCGCGGCGCGAGTTCGCCACGCGGGTCGAAATCTGGCATAAAGCGGCTGCCGTCTGGGCGCTTGAGATAAGCCCCCTCGCCGCGCAGGGCTTCAGTTAGCAGAAAGTTTCTTGCCTGCGGATGGTATAAGCAGGTCGGGTGGAACTGGTTGAACTCAAGGTTGGCGACCCGGCAGCCCGCGCGCCACGCCATGGCAATGCCATCACCCGAGGAGATATCTGGGTTGGTGGTGTATTGGTAGACTTTAGCTGCGCCGCCGGTGGCTAGGATCACCGCTTTCGCGCGGAAGGTTTCGACCTGCTCTCTCTGGCGATTCCACACATAGGCCCCGACCACACGCTGAGTGCCCGGTAAACCAATCTTGCTGGAGGTGATAAGGTCGACCGCGTTATAGCGCTCTTTCACGCAAATATTCGGGTGATTTCTTGCTTTACCTACCAGCGTAGTCTCTACTTCTTTACCAGTAGCATCAGCACTATGCAGAATTCGGCGGTGGCTATGGCCGCCTTCGCGAGTGAGGTGATAACGTTCTTCGGAGCTGGCGTTGGTTTCAGTGTCAAATAGAACGCCTTGGTCTATCAGCCACTGCACGCAATGGCGCGCATTACCGGCGATAAACTCCACGGCCTCTTTGTCACATAAACCGGCACCGGCAATCAGCGTGTCATCTACGTGCGAGCTAATGCTGTCAGTTTCATCGAATACCGCCGCGATGCCACCTTGAGCATAAAAGGTTGAACCTTCGTTTAAAGGTCCCTTGCTAAGGACGGTGACGCTGCAATGGTCGGCAAGCCGCAAGGCTAATGACAGACCGGCAGCGCCGCTTCCGATGATCAAGACATCGCTGACAAATTCAGATGAAGGTTGCATAGCGTATGATGTTTGCAGAAGAAGAGTGAAATTCATGTTAGCCTAAACGTCCTGGCAAAAGCCACGGACTTGAGACTTTAATAGAAAAAACAAAAGCGATGTGGAACTTAACGTTTCATGTGAACTCCAAGCAGTACTTGCTCAGGAATATAATGATGATAGCTGGCAGTACTACTTTATGCGCGGAGATAGTTTTGGGGAGACTTTACCTCGGATGAGCGAGCAGTTAGCAGATCAGGTTCTGGTCGAGCGGGTCCAGAAAGGTGATCAGAAATCGTTCAATTTACTGGTAGTCCGTTACCAGCATAAAGTAGCGAGCCTTGTTTCCCGCTACGTACCACAAGGCGATGTGCCTGATGTGGTTCAAGAATCATTCATTAAAGCCTATCGCGCGTTAGAGTCATTCCGCGGCGACAGTGCTTTTTATACGTGGTTGTACCGTATCGCGGTCAACACGGCGAAGAATTATCTGGTGGCGCAGGGCCGCCGACCGCCTTCTAGCGATGTAGATGCAAATGATGCTGAAAACTTCGAAAGTGGCGGTGCATTAAAAGAAATTTCGAACCCTGAGAATTTGATGTTGTCAGAAGAGTTACGGCAGATAGTTTTCCGTACTATTGAAGCACTTCCTGAGGATCTTCGCATGGCGATCACCTTAAGGGAGTTAGATGGATTGAGCTACGAAGAAATAGCCGCCATCATGGACTGCCCCGTGGGTACGGTGAGATCCCGTATTTTCCGTGCCCGGGAAGCTATTGATAATAAAGTTCAACCGCTGATTCAGCGTTAACGATGGCGGACACTGGAAGGGTACTAGGCATGCAGAAAGAAAAGCTTTCCGCTCTAATGGATGGTGAAGCATTAGATTCCGAACTGCTGAATTCGCTGTCGGATGATAAAACGCTTCAACAAAGCTGGCAGAGTTATCACTTGATCCGCGACACCATGCGCGGTGATATGGGAAATGTCGTGCATCTTGATATTGCAGACCGCGTTGCTGCTGCGTTGGCGAATGAGCCAGCTAAGCTAGTTCCTGGTGCTGTTCCTGAGTCGCAACCGCAACCTCATTCATGGGAGAAAATGCCTTTCTGGCATAAAGTTCGCCCATGGGCGAGCCAACTGACGCAAGTTGGCGTGGCGGCATGCGTTTCTCTGGCGGTCATCGCTGGTGTTCAATACTACAACCAGCCTGACGCTTCTGGTGCTTCGCCAGAAACGCCTGCGTTCAACACTGTGCCTATTATTGGCAAAGCTTCTCCAGTGAGTTTTGGCGTGCCAACGAGTGAAAGTACTTCGTTTGATGGCAAGCAAAACGTGCAGGAACAGCGCAAACGCATTAATGCTCTTTTGCAGGATTATGAGCTGCAACGTAGATTGCATTCTGATCAACTTCAGTTGGAAACTGCCACGCCTCAACAGGCAGCGGTTCAAGTACCCGGAACTCAGTCTTTAGGAATGCAAACGCAGTAATGAAGCAAATTTGGTTTGCCGTTTGTTTACTGACCGGTAGCCTGTTAACTCCTGCAATCGCCTCGGCAGAACCTACTTCCGAGGCGTTATTGCAAGAGATGAGCAAGGCGAGCCAGTCACTAAATTATGAAATCGCCTTCATTAGCATCACGAAGCAGGGAATTGATTCCTATCGCTATCGTCATGCTATCTCCGATCATATCCCTCTCGCACAGCTCGTCCTGATGGACGGTCCTCGGCGCGAAATCGTCCAGCGTGGCAAAGAGATCAGTTACTTCGAGACCGGGCTTCAGCCTTTTACCCTCGATGGTGACCATATCGTTGATTCACTGCCGACCGTGGTGTTCAGTGATTTTTCTCGCCTGGCGAAATACTACGATTTTATCCCCGTTGGCCGTGGTCGCGCTGTCGATCGCTTAAGCCAGGTGGTTCGCGTGGTGTCCCGTGATGGCACGCGCTTTAGCTATGTTATCTGGGTTGATGAAGAGACTAAGCTGCCGCTGCGCGTCGATCTTCTGGATCGGGATGGTGAAACCTTAGAGCAGTTCCGCGTGATCTCCTTTGTGGATGATGATGAAGTCAAAGGGGCACTCACCGGGCTGGAAAAAGCGACCTTGCCGCCGGTTCTCTCCGTGCCAGAGGGCGAAAAAGCTACTTTTACCTGGCAGCCAAAATGGTTACCTGACGGTGTGAAAGAAGTCGCCCGTAGCCGCAGAAACTTGCCAAATGTCCCTGTCGCGGTAGAATCACGCTTATATTCCGACGGGCTTTTCAGTTTCTCAGTTAACGTTAATGCCACCACCAGCGGCCCTTCAGAGCAGCTTGTCCGGCAGGGGCGTCGCACCGTGCAGACAGAAGTTCGTAACGCTAATGAAATTACGGTCGTTGGTGAATTACCACCTGCAACTGCGAAACGCATTGCCGATAGCATCGTGTTCGCGACACCCTAAAGGTTAGGTACTTGATATGTTGAAAGAATGGGCCACAGTAGTTTCGTGGCAGGACGGTATCGCTAAGCTGCGTTGTGAAACGCAGGCAGGTTGTAGCAGCTGCCATTCACGCTCTGGTTGCGGTGCGCGCGTGCTCAATGAGCTAGGCCCGCAAACCGAACATAATCTACAAGTACATATTGCCGAACAGCTCCAGCCGGGGCAGAAAGTTGAGCTGGGTATTACCGAAGGTAACCTGATTCGCTCCGCGCTTCTGGTCTATATGACCCCTTTACTGGGCGTTATTCTGGGCGGCGGGTTGTTGCAGTGGCTTACACAAAGTGATCTTTACTCGGTAGTAGGCGCGGTGACTGGCGGCGTTGCTGGTTTTCTGCTGGCCCGCGCGTTAGCGACCAGCCTTGAGAAGCAGGCTGGGTATCAGCCGGTTATTTTGCAGATTGGCTTACCGCCAGACGCATTCCGCTTCCAAACGGATAACGCGCATATCGCGCCATAATTTCTGCTTTAATACCAAGCTAAAGATTAAAAAATCGCTGCCCACGGGCGGCGATTTTTGTTTATATCGCCACACTTTTGCTGCCAATAGGTTGATGCTAATTTCTGATTGGGATTCTATTTTGAATCATATGCTCAATCAGCGCGATGAACAGATCGGCGTTAAATAGAGACGTATATAACACTGAGAAAAGAATGCGCCTGTTGCCGTCCATCAGGTGGATCATCTGGCTGTTAGCGCCGCCGCTGATATATTGAATCTCTTCAACCGGGATACAAATTCCATCGTCAGAAGTGAGGAAACGCGCACTTAGCCGCAATTTCTTTTCATTTAACCCCATGAGATTATTAGCAAATAAGTGACGAATGCCGCATCTGGCCGCTGCGTGATAAGTGAAAACCACGCTGCCGTCATTGGCCAGAATATTCAGAGCCTGCGGGCCTTTAGTCATCAATTGCTCATTTTTGATCACTTCAACCAGTCTTTCGGCATGAGCAATATTGGGCGTTATTTTATGCCAATGAGTACTATTGCCTTCGCGGAAAGCCATAGTATTAAGTATTTTTCTGGAGTACTTGCCGGTTCGGAATCTATATATCTCAGTGATTCTTTCGAAGGGAATAAAACGGTTTTTGTGCTCCCGTTCATTAATCGCCAGAATTCCATTTTCATGCAGTTGATAGGTTTGTTTCGGCTTAAGAATATGCCGGAAAATAAATATAGCGATGCCCAAGGCGATACTGAAAATCGCCGTGAGGGTGATGACATACAATCCGCCGTCGCTTGACCTTCCCAGAGCAAGCAAAAATACCACCTGGACTGCACCGCCAACGATTAATAATGTGGCGAGAACCATGGTGATCCAGGAATTGACTCTGGCAAAGCCGTGCTGACTTAGCAAACGCCCTTCATTGATCATGATGCTAACCTTAGTAACCGGATTGAAAAATAAAGCAAAAAAGTTAAAAAAGTGAAAAATAAAATGCTAATAAATTCTTTTATAACAGTTATTTAAAGGCTTTTTTGCTGGTGAGTATATGAGCATTTTCCTAAAGTCCCAGCCTCCCAGTGGCTATGAAAAATGGTTATTTGAGTCAGTTCGCTAACTGCTTACAACTTATTGCATTTACGGGGGGATTTGCTGACAGGAATCAGTGCATAATCCAGAGTTCCGTGGCGGTGAGACTAGGTTTTCAGGCCCCTGACATGTAGAATGCTGCGACTCAGGCGAAAGACAGCCAACTTACAAACCGTCGCTGTGTTTTTATGGCGAATGATTCAGAAATACCAAGGTAGAAACTCTTTATAATGAAGAACATAAGAAACTTTTCCATCATCGCTCATATTGACCACGGTAAGTCGACGCTGTCCGATCGTATTATTCAAATCTGCGGTGGCCTGTCAGATCGTGAAATGGAAGCGCAAGTTCTTGACTCAATGGACCTGGAACGCGAGCGCGGGATCACCATCAAAGCGCAAAGCGTCACCCTCGATTACAAAGCTCAGGATGGCGAAACCTACCACCTGAACTTCATCGATACCCCAGGGCACGTTGACTTCTCCTACGAAGTATCCCGCTCCCTTGCTGCCTGTGAAGGCGCATTGCTGGTGGTGGATGCCGGGCAGGGCGTAGAAGCCCAGACGCTGGCGAACTGCTATACGGCGATGGAAATGGATCTGGAAGTGGTTCCGGTTCTGAACAAAATCGACCTGCCAGCTGCGGATCCTGAGCGTGCTGCTCAAGAGATCGAAGATATCGTGGGCATTGATGCCACAGATGCTGTGCGCTGCTCGGCGAAAACCGGCTTGGGTGTTCCAGAAGTGCTGGAGCGCTTAGTGCGTGATATTCCGCCGCCGGAAGGTGATCCAGAAGCTCCTCTGCAGGCCCTGATCATCGACTCATGGTTCGATAACTATCTGGGCGTTGTGTCCCTGATTCGAATCAAAAACGGCACCCTGAGAAAGGGTGACAAAATTAAAGTGATGAGTACCGGACAGGTGTATAACGCCGACCGTCTGGGTATTTTCACACCGAAACGCGTTGACCGTGACTCACTGGGTTGCGGGGAAGTTGGCTGGTTGGTTTGCGCCATCAAAGACATCCTCGGCGCGCCGGTTGGCGATACCCTGACGCTGTCACGTAATCCTGCTGATAAAGCGCTTCCAGGCTTTAAGAAGGTTAAACCACAGGTTTACGCGGGTCTGTTCCCGGTTAGTTCCGACGACTATGAAAACTTCCGCGACGCTTTGGGCAAACTTAGCCTGAATGACGCCTCACTGTTCTATGAGCCAGAAAGCTCTACCGCGCTGGGCTTCGGCTTCCGCTGTGGCTTCCTTGGTTTGCTGCACATGGAGATCATTCAAGAGCGTCTGGAGCGTGAATACGATCTGGACCTGATCACCACCGCACCAACGGTAGTCTACGAAGTAGAAACCACGGGCGGCGAAGTGATTTATGTCGATAGCCCGTCAAAACTGCCGGCGCTGAACAACATTCAAGAACTGCGTGAGCCGATTGCTGAGTGTCACATGCTGATGCCGCAAGAGTATCTGGGCAGCGTGATCACCCTGTGTATTGAAAAGCGTGGCGTGCAGACCAACATGGTTTATCACGGCAATCAGGTTGCACTGACCTATGAAATTCCGATGGCGGAAGTGGTTCTCGACTTCTTCGACCGTCTGAAATCAACCTCTCGCGGCTACGCTTCACTGGATTACAACTTTAAACGTTTCCAGGCGTCTGACATGGTGCGCGTTGATGTGTTAATCAACGGCGATCGCGTGGATGCGCTGGCGCTGATCACTCACCGTGGTAACTCACAGTTCCGTGGTCGCCAGCTGGTTGAAAAGATGCAGGAGCTTATCCCGCGTCAGCAGTTCGACATTGCGATTCAGGCCGCGATTGGTGCCCACATCATTGCGCGTTCAACCGTAAAACAGCTGCGTAAAAACGTCTTGGCTAAGTGCTATGGCGGTGACGTTAGCCGTAAGAAGAAACTGCTACAGAAACAGAAAGATGGTAAGAAGCGCATGAAACAAGTAGGTAACGTTGAGTTACCTCAGGAAGCATTCCTGGCGATTCTCCATGTTGGTAAAGACGGCAAATAAGCCCCCAATGAGCGGTAGGAGTATGCATGGCTAACATGTTTGCCTTGATTCTGGCGATTGCAACGCTGGTATCGGGGATTATCTGGTGTCTTGATCGTTTCAAACTTGCCCCGGCTCGCCGGGCAAAGATTGCCGCTCTCAAGGTAGAAACTGCTGGCGCCATCGATGAGAAGACGCTGAGCAAAGCAGCAAAACAGCCGGGCTGGGTGGAAACCTGCGCCTCTGTTTTCCCTGTGCTTCTGGTGGTATTTGTGGTGCGTTCATTCATCTATGAACCTTTCCAAATTCCGTCAGGCTCAATGATGCCAACGCTGTTAATCGGCGATTTCATCGTGGTTGAAAAATATGCCTATGGCCTGAAAGATCCTATTACTCAGACCAAACTGATCCCAACCGGCGAGCCAAAACGCGGTGATGTCGTGGTATTCAAATACCCATTAAATCCAAGTGTGGATTACATCAAACGTTTAGTAGGCCTGCCGGGCGATCGCGTGACTTATGATCCCTTCAGCAAACAGGTTACTGTTCAGCCTGCTTGTAACAGTGGACAGAATTGCAGCACCGCGCTGGCTGTGACTTATGATGAAGGTAAAGCGAGCGGCTTCGTTCAGACTTTCGGTCAGGCTAGCGGCAGTGAAGCCACCAGCGGTTTCTTTGAAATTCCTCCGACTGAGAATGTGCCTCAAGACGGTATTCGCCTGTTAGAACGTCAGGAAACCTTGGGTAATGTGACCCATAATATTCTGACTGTTCCTGGCGCGCGTGACCAACTGGGTGCCTATTATCAGCAACCGGGCCAGCCTATGGGTACTTGGGTGGTTCCTGCCGGTCATTATTTCATGATGGGTGATAACCGCGACAATAGCGCCGACAGCCGTTATTGGGGCTTTGTACCAGAGAAAAATCTGGTGGGCCGTGCCTCGGGTATTTGGATGAGTTTTAAAAAGCAGGAAGGTGAGTGGCCAACAGGTGTTCGCCTGAGCCGCATTGGTGGAATTCATTAATTCGTTGCGGTCTATTTCCGCAGCAATATATTTCCACACGTTGTAGAATACACTTTCGAGCGATAAAAGTTGGCTCCCCGATTTTTAAACGGGTCATTAAATGACGAGATTTAAAAAGAATAGAGGGAGCCACTGCAAACGAAACAGCTTTGGATTGGCTTAAGGCGAAGCAGGCCTGTTCCGTATGCTGAAGTTTTTGACGCATTCTTGATCTATTGGTAACTCATGAATCCCATCGTAATAAACAGGCTACAGCGAAAGCTGGGCTACACTTTTCAACAGCAGGAGCTCTTATTGCAGGCACTGACTCACCGCAGCGCCAGCAGCAAACATAACGAGCGTTTAGAATTCCTGGGTGACTCAATCCTTAGTTTTGTTATCGCCAACGCTCTTTATCACCGTTTTCCTCGCGTTGATGAAGGCGATATGAGTCGCATGCGTGCCACTTTGGTTCGCGGAAATACATTGGCAGAAATGGCGCGTGAATTTGATCTCGGCGAGTGCTTGCGTTTAGGGCCGGGAGAATTGAAAAGTGGTGGTTTCCGCCGCGAGTCTATTCTCGCGGATACGGTGGAGGCACTCATCGGCGGCGTGTTCTTGGACAGTGATATCCAGAATGTCGAAAGATTGATTCTTGACTGGTACCGTAGTCGTCTTGACGAAATCAGTCCCGGTGATAAGCAGAAAGACCCAAAAACCCGTTTGCAGGAGTTTTTACAAGGTCGCCATCTGCCATTGCCTTCTTATCTGGTTGTGCAGGTTCGCGGTGAAGCACACGATCAGGAGTTTACCATCCACTGCCAGGTCAGTGGCTTGAGCCAGCCGGTTGTAGGAACCGGTTCAAGTCGCAGAAAAGCCGAGCAGGCGGCAGCGGAACAAGCGCTGATACAGCTGGAGCTTGAATGAGCGAAGAAAAAAATTACTGTGGCTTTGTCGCCATCGTAGGCCGACCTAACGTTGGCAAATCTACTTTGTTGAATGAATTATTGGGGCAGAAGATCTCCATTACTTCACGCAAACCACAAACTACCCGTCACCGTATTATGGGCATCCATACTGAAGGCCCTTATCAGGCTATCTACGTTGACACCCCTGGGTTACATATTGAAGAAAAACGGGCCATTAACCGCCTGATGAACCGTGCTGCGAGCAGCTCAATCGGTGATGTTGAATTGGTTATTTTCGTGGTTGAAGGCACCCACTGGACGCCGGACGACGAAATGGTAGTGAACAAGCTGCGTGATCTGAAGTCACCTGTCTTGCTGGCTATCAATAAAATCGACAACGTGACCGACAAGTCCAAGCTGCTGCCACACTTGCAGTTCCTCAGCGAGCAGATGAACTTCATCGACATCGTGCCAATGTCTGCGGAGAAAGGTATCAACGTTGATACTATCGCCAGCATCGTGCGTAAGCGTCTGCCGGAAGCGATTCATCACTTCCCTGAAGATTACATTACTGACCGTTCGCAGCGCTTTATGGCGTCAGAAATCATCCGTGAAAAGCTGATGCGTTTCTTGGGTGAAGAGCTGCCTTACTCGGTAACCGTTGAAATTGAACGCTTTGTCACTAACGAGCGCGGCGGTTATGACATCAATGGCTTGATTTTAGTTGAGCGCGAAGGCCAGAAGAAAATGGTCATCGGCAACAAAGGCTCAAAAATCAAAACCATTGGTATTGAAGCGCGTCAGGACATGGAAAACATGTTCGAAGCGAAAGTTCACCTTGAGCTGTGGGTCAAGGTTAAATCCGGTTGGGCAGATGACGAACGTGCGCTGCGCAGCTTGGGTTATGTAGACGATTTATAAGGTCCCCGCCTATGGAAGGCTGGCAACGCGCATTTGTTTTACATGGGCGACCTTACAGTGAAACCAGCCTGATGCTGGATCTCTTCACTGAAGGACAGGGGCGCGTGCGCATTCTGGCAAAGGGTGCGCGCGGACGTCGGTCAAACTTAAAAGGCTGCTTGCAGCCTTTTACACCTTTATTGGTTCGCTGGAGCGGCCGGGGAGAAGTCAAAACCCTGCGCAACGCTGAGCCGGTCTCTCTCGCACTCCCTCTCTCTGGCTTGATGCTGTATAGCGGCCTGTACGTCAATGAACTGGTGGCACGCGTTCTCGAGCAAGAAACTAACTACTCGTCGCTATTTTTCGACTATCTCAACTGCCTGCAAAATCTGGCGGGAGCCACCGGCTCTCCGGAACAGTCGCTGCGCCAGTTCGAGCTGGCTTTGCTGCATAACCTCGGCTATGGCGTTGATTTTCTCCACTGCGCCGGTAGCGGCGAAGAAGTGAGTGACACCATGACCTATCGCTATCGTGAAGAAAAAGGCTTTATCGCCAGTTTGGTGGTCGACAACCTGAGCTTCACCGGCCGCGACCTCAAAGCCTTGGCGAATCGTGAATTCCCGGACGTCGCCACACTGCGCGCCGCCAAACGTTTTACCCGCATGGCGCTGAAGCCCTATCTGGGTGGTAAGCCGTTGAAAAGCCGCGAGCTATTCCGCCAGTTTTTAGTTAAAAAGCCCACTGCCACTCCTGAATCACCCGCCGAATAAATTGCCCGCTGGGGTACCCGTCACGCCTGATACGGGTGTAAACTGCGCCAATTAGCGGGAAAACCGTCAGTATCAACCCGATCCTTTTGCGAACTCTTTAACCTATTTACTGGAGTTGTCATGGCTGAACTGCTGTTAGGCATTAATATCGATCACATCGCCACGCTACGTAACGCGCGTGGCACGGCCTATCCTGATCCGGTTCAGGCCGCGTTTATTGCCGAGCAGGCGGGCGCTGACGGTATTACTGTGCATCTGCGTGAAGACCGTCGCCATATTACCGACCGCGATGTGCGTTTGCTGCGCCAGACCATCCAGACTCGCATGAATCTCGAGATGGCGGTGACCGATGAAATGATCGGCATTGCCTGTGAAATCGAGCCGCACTTCTGCTGCCTGGTGCCGGAAAAGCGCGAAGAAGTCACCACCGAGGGCGGTCTGGACGTTGCGGGCCAAATCGACAAAATGACCGTCGCCGTCTCCCGCCTGTCTGAAGCCGGTATTTTGGTGTCTCTGTTTATTGATGCTGACTTCCGCCAAATCGACGCCGCGGTTGCCGTTGGCGCGCCTTATATCGAAATCCACACCGGCGCTTACGCTGATGCCAAAACCGATATCGAGCGCCTTGCCGAGCTTGAGCGCATCAAGAAAGGCGCCACCTATGCCGCCAGCAAAGGGCTGAAAGTGAATGCAGGCCATGGCTTGACCTACCACAACGTGCTGCCTATCGCCGCGCTGCCTGAGATGCACGAGCTGAACATCGGCCATGCAATCATCGGGCAGGCAGTGATTGACGGTTTAGCGAGCGCGGTGCGCGAGATGAAAATCCTGATGCGGGAAGCACGCCGTTAATGGCTATTCTTGGACTGGGCACCGACATTGTCGAAATCACCCGTATTGAAGCCGTGGTGGAGAGAAGCGGAGATCGGCTGGCGAAACGGATACTGTGCGCTAATGAATGGGCGCTGTATCAGAATCACCAACAGCCGGTGCGCTTTCTCGCCAAACGCTTTGCGGTGAAAGAAGCTGCTGCCAAAGCGCTGGGCACCGGCATTCGCAATGGGCTGGCGTTTGAGCAGTTCGAGGTGGTTAATGACCCATTGGGCAAGCCGGGGCTGGTGTTCCACGAGCGCGCGGCGGAAATGGCATTAGAGCTGGGGGTTAAATCCGTGCACGTGACGCTGGCCGATGAGCGTCGCTATGCCTGTGCCACGGTGATTATCGAAAGCTGAAAACAGTGCGCTTCGCGCCGCCAGCCTTACAGCTGTGCGGCGTGATGCAGCAGAACAAACTTGTCCCACAGCTGCTCGTTGGTTTCAGTATGCAGCGCGTCCACAATGATGGTGTTATCGATAGGGCACACGCTTTGACAGGTGGGTTTATCATAATGACCGACACACTCCGTGCAGCGATCGCTGTCAATTTGGTAAATTTCCTCACCCATCGAGATCGCTTGATTCGGGCATTCCGGCTCGCACATATCGCAGTTAATGCATTTGTGTGTGATAAGCAGGGCCATGATCTCTCTCGCGTCAGTAATGATGAAGCCGCGCAGTATAGCAGATTTGACCTGTCCGAGAGCCTGCCGAAATGACAATCGCGCTGTGGAATGATCCCGATCAAACCAGCTTCTTCACCAGCTCCTCGCTGTGCTTAATCCGCTCCGGTGCCCGTTCGCTATCTTGCTGAATCAAGGCCATAAACAGGATATCCGTCAGGGAATACTGCGCGGTGGTCGAGGAGATGGCTGCACCGCGAGTGGCCGGAAGCTCCGCCACGGTGTACAGGCAGTGGGACGCCTGCTGTTGCAGCGTATTAGGCGAAAAGCCGGTGAGGGCCAACACCTGCGCGCCACTCTTGCGGGCCACATCTGCCGCCAAATTAATCTCCCGCCGTTCACCGCTAAAAGAGATAGCCAGCAATAAATCGTCTTTCGACAGCGCCTGAACCGTCGCCAGCAGCACGTGCGTATCCGGCTCGGCGATGGCCGTCAGCCCAATTTTCAACAGCTTATAGGCTAGGTCTTTCGCCACCAGCCCCGACGCACCAATGCCGGTGAGCACGATTTTATGTGCATGGGTCAGCATCGATAACGCCTGCTGGAGCCGCTGTTCATTGTTGATATCCAGCGTAGCGCGCAGCGCGGCGTACTTTTCAGCTAGCAGCTTTTCGCCGACGGTCTGGAGACTGTCGGTGCTGACAATCTGATTATGCACGGTGACCGCCACTTCATTCTGCGGCGAAGAGAGGGCTTCACTGAGCGCCAGCTTTAAAGCGGGAAAGCCCTTGTAGCCTAGCTTCTGGGCAAATTTCACCACCCCGGACTGGCTGACACCGGCCATCTCTGCCAGCTTCTGCGAGCTAAGGTGCCGCGCCTTCTCCGGCTGTTGCAGCAGGAAGTCGGCCAGCTTGCGGTCATTCTGCGCCAGCGTGGGGTAGAGCTGACGAATTCGGATCATACTGCTCATTGTCGGACCTTCCCTTAGCACCTACGCACATCACGAATTGAACATTATCTTATCTAAGGTAGCAAAATTCCCTCGCCTTTAAGAATAAAATATTCAAATATGAATTAATATTTTGAATTAAAAATTCAGGAGTCAACCAATGAACCTAGGATCACTCGTTTCAGAAAGCCGCAATCCGGCCACCATGAACCTTGATGAAATGACCACGCTGGAGATGGTCGCCAGCTTCAATCACGAAGACAGCAAAGTGCCGGAAGCCATCCGCGCCGTGCTGCCAGAGGTCGCGCAGGCCGTGGATATGGCCGCCGCCTCCTTTAAAGCCGGAGGCCGTCTGATTTATCTCGGCGCGGGCACCAGCGGGCGTCTCGGCGTGCTCGACGCCTCCGAGTGTCCACCGACCTTTGGCGTGCCTCATGGCTTAGTCGTCGGGCTGATTGCCGGCGGGCCGGGGGCGTTACTCAAAGCCGTCGAAGGGGCGGAGGATAGCGAAGAGCTGGGCGTCACCGACCTGAAAAACCTGCAAATTACCCCGGCGGATACCATCGTGGGGCTGGCGGCTTCCGGGCGCACGCCTTATGTCATCGGCGCGCTGCGTTACGCGCGGGAGCTGGGCTGCGCCACGGTAGCCATCTCCTGCAACCCGGATTCGCCGATTGCCCATGAGGCGCAGGTGGCGATTTCTCCGGTAGTTGGCCCCGAGGCGCTGACTGGCTCGACGCGTTTGAAGTCCGGCACCGCGCAGAAGCTGGTGCTGAATATGATTTCCACCGGCGCTATGGTGAAAAACGGCAAGGTTTATCAAAACCTGATGGTCGACGTGAAGGCCACCAACGTCAAGCTGGTGGACAGAGCCTGCCGCATCGTGGTGGAAGCCACGGGCGCCGCGCGGGCCGATGCCGAAGCCGCGCTCTCGCAAACCGACTTCGAAGTGAAACCGGCGATTCTGATGATTTTGGCAAATATCAGTGCTCAAGAAGCCATTCAGCGGCTGACGGCGCACCACGGATTCCTGCGCGCGGCGCTCGCGGGTTAAGGCTTTCAGGCTGATGGGGGAAGGGTATGGCGACGGCAATGGACAAAACGCAGCTGCTGGCAACGCAAATCCTGCAACGCGTAGGTGGCGAGAGCAATATCAGTAAACTCGAAAACTGCATGACGCGGGTCCGGGTTGAAGTTCACGACGAGCAGCTACTTGATTTAAAAGGCATTCAGACGCTCGACGGCGTTAAGGGCTACATCAAGCAGGGCGAACAGCATCAGTTCGTGGTCGGCCCCGGCGCGGCCGCGAAGGTGGTGGATGCCATGCGGGAGCTGCTCTCAGGCGCGCCAGCCCCGGCTGCCGCGCAGGACCTGATTGCGCGAAACAAAGCCAATGCCAAGTCGAAATACTCGGCGCCGATGAGCGGCGCTTTGCGCCAACTCGCCAACGTTTTTATCCCCCTTATCCCGGCCTTCATTGCCTCCGGCCTGATCATGGGCATTATCAACCTGCTCAAGCGGCCGGATATCGCGGGCTCTTTGGCGCTGGATTACCCCAATATTCTCGGCCTGCTGGGGATATTCGGCGGGGCGATTTTCGCTATCATGAACATTCTGGTGGGGGTCAACGCGGCGCGAGTGTTTGGCGGCTCGCAGGCCATGGGGGGCGTGATGGCGGGCATTCTCTCCAGCCCGGCGCTGGCGCAAATTACCCTGTTTGGCGAAGCACTCCAGCCGGGGCGCGGCGGGGTGATCGCGGTACTCTTCGTGGTCGCGCTGATGTGCTGGCTGGAAAAGCGGCTGCGCCAATGGCTTCCGGAGTCGGTCGAGCTGATCCTCAATCCGCTGATCACCACCTTGGTCACTGCCACGCTGGCGATTGTTATTCTCCAGCCGCTGGGCGGGGTTATCTCCGATGCCATCGCCCACGGGGTGAATCTGGCAATCGACAAAGGCGGCTTGGTGGTGGGGGCCATTCTCGCCGGAACCTTCCTGCCGCTGGTGCTTTCTGGGCTGCATCAGGGTCTGGTGCCGATCCACGTGGAGCTGATTCAGGCCCACGGCTCCAACCCGCTGCTGCCGATTTTAGCCATGGCGGGCGTCGGGCAGGTGGGCGCGGCCATCGCCGTTTACATGAAAACGCGCAACGCCCGGCTGAAAAAAGTGATTAAAGGTGCTCTGCCTGTCGGTATTTTGGGCATCGGCGAGCCGCTGATTTTCGGCGTGACTCTGCCTCTGGGCCGACCTTTTATCGGCGCATGTTTGGGCGGAGCGGTCGGCGGTGCGCTAATCTGTTATTGGAAAGTGGCGACGGTGATCACTTTCGGTATCTCAGGTTTGCCACTGGCGCTGACCATTGTGTCGGGAAAAGTGGTGTTGTACCTCGCTGGGATATTGATTACCGTATTAGCTGGATTTATTTTCACCTGGATGATGGGGTTCAACGATCCCGAGGAGTAACGCATTGGGCGCGAAGGCGGATCGGCGAGTAGTATTTTTTGATTTGGATGGCACGCTGCACCAGCAGGACATGTTTGGCTCATTTATGCGCTTCCTGCTGTGGCGGATGCCGCAAAACCTGTTGTTAGTGGTGCCGCTGTTACCTGTGGTCGGTTTAGGCATGTTGATTCACGGTCGAGCCGCGCGCTGGCCGATGAGTCTGTTGCTGTGGTCAATCACCTTCGGGCACAGCGAGGCGCACCTGAAAGACCTCGAACTGCGCTTTGTGAACTGGTTCCGCCAGAAGGTGGTGGCGTTTCCGGTGGTGCAGCGACGACTGCGTGAGTACATTGAAAAGCATGACGCCGAAGTGTGGTTAATCACCGGTTCACCGGAAAATCTGGTGCAACAGGTGTATAACGCATCTCCTTTCTTACCGCGTATCCGTTTAGTCGGCAGCCGCATGGCGCGCGGCAAGGGCGGTTGGCTGCTGCCGCTGCGCTGTTTGGGGGAAGAGAAGGTGGTGCAGCTCGAGCAACGCATCGGCTCCCCGCTGAAACTCTACAGTGGTTACAGCGACAGCAAGCAGGACAACCCGCTGCTGTTCTTCTGCGAGCATCGCTTCAGAGTCAGCAAGCAGGGCGAGCTTCAGCAGCTCGAATAACGGTGTTGTATATCGGGCCGGTTAAACCGGCCCGATGCTTTTCCCTCTCTGAATTTCCCTCCTTGAATATCAATTCCCGCGCAGTGCCCGCAATGGTTGGGTAGAGTTAGTGAGAACGCTATAATGGCGGCCGGATAAAAGTAATAGAGGTAAGAGTGACTGAGCAATTCAGCGATGAAGATTGGATGCGCTACGCGTTGAATCTGGCCCTTAAGGCGCAGGACGAAGGGGAAGTGCCGGTGGGCGCCGTGCTGGTGCTGGACAATCAGGTCATTGGCGAAGGCTGGAACCGATCGATTGGCCATCACGATCCTACGGCTCACGCCGAGATCATGGCGCTGAGAGAGGGCGGGCAGAAGGTGCAAAACTATCGCCTGTTGGACGCCACGCTGTATGTGACGCTTGAACCCTGCGTGATGTGCGCCGGGGCGATGATCCACAGCCGCATTCGCCGCGTGGTGTATGGCGCGACTGATCTTAAAACCGGCGCTGCGGGCTCACTGTTAGACGTGCTGGGCCATCCGGGTATGAATCATCAGGTGCAAATTGAGGCGGGCGTGTTGGCGGACGAATGTTCGGCCATTCTCAGCGCGTTCTTCCGTTGGCGGCGCAGCCAGAAAAAGGCGTTGAAGCAGGCGCAGCGCGCCGCCCAGGGTGACGCCACCGATTTGAGCTAAATCACGGCGCAGCGGCGAGCACCTGTGTAGCTTCAACGGCGGGATAACCAGCACCCAGTTGAGCCTGCAACGCCGCCTGCTGCGCTTGTTTCTTCTCTTTCTCCATCAAATACCCCACCAGACTGATCTGATAGCGACGGATATTCTCAACATAATTATAAGCTTGCGTGCCCCGGGCATACCCATAGGTGGTGCGGGAGAAGTAGCGCTTCTGATTGAGCATCGGCAGGCGCTGTTTGACGTCCAGCCAGCTATCCGGATTACCTTTCTGATCCGCCGTCAGCTTACGGGCATCGAGCATGTGCCCATACCCCATATTGTAAGCCGCCAGAGCGAACCAAATGCGCTCATCCTGCGGAATGCTGGTGGGCATCTTGTCCATCAGGCGTGAGAGATAGAGCGCGCCGCCCTGAATGCTCTGTTCGGCGTCGGTTCGGTCATCGACGTCCAGCCCCGATGCCGTGGCGCGGGTCAGCATCATCATGCCGCGCACCCCGGTCGGCGATTTGGCCTGCGGATCCCAATGCGACTCCTGATAAGAGATGGCCGCCAGCAGGCGCCAGTCAATGTCTCCGGCGTATTTCTCAAACAGCGGCTGCAGCGCGGGCAGGGTGGTGTCTATGGCTTTGAGGAAGGTGCGGGTGTCCACATAGTCAAACTCCCCAACGTGGCCGAGATACTTCTCCTCTAGCTTCTCCAGCGTGCCGTCTTCAGAAATTTGGCTGAAGAAGTCCAGCATGGCGGCGTACAGGCTGTCGTCGTCGGTTTTCTTGCTGAAATACCAGGTGACCGGTTCGTCGGCGGTGACGTTAAAAGCCACGGCCAGACGCGGGTAGACGCGCTGCATCAGCGCCACGGTCACGGAGTCGCCCATGGTATAAGCGAGTTTACCGTCGGCCACCTGTTGCAGCAGATCGCGAGGTGACAGCTTATCGGTTTCGGTCCAGGTCAGGTCCGGGAACTTTTTCTGCGCGGTTTGCAAGGTGGCGACATGGGCGGTGCCGGCGGAGACGGTCAGGGACCCTTTCACATCGTCGAAAGTTTTCGGACGTGCGGAACCCTGGCGATACAACAATTGTTGTGATACCGAATAGTATTCAGGCCCGGTGCGATACGCATTCAGACGCTCGACATTGTAAATCAGACCGGAGGCAATCAGGTCGGCCCGATTGCTGTCCAGATCATTGAACATCGCGTTGACATTATTATGAGGTGACATGACAAGCGTCACACCAAGATAGTCGGCAAAGCGTTTCGCCAGTTCGTAGTCGAATCCGAGGTTTCCGTCTGGGCTGTTGAAAAAAGTCAGCGGAGAATTTAGCGTCGTTACGCGCAGCTCTCCGCGAGACTTTATCTGTTCTAGTTGGTCACCTTCGCCACGATGCCACGGCACGGTCGGCCATAAAGCCAACGCCATCAGCAACGCTGCGAGACCCACTAGAAAGTAATTTAATTTTATGCGCGTCAAATAGTTATCTCTCTGCGGCGCTATTATTTTTTTGAGCTTATGCTCTCTACTTACTATGGTTATATTCCCAGTGCCGACGCATTTTGCTCAACAAAACGACAGCCTGCAACTTTATTCATAATATCCATGGATAAGGTAGGTGTTAGTGAATATATCAATATTCGCTACGCAAACGGTTTCGTCAGGCTCCGGCTTTCTTTATAATAGCCCGCGTTTTCCCCCTGTTGCGCCCAATGAAGCACTACGGTCAGTTGCTTCGAAGACGAGAGATCTGTGATTATGGAAATACTGCGTGGTTCGCCCGCTTTGTCGGCTTTTCGTATTAATAAGTTATTGTCCCGCTGTCAGGATGCTCATCTCCCCGTCAGTGATATCTATGCCGAATATGTACACTTTGCTGACGTCAGCGCGCCGCTGAATTCGGACGAACAAACCAAGTTACAACGCCTCCTCAAGTACGGTCCTTCTCTCGCTGAACATGCTCCTGCTGGCCGCCTGCTGCTGGTCACGCCGCGCCCGGGCACTATCTCTCCCTGGTCTTCCAAAGCCACCGACATTGCGCACAACTGCGGTTTGTCTCAGGTCTTGCGCCTTGAGCGCGGTCTGGCGTTCTACGTGCAGGCAACAAGCCTGACCGACGAGCAGTGGCGTCAACTGGGTGCCCTGCTGCATGACCGTATGATGGAAACCCTTTTTGACCGTTTTGAAGATGCCGAAGCGCTGTTCGCTCAGCACCAGCCTGCACCGGTGCAGTCCGTGGATATTCTCGGCGAAGGCCGTTCTGCCTTAGAAGCCGCCAATACCAAACTGGGTTTGGCGCTGGCACAGGACGAAATCGACTATCTGATGAACGCTTTCACGTCGTTGGGGCGCAACCCGACTGACATTGAGCTGTACATGTTTGCGCAGGCTAACTCCGAGCACTGCCGCCACAAGATCTTCAACGCCGACTGGATTATCGACGGTCAGGAACAGCCTAAGTCACTGTTCAAAATGATTAAAAACACCTTCGAACACACGCCAGATCACGTGCTTTCGGCTTATAAAGATAACGCCGCCGTGATGGAAGGTTCGCAGGTTGGGCGTTTCTACGCCAACGCCAAAGACGGCCTGTACGATTTCCATCAGGAACAGGCTCATATCCTGATGAAAGTGGAAACCCACAACCACCCCACGGCCATCTCACCTTGGCCGGGCGCGGCGACTGGCTCCGGCGGCGAGATCCGCGATGAGGGCGCTACAGGCCGCGGTGCTAAGCCGAAAGCCGGTCTGGTGGGCTTTTCGGTTTCCAACTTGCGCATTCCGGGCTTTGAACAGCCGTGGGAAGAGAACTTCGGCAAGCCAGATCGCATCGTTACCGCGCTGGATATCATGACCGACGGCCCACTGGGCGGCGCGGCCTTCAACAATGAATTTGGTCGTCCGGCGCTGCTCGGCTACTTCCGTACTTATGAAGAAAACGTCAACAGCCACAACGGCCCTGAGCTGCGCGGCTACCACAAGCCCATCATGCTGGCGGGCGGGATCGGCAACATCCGCGCTGACCACGTGCAAAAAGGCGAAATCACCGTCGGCGCTAAGCTGATTGTGCTGGGCGGCCCGGCGATGAATATCGGTCTGGGCGGCGGCGCGGCGTCCTCAATGGCTTCTGGCCAGTCTGATGCTGATCTGGATTTTGCTTCCGTACAGCGTGATAACCCAGAGATGGAACGCCGCTGTCAGGAAGTGATCGACCGCTGCTGGCAGCTGGGCGAAGCTAACCCAATTTTGTTCATCCACGACGTCGGCGCGGGCGGTTTATCCAACGCCATGCCTGAGCTGGTGAGCGACGGCAATCGCGGCGGTCGCTTCCAACTGCGCGATATTCTCAATGACGAACCGGGCATGAGCCCGCTGGAAGTCTGGTGTAACGAATCCCAAGAGCGCTACGTGCTGGCAGTCTCTCCGGCCCAGCTTGAGCAGTTCGACGCTATCTGTAAGCGCGAGCGTGCGCCTTATGCCGTGATTGGGGAAGCCACTGAAGAGATGCACCTGTCTCTGGAAGACAGCCATTTCGACAATCAGCCAATCGACATGCCGCTTGACGTGTTGTTAGGCAAAACGCCGAAAATGACTCGCGACGTCACCACCTTGAAAGCCAAGGGCGACAGCCTAAATGCGGCAAACATTCAGCTGACGGAAGCCGTAAAGCGCGTAATGCATTTACCGGCCGTGGCGGAAAAAACCTTCCTCATCACCATCGGCGACCGTACGGTCACTGGCATGGTGGCTCGTGACCAGATGGTTGGCCCGTGGCAGATCCCGGTTGCTGACTGCGCGGTCACTACCGCCAGCCTCGACAGCTACCACGGCGAAGCCATGTCGCTGGGCGAGCGTGCTCCAATTGCACTGCTGGATTTCGCGGCTTCTGGCCGCATGGCCGTCGGCGAAGCGCTGACTAACCTTGCCGCAGTGGAAATTGGCAACCTGAAACGCGTGAAGCTCTCTGCTAACTGGATGTCCGCTGCTGGCCATCCGGGCGAAGACGCTGGCCTGTACGCGGCGGTGAAAGCCGTCGGCGAAGAGCTGTGTCCGGCGCTGGGGATCACTATCCCGGTCGGCAAAGACTCTATGTCGATGAAAACCCGCTGGCAGGAAGGCAACGAGCAGCGCGAAATGACTTCTCCGCTCTCTCTGGTTATCACCGCGTTTGCTCGCGTCGAGGACGTGCGCAGCACGGTAACTCCACAATTACGCACTGATAAAGGCGACACCGCCCTGCTGCTGGTCGATCTGGGCCTTGGGCATAACGCGCTGGGCGCTACCGCGCTGGCACAGGTTTATCGCCAACTGGGCGACACGCCTGCCGATGTGCGCAGCGCCGAACAGCTGGGCGGCTTCTTCAACGCCATGCAGGCGCTGGTGGCCGATCGCAAGCTTCTGGCCTACCACGACCGTTCTGACGGCGGCTTGCTGGTGACGCTGGCAGAGATGGCCTTCGCGGGCCACTGCGGCCTGAATGTGGACATTGCCGCCTTGGGTAAAGATGCGCTGGCGGCGCTGTTCAACGAAGAGCTGGGCGCTGTGATTCAGGTTCGTGCTGAGGACCGTGGCGCAGTTGAAGCAACCTTGGCTAAATTCGGCCTTGGCGACTGTTCTCACTATCTGGGCAGCGTCGAGCAGGGCGATCGTTTTGTTATCACTCAGGGCGACAAGCCGGTCTACAGCGAAAGCCGCACCACGCTGCGTACCTGGTGGGCGGAAACCACCTGGCAGATGCAGCGTCTGCGCGATAACCCTGAGTGCGCCGACCAAGAGCATGAAGCCAAAACCCATGATCGCGATCCGGGCCTGAACGTGAAGCTTAGCTTCGCACCAGACGAAGATGTGGCAGCGCCTTACATTGCTAAAGGCGCGCGTCCGAAAGTGGCGGTGCTGCGCGAGCAGGGTGTCAACTCACAGGTTGAAATGGCGGCGGCGTTCCACCGTGCTGGTTTTGATTCCATCGACGTCCATATGAGCGATCTGCTTAGCGGACGCCGTGACCTGCAAGATTTCCACGCGCTGGTGGCCTGCGGCGGCTTCTCCTACGGGGACGTGCTGGGGGCTGGCGAAGGCTGGGCGAAATCGGTGCTGTTCAATGACCGCGTGCGCGAAGAGTTTGAGGATTTCTTCCATCGTCCACAGACTTTGGCGCTCGGCGTGTGTAACGGTTGCCAGATGATGTCCAACCTGAAAGAGCTGATCCCGGGGGCTGAACACTGGCCGCGCTTCGTGCGTAACCTGTCCGATCGCTTCGAGGCTCGTTTCAGTCTGGTAGAAGTCACTGCTAGCCCATCCATGTTCATGCAGGGCATGGCGGGTTCACGTATGCCAATTGCCGTTTCCCACGGTGAAGGCCATGTGGAAGTGCGTGACGCTGTGCATCTGTCCCAGCTCGAACATGCCAACCTGGTGGCGCTGCGTTTTGTGGATAATAACGGTCAAGTGACGGAAAACTATCCGGCTAACCCGAACGGTTCACCAAACGGTATCACCGCCGTGACTAACCTATCGGGCCGCGTCACCGTCATGATGCCGCACCCTGAACGCGTATTCCGCACCGTGAGCAACTCGTGGCACCCGGAAGAGTGGGGCGAGGACAGCCCATGGATGCGCATGTTCCGTAATGCCCGCAAACAGCTGGGCTAATGGTTAGTTAAAATGAAAACCGGAGTGCTTCTGCCTCCGGTTTTTTTGTGCTCGATAAAAGTATTTGCTTAAAAACACAGCACTAGCAGATAAGAATTCAGATATAGTATTAATCCTAAGTTATTACTTATTGTTTATTCAGCATCTTTTTTTTAATGGATAAGTTAATTTTTATCGTTTTCTATAAGGTGCCTCTGCTTTTTTAGTTATTAAAGCCTAGGATTTATCTCAATATTATCTCACTGTTTTTGGATTGTTAGATTCTGGAATATTTCCTTACAAAACGACAACTCGGTGTTTAAACCTTATTTAACCATCTGTTGCTAATATGCTCTTTGGATAAAGGGAGTATTAAGTTAAATGGTTATTTCAAAAAAAATTACATCATGGATAGTGATATTATCCTGCATTCTACCTGTGACCGTTTTTGCTGGCGCTGAGCCGGCTGCACAGGCTACATCACCAGAACGACCTGGCTTTATGGGTTGGTGGGACTCTTGGACCAATGACGTCTCAACAACCTGGAATGACTCGCCAAACAAAGATCTCTATCTGCCGGTTATTACTTGGCACAACCGTCTTACCTATGACAAAGAGAAAACAGATAAATATAACGAGCGCCCTTGGGGCGGTGGTTATGGTATTTCTCGTTATGATGAAAACGGCGACTGGCACGGCATCTATTTAATGGCCTTCAAAGATTCCCATAATAAATGGGAGCCGATAGGCGGTTATGGGTATGAGAAAATATGGCAACCGGCGCAAGATAAAAACTTCCGCTTGGGGTTGGGTTATACGGCGGCGGTGACGGCGCGGGATGATTATTCTTATATTCCCATACCTATTGTGTTGCCTTTAGCCTCGGTGGGTTATAACAAGTTAACCTTCCAGGCGACCTATATTCCGGGGACCTACAACAACGGCAACGTCTTTTTTGCCTGGCTGCGTTATCAGTTCTAACAAGGCTGTAATAAAAGTGTCACATTAACTGATTGATGTGACCTTGATCCCTCTCTGCTGTGATGTATTCCCCTATGCTGCAAATTCACCGTTGGAACTAATCTGAACAATAGATTGGGCCACGGTGGATGTCTATTGCCAAGGAAATCACAGAGGATCAACCATTGAAAAAATCTCGCCGCGTATTAGCACTGACAGCATTAGCCTGCTTGCTTCCAATGTCTGCCCCATCTTTTGCCGCCAATTCGTCACTGGAGTTGCAGCAAGTGTTGATTATGAGCCGTCACGGTATTCGCGCTCCTCTGGTCAATTACGGTGATGTGCTGGCCGAATCCACTACCCACACCTGGCCGAAATGGCAAACTGAAGGTGGCCTGTTAACGCCGAAAGGGGGGCAGGTCGAAGAGCATATGGGGCATTATTTCCGCGCGTGGCTGGCCAAAACTCAGCTGGTCCCGGCAGCGCAATGCCCAACGGCGGGGCAGGTATTCTCCTATGCCAACAGCCTGCCGCGCACCATCGATACCGCAAAACACTTTATCAGCGGAGCTTTCCCAGGGTGCGACTTGAGCGTGGTCAACCGGGTTGAAATCGGCAAAATGGATCCGGTATTCAACCCGATTATCACCGCCGAGGTGAATGAAAAATTTAAAACCGACGCGCTGAATTCGATTAATCAGCACGCCGGTGAAGGCGGGATTGATGGCCTGAATCAGCGCCTCAAGCCAAATTATCAGTTACTGCAAAACATCATGGATTACCAGAATTCCAAGGTGTGTAAGCAGGATAAACAGTGTGACTTGGCTTCTCAGCCCTCAACTGTTGTGCTGACTCAGGGCAAAGAGCCGGGGATCACCGGGCCACTGCGTATGGGAACCGGCGCGGCCGATGCCTTTATGCTGCAGTATTACGAAGGTTTCCCAATGAAGGACGTGGCGTGGGGGAAAATTAAAACCTCCGAGCAGTGGACGCAGTTGGAAACCATCAAAAACATGTACCATGAAACGCTTTTCGGCTCACCGGCGATTGCCGCTAATGCCGCAAAACCGCTGCTCACTTTCATCGCCGGGGCTTTAAACAAGGATGATGCGAAGTCAGAAGATCAGCAGTCGGCGCAAAAAGCCAAGTTGGCACTGCTGGTTGGGCATGATTCCAATATCGCTTCATTACTGGCGGCACTGAAAACCAAAGACTACAGCTTGCCGGGCCAATATGAACGCACGCCGATCAGCGGAGCCGTTGTGTTCCAGCGCTGGCATGACAAGAAAACCGACAAAGATCTGATGAAGATTGAGTACGTTTATCCAACGGCCAAGCAGATCCGCAACAATACGCCATTGAGCCTGAAAAACCCTCCGCAGCGTGTTACTTTGCAAATCGAAGGATGTGAAACCGATAAGCAAGGTTTCTGCCCGATGGATACCTTTACTCAGGTGCTACAGAAAGATCTTCAAGGCTAATTCGAAGGTCTGCCAGCCTATTAACCGGCAGATTGTAGAAGGGTGCTCAGAGATCGATGCACAACAACAACCAAGAGGCGGGGCATCGCGCCCCGCCCTTGGGTTGCCTTACCTTTTGGCTTCGTAAGCCAGGATGGCCGCAACCTCCGTGTCTCCTTGTTTGACTCGTAATTCGCACAGCGAACTACGCGTTATCCACGTAAACGCAATAAGCGTTATGCAGATAACAATCAGACTGATTAACACCAGTTTTTGTGGCATCTCGGCCTCCGCTGCCTTGCCTTTCGGCGGGTAAGAGGCTACCTTTATGTTGTTGGGACATAAGAGTGGCCTCGGGTTGATTTACTCAATTCGGGGCTTTTCTCTTTCCGCGCCTTACAACATCAATTGACTGCTGCTCAGAACAGAAAGATCCTGAGCACCCGCGCGAAGTGTATCAATCTCAAGCTATCCTACAAGTGTTATTCGCCGTTCTGCTTTGATAATTTATTTTATAATCAAAAGGTTATTAGCTGATCGGGTAAGCTTTTTCGTTAATGGACTCAAGCCTGCTGAGCTGCATTTTTGAGGCGGCATAGAAAGATCTTCAAAGCTAATTCGAAGGTCTAACAGGCTATTAACCGGCAGATGATAGAAGGGTGCTCAGAGATCGATGCACAACAACAACCAAGAGGCGAGGCATCGCGCCCCGCCCTTGGGTTGCCTTACCTTTTGGCTTCGTAAGCCAGGATGGCCGCAACCTCCGTGTCTCCTTGTTTGACTCGTAATTCGCACAGCGAACTACGCGTTATCCACGTAAACGCGATAAGCGTTATGCAGATAACAATCAGACTGATTAACACCAGTTTTTGTGGCATCTCGGCCTCCGCTGCCTTGCCTTTCGGCGGGTAAGAGGCTACCTTTATGTTGTCTGGCATAAGAGTGGCCTCGGGTTGATTTACTCAATTCGGGGCTTTTCTCTTTCTGCGCCTTACAACATCAATTTGACTGCTGCTCAGAACAGAAAGATCCTGAGCACCCGCGCGAAGTGTATCAATCTCAAGCTATCCCACAAGTGTTATTCGCCGTTCTGCTTTGATAATTTATTTTATAATCAATAGCTTATTAGCTGTTTAAGTAAGCTTTTGCTTACAGGAAAAGGCATGCCGGGCGGGATTGTTCAGGTACCAAAGAAAGATCTTCAAGGCTAATTCAAAGGTCTGCCAGCCTATTAGCCGGCAGATTGTAGAAGGGGGCTCAGAGATCGATGCACGACAACAACCAAGAGGCGGGGCATCGCGCCTCGCCCTTGGGTTGCCTTACCTTTTGGCTTCGTAAGCCAGGATGGCCGCAACCTCCGTGTCTCCTTGTTTGACTCGTAATTCGCACAGCGAACTACGCGTTATCCACGTAAACGCAATAAGCGTTATGCAGATAACAATCAGACTGATTAACACCAGTTTTTGTGGCATCTAGGCCTCCGCTGCCTTGCCTTTCGGCGGGTAAGAGGCTACCTTTATGTTGTGGAGCATAAGAGTGGCCTCGGGTTGATTTACTCAATTCGGGGCTTTTCTCTTTCTGCGCCTTACAACATCAATTTGACTGCTGCTCAGAACAGAAAGATCCTGAGCACCCGCGTGAAGTGTATCAATCTCAACCTATCCCACAACTGTTTATTTACTCTCCAGCTTTAGCGATTTAATTGCTAATCAAAGCGTTATTAGTCGCTTAACTAACCTTTTCCGCTACCTGATAATTGCCGCATCTTCTCTTCTGGCGCGCCGTTATGTCTTCGACTTCTCATTATCTTCATGCTCGACAACGAGCCGATATTCACCAGCTTTCGCAGGCGTGGTGGTGGCGGCTGGAAATGCCGACATGGATATTGATGGTGACAGTTTACAGCGGTTGGTTCGCCGTGGTTTATTTCTGGCAAACGCTGGGCGCGTGGGTGGCGACACCTCTATTGGTGCTGTTTACTACTTGGTATATGTCGTTACAGCATGAGTTGATCCACGGCCATCCGACCCGCAAAGCCTGGCTGAACCAGCTGTTTGGTACCTTGCCCTTGGCGGTTTGGTATCCGTACGCTTTATACCGTGACTCGCATTTGCATCATCATCGCAATGACCACCTCACTTTGCCGGAAGACGATCCTGAAGGTTACTACTTTACCCGCGCGCGCTGGGAGCGATTCCCCGCGTGGTTTGTTGCCGTGATTAAGCTGCGCAATACTCTGCCGGGGCGGATGATTGTCGGCCCGTTGCTGGATATCTACGCCACGCTTTCCGGCGCGCTGATGGCGTTGTTCAAAGGTGAGATAAAAACCATCGCGATGTGGGTGATTCATATCGTGATGCTTGCAGCGCTGCTGTACTGGATGAGCCTTCGCGGCTTGTCGCCAGTTTATTTCGTCATTGCGGTTAGTTACCCGGCGCTGAGTTTAACCAAGCTGCGCTCTTTCTTCGAACACCGTGCTCACGAAGCGCCGGAGGCTCGTTCGACGCTGAATGAGGCCGCATTCGCCTGGCGTTTATTGTTCCTCAATCTCAATTACCATCTGGTGCATCACGATTTACCCGGCCTGCCATGGTATGCCTTGCGTAAGGTGTATCTGGCTGAAAGAGAAGCCTATATTCGGCGTAGTGAAGGTTTTTTGGTGGAAGGCTATTCCCAGTGGTTGAGTGAACACGCGTTGAAGCCAATTCATGTTGAAATTCATCCTTTAGCCCCAGGCCAGCCTGATGCGCCAGAAGCGTTCAGCGGCTATGATTATCAGCAACAGGTCCGTCAGGAATATTGAATTTAGGAGTGTTGCATGCTGGTTTCATTGCCGATGTATGGCGTACAGCTCAATGACGTCGAACAATTTTGGCAGGCGCTTCGCGATAAGTTAGCGGCGTCCGGTTTGGACTCTCTTCCCGCTAAACTTGAATGGCCCGATCGCCTTCTCGGGCACTGGCAGGAGAAGGATTTGCTGCTTAGCCAGACCTGTGGTTTTCCGCTGGTCGAGTTTTTGCCTCAGGTCCAACTGATTGGTACCTTCAATTACAGCGCGCCGGGCTGTAATGGGCCTTATTATCGCAGTTTTCTTCTGGCTCGCGCTGAAGATAGCCAAGCTACTCTAGCCGATTTTCGCGGCCGGACCGTGGCGTTCAACAGCACTGACTCGCAGTCAGGTTTTAACAGCCTGCGAGCTTTGATTGCGCCACTGGCTGAGAATGGAAAGTTCTTTGGCGACAGGCTGGAAACCGGCGGCCACCGCCACTCACTGGCTGCCGTTCAGCAGGGGCGTGCCGATATTGCTGCCATAGATTGCGTGACGCTGGAACTGCTGCGCCGCTATGTTCCACAGGAAGTCGAGGGGTTGAGCATTATCGGCCAGACGGCCGCGGCGCCGGGTTTGCCGCTGATCACTTCGGCGTCAACTTCGCCGGAGATGCTCAGCATTTTGCGGCACGCCGTGACTCAAACTATCGCCGCTCCTGAGAATCAGGTGCTGTGCGAAAAGCTGCTTATCAAAGGTTTTACGGTGCTGCCGCGCGAGGAGTATCAGGTGATTCACCAGATGCGAGATGCCGCCTTGCAGCTTGGCGTGAGCCAGCTCTAAATCTCTTCATGCAATAAAAAACCGGACCTCAGAGTCCGGTTTTTTTATTGCCACGAACAATCGCGTTTTAGTGGGTTTCGATAGGGTAGTCTTCGTCGATGCTGCCCCATTCGGCCCATGAGCCGTCATACAGCATGACATCCTTCACGCCGAGCGAATCCAACCCAAACGCCAGTGCGGCGGCAGTCACGCCGGAGCCACAGCTGGTGATGACCGGCTTATTCAGGTCAACGCCCAGACGCTCAAAGGTGGCTTTCAGCTCCTGTGGCGACTTCAAATGGCCGTTATGCGTCAGTTCTGTGAAAGGCACGCTCAGGCTGCCGGGGATATGGCCGCCGTGCAGGCCCGGACGAGGCTCCGGCTGCTCTGCTTTGAAACGGCCCAGCGAGCGCGCGTCGATGATTTGCACCTTGCCCAATGAGTCCATAACTTGCTGGGAGTTAACCACCACCGGGCGAATCAGCTTGGCGTTAAAGGTGCTCGGGACGCGAACAATTTCACCACTCTGGGTTGGGCGGCCCTCGGCTTTCCAGGCATTAAATCCGCCATCCAGCACGCGCACGGTTTTCGCACCGAAGCTGGTCAACATCCACCAAACTCGGGGTGCGGAGAAGAGATCGCCTTCGTCATAAAGGATGATGGTTTGGGTGTCAGCGATGCCTAAACGGCCCATCGACGCGGCAAATTCCTCGGCGGTTGGCATCATATGCGGCAGGCCGGTGGTGCAGTCAGAAATGCTGTCGACTTCGACATAAATTGCGCCCGGAATATGTGATTCAAGATACCTACCGTGGAAATCAATCGGCGGCGTGATACCCGGTTTGGATTTGCTACAGTCGATGATCACCACGTCCGGCGCATTGAGGTTTTTTGCCAGCCATTCGGTTGAAACAGTATGTGCAGAAGAGCTCATTTTGATGCCTTATCCTAGTTATTCGCAGGGGGTAATTTTTAATTTATTCAGTCGGTTAAGTCACTGGGTATTAATGAATACATCCAGGCGTTGCGTGGCTGGCCGTGATAGTAGAGGCGATTGCGGTGCAGGCCTTCAGAGACGGCGCCAAGCTTTTCGGCAACGCGGCGGCTACGCAGATTCTCCTCCATGGCGACGATTTCCACGCGGGTGAGGCCCAGCTCATTAAATGCAAAATAGGCCGCCGCTTTCGCCGCGATAGTGGCCAATGATTTACCCGTAAAGCCGCTGCGGATCCAGTAGCCAACATTGCCAAATTTGTAATCAGTATTGATACGGTTCACGCTCACCGCGCCGACTATTTGCCCGCTGTGGCGATCAAAAATGCAGAAGTTATATTCCACACCGCGAAGCTGCTTTTCTGCACATTCCAGCAAATATTTGCGGCTATCTTTCAGTGCGTAATGCTCGGTGCACCAACCTTCCCACGCGCCGATTTCTTTTACAGAGTCACTGATCGCATCGAAATGAAGCTGAGCTTCCAGTTCCGTGGCGACACGGATCTCGATATTGTCATCCTGATAGATCTGGCGAATTTGCATGAATGAGTCCTGTCAGGGCGTTAATAGGGATGTGGAAATAGGCTAATTCAGCCTCACATATCTCTGATAAACCGTCAATTGGGCTTAGTGCTGTTCGATAAGCATCACCAGTTTGAATTCTGCATGGCTCGCCGGGAAGAAGGTCTGCTGGCGATACACCATTTCGCCCTGAATCGGATGCTGGAAGCGGCGTTCTCCCCCTTCGCGGCCCAGCACGTCCTGCTGCGTCCACCACTGGTCGAACACTTCACTCTCTTCGCGCAGCGCCATCACGCTTTGGCGAATCTCATCTGAATGGGCGTAATGTGCACTTTCGGCACGAAACTCGGCTACCACGCGCTTGGCGCGCTGCGACCAGTTGACTACCAGCGTGCGGGCCAGCGGATTGAGAAACATAAAGCGTAGCAGGTTCGGTTGGGAATCCACCCCCAGCCAGCCCGCGAAAAGCTGCTCGGCCTGCGGGTTCCAGCTCAGCACGTTCCAGGCGCTGTCCAGCAAATACCCCGGACAGTTGAGCTGATGCACGGATTCACGAATGCGTGCGTCCGGCGCGTTATCGGTAATTTTAGCCTGCGGATCTTTGATCTCAGCAAGGCTAAAGAGGTATTCGCGCGCGGCACTCTCCAACCTTAGCGCCTGCGCCAATCGATCAAGCGTCGCGGCGGAAATCGACACGTCTCGCCCTTGCTCGATCCAGGTATACCAAGTGGTGCTGATGCCGCTGATTTGCGCCAACTCCTCGCGGCGCAGCCCGCTGGTCCGGCGGCGCGGGGAGCTTGGCAACCCGACATCTTGCGGCGAAGTACGCTCGCGCTGTGCTCGCAAAAATGCGCCTAATGCCTTCGGGCCATTCAGAGGATCGTTGTTATTCATCGCCGTCGCTACTCAGATTAAAGACTCAGACAGGGTGTTATTAATACTAGTATAAATGCTCATATTGTACCCGTATAAAACAGTACCTATAGTGTTTCTACGGCCATTTTGGCTAAGGCAGCATCATCGGCAAAACAACAATAACAAACAGACGGGAGCACTCAATGGAAAGCAAAAACAGTCACAGCCAGACGGTCGATAAGCAGTTCGGTTCACAGGCGCAGGATTACTTAACCAGCGCGGTTCACTCACAAGGACCTGATTTACAAAGATTAGCCAAAGTGTTGCAGTCACACTCGGACGCCCGAGTTATCGACTTAGGCTGTGGAGCTGGGCACGCCAGCTTCGTCGCGGCGAAGGCGGTAAAAGAGGTGGTGGCCTATGATTTGTCAGCGCAAATGCTGGAAGTGGTCAGTCAGGCGGCGAAGGACAAAGGCTTAGCCAATATCAGCGTCGAGCAGGGCGTGGCGGAGTCACTGCCTTTCGCCGACAGCAGTGCCGACATCATTATTAGCCGTTACTCTGCACACCACTGGCACGACGTCGGTCAGGCGCTGCGCGAGGTGCGCCGCGTGCTGAAGCCCGGCGGCATTATGATCATGATGGATCTGGCTTCTACCGGCCAGCCAGTGAAAGACATCTTTTTGCAGACCATCGAAAAACTGCGCGATACCTCGCACGTCCACAACTATGCGCCGGGCGAGTGGCTGACGCTGTTTAGCGAAGCTGGGTTGTTAGTCCAAGAGTTAACCTCCGGGCGCACGCAGTTAGAGTTTAAAAGCTGGGTTGAGAGAATGCGCACTCCAGAGCACTTTGTGGTGGCGATCCGTGAGTTGCAAAAAGCGATGTCAGACGAAGTGATTCAGCACTTTGAGATCCAAGAGGACGGTACTTTTACCGTGGATTTGGCCTTTATCATTGCCAAGAAAAGTTAGCCGGTAGGACTGTTTCTATAAAACTGTCTTTATAAAAGAAGAAGGGCTGCGAGATAAACCGCAGCCCTTTTTATTGGCGTTTTTAATTAGCCTTTCTTAAAGATTTTCTGGCCAAGCATCACGACGCCCAGCACGGCGGCACCGACAATCAGGCCGACAGCCAGATCGGTTGCACCGGTGATAAGCGTGCTGACAAAGCCCTGATGCCCGTGATTAAGCACTTCAACCAGACTGTGCATGAAGGGCAAACCGTGGCTGATGATGCTACCACCCACCAGGAACATGGCGATGGTACCGACCACGGAGAGGGTTTTCATCAGCAACGGCGCGGCGTTAACCACCATGCCGCCAAACGCGCGTACGCCGTTCATTAGGCTGTTTTCACCCCGCAGCTTGCTCAGATACAAACCCGCGTCATCGATTTTCACAATCAGCCCGACCAAACCATACACGCCCAGCGTCATGGCGATAGCAATCAGCACCATCACGGTCACTTGGCTCATAAACGGCGCGGCGGCGACGGTTCCCAGAGAAATCACAATGATTTCCGCCGAGAGAATAAAGTCGGTGCGCACGGCGCCTTTGATCTTCTCTTTTTCTACCTTGGCAATATCAGCGTCGGATTTAACCTCGCGCGAGGCGTCCGCTTTTTGCTGCTTATCTTTTTTGCCGTGCAATAGCTTGTGCGCCACCTTTTCGAAACCTTCATAACAAAGGTATGCACCACCAATCATCAACAATGGCGTGATTGCCCAAGAGGCAAACGCGCTGATTAATAGTGCCAGCGGCACCAAGATTGCCTTATTAATCAATGAACCTTTTGCCACTGACCAGACAATAGGTAACTCTCTGTCAGCTTTAACGCCGCTAACTTGCTGAGCATTTAGCGCCAAGTCATCGCCCAGCACGCTGGCGGTTTTCTTGGCGGCCACTTTGCTCATTGCGGCAACGTCGTCGAGGATTGAAGCAATGTCATCGATTAATGCCAGAAGGCTGGTTCCAGCCATATACGAACTCCCTTCTCAAATAAGTAAAAAGAATCATAACAGCGATTGCCATCGGGCGTCGATTTGTGCGAATCTGCTTCTCGAGCTGTAAATATCCGTCATCAAACTCCATCAAAAATCCTTAATTGCCTGCAGCTTCCTGACACTGAAATTTTCGCTTTCATTCTCTCCTCATTTTCGTCACAAAGATTAAGCATCTTTACGGCGCATTACGTCATCTTGCATTGGCTGGCGGATAATTAATTCAACGGAAAACATCCGCAAAAATTAATTAACCGAATTTAGAACAGCAAACAGCAAAGGTGTGCATCATGAAAATCTTACCTATTATTGCAGCAGCCATTATCACTACCGCTTCTTTCTCTGCTCTGGCAGCGACGCAAATAACTTCAGCGCAGGCTGATAGCGGTAATTACCAATCATTAGGCGTAGTTTCTGTCAGCCAAATGAGCGGGGCACCTGGCAGTATTAAAGATCAATTGAAAGCCGAAGCTGCCGACAAAGGCGCGAGCCACTACCGCGTTATCGGGGTCAGCACCCCAGGCGACTCCAGCCTTGAACGCGCAAGCGTAGAGCTTTATCGCTAAGCTTTAGCGAGAAGAAAGTGCCAGACCATCTGGTGATATCAAACCGATAAACAACTTCAAAAAGCCGACTGTGTAAGTAGTCGGCTTTTTTATTTTATATGTCCTTCTGTTTATTTTATTAATCTTTCTTACAAAGTAATAAAAAGGAATAAGCCAAAGCTCGGCTTAAAAGAGAATATTCTTATTCCGCTTTATAAACCCCGTCAAATTTGAAAAATAAATGCAGGAATTAATTAATTCTTAAGAATTTTTCTATCTGATAGCGGTCTACTTTCCCAGGGGTTATAAAACATGCTAAATGCGACAAAACTGACGATCAGAAACACCCGGGTATCGCTGCAGAATCAATTTTTCTATCTACAGAATTTTATCTCTTCGCCACGAACGATGGGGACACTCATGCCGTCGTCGCCGTGGTTGTGTCGCTCAATGCTCAGCCAAATTGACTGGGCCAAGTCCCTTAAGATTGCTGAGCTTGGCTCGGCGGACGGCGTGTTGACCAAGCGTATTCTGAGCAACATGCGGGCCGATGCCCATCTTCAGGCGTTTGAGATCCAGCCAAGCTTTGTGCATAAGCTTAACCTGATTGACGATCCGCGCTTGCAGGTGATGGCGCATTCGGCGGAGTTTCTGGAGGGGGATTTCGACGCCATCTTCTCCTGCCTTCCACTCTTATCAATGCCCACGCGCATCAGCATGAAGATTTTGCAGCAGGCCCAGCAGCGTCTGAAAGCCAATGACGGTGTGATGGTGCAGTTTCAATACAGTCATTTATCCGAAAAAATGCTCTCTCGCTACTTTACCTGGCAGAAGATCCGCGTAGTGAAAAATTTCCCGCCCGCGCTGGTTTACGTGTGTAAGCCACGATAAAACGGGGGGATCAGCCCTAGGCAATAGGGTTGCTCTTCGCAAATATTGCGCCATCAGTATTTATGAGTATCATGCCCACTGCACAGGCGATGAACGCCAGCAGTCGGGCTATTCAACAGACCGCACATCTTAGAAGCTTCACTAACGGGTGATAAAAACCTGTTGATGAGGCTTTTTTGTTGTACTATCTCGCGAGTACAATTTGACGGTTTCGACACTCATCAGAATATTCATCTTTTGGATGAAAGAAGCTCCGGGGCTTAAAGGACAGCAGTAATGACTCAACCCATTTTCATGATAGGCGCACGCGGCGCAGGTAAAACCACGGTAGGCAGCGCGCTGGCGCAGGCGTTGGGCTTTAAATTCGTCGATACCGATAGCTATCTGCTGCAAACCTCAAACCTCAGCGTGGCTGAGATTGTTGAGCGCGAAGGCTGGGAGGGTTTTCGCCGTCGCGAAACTCAGGCGCTTGAAAGCACCAGCGCCCCCCAGACCGTGGTCGCGACAGGCGGTGGGATAGTGTTGGCGGCGGAAAACCGCGCCTTTATGCGCCGTACCGGCACCGTTATTTATCTGCGCTCTCCGGCAGCGACGTTGGCGCA
Source organism: Ewingella sp. CoE-038-23 (assembly GCF_040419245.1). NCBI lineage: Bacteria > Pseudomonadati > Pseudomonadota > Gammaproteobacteria > Enterobacterales > Yersiniaceae > Ewingella > Ewingella docleensis. The sequence goes on along the minus strand of NZ_JAZHOH010000001.1, from coordinate 3,541,203 downwards.
GCGTCTTGAAGAGTCACCTCTGGAAGACCAGCGTCCTACGCTGACCGGCAAACCTATCACTGAAGAGATGTTAGAAGTGCTGAATGAGCGCGAAAATCTGTATCAGGAAGCCGCGCATATTGTGATTGATGGCACTCGAGATCCTGCCAGCATTGTCGACGCTATTTTGGATGCGCTGGCCGCGCCGGTGGCGCGCTAGTCTCTGGCTTTTTCAGTCATTAATAGTTAACGGGCCTGCTGGCCCGTTTTGCTTTTCAGAGGCTTCTGACTCCGGCTTTCGTAGCTCGCGCAGTTGAGTGTCTATACTTAACAGACTGCACGTTAATGCATTCACTCAAGTCCAAGGAGTTTTTATGCCGAGTCAGCCTCCCTATCCACGTAAAGCTTACATTGTGCCGGTTGAAAAAGGCGAATCGGGCAAAACCGAAACATGGTATGAACTGCGCGCCGACCATCCGAAACCCAATACCTTGATCAGTGAACATGAAACCGAAAGCGAAGCTTTGGACTCCAAACGTCGCTATGAAGATGAAGACATCAGTTAAAGCCGCCCTGGTCATAATTGATGCAATATTCTGACAATGAAATTCAATGCGGCTTATTATTCTGGAAAGCCGTGTTGAATCGTCTGAAAAGGCTTCTCCCTACCCCCTGTGAAGCATATTTAATCATCCTTATTTAACTTACAAAAAAGAAACATCTTGACCCTGTTCCTTATCGGATTTAATTTTTACTCAATCTTATAGGAACTAGGTTCCACATATCGGAACTATAAGCATGACCACATTAGAAAACGCTTCTGCGGTATTAAAATTATTCTCCCAACAAGGAAGCCGACAGGGCCATCCCGGCCTGTCGTTCAGTGACGTGGTCGAGCACCTGAAGTTGCCGAAAAGCACGGCATCGCGCTTATTAATGACGATGGAAGGGCAGGGATTGTTAGAACGCGATCCGGATAGCCGTTTATATCGCATTGGCAAGTTACTGCTGTCGGTGGCCAGCCACTATTTATCGGCGCCTTTGGTCGATGCCGCTTCGCCTTATATGGCGCAGCTTGGCCAGTTGACGCAGTGTACGGGCTATATTTCGATGCTGTCGGGGCGCGACATTATGGTCATGCGCATGTTCCCCGGCAGAACCTATTTACAAGTGGTGACACCGGCGGGGAGTTTACTGCCAGCTCATGAAACTGCCATTGGTCGCGCAATTTTGGCGCGCCACAGTATTGATGATGTCATTCAACGATTTGGCACGGATTATCGTGTTAATTCGATCAATTCTCCGCAAACTTTAGAGGCATTATTAGCTCGCCTTGCGGAGATACGGGAAAACGGCGTGTCTCATGCCTGCAACGAAACTCTGCAAGGCATCAGTACATTAGCCACCAGTATTAGCAATAAGCACCGCAATGAGATGGTGGGACTGTGTTTATCGTTTCCTTCGCCACAAGAAGGTCAGGATATTCCCGCCGGGATCAAAGAGGGGCTGCTGGCCGTCACTCAGCAATTAGCTGAAAAATTGGGTGATGAGTATTGGCAATAGACTGATACCTCACCGCGACTTTTTGCCAATTAAGCACTGTGGATCTTAATAGCGAAAATAACGCGTTTATTTGCACCAATCTCAGGGGCAGTTATGGCACAACATGAGCTTCAAAATAATAAGCAGAATCCACTCGGGGATGTTGGCACATTAATTGTGATGGTATTGCTCTCTTTATTGGGAGCCATCATCGGCGTGCAGTTGATAACGACGTTGGGCGTGACGCCTAACACGTCGATTATCGGCGCGTTATTTGCCATGCTGTTGGCGCGCATTCCTATGCAGGCCTTTCAACGTTATCGTTCTATTCACACACAAAACTTAGCGCAGACGGTGATCTCTTCCGCCACCTTTGGTGCGGCGAACAGCCTGCTGATGCCCATTGCTATCCCTTACGTTATGGGGCAGCCGCAGCTTATTTTACCGATGTTTATCGGGGTGTCCGTAGCCATGTTGCTGGACGCCTACCTGCTTTACCGGTTGTTCGACACCAAGGTGTTTCCGGCCAGCAACGCATGGCCGCCGGGCGTCGCCGCCGCAGAAGCTATCAAGGCGGGTGACAAAGGCGGGCGTCAAGCCTGGCTGCTGGTTGCTGGGGTTATAGTTGGCCTTGGCGGCGCGATGCTGAAGATCCCGATGGCCGCCTTTGGTACAGCGTTTATCGGCAATATCTGGGCCTTGAGCATGTTTGGCATCGGCCTGCTGATCCGCGCTTATGCGCAGCCATTGGCGGGCATGGATCTCAACGCGATGTACATCCCACACGGCATGATGGTAGGCGCGGGGCTGGTGTCATTGATTCAAGTGGTGCAGGTGGTGCGGGCGAAAAATGCCGAAGCCAAAGCCAGCTTCACTCAGCCCGCTACAGAGGTGCGTAAAGCACTGGGTCTGGGCGCCTTTGGTTATATTGCCATTGCCGCGTTGCTGGCGCTGGCGGGCGGTCTGTACAGCGAAATGTCGATCGGCATGCTGATTGCGTTCATCGTCTACGCCGCTTTTGCCGCTTTCTTCCATGAGTTGATTGTCGGCATTGCCGCCATGCACTCGGGCTGGTTCCCGGCCTTTGCCGTGGCGCTGATCACCCTGATTGTCGGTATCTTGATTGGCTTCCCGCCGCTGGCGCTCTGCGTGCTGACCGGCTTTACCGCCGCGACTGGCCCTGCCTTCGCCGACATGGGCTTTGACCTGAAAGCCGGATTTATCCTGCGCGGCTATGGCAAAGATTTACAGGCTGAACTGCTGGGGCGTCGTATCCAGTTGTTCGCCGCACTGATTGCTTTTGTGATTGCTATTCCGGTGGTCTGGTACGCCCACATCGGCTACTTCGCGCAGGATTTGGTTCCGCCGGTAGCCCGCGTCTACGCCAAGACGATTCAGGCAGGTGCACAGCCGGGCATTGCATACAGCTTAATGATTTGGGCCATTCCGGGCGCGTTAATTCAGCTTATCGGCGGGCCTAAGCGCCAGCTCGGTGTTCTGCTGGCGACCGGTTTGCTGATTAACAGCGTTATGGCTGGATGGGCGGTTATCACCGGTATCGTGCTGCGTATCATCATCATCCGTATTTGGGGTGAGAAGGGCCGCACGCCGATGGAGATTCTGGCGGCAGGCTTTATTGCCGGTGACGCACTGTACAGCTTCTTTAACTCGATTTTCAGCTCCAAGGCTAAATAATACTCCAACCCTTTCGAGTTCGGCCAGGGTACCGGCTGGCTCGAGAGACGACGAGAATACTGCACCAACACCAGGGCTCACGAAGCCAAACGTAAAAAACAGACTGATTCATTCTTTCATTCAATAGTGAAAAGAAATGAACGGCTATCGCGGCAGTTTTGGCATGTGCGCTCTCGTAGCGTCTGTCGCGAAGTATTAAGAGGAAAGCACCATGAGTTTGCAACAAACATTAACGGTGTTCGAACTGATCGATAACGCGTACGTCAGTGGTCAGGACGTGGTGGATTTGTTCGCTGGATATTCTGGCGTAACGGCCACTACGCACCGCGCGGATGGCCCGAAAGGCGGCACTGATTTTGTTAAAATCACGCTGCCGGGCAGCGACGGTAAAATCAGCGGCGGCAGTGCGCCAACGCTTGGGATTATTGGTCGCTTAGGCGGCATAGGTGCGCGTCCGACGCGCATTGGCGTGGTGTCTGACGCCGATGGCGCAATCGCGGCTATCAGCGCGGCTCTCAAGCTCGCTGAGATGCAGCGTAAAGGCGATGTGCTGGCCGGTGACGTTATCGTCACCACCCATATCTGCCCGAATGCGCCGACTCGACCTCATGATCCGGTGGATTTCATGGACTCGCCAATCGACGACGTCACCATGAATGACAACGAAGTGGTAGCGGGCGTGGACGCGATTTTGTCCATCGATACCACCAAAGGTAACCGAATCATAAACCATAAAGGTTTTGCGATTTCGCCAACGGTTAAAGAAGGTTATATTTTGCGCGTATCCGAAGATTTACTGCGCATTATGGAAATGACCAGCGGCAAACCGGCGGTGACTTTCCCAATCACCACTCAGGACATCACGCCTTATGGCAATGGTGTGCACCACCTGAACAGCATTCTGCAACCTTCAACGGCGACCGACGTGCCGGTGGTGGGCGTGGCAATTACGGCTGAATCAGTGGTTCCGGGCTGTGGGACGGGCGCAAGCCATGAAGTCGATATTGCACTGACGGCGAAATTTGCCGTTGAAGTCGCTAAAGAGTTTGGTCGTGGCACCTGTCAGTTCTTTGATGCCGACGAATATCAACTGTTGTTGTCGCTGTACGGAAGCTTGCGCCACCTGCAAAGCCGGAATTAAGCATTATGATGACTTCCTTTGCGACTCTGACTATCGGTCAGGCACCACGTAGCGACATCATGCCGCTGTTGATGGAATACCTTCCTGAAGATGCCGTGACCCACGTCGGCCTGCTCGACGGGCTGACTCCGGAACAAATCGAGCAGCGCTTCGCGCCCGAACAGGGTGAGCCGCTGCTGGTTTCGCGCCTGTTAGACGGCACGCAGGTCACTCTCGGCTCGTGGCACGTCGAGCGCGCCTTGCAGGAAAAAGTGGACTGGCTGGAAGAGCTGGGCTGCGAAACCATTTTGCTGCTTTGCACCGGCGAGTTTCATGGCCTGAAGGCCAAAACCGCGATGCTGCTTGAGCCGGACCGGATTATTCCGCCGCTGGTGGGCGCGATTGTTGGGACGCATCAGGTGGGCATTGTGGTGCCAGTGGAAGAGCAGATTGAGGAGCAGGCCAACAAGTGGCGTAAGCTGTCGAAAAAGCCCTGTTTCGCCGTCGCCAGCCCTTATCTGGCTGATGAAGCCAAGCTGACCGAAGCCGCGCTGGCCCTTGAAGAGCAGGGCGCGCAGGTGGTGGTGCTGGATTGCATTGGCTATCACCGTCATCATGGTGACTTGTTGCAAAGTAAGCTGGGCATCCCGGTTCTGCTGTCAAACGTGCTGGTTGCCAAATTGGCCGCCGAGCTTATCGTCTGAGTTACACCCAATCTGAATACGAAAAAGGCCTGTTTAACAGGCCTTTTTTATGCGTGAATTTCAGTGGGTCAGCCGCGAAAGTGTTCCAGCACAAACTCCACCCACACTCGCACTCTCGGCGGTAAATCCGCAGAGCTGTAATAGAGCCACAGCGGCACGCCTGGCTGCCAATGTCTTTCCAACACTGGCACCAGATCGCCGCTTTGCACATGCGGGTTCACATACCAGTCTGCCAGGCAGACAATGCCAAGATCGGCCAGCGCGGCATTAATCAGCAAGTCCGGCCGCGAGGCGATAATCCTTCCCTGTAGCTCACTGGTCTGGAAAGGCTCGGCCAGCGGCCACTTCACTATCTGATTGTTCCCCGGATTGCGATGCAGTAGGCATTGATGATGAGCCAAATCACTCGGCGCAGAAGGCGTACCAAACTGCCGCAAATAGCCCGGCGAGGCAGCCAGAATATTGCGCATCGGACTGAGCTGGCGGGCTATCAGGCGGCTATCCGGATCGACGCGATTGCCAATTCCCACGTCAAAGCCCTCTGCCACCAAATTCACCACGCGTGCCTCCAAAGAGAGGTCAAGATTGATTTGTGGAAAGCGTTTGAGAAATTCCGGCAGCAGCGGCATTAGCATCAACTGGCCAAATCCTGGGATCACGCTAACCCGCACGCTGCCCGACGGCTGGCCATCGCGGCTGGTGGCATTCTCAAGGGTCGAGGCGAGGGCTTGCCACAGTGGCTGGATCTCCGCCAGCAGGGCTTTGCCTTCGTCCGTCAGCACCACGCTGTGGGTGTTGCGGGCGAACAGTCGCAGCCCAAGCTTCTCTTCCAGCACGCGGATGTTTTTGCTGATGGCGGCAGGCGTTACGCCGGACTGGCGGGCCGCGGCCGAGAAGTTCTCACTCTGCGCCGCGCTAATAAAAGCGGGCAATAAACGATGGAGTTCCAGCGGCAAAGACATGCAGATGACCTATCAATCGGTGGCGGAAAGGGGCAGATTCACAACTGTCCAGAATGGCACTGCGCCCCGGTGAAATCAAATCCCTTTCATGCGTTTGCGGCACGCCTCGGTACTCCGCCATAAACCAACAATAATCAGTGACAGCGAGGCTTTTCTGCCCCTAATATGGAGACTCTTAAAATTATCGCGAAGGGCCAATCTATGTTGAAAAATAATGAGTATTTTGCAGGGAAGGTAAAGTCGATTGGTTTTGACAGCGACAGTGCCGGTTGTGCTGCGAGCGTCGGCGTAATGGAAAAGGGTGAGTACACCTTCAGCACCGATAAACCTGAAGAGATGACCGTCCTGCTCGGCTCGCTGAAAGTGTTAATGCCGGGTTCCCCTGACTGGCAGGTCTTCGAGCCAGGTGAAAAATTCTATGTCCCAGGCCACAGCGAGTTCAACCTACAAGTGGTTGAATCTACTGCTTACCTGTGCAAATACCTGAATAAATAAATTCTGACCGCCCAGCGGCAGAAAGAAAAAAGGACGCGAATTGCGTCCTTTATTTTTGGGCCTGGCGCGACAATTAACGCTGCGCTTCGCCGCCCAGTGCTTCCACCAGATTCTGAATCAGCGCCGCCAGTTCGCCGGTCATCAGGATGAAATCGGCATCAAAACGCTGCGCGAAGTCGTCGCGGTCGATATCGTCATTCTGCTCGCGGATAACATCGCTGAACTTCAGGCGCTTGATGCTGCCGTCGTCGGCCAGCACCACGGCGATGCGCTCCTGCCAGTCAACAGCCAGCTTGGTCACCAGCTTGCCATTTTCGATATGGGTGGCAATCTCATCACTGACCAAAGCCTGCTTCTTACAGCGAATTACACCGCCTTCTTCCAGAATGGCTTTCAGCTCGGCTTCGTCTTGCAACGTGAAGCCAGCAGGGGTTTCCCCTGAGCGAACCCACTCGGTCAGCGTCAGCTCAATCGGGCTTTCCATGGTCAGCGGCACCACCGGCAGTGAGCCGAGGCTCTTACGCAGCAGGGCCAGCATATCTTCCGCTTTCTTGGCACTGGCGGCGTCAACCATGATCAGGCCGTTGACGGTATCAATCCACATAAAGGTCTGGCTGAAACGGCTGAAGGCGCGCGGCATCAGGCTGTGCAGCACTTCATCTTTCAGCGAATCTTTCTCGGTTTTCTTCAGTTTGCGATGCTGCTCGCTTTCGATCTGTTCGATCTTGGCCTGAAGCTCTTGCTTAATCACCGGAGAGGGCAGGATCTTCTGCTCCTGACGGGCGCAAAGCAGGATCTGGCCATTGTGCGAATGGGTCAGCGCGTCGCCGCCGTGTGAACCCATAGGTGACACCCAGCCGGTCTTCGCCATGTCCTGACTGCCGCAAGGCGTAAAGGTAAACTGGCTTAACTGCTTTTCCATCTCGTCGGCAGACAAAGAGACTTCACGGCTCAAACGGTAGACCAACAAATTTTTAAACCATAACATGATGTTATCCCTGTCCGTGCGTACCCGTGGTACGCTGATTTATCGAATGCAGGGCGGCATGATACCCAATTGAGCGGCGGTCGTCGTTAGGAAATCTTCTCGCAGACTGGTCGCTGGGCTCTACACTGATTAACCTGAACACCAGAAATCGCAGACAAAACCAAGTGAGGCACCCGTGCGTATTGGCATTGACTTAGGTGGAACAAAAATCGAAGTGATCGCGCTGTCCAACGAGGGGCGCGAGCTGTTTCGCAAGCGCGTAGATACGCCGCGAAATGATTATGAAAAGACCCTAAAAGCCATCGAAGGGCTGGTGCTGGACGCCGAAAAAGCCACCGGCCAGCGCGGCAGCGTCGGGCTGGGTATTCCCGGCACGCTGTCGCCCTTCACGGGCAAAGTGAAAAACGCCAACTCGGTGTGGCTCAACGGCCAGCAGCTTGACGAAGACCTTGCCAAACTGCTCGAGCGCGAAGTGCGTATCGCCAATGACGCCAACTGCCTGGCGGTTTCGGAAGCCACTGACGGCTCGGGCGCGGGCAAAAAAGCGGTCTTCGCGGTGATCATCGGTACCGGCTGTGGCTCGGGCATTGCGCTTAGCGGCGAAGTCCATGCCGGAGGAAACGGTAACGCCGGAGAGTGGGGCCATAACCCGCTGCCTTGGCCGGACGAAGACGAAATTCGTTTCTCGCAGGAAGTGCCCTGCTACTGCGGCAAATCAGGCTGTGTCGAAACCTTCTGCTCCGGCACCGGTTTTGAAGAGGACTACTTCCGCCTCTCAACCCAGCGCCTGAAAGGGCCTGAGATCATCAAATTAGCCGATGAAGGCGACGCCGTGGCCGAGCTGGCACTGGGCCGCTATGAGCGCCGACTGGCGAAAGCTTTGGCAAACGTGGTCAACATCCTCGACCCGGACGTGATTGTCCTCGGCGGCGGCATGAGTAACGTCGACCGTCTCTACCAGACCGTGCCTTTACTGCTCAAACAGTGGGTATTTGGCGGCGAGTGCGAAACGCCAATCCTCAAAGCCACCCACGGCGACTCCAGCGGCGTGCGCGGTGCCGCGTGGCTGTGGCCGCAGGAACGTATGCCACTCTAATCCTTCTTACTTACCCACCCCAAAAAGAAAAGGGTCTGCCATTCCCCCGGCAGACCCTTTATTCCTACCAAAAATTAGCTCTTAACCGTCCAGTTATGCCCGATATCAGGGAAACTAAGGGGATGAGGTTCCCGCAGGGACGCCTCACCCCTTAGTAAGCCCGTCAGTCTCGATCAACTATCCATCGCCAATCTCGGCTCCGCCGCTCTAACCCCAAAGGCAGACCCATTTCTTTTCACTCCCCCTCTAACATCAGATCTTTTGGCGCGCTGCTGCGCTGCACCTTGGTGGCCGCGAAATAGAGATAACCCACCGCCATAAACAGCACGAACACCCCGGCAATTACTAAATTGAACCACAGCATCGCCAGCAGACAGACCACCGCCAGCACCAGCGCAATGGCCGGAACCAGCGGATAGCCCGGCGCGCGGAAGCTGCGTGCCATCTCTGGGGCAATTTTGCGCAGGCGGAACAGGCTCAGCATGCTCATGATATACATCACAATCGCGCCAAATACCGCCATGGTGATCATCGCCGCCGTCAGCGACATGCCTTGCAGATTAATCAATCCGTCGCTGAAAATCGCCGCGATGCCAATCACGCCGCCGAGCAAAATCGCCCGGTGCGGCGTCTGAAAACGTGACAGTTTCGCCAGCCCGGAAGGCAAATACCCGGCGCGAGCCAGCGCGAAAAACTGCCGCGAATAGCCCAAAATAATGCCGTGAAAGCTGGCAACCAGCCCGAACAGGCCAATCCACACCAGCATGTGCATCCAGCCGGAGTGCTCGCCAACCACCATCTTCATCGCCTGCGGCAGAGGATCATTGATATTGGAAAGCTTGCTCCAGTCGCCCGCGCCGCCGGCCATCACCATCACGCCAATCGCCAGCACCACCAGCGTTAAAATTCCGCTGATATAGGCTTTGGGAATGGTGCGTTTGGGATCTTTGGCTTCCTCGGCGGCCATTGCAGCGCCTTCGATAGCCAAAAAGAACCAGATAGCGAAGGGGATCGCAGCGAAAATGCCGGAAAACGCCGGTAAGCCGAAATGCTCGCCGCCCGCCCAGCCGTTGAGCACAAAATTACTCACGCTGAAGCCCGGCGCGACTACGCCCATGAACACCAGCAGTTCCAGCACCGCCAGCACGGTAACCACCAGCTCGAATATCGCGGCCAGCTTCACGCCGAGAATATTCAGCGCCATAAACACAACATAGGTTCCCAAGGCGGCCACTTTAGGGTTGAGGTCGGGAAACTGCACGTTCAGGTAAGCGCCGATAGCCAAGGCAATGGCCGGGGGCGCAAACACGAACTCAATCAGCGTCGCCATTCCGGCAATGAGCCCGCCAGTTTCGCCAAAGGCGCGGCGGCTGTAGGCGAAAGGCCCGCCGGCGTGAGGAATGGCGGTGGTCAGCTCGGTAAAGCTGAAAATAAAGCAGGTGTACATGGTGGCGACCAGCAGCGTAGTCACCAGAAAGCCCAGCGTCCCGGCTACGCCCCAGCCATAGCTCCAGCCAAAATACTCACCGGAAATCACCAGCCCGACGGCAATCGCCCACAAGTGTACCGTGCCCAGCGTCGGTTTAAGTTGTGATGTCATTGTGCTCTCCTGAACCAGTTGAAGGGATATTCAGAACATTTTGCTAAGGACGTTCTCCAGCGCGCCGACCAGAACCTCTGCATGTTCGGCGGTAAACACCAAAGGTGGACGAATCTTGAGGATGTTGGCGTGCGGCCCGGATGCGCCAATCAGCACGCCTTCTTCTCGCAGGGCGTTGACCACCGCCAGCGCGGTCACCGAGTCCGGCGCGCCGTCGGCCGTGACGAAATCTACGCTGACAAACAGGCCCGCGCCGCGCACGCTGCCGATGGCCGGGAAACGCTGGGCCAGCGCGCTGATGCCGTCGAGAATGGCTTTGCCCGCGCGGCCGACGCTCGGGATCAGGTTCTCCTGCTCAATCACTTCCAGCACGGCGAGGCCGACGGCGGAAGAGACCGTGTTGCCGCCAAAAGTGTTGAAATAGCTCGATTCGCTGCCGAAACGCTGCAAAATATGCGGCTGAATGGTGATGCCCGCCATCGGATGACCATTGCCCATTGGCTTGCCGAGGGAGACGATATCCGGCAGCACGCCGTGGCGCTGAAAGCCCCACATGGTTTCCCCCGAACGGCCATAGCCCGGCTGCACTTCGTCGGCGATGTACAGCGCCCCGGCGTCGTGGATCACGTCAATCGCCTCTTTCAAGAACCCGGCCGGGTCGAAGAAGCCGCCGTCGCTGGTAAAGAAGGTGTCAATCATCAGGGCCGCCGGTTTGATGCCGTGGCGGTGCATATCGGCCAGCGCCGCGCGAATATCATTGGCGAAGCGTTTACCCACCTCCGCCGGATTGGCCGGGTTATGGATAGGCGCCGGGATCACCCGCGCATCGCCATTTACCTTGACGTAAGGCCCCATCGACGCCGACAGCCCGGCAATGGCTTTGGTCATCCCGTGGTAACTGAACTCGGTCACAATCACCCCGGTGCCGCCGGTAAAGTCTTCGGCGATGCGCAGAGCCAAATCGTTAGACTCGCTGCCGGTGCAGGTGAACATCACCTGACTCAGCTCGGCGGGCATGGTGCCGACCAGCTTCTCGGCGAAATTCAGCACATTTTCATGCAGATAGCGAGTATGGGTGTTGAGGGTCGAAGCCTGACGCACCAGGGCTTCCAGTACGTGCGGATGGCAGTGGCCGACCGACGGCACGTTGTTGTACACGTCGAGATAGCGGCGGCCTTCGGCGTCATACACCCATACCCCTTCACCGCGCACCAGATGCACCGGGTTCTTATAGAACAGCTGATAGGCCGGGCCGAGCAAGCGGCGGCGGCGCTCAATCATCGCCAGATTTTCAGCCGGAATATTGCTGCTGGCTGCGGCGTCAAAGGCATTGGTTTTCAACATGATAATTTCTCCTGACAGGCGATGAAGTTCTGGTTGCCGGGCGTCCCGGTAGTGGAAGTGTTTTGATAATGCGCTGGTCACTACGGCAAAACTTGACCGTGGAATGGCGATTCGCGCGCCCTAAAGTCAAGTTCCTGCCTGTTGGCGGGCTTGCAACGTCTGCGGTCAACATTTGCTCTTGCCGGGTCAAGCAGCAAACGCGGCGGGCTCTCATTCTGAAGGCCGATTCATTTGATTGATTGCCACCTGCCGGAGTGAACACTATGAATGCTAAACAGTCCGATACGCTTGATGCCGCCAGCCTGACCCAGTTAGCCCGCGAGGCGCTGCTGCGCTATCACGCCGCTTTTCGCGGGGAGTTGTCTCTTTTGTGCCGCTCGGAAAACGCCACTTTCTTGGTGCGTGGTGACAGCGGCCAGCGTTTTGCCTTACGCATTCATCGCGGCGATTACCACCATCGCGACGAGATAGAGAGCGAGTTGGCGTGGCTGGACGCTCTACGTCATACCGGCATCATGGTGCCAGAGGCGATTGTGGCGCTCGACGGTCATCGGGTGCAGACCCTGCCAGTGGGCGACGGCGAAAGCCGTAATGTCACCTTTTTCCACTGGATTGAGGGTGAGATGCCGACCACCGAGGTTGACCCTCGCGCCTTTGCCCAGTTGGGAGAGGTGACGGCACGCCTGCACCAACACAGCCGAAGCTGGGCCAAACCCGAAGGGTTCCGGCGCATCATCTGGGATCACGACACCATGGTTGGGCCGCAGAGTCATTGGGGGCGCTGGCAGGACGCGCCGGGGCTGCGCGAAGAGGATTTCCCACTGATTGAACAGACCATCGGGCACATTCATCAGGTGCTGCAAGACTATGGCAAAAGCAGCGAACGCTTCGGGCTGATCCACGCCGATCTGCGCCTCACCAACCTGCTGATGCATGAGGGCGAAACCCGGGTGATCGACTTCGACGACTGCGGCATGGGCTGGTATATGCATGACGCGGCGGCGGCGATCAGCTTTGTCGAGCACCACCCGCGCGCCTCGGAGTGGGTCGAGCACTGGCTACGCGGCTATCAGCGCGTCTGCCCGCTGAGCGAGGCGGATCTGGCGGTGATCCCCACGATGATCGTTCAGCGGCGGATCCAGCTGCTGGCTTGGCGCGGATCGCACGCCACCACCGAAATGGCGCAAAGTCTGGGGGATGATTGGGAAGCCGAAAGCCTGCGTTTATGCCGCGATTATCTCGCACGCCTGCCGCAACATCAGGCGCGGGCGTGAAGCAAGCTGCACGTTTTCTGTGCGCCGCTTGGGGCTTTGTCCAGCCCTGCGGCGCTAAGTCTCTGTCCTGACTGCATTTGTTCTTCCCGCCGTGCTGGTACGAAACTTGCAGAACTTCCTGACCTGTTTGCCTTATGGAGTGGAAGAACATGCACACTGAACCTTTACTTCAACCACTAACCGGCTTCACGCCGGGTTTGAACGGGGCGCTCAGCGCGCTGGGGCAGCACGAGGCTGGCAATCGCGGCGTGCTGGCCGCGGCGGCGTCGGGGCTTAGCGAGTTTATTCTGTCGAAAGGGGCGGATGTGGATCGCGTGCTCGGGCTGTGCCGCATCAACCCCGAACTGCTGCAACAGCCCACGCTGAGCCTAGGCTTGCCGAACTACTGTCAGGTGCTGGAAGAGGCGGCGGTGCAGTCGGGCTGCGATAACTTCGGTTTGCACTACGGCAGACAGTTCAAACCCCAGTCATTGGGGCTGATTGGCTACATTGGCCTCTGTTCTTCTACGGTAGAGACCGCGATTCAAAACGTGGTGAACGCCTTTCCTTTTCATCAACACAACACCTTGACCCGGCTGGTGGACAAGGGCGATCACTACCGTTTTGACTATCAGGTGCGCCACGGCAGTATTTTGTGTAAACGGCAGGACGCCGAACTGACGCTGGGGATGATCCTCAATCTGTTGCGCCACGGCTTAGGCAAAAGCTGGGCGCCGCGCGAAGTGCATTTTGAGCATCCGCGTCCGCACCAGTGGCACGAGCACTGCAAAATTTTCGACGCGCCGGTCTACTTCGACCAGCCTTACAACTCATTGCTGATCGCCAAACGCGATTTGCAGCGCGCCATGCCGGAGCGCGACCAAACCCTGCTGCTGGTGATGCAAGACGCCATTCGCCGACTGAACGCCGACGCGCCTTCTCAGCAGTCAATCGTCGACAGCGCCCGTTCGCGGGTGCGTCAGGCTCTGCTGCGCGGCGAGCCAGTTTTGGATGAAGTGGCGGACAAAATGGGCCTGTCGGCCAGCTCCTTACAGCGCCGCCTGCGCGAGCAGAACCTAAGCTTTACTCAGCTGGTGGACAAGGTGCGCTGCGAGCTGGCGACCCACTATTTACAGCAACAGCAGCTGCCGATTTCGGAAATGGCGCTGCTGCTCGGCTACTCCGAAGTCAGCGCCTTCTCGCGGGCATTTCGCCGCTGGTTTGGCGTCAGCCCGCGCCAGTGGCGGCAGGCCGGGGCCAGTGAGGAGTCCACTACAGCGCCATCTCGCGTTTAAACACTTCCAGCGTATGGGCTTTGACGCGAATAAATTCGGCATGGCTCATGATCTCGGCGTCGCGCGGGCGAGGCAGGTCGAAAGGTACGATTTCCGCGATGCGAGTTGGTCTGCGGGTCAGCAGCAGGATCTCATCGGCCAGAAATACCGCGTCCTCAAGATCATGAGACACAATCACCATCGTCACGCCGGTCGCCATCTGTACTTCCTGCAACTTGTCGCGGATAAACAGCGTCATTTCGAAATCTAACGCCGAGAACGGCTCGTCGAGGAACATCACCTCCGGGCGCGTCGCCAAGGCACGCATGATGCAAACCGTCTGCTGCTGGCCGCCTGAAAGCTCATAAGGGTAGCGTTTGAGGTCAAAACGGATATCAAACATGGCCACCAGCTCCGCCACTCGCGCCTCCACCTCGGCCCTGTTCATGCCGTGGCGCACCAGCGGATAGGCGATATTGGCCCACGAGCTCATCCACGGGAATAGCGCGTCGCGGTAGTTCTGGAACACATAGCCGATGGTGGTTTGCGCCAGCGTTTTGCCGTCGAACAGCACCTCGCCCTGATCCAGCGGGATCAGCCCGGCCACCATGTTCATCAGGGTCGACTTGCCGCAGCCGTTAGGGCCGAAAATGGAGACAATTTTTCCGCGAGGCAGATCCAAATTAAAGTCGGTATACAGCGGCTGGCCGGCAAAAGATTTCGACAAGCCGCGAATAGTCACGTGGGTGTCGGGGCGAGAAGGGTACTGCGGCAGCTGCGGCCCCTTGTAGTCATCGCGAAGTGAGAGAGGTTGCGTCATGCTTTGCTACTCCAGTGAACGATACGTTTTTCCACCAGCAGGAAGGCCAGATTGAGCAGGTAGCCGATGGCCCCGGTGATCAGGATTGAGGCATACATGTCTTTGATATTGAACACTTGCTGGGCGTCGATGATGCGATGACCCAGCCCGGTTTCCGCACCGATAAACATCTCGGCGACAATCACAATTACCAGCGCAATCGACACGCCGGTGCGCAGGCCGACAAAGGTTTGCGCCAGACTCTCCATCAGCATGATGTCTTTGAAAATGTGCCAGCGCGAAATCCCCATCACCTTGGCAGCCATCAGCCGGGTTTTCTTGGCATTCATCACCCCATAGGCGCTGTTGAACAGGATAACCAGCACCGCCGCGAAGGCCGCGATGGCGATTTTGTTGGCGTCGGTAATGCCAAAGATCAGCATAAACAGCGGGATAAGCGCCGAAGAGGGCGTGGAGCGGAAAAAGTCGATGAGGAATTCCAGACTGCGGTAGACCTTTTCACTGCTGCCCAATACCACCCCCAGCGGCACGCCAATCACCGCCGCAAAGGCAAATGACATCAGCGTGCGATAGAGCGTCGCGCCGATATCCGTGCGCATGCTGGCGTCGGAAAACGACTGGAACATATAGCTCAGCGTCTCAACCGGCGAGGGCAGCAGCACCGGATTCAGCCATTTCGCGCTGACAGCTAACTGCCAAAACAGAAACAGCAGAACCGGGCCGATGAGCGGCAATAATTTCGTAGACCAGCGTGAAGTCATGGCGGTTCTCCCCGTTTAACCTTGATAAATCAGCGATGCCACGTCCACCGGCTTGCTGAAAATCTTGCGTTCAGTAAACACGTCATAGAATTTCTGGAACCACTTCAGGTTGTCGCCGTTGAGCTGCGGATACATGACGAAGCCCGGCAGCGGCACTTCGCTGACCAACGCAGGCTCTATGCTGGTATACCCGGCGATGTTGGCGCGGGCCTTGTCAGGGTTGGCTTGGATGAACTCCACGGCTTGGGCATAGGCGGCAATAAACTTTTTCGCCGCGTCCGGGCTGCTTTTAATAAAGGCCGTATTCAGCGCCGCCGCGCCGCCAAACCACGGGGCATCGGCATCGCCCAGCACATATTTCGAGATAACCCCGGTTTCCAGCGTGCGCGACAGGTGCTTCATGCGTCCGACGGTGCCGGTAGGTTCGAGAGTGTAGACGCCATCAATCTGGCCCGCCGCCAGCGCTGGGGCGTGCTGGCCGACCGGCAGTTCAATCACCGAGGGGTTGGTGAAGCCGTTTTTCTCCAGAATGATTTTAGCCATGGTGACGTTCTGAATGCCCGGCCCGCAGGCGATTTTCTTGCCTTTCAGATCAGCAATCGACGTGGCCTTGCTGTCGAGTGGCACTAAGAATTCGTCCAGCACCAAGGTGCGATTCGACGGGTTCGAGCAGATGATTTTGAACAAGTCGGGCTGGGTGATTGCGCCAAGCCCCAGTGCGCCGGTGGCCGTGCCGTTGGCGCAGCCGTGAATGCGTCCGGTGAGCATGCCTTCGATAATCTGCTGGGCGCTGGCGAACTTCACCCCTTTGACATTCAGCCCGGCCTGTTTGAAAAAGCCCTGTTCCAGCGCGACATAAAAAGGCAGGCCGCCAACAATCGGCCAGTAGCCGATACGGATTTCATCGTCATCGGCGGCAAAGGCGCTGGCGGGCACCATGCCGCCGAGGGTCATGGCTCCGCCGGTGATCGCCAGCCATTTCATCAGTTGGCGGCGGCGGGGATTGACGAGAGATGACTCAGGTTTGCTGTTTTTCATCGACTGGCCTCTTGCGGGTTAATGAGGGGTTGCAGCTTGTACCGCAACTTGTATACATAACCCTAAGCACAGGCCGTGCCATGTTGGTCAAAAGCAGAAAAGCCTGCATTTTCAGTAGACTAAAACAGGAGAGGTGCACCGCGCTGGTGCGCAAGGTGAGAAAAGCTGGGTTATAGATGTGCAAATGGCTAGCGGTTGGCTAGCCATTGTTGGTTCTCAACGGGCGAAAATCAGACTTTAAACTGGCTGCTCAGACGGCTGACCCCCAGACCATTCACCTTGGTGACTTTGATTTGCACCGGGATGCGGTCTTTCATGGCCTCCACGTGGCTGATCACGCCGATGGTTTTACCCGATGCGTTCAGGCTGTCGAGGGCATCCAGCGCGGTGTCCAGCGTGTCGGCGTCGAGGGTGCCGAAGCCTTCATCCAGGAACAGTGAGTCAATGCGAGTCTTGTCACTCACCAGATCGGAGAGCGCCAGCGCCAGTGCCAGACTGACCAAGAAGCTCTCGCCGCCCGACAGGGTGCGGGTGTCACGTACCGCGTCGGCCTGCCAGGTATCCACCACCTGCAACTCCAGCGCGTCGCTGGTTTTGCGCTGCAACAGGTAGCGGCCGTGCAGCTTTTCCAACTGCTTGTTTGCCAGATACACCAGATGATCCAATGTCAGACCTTGGGCGAATTTGCGGAATTTCGCGCCGTCGCTGGAGCCAATCAGCGAGTTCAAATAGCCCCAGTCGTCGCACAGCTGCTGGGACTGAGCAATCTGCGCGATCAGGCTTTGCTGCCCCTCACGGCGCGTGACGTCGGTGGTCAGTTGGTTGCGGATCTCCCCCTGACGCTGCTGCAAGGCTTTTAGCTGCTGGGCCAATTGCTCGAGGCGTTCGGCCAGCGGCGCGGTATCACTGTCGGTTTCACTCAGGGTTTCCGGCCGCTGTTGGCGCTGCTGCTCGAGAGTGAGATTGGCCTGTTCCAGCAGGGCGCGATGCTCGGCCAGTTTCTGCTGAAGCTGCTCTTTGCGCTGCTGCAACTGCTGGCGCAGGGTGTCGTCGAGCAGGGCGAGGCTGACCGCCTGCTCGTCGGCGAAATCACTGGTGCTTAGCGCCTGCTGCCACGCACTTTCGGCCTGCTGCAACAGCTCGGTCAACTGCAGCTGAGAGGCGATCGCGCTGGCGACCTGCCCGGCAAGCCTGTCGCGCAGCTCTTGCGATTTTTGCAACTGCTCGCTGGCGGCCTGCAAGGCATTCTCGCTGGCTTGCAGCTGGGCGCGCAATTGCTCGCGTACCTGAGAAATCAGCTTTTCGCCGAACAGCGCCACGCGCTGCTGGCGGAGCTTTTGCACGCTTTCGCCATCTTCAGCGACCTGCTGCTGAAGCTTTGTCAACTGCTGCTGTTGCTGGGCATGGCTGGTTTGCATCAGCGTGAAGCGTTCCGTTAATAACGCGGTCTGCTGCTGGGCTTTGAGCTGCTCGCTCTGCGCCGCCGTCAGGGCATCTTTCGCCTGCTGTAACGCCCGCGCTTGCTGCTCATGCTGGCTGCTAAGTTGCTGACACTGCTGCTCTTCTTGGTCACGCTCCGCCAGCCATTGCTCCAGCTGCGCCGCGTCTTGTAATTCAAAACTGAGATTGAGCGGGGCGCTCAGCTGCTGCCAGCTTTCGAGATAGGCTTTTTGCTGGTTTTGGTCCCGCACCAGCTGGTTTTGCAGCCGCGCCTGCTGCTCTTTCTGGCTCTCGGTTTTGGCCCGCAGCTCGGTGCCTTGCGTGTGCAACGCCTCAGTTTTGGCGCGCATTTCCGCCACCCGCTGCTCGGTTTCTGACGGCTTAACCGACTGATATTGCTGAATGGCCGGGTGCTCGGTCGAGCCGCACAGCGGGCAGGCTTCGCCAGTTTGCAGACGCGAGCGCTCGGCCTCCAGACGGACAATCAGCTTCTCCTGCTCAAGCAGTTTTTCGACGTCGGTCTGGTGGGTTTTGTGCTGCTTAAACTCTTGGCGGATCAGCTCCAGCTGTTTCTCAGCTGCGGACAATTCAGCGTGACGCTGGGCAAATTCTTGGCTCTGTTGCTCAACTCGCTGGCTGATTTGCGGATACTGCTGGGAGAGGGAAAACAGCTGTTGGCGCACCGGGCGCAGGCGAGTCAGCTCCGACTGGCGCTGCTGCAGTGCCGTCAGTGGATGGCGTTGTTCCAGCTCGGCCTGCTGCTTTTGCTGGCTGCCCAGTGCGGCGGCGAGAGTGGCCTGCTGGGCTTGATGCTGCTGACTCTGCTGCTCCAGCTTCAGGCGATCCGCGCTGAGTTGTTCTAAGGTTGCCGCCAGCTCAGTCGCCTGCTTTTGGGTGTCGGCCAGCGCCTGTTGGCTGTCTGCCTGTGTTTTATCTAGCTGGGCAATCTGGTTGTCCAGCGGCTGCACCTGCTCGTCAATCAGCTTCTGCTGCTGCTCTTGGGTTTGAACCTGCTGCTGGCGAGCCGCGCGGGCCTGCTCGACGGCCTGCGCCAGAGGGGCCATCTGTTGAAGCTGATTGGCCTGCTGCTCGCCCAGTTCTTTGAGATGCTGGCTGAGTGCCAGATTGTCCTGCCGCAGACGATTGCGGTCATTGAGCAGGGGGCGAAGTTTTTCCGCCGGTTCGCTCTGCGCCAGTTGCAGTAACTGCGGCGCGGCCTGCGCGGCTTCCTGCTCGCTGGCCTGAAGCAGTTGCTGATATTGCTGCTGCTTGAGCTGCGCCTGCTGCCACTGTTGCAGCCAGTTGAGGTCGCGCTGCTGCGCCTGCGACTGCTGGCTAAGCTGCTGTTCTTGCTGGTTTACCTCGGCCAGTTGGCCTTCCAAAAGCTGGCGCTGCTCTTCGCTAAGCAGCTCAATGCCCGCCATGCGCTGGTGTAAACCTTCGAGCTGGTTTTTCGCCTGCTTGTGCTGCTCGAAAACCTGCTCGGACAGCCGACCGTAAATCTCGGTGCCGGTCAGCTCTTCCAGCAGCTCGGCGCGGTCATTGGCGTCGGCGTTGAGGAAGGCGGCAAACTGGCCCTGCGACAGCATCATCGACTTGGTGAAACGGCCAAAATCCAGCCCGGTGAGCTGGGCGATGGCGTCAAGCTTGTCGCGCACTTTGTCGGCCAGAATTTTGCCATCTTCCAGCAGCGCCAGTTCCACCTTCGGCGCTTGCAGGTTGCCGTCCGGCGAGTTCTTGGCCCGGCGCTGGCTCCAGAAGGCGCGATAGCCAATGCCTTTCACTTCAAACTCCACTTCGGCGAGTGATTCTGCGGTGTGGCGAGTCATTAGCTCGTTTTGGGTTGGCGACACGTTGAGGCGCGGGGTCTGGTGGTAAAGCGCCAGACAGATGGCGTCGAGCAGGGTGGTTTTCCCCGCGCCGGTCGGGCCGGTAATGGCAAAAAGCCCGTTGCTGGCAAAAGGCTCGGCGGTGAAATCGATTTTCCACTCGCCTTCCAGCGAGTTCAGGTTTTTAAGCCGCAGGCTGAGAATTTTCATTGTGCGCGGTCCTCCGCTGACTCGCCGCTTTGTACTTGTTCTACGATTTGCGCGAACAGGGTGCGCATTCTGCTTTGGCGGCTTTCATCGACTTCGCTTTCCAGTGCCAGACGGCGCTCGAAAACTTCGCTGACGCTCAGCTCGCTCAAGGTCTCTTTTTCCTGCTGAGAAATGCTGTTCAGCCGCTGCTCTTTGCTGCGGCGCAGCAGCACCACTTCAACCGGCAGGTCGGCGGTGAGAGCCTGAATGCGGCGTTGAATATCGCTCAGGTAGTCCTGCGTGGCGACCTCAATATCCAGCCACACCGGCTTGTCGCGGGCGGCGTCGGTAAATTGTTTCAACTGCTGTTCAATTTCCGCCAAAGAGCCTTTGATCATCTGCATTGGTTGGAATTGCGGGATCTCCAGCGTGTCGATGCTGTTTAACTGGTCGCCGGTAAAATCCAATAGATAGACGCTTTTTACCTTGCTCAGCTCGTCGAAGCTCAGGGCAATCGGCGAGCCGCTGTAGCGAATATGCTCGGTTTTCGCCACGCACTGGGCGCGGTGAATGTGCCCAAGGGCGACATAATCCACCGGCGGAAAAGCCTGCGCCGGGAAGGCGTCGAGGGTGCCGATATAAATGTCGCGCACTGAGTCTGAGGTGCTGACGCCGACGGTGGTCAGGTGGCCAGTGGCGATGATCGGCAGAGGCAGGCCGAGTTTCTGGCGTTCGGTCTGCGCCGCCTGATACAGCGCGTCATAGTGCGCGGCGATGGCTTCCTGTAACGCCAGCTGCTTGTCGCTGCCGGACTGCCCGGCCTGACTGGCAATCAGGTCGCGCGGGCGCAGGAAGGGAATGGCGCACAGCACTGCGCCCGGCGTGCCGTCGCGATGATTTAAGGTCAGAACCTGCTGGGATAAGTCTTCGCCCACGGTGGCAATCACCCGGGTATTCAGACAGGAGAGCAGCTCGCGGGACTCATTCAGCGTGGCGACCGAGTCGTGGTTGCCCGCCAGCACGATCAACTGGCAGCCGGTGGTTTGCAGCTCGACCACAAATCGGTTGTACAGCTCGCGGGCGTAGCTCGGCGGCGAGCCGGTATCAAAGATATCGCCTGCCACAATCACGGCGTCAACCTGATGGCGTTCCACCTGTTCTATCAACCAGCGCAAGAATGCCTGATGCTCGGCGGCACGGCTTTTGGTGAAGAAATACTGGCCAAGGTGCCAGTCTGAAGTGTGGATCAGGCGCATGAAACTCCCGTCGGTGGTGTGCTGCAACAGTTTGCCGCAAAGTATAAACGTCAGGCTGGGGGCTGTCCTCGCTAAATCAGGCGGATTTCAACGACATGACGCATTAATGAAGGCTTAGCTACACTTAGTTTGGCTGCTGAGCGATTTTCATAAAAATGTCACAAAACTGACGCATAATCCCCTCCGCAATCAAACAATGATCGCTAACCTTTTGGCAGGACCTACGATGGCTAGACGTATTTTAGTGGTTGAAGATGAAGCTCCGATCCGTGAAATGGTGTGCTTTGTGCTGGAACAAAACGGCTATCAGGCAGTGGAAGCAGAAGATTTCGACTCGGCAGTTGCCCGGTTGATTGAGCCATTCCCCGAGCTTATTTTGCTCGACTGGATGTTACCGGGCGGTTCCGGCATTCAGTTTATCAAACATCTTAAACGTGAAGCCCTAACGCGTGAAATCCCGGTCATGATGCTGACAGCCCGTGGCGAAGAGGAAGACCGAGTGCGCGGTCTGGAAGTGGGCGCGGACGACTACATCACCAAGCCTTTCTCCCCGAAAGAGCTGGTGGCGCGTATTAAAGCCGTAATGCGTCGAATTTCCCCGATGGCGGTGGAAGAAGTGATCGACATGCAGGGGCTGAGCCTCGACCCTTCTTCACATCGCGTAATGGCGAACGAGCAGGCGCTGGACATGGGGCCAACAGAATTCAAATTGCTGCACTTCTTTATGACGCATTCTGAGCGGGTTTACAGCCGTGAGCAGTTGCTGAATAACGTCTGGGGCACTAACGTATATGTTGAAGATCGCACGGTAGACGTTCATATTCGTCGCTTGCGCAAAGCGTTAGAAACCAGCGGACATGACAGAATGATTCAAACGGTACGTGGAACGGGTTACCGGTTCTCTACCCGTTACTGAGTCATTTATACCCTTGATACGTCAGGTTGTCTGGGCGCAAGGCCGCGCTCGGTAACCCCATGATTTTGGGTATAGTATGTAGGGGCCTTTCGGCTCGCCGCAGCGGAGAATCTGTGTGTTAGAACGTCTGTCCTGGAAGCGTCTGGCGGGGGAACTGTTTCTGTTCTGTCTGCCAGCATTGATCATCGGTATTTTCTTCGGCCATTACGGATGGCTGCTATTTGCGTCGCTGCTGGCGGCGCTGGGCTGGAACTATTATAACCAGCTTAAACTCTCTCACTGGCTGTGGCTCGATCGCAGCATCACCCCACCAAATGGTCGCTGGAGCTGGGAACCGCTGTTTTATGGGTTGAACCAGATGCAAATGCGTAACCGTCGGCGTCGGCGTGAACTCGGTCAACTCATCAAACGTTTTCGCAGCGGGGCAGAGTCTCTGCCCGATGCCGTGGTGCTGGCGACCGAAGAAGGCAATATTTTCTGGTGTAACGGCTTGGCTCAGGATTTGTTGGGATTCCGCTGGCCGGAAGATAACGGGCAGCATATCTTCAACCTGCTGCGTTACCCCGAGTTTCGCAGCTGGATTCAGAACCGAGAATTTAACCGCGCGCTGAATTTGCAGCTCAACAATGAGCACTACGTTGAGTTCCGCGTGATGCCTTATTCCGAAGGTCAGCTGCTGATGGTGGCGCGTGACGTCACCCAAATGCGCCAGCTGGAAGGGGCGCGTCGCAACTTCTTCGCCAACGTCAGTCATGAGCTGCGCACGCCGCTGACCGTGTTGCAGGGCTATCTGGAGATGATGGAAGACGCCAAGCTGGAAGAGCCATTCCGCAGCAAGGCGCTAGACACCATGCAGGAGCAGACGCGACGCATGGACGGACTGGTGAAACAGCTGCTGACGCTGTCTCGCATCGAAGCAGCCACCAACATTGATCTCAATGAGAAGGTGGATATGCCGCTGATGATGGGTATGCTGGAGCGCGAGGTGCAGACTTTAAGCAATGGTCGCCACGAGATTGTGTTCCGCGTAAACGACAAGTTGCAGGTGTTTGGCAATGAAGATCAGCTGCGCAGCGCGGTGTCTAACCTGGTGTATAACTCGGTGAACCACACGCCGACTGGCACGCGCATTGAAGTCAGCTGGCAGCAAACGCCGCTGGGGGCGCAGTTTCAGGTCAGTGATAACGGGCCGGGCATTGAGCCACAGCACCTGCCGCGCCTGACGGAGCGCTTCTACCGCGTCGACAAAGCGCGATCTAGACAGACGGGCGGCAGCGGGCTGGGGCTGGCAATCGTTAAGCACGCGCTCAGCCACCACAACTCCAAGCTGGATATCATGAGCGAAGTGGGTGTCGGCACGCGATTTATGTTTACCCTGCCACAGCGTCTGGTGGTGCCAGCCAGTTCCGCTACGCCGGGCAAAGTGAAAGATACGAAGTAATATTCTGCTGGCATAAATGTTAAAAAATAAAAGCTGCTCATCGGGCAGCTTTTTTCTTTTCTGCCAGAGGCTTACCCCAGCCTGCCAATCAGTAGCTCAACCTTTCATTAACACCTTATAAACGTGCGGGAAACGACCGGTTCTTGGTGATTTCGCGCAGTTTTAGCGGCAATAGTCTGTATCTTGTGCTTAATTTGATGAATAATCATACATATCATGTTTTGCATATCTCTAGTGACTTAGTGATATGCACTGCTTTTTGGTAAAAGTCTGGTCTAAGGCTCTGCTTTTTGGATCTCGGCTTGCCTTTTCACGACATAAACGTTTACCTTAGCGCCCGCTGTCGCTGAACTATTCCTGAATTACAACATTTCATCTGCATATCATCAGGCATTTTAGGCTTCTTTCTCTCCTCGAAATGGCATTGTCAGGCGGTTATCTCGCTCATTGACGTTATAACGAAAGAACAGGCGTTAGCATCGGTCACTTTATTCATTTGAACAGGCAACACGACACCAATCATGAGTACTCGTTTATCAAGCAAAGATATTTTGGCGTTGGGCTTTATGACCTTCGCCTTATTCGTCGGTGCCGGGAATATCATCTTCCCGCCGATGGTCGGTTTACAGGCCGGTCCCGCAGTCTGGTGGGCGGCGGCAGGGTTTATGATAACCGCCGTGGGCCTGCCGGTCATGACCGTGATTGCACTGGCTCGTGTGGGTGGTGGTGTTGACGCGCTGAGCTCGCCGATTGGCCGCGCCGCGGGCATTTTGCTGGCCACGGTTTGCTATCTGGCCGTCGGGCCGCTGTTCGCTACGCCGCGTACTGCTACCGTCTCTTTTGAAGTCGGGATCGCACCACTAACCGGCGACGGCCCGCTGCCGCTGTTCATTTATAGCGTCGTTTACTTCGCGCTGGTGATTGGTATCTCCCTCTATCCGGGCCGCCTGCTGGACACCGTGGGCCACTTCCTCGCGCCGCTGAAAATGGTCGCGCTGGGCGTGTTAGGCCTGGCCGCCGTGCTGTGGCCAGCGGGGCAGAGCATGCCTGCTGCCGAAGCCTACCAGCACGTGCCTTTCTCCAGCGGTTTCGTCAATGGTTACCTGACGATGGATACGCTGGGCGCGATGGTGTTTGGTATTGTTATCGTTAACGCGGCGCGCTCTCGCGGCGTGTCCGACGCCAAGCTGCTGACTCGCTACACTATTTTGGCGGGCCTGATTGCCGGTGTCGGCCTGATGCTGGTCTACCTCAGCCTGTTCAAACTGGGCGAAAATAGCGCCTCGCTGGTGCCTGACGCCACTAACGGCGCGGTTATTCTGCATGCTTATGTCGAACACACCTTCGGCGGCGTGGGCAGCTTCTTCCTTGGCGCGCTGATTTTCATCGCCTGTATGGTGACGGCGGTGGGCCTGACCTGCGCCTGCGCGGAGTTCTTCGCCCAGTATCTGCCGCTCTCTTACCGCTCGCTGGTGTTTATCCTCGGCCTGTTCTCTATGCTGGTGTCGAATCTGGGCCTGAGCCATTTGATTCAGATTTCTATCCCGGTGCTGACCGCGATTTACCCGCCTTGTATCGTGCTGGTGGTGCTGAGCTTCACCCTGCGCTGGTGGAATAGCACCACGCGCATCGTGGCACCGGTAATGGTGGTTAGCCTGCTGTTCGGACTGGTGGATGGCGTTAAAGCCTCGGCTCTGGCTGATATCATGCCAGCCTGGACTGCGAATCTGCCGCTGGCGGCGCAGGGCCTGGCATGGTTGCCACCTTCGCTGGTGATGCTGGTTCTCGCTGGGATTTACGACAAGATTAGCGGACCGCGCAGCGTGACGGCTCATCAGTAAATGACATTGGTGGTTCACTGGCGTCACGTTTCAGTCATATAATTGCGTTTGAAGAATGTTTCGCCAATCAGGCCACGGAAAACCCTTCCGTGGCTTTTTCATTGGTTTGAGTCCCTCATCAGCCTTGATGAACAAAGGAATTGGATAAATTCACATGCAGCAATCAGTTGAGAAAGAGCCGCCAGCGACTAAGTTAAAACGCGGCCTGACTACCCGACACATTCGCTTTATGGCGCTCGGCTCGGCCATCGGCACCGGCCTGTTTTACGGCTCGGCGGACGCGATTAAATTAGCCGGGCCAAGCGTGTTGCTGGCCTATCTGGTCGGCGGGATCGTGGCGTTTATCATCATGCGCGCGCTGGGTGAGATGTCGGTTAACAACCCGCAGAGCGGCTCGTTTTCGCGCTACGCGCAGGATTATCTCGGGCCATTGGCGGGTTACATCACCGGTTGGACCTACTGCTTCGAGATTTTGATTGTCGCCATCGCCGACGTCACCGCCTTCGGCATCTATATGGGCGTCTGGTTCCCCGAGGTGCCTCACTGGATTTGGGTGCTGAGCGTGGTGCTTATCATCGGTGGCATCAACCTGATGAGCGTCAGAGTTTTCGGCGAGCTGGAGTTCTGGTTCTCCTTCTTCAAAGTGCTGACCATCATCATCATGATTGTGGCGGGCTTTGGCATCATTATTTGGGGTATCGGCAACGGCGGGCAGCCGACCGGCATTCACAATTTGTGGAGCAACGGCGGCTTCTTCAGTCAGGGGATTATGGGCACCATTCTCTCGCTCCAGCTGGTGATGTTTGCCTACGGCGGGATTGAGATTATTGGTATCACCGCCGGAGAAGCTGAAGATCCGAAGAAATCGATTCCGAAAGCCATTAACTCCGTGCCGTGGCGCATTCTGGTGTTCTACGTGGGCACGCTGTTCGTGATTATGTCTATCTTCCCGTGGAATCAGGTCGGGACGCAGGGCAGCCCGTTCGTGCTGACTTTCCAGCACATGGGCATCACCATTGCTGCCGGTATTTTGAATTTCGTGGTGATCACCGCCTCGCTTTCAGCGATTAACAGCGACGTGTTTGGCGTGGGTCGCATGCTGCACGGCATGGCGGGTCAAGGCCACGCGCCGAAGATGTTCAGCAAGGTGTCGCGTCGCGGCATTCCCTGGGTCACGGTGTTGGTGATGATGGCGGCGCTGCTGGTGGCGGTGTATCTCAACTACATCATGCCGGAAAACGTCTTCCTGGTTATTGCCTCGCTGGCGACCTTCGCTACCGTGTGGGTGTGGATTATGATTTTGTTCTCGCAAATCGCCTTCCGCCGCAAACTGAGCAAACAGCAGGTGAGCGAGCTGGAATTCCCACTGCGCGGCGGGGTGTTTACCTCGGTTATCGCGATTATCTTCCTATTCTTTATCATTGGCTTAATCGGCTACTTCCCAACCACGCGCGTGTCTCTTTACGCCGGGCTGGTGTGGGTCGCCGTGCTGCTTATCGGTTACGCGTTTAAACGCCGCAACGACCGCAAGAAGCTGGCGGCGCAAAGCTAAGCAAGCACTTACATCCGTTAAAAGAAAAGCCCCGCGCTCACATAAGCTCGGGGCTTTTTCATATTTATGTTTAACCAAAATCATTCGCGCTGTATCAAGGCGGCAACTGCCCGAATCCTCAGGAGCTTACATCAGTAAGTGACTGAGGTGAGGGCAGGCAGCCAACGCCGATACGGTGCGAAGGATGAAGGTTAAGGTTAATAGCCGATGGCGGCGCCAGCTGGTCGACGCACATCATTCGCGCCATACAGATAGCCTTCACGCACTTTGCCCGACACAGCCGAGTCATTGCCCGAGTTAGCCGGCGTTACGCCAACCGCACCCGGCAGGCCGACCATAATCAGCTCGGTCGCGCCCCACGGGGTCTGCTCAACCATCTTGTAGCCCATCTTGGCCAGAATGTTCAGGCTGTCGGCTGAAACGCCTCGCTGCTCGTAATACACCTCATCCGGTAGCCACTGGTGGTGGATACGCGGCGCGTCAACGGCTTCCTGCGGAGGCATGCCGAAATCAATCACGTTGAGGGCGGTTTGCAGGGTGATAGTGATGATGCGTGAACCACCCGGTGAACCCAGAACCATGAAGATCTTGCCGTCTTTGGTCACTAAGCTCGGGCTCATGGAGGATAGTGGGCGCTTACCGGGGGCGATGGAGTTACGCGTGCCCTGCACCAAACCGTAGAGGTTTTTCTCACCCACTTTGACCGTGAAGTCGTCCATTTCGTCATTCAGGAAGAAGCCGGTTCCTGGCGCGATAACCACGGAACCAAAGCGGCCGTTGACGGTGTAAGTGGTGGAAACCGCGTTACCCATGCTGTCGACAATCGAGTAATGAGTGGTTTCTGGCTTTTCGTGCGGCTCCATTCCCGGCTGAACTTGTTCGGAAGGCGTGGCCTTATCTGCCTGAATCTTCTTACGAATCTCTTCGGCGTAGCTTTTGCTGACCAGACGATCAATCGGGTTCTTGATGAACTCCGGGTCGCCGAGATAGGTGTTGCGGTCCATGTAGGCGTGGCGCATGGCCTCAGTCATATAGTGAATGGACGCCGCTGAGTTAAAGCCCATGCTCTTCAGGTCATAGCCTTCGAGGATGTTGAGGATTTCGCACATGGTCACGCCGCCAGAGCTTGGTGGCGGTGCTGAGACAAACTTGTAGCCGCGATAGCTACAGGTGATTGGCGCCGTCTCGGTGACTTTGTAGTTGGCGAAGTCGGCGGCGGTCAGGATGCCTCCACCCTTGTTTGACGCGGCTTCCACCGCGGCCGGGATTTTACCTTTGTAAAAAGCATCCGGGCCCTGTTTTGAAATGGATTCCAGCGTGTTGGCTAAGTCGGTTTGCACCAGTTTGTCGCCCGGTTGTAGGGCAGTGCCGTCTTTGCGCAGGAAAATGCGCGCGGCCTCAGGGTCTTCTTTGAAGCGTTTTACCGTCGTGTCGAGGATATCCGTGTCGGCGCGGGTGAGGACAAAGCCTTCACGGGCCAGTTTAATCGCCGGAGCCATCACCTGCTCGCGGGTCAGCTTGCCGTATTCGCGCTGGGCGGTGTCCATGCCGAGCACGGTGCCCGGAACGCCCGAGGCGAGATACCCATACAGGCTGGCGTCTTTTTTCACTTTGCCATCGGCGTCCAGATACATGTTGGCACTGGCGGCGGCTGGGGCGGTTTCGCGGAAATTGATAAAGGTGTCTTTGCCGTCGGCAAGGTGCACCGTCATGAAGCCCCCACCGCCGATATTGCCACAGCATGGGTTAACCACGGCCTGAGCGTAGCCAACGGCCACGGCGGCATCAACGGCGTTCCCGCCCATCTTGAGAATATCGACACCCACCTGAGATGCCAGATATTGCGAAGTGACCACCATGCCGTTTTTGGCTTCTACCGCGGGGTTGGACGCCGCGTGAAGCGAGCCGCTGACCAGCAATGCCATTATGGTTAACGGCTTTTTCCATTTAAGTAACATATAAACTCCTGTTTGATACCCTGTCTGTGCAGAACCTTCAGGTTCTTGTGTGATAACGCTTTTTTTCTATACAACGTTCATTCTTGCCGGAGGAAACCATGCAAGGCGCAGGCCAATCTATCGCGCCACGTGGCAGGCAAAAATGAGACGTATTTAGGTTAGATGGAATAGGACTGATCGGGCAGAGTTTTATGAAATAAATGTGAAGACGGTGATGACTATGCGGGAAAAATGCGGGAAAAAAATCCCAAAAAAAAACGGCCAGCTAGGCTGACCGTTATTGCTCTGTTATTTTTTTTAAAGCCCTGAGGCTTAATAAAAATTACAGGTTTGATGCGTTTTCTGACAGGTATTTAGCTACGCCGTCTGGAGAAGCGCCCATACCTTGTTTGCCTTTTTCCCACTGAGCGGGGCACACTTCGCCGTGCTCTTCGTGGAATTGCAGCGCGTCAACCATACGCAGCATTTCATCGATGTTACGGCCCAGTGGCAGGTCGTTAACAACCTGGTGGCGAACCACGCCTTCTTTGTCGATCAGGAAAGAACCACGCAGCGCAACGCCAGCGTCTGGGTGTTCGATACCGTAGGCTTTCTGAATTTCACGTTTGATGTCAGCAACCATCGCGTATTTAACTTCGCCGATGCCGCCTTTCTCAACAGGGGTTTTACGCCATGCGTTGTGAACGAATTCAGAGTCGAAAGAAACACCAACAACTTCAACGCCACGCTTCTGGAATTCTTCGTAACGGTGATCGAAAGCGATCAGCTCAGAAGGACATACGAAAGTGAAGTCCATTGGCCAGAAGAACAGAACAGTTGGTTTGCCCGCAGTGTGTTTTTTGAAGTTGAAGTTATCAACAACTTCACCGCTACCAAGTACAGCTGCTGCTGTGAAATCTGGGGCCGGACGAGTTACCAGGACCATAAGTACTCCTATTGGTGAGGTAAAAGAATTAGGGGTGTATAAATCGACAGCCAGTATAGAGGCTGGGGGGAAGCGAATAAACCCCATCAGACCAATCAATCAGATAGTATTCGACTATCAGTCTGTGGAGTAAGTCGCAAATCTTATTATGAATAAGCGGCTGATTTGCAGGGAATTGTGTCGCGATTCACGATTAATTTCACCTTAAGTCAAATTTCCTGCTGTCTGGCTTGCAGCATCATCTGCGGATAAAACTGCCAAAAAAGTTGTTCCAGCGCGTCATAATTCAATTCGAGGTCGTGATATGAGCCAGCCAGCGCGCTGAGTTTCGGGCGGCGGGCGGCCATATTCGACAAGGCATTGCCGATATTGGGCAGCGCGGCATAGCTCTGCATCCAGCGATCTGACCATAAATAGCGATTCAGATTGATAAAGCGCTCCGGCATTCCATCCAGCTGCGGTTCAATCTCTTGGCGACAAGCTTCGATAAACTCTTCCAGCTCAATGTCCGGCGAGAGCGTGGCCCAGTGGCGACACAGAAAGTGGTCCCACACCATATCCAGCGTGATAGGCGCGACGCGGCGGAAATCATCGCGGAAATAGCTGCGGGCGATTTTCACTTCCGGCAGGGTGTCGGTCATGACGTCGACCCGCCGATGCATGCGAATACCGCTGACGATATCAGCGGAAAATAGCGAGTCAGGATTGCCACGGACGAAGTCGGCCAGCAGGTTTCCGAGTAGCGAACTGTTGGCGAGTGAGGCCAGATGGAGATGAGCTAAAAAATTCATCCGCACAGTATAATGCAAGAAACATGATCAATGACATGTCAGGATATGCCTTTCTTGAGGTAGAAGCTTGCAGCAAAAGGCCCGTACCACTAGACTAAGCCGCCTGTTTTTGTCCGTTAACTGAAGTGAAAAGCCATGCGCGTTGCCGATTTTTCTTTTGAACTCCCCGAGTCCCTGATTGCCCGCTATCCGCAGACCCAGCGCAGCGGCTGCCGTTTGTTGTCGCTGGACGGGCCAAGCGGCGAACTGACGCACGGCATTTTCACCGACCTGCTCGACAAGCTCGACGCCGGTGACCTGCTGGTCTTCAACAATACCCGCGTGATCCCCGCCCGCGTCTTTGGCCGCAAGGTCAGCGGCGGCAAGATTGAAGTGCTGGTAGAGCGGGTGCTTGATTCCAAACGCATTTTGGCTCACGTCCGTGCTTCAAAGTCGCCTAAACCGGGCGCAGAACTGCTATTAGGCGATAACGAAAACATCAAAGCCACCATGGTGGCGCGCCACGATACGCTGTTCGAGCTGGAATTTAATGAAGATCGCGATGTCTTCACTCTGCTGGAAGAGATCGGCCACATGCCGTTGCCTCCTTATATCGACCGCCCGGACGAAGACGCCGACCGCGAGCTGTATCAGACGGTTTACAGCGAGCGCCTTGGCGCCGTTGCGGCACCGACTGCCGGTTTGCACTTCGACCAGCCGCTGATGGACGCCTTGAAAGAGAAGGGCGTGGAGTTTGCTTTTGTGACGCTGCACGTTGGCGCGGGCACCTTCCAGCCAGTGCGTGTGGACACTATTGAAGACCACGTAATGCACGCCGAATACGCTGAAGTGCCACAAGAAGTGGTCGACGCGGTATTGGCCTGTAAAGCGCGCGGCAAGCGCGTGATTGCGGTGGGAACCACCTCAGTACGCTCACTGGAGAGCGCCGCCAAGGCGGCAGAAAACGCGCTGATTGCGCCATTCTTCGGCGATACCAAAATCTTTATCTATCCGGGCTATAACTATCAGGTGATTGACGCGCTGGTGACCAATTTCCACCTGCCAGAATCGACGCTGATCATGCTGGTTTCCGCGTTTGCCGGATATAAAAATACCATGAATGCTTACCACCAGGCGGTGGCGGAGCAGTACCGGTTCTTTAGTTACGGTGATGCGATGTTCATCAACCGTAATCCTCTGGCTCCGCAAGAAGCGGTCGGCCAGTAACCATTGGCCCGGACGCATTCGATGCATTCGGGCTTTCTTTTTCTGCGGATAACACCGCGGAGTAACCTCATCAGACTGTTTCTCTGATGTGCAGATAAAATAAAGCCCGTATTACCATGCTTAGAAGCTATTAATATCATTAACTTACGAGAGATATTTTTGGTGTGTTTTTTTCTGGCAATCCATCGTGTGCCAAAAATGTGACAATCCCACTAAATCTCCTCAAATGCTCATCGCTCAGGTGAGCATATTTATTGACCATCTCCAGTTTTTCCCACCCACCCAACTCCTTAAGCATCATTAGAGGGGTTCCGTTCTGAACGTGCCAGCTTGCCCAAGTATGGCGGAAGTCATGAAACCTGAAATCCGATATGCCAGATGCGGCAAGCGCCTTGCAAAATTCATCCCTCTTTATTTCCTCAGCCTTTTTTCCATCCCTCGAGAACGCATAATCACTTTCCCTTGGTAGATTTCTAAGAATGCTTACGGCTTCATCATTGAGGGGCAACGGTCTGGCCCTTCCAGACTTTGAATCCTCAGAGGCGATCACAACCACCTTCCTCCTTAAGTCCACGTTAGGCCACCTGAGAGAAAGAATCTCGCCCTTTCTGGCCCCAGTCAGTAGAGCGAATGAGCATACAGACCTCATCCACTCGCTACTCAGGTTATCAATCAGTATTCTAGCCTGATGCTTCTCTATCCACCTCACTCGAACCTTTGGCTCCCTGAGTGATGGGACGTGGGGAAGCTTTGCAATCCACCCAGATTTGAAAGCCATCGAGAATGCTCGCATGATGAACGACCGATATCTGTTCTTGGTCGCATTAGCCATGGGCTTTTTGTTCTTGGAGCTATGAGTTGGGAGTGAGTTAAGGATTTCCTCACCACTGATGGAAGTGATCACCCTACCAGAGAAAAAATGAAGGAAATATCTAGCGTAATTCTGCTTGTTCTCAAAAGCTGATTGCCCCTCAGAATCACGAAGGGCGAATATCATCAATTCCTCAAATGACTTCTCAGGCGCTTTGTTCAAGTTATCAACTGCCCACATCTCATGCTTTAGTTTGTCATGAAGCTGCTGGGCTTTTACTTTTTCCTCGGTTCCAGAAGAGCGCCTAATTCTTGCTCCATCTGGCGTTGAGATATCGATCCAGTACGTTTTACCTCTTTTGTAGATCGGCATTTCACTTTCTCCTTACCGCCTACAACAGCCAGCCGGAAAACATTGTTATCATTTGCCGACTGTTGTTCAAACTTTTTAAGGCTATCTTCGTTAGCCCGCCAGCCCCCACCAACCTTAAACATATGGTACTTCTGGGGATTTCTATAAATAGTGCTCGCCGACACCCTGACGATGGCAGCGAACTCTTTGACTTTTAAAAATGAATCTGAGGCTGCCATGCTTACCTCTGCTATTTTTCATCAGCCACTCGACGCACCCAACAGGCAAGCCACATCCATACCTGCTTTCGATATTTAGCAGGAACGAATGGATATGCATCTGGTGAGTGCTTGTCGAGTATTTGGCGGTAGGTGAGATTGTTGGATTTACTGCGGCGTTCGGTGAGTATCTTTTTGGCTATTGCGCGGGATGCTATTTCTTGCTCTGGAGTCATGGGTTACTCCAGCTTTACTCCGGGAATATTGCCTGCTGCGATGGCGTCGTAAATTAACTCAGATGAATGACCGTTACTTGCCGATGATCGACATAGCTCAGCAATAGCACCTATTGCCCTCTCCCTTGCCACATCTTCAGGTGAGCGGATAGGGCGGAATTCATCAGCCCAAAATGGCCTAGTGGTTTTTACATCGAAAACAAGAGCCTCTGTTTTACTTCCAGGCTCACCGGCAAATGTGACCTTGCATTTTCTCCATTCATTTTTAGAGAAGCACTCCACAAAAGAACCAACAGGCGGCAAACCATCGCCATCCCACTCAGTGGTCACCTGCTGGCTTACATCTGGCTCGGTGATTGGGCGTCGCTCGGCAACCAAATGCCCGTCAAGGCTAGGTGCGACACCATTAGAAACAGCGCGACCACGACGAGTTGAGTAAATATGAGTGACTTCTTCATGGTACCCCTCGAAGTCATCCTCACTACCTTTCAATATTTCCCATTTCATGACTTTTCTCCCTGAGTTTTTACTGCTTCATCTTTCATCATGAGGAACACAATCATTGCAGCGCGGAGCGGGTTTTTATCAACAGCGTAAATCTCTTTTCTGCCACTCTGACTGGCCATCGCGCCTGACTTGATAGACTCTCGATGGTCAATGTTGATTTTGTTAGCGACGATAATCCTCCATGCGGCATCGATGTCTCTTGTTGGGTTATACCAACCTCGCCAACCGTTCCCGGTGACGGTTACATTTAGACCGTCGTTGGTGTACGAATTATTATCGTAATAACACTGATGCCCCATGAGCTTTGCCACCAATTTATTGATTTCAAAGTCACTCATAGCTGAATAATCTTTCATGCCACTTCTCCATAATGAACTTTCGTTAGCTGTCTATGGCCCGTAATGACATGGGCCAGATGATGTTTGTTGGTATTGGTGACTTCGATTTGATAGCTCTTGTTGCGGTATTTGATGCTGTAGATTCTTCGGTGATGCTTATTGCCAGTTCCGTACTTTTCCCTGTGAGCATCTATAGCTTTATGGGCTGCAACTAAGTGCGCTGGCTCGGTGTCACCTTTGATGAGTGGCTTCATCAGGCTGGCTCTGCATTGAGGTCTTCAGACGTTAACTCCGAGAAAGCTTTCTGGCATTGCTGGCTTACGCGCTCGATTTCACTTCGCATTTCTTCGAGTGATTGCACGTCAGATGCGCGAACTTCTTTCAGGATTAGCGAGGAGATTAACTGCTCAATCTTAGGGTAGAATGTGGTGTTCTTCAGCACCGCTTGGCCCGCGTTCTTGCCTTCTTTGGCAATGCCTTTCTCCTGAAGAATGAACTGATACTTGTCGCTGGTGATAAGCCATTTCTCGCCGATTTCAATTTTCATTTATGCAGCCTCTAAAAGTTTCATTGGGACCATGCTCAGCAACACATAACCCTCAGCCACAAATCCGACATCAGTTATGTGCGTTACCTCGCGAATAACAAAGCTTCCGGTGTACTCACCATCTGAAAACTCACGCAGCTTGAGTAAGTCACCAACTTGGTAGTCACGGTCATTCTTGCGGAGTTCAGCGGTTTTAACGCCTGCATATACCGGCGCGAAATGCTGGGGAGCTATTTTCAAATCGTGGGTTTTCATGGTGTATACCTCGGATTAAGGCGTAAAAAAACCGCGTTGCGCGGCTATTGGGTTATTCGGAGTTGATGGTTATTACTGGGTGTCACTCACCATCCTTGGCCGTAAATCCAGCGCTTTTGATTCTCGCTTTGAGTTCAAGCCTGGCAGCGTTGTAAATCGCGGCGAGGTCAGCATTAGAAAATTCATCGTCAACATAGTCTTTCGCCGTTTTTCGTGGCGGAATAACTATAGGGGTATCAAGCTTGCCACGAAGTTTGGCGAGGTCTAGCCTCAGCCTGCCAACCGTTAATGCTATTGATTCGTTTTCAGAATCACGCTCACGCGCATAGCTTTCTGCTTTGTCAGCCCGCTGGCGTTCTGCTTCGAGCTGGTCTTGTGCAACCAGAAGGCCAGAAGCAGTCTCGCTGATTTGCTGGCGCTCCTGTTCAGTCAGCCCCCTACCAATTTCGTTTTCGATCGAATCTGCGACTTCCATGCAGAAGCTTTCCACACATGACGCCATTGCTGCCTTAATGCGCTCCGCAATTACACAAAGCTCACTGTGGGTTTTGGCTGTCTCAGTCATGAGGTTGCTCCTTCAATTTCACCACGACGCCATCACCAGCTTTCCGATTAACAAGGATGGACTCATCGACTACGTATCCCTTCGCTTCGTACTCGGCAATCTTTGCTCGCTCTGATTTTTTGTTGCTGCAAAACAGTGTTGCTGTGGGTGCGTTACTCATGACTCATTCCTTCACGGTATTTTTCGAACCAGAAAACTATCGGTGATTCCGTCACCTGCACCTGCCCAAATCTTTCAGCCGTGCGGAAATTGACGCTGTACAAACGCGCTCTTTCTGCCTGCTGAGTTATTTGCTCCCTGAATCCTTCAAGGCCGAACGATGCTTTGAAAAGATTGCATGGTGCGCAGGCTGGGAAGAGGTTTTCCTTCGTGTCATTCTCTGGCTTCCAGTGCTCGCCGGTGGCTACAATCTTCCGCATTCCATTGGGTTGCCTATCCCCAAAATCCAGCTTCCTGAGAACAGCCTGAACGTGGTCGGCGTGCCAGCCTTTCTCCGGCAGTTCGCATCCGCAATACGCACATTTACCGCCGAATCTCATTCGCAACGCTTGCCGTTGAGCCTTACTGAGTTTCATCCCTTCCTCCCAGCGCACAGATTGGCGGCGAAGTCTCGCAAGTTACGTTCGGCAATCAAAGCCGAATCAGTCGGACATGTGCTTTCGATAATGCCGTTCTTGAGTTGGCTGAGCTTTTTGTTAGAGAGATTGAATATTGCGTAGGCAATATCGTTGGCAGATGAAATGGCTATATTTTCTGCCAAGGCAAGCTTTTCAGCCAATCCATCCCGCTCCGCCACCAACCCCATCACATACTCAATAACCAACTTACTCCATGGGCCATCACCTTTAATGCCGAGAGAGTTGATGATGTTTTGCTGTGAGAGTTGAAGCTCGGATAGTTGCTGGGCGAACTCGTTTCTCTGCTTGGTTGTGCTGAGCAATGCTTTTGCAAGATTGGCGATAATTTCGTTCTGTGGATCAGTGAATTTAGCCAGTTCTTCAAGCTGGCCTTGTCCAAAAGTTACTTCACTCATAATGTGTTCCTTGAAAGAGGGTTAGAACGGAATCGAATCGTCGAAGTCCATTTCATTGGATGATTGCTGTGGCGCTGGCTGGCCCCATCCTGACTGCGGTTGCTGAGCACTCTGAGGCGCTTGCTTTGGCGCATCCGATTGGCGCGGAGGAAGGTCGATGTCATCAACGATGATGGTTGGCGTTTGGCGTTTATTCCCGTCTTTGTCAGTCCATTCTTCTGTGACGAACTTCCCTTCGACCGTCACCTTCATTCCCTTTTTGAGATATTGCGGGAGGGTTTCAGCCTTAGCGCCAAACAGCCGGCAGACAACCCAAGAAGTCTTTTCATGCTCCCCGAATCCCTGTTTTACGGGCAAAGAAAAGGAAGCAATTAGCTTCCCATTTGGTGTGCTGCGCGTTTCGCAATCCTTTCCAAGATTGCCGCTTGCAATGAATCTGTTGATGGTCATCTATCTCTCCGAATGGGCTACCGATGCTGTTTTTGTCGATTTTACTTAATGAGTAGTGAAGGCTTTCCTGACTTTAACTCAGTGCCCGGCACTGGCTTATCAGCCTTGAGGTGATGTTTTATTGCCGTCAGGTCGAATTTCTTGGAGGTAACGAATTCAAAGAACTCAATCGGCACCTTGCTTTCATCGACAATTTCTACCGTTTTGCTTGGAGCTCTAACGGTTACTGAGTGCAGACCGGCGCGGATGGATTTCTTGCCTGCTGTATCCATTGAGGTGGCGATGTAGGCCTTGATGTTGGCAACCTTGTTCTCTGCAACCTTGGCGCGCTCTGAGAGGTTCTTGGCCTCATCCTTGAGGGCTTCGGCATATGCAGATTCGTTTTTAATGATTGCCAGCAACTGAGTAACCTTGTCTTCGAACTCGCCTTGAATCCCTTCAAGAGTGTCAGCGATAAACTCAGGGTCTAAGTCCTGAGCTGTAAGGCTGGCGTACTCATTGGCTATTGCGTAAAGCTGGGTCATGCGGCCTCCTCAAACTTCGCCTTTTTCTCTGTGTAGATTTGCTGAACATCTTTTTGCAGCTTCATCCCCGTGGTGGCCTTGTATGCTTCGGCGAAGATGGTTTTTAGCGTAGGGAAGTCCTCGGCAAGTTCCATCTGATCGCAAAGGTCACTTACCTTCCTGAATAGCTCTTCCTTGCGCTGCGCCTCTTGGTCTTGAATGGCCTCCTCTGGAGTGTGCGCCATCACTGGCTCAGTGAAGATTCCTTCTTCATCGTTCAGTACTTGAATCGCAGCGTCTAAGCGGGTAGCGCGAGGCCAGTATTTGCTCGCCCGCTTAACCACTGTCTTGCGGGCCATCTCAGCCCAGTGAGTCTTCCACGGCCCGTTTTTAGACTTACTGATTTCCTGAATGGCGCGAATATCCGCAACGCTCATCTCATCCGTTAGATAGTCACCACCAGAGGTTTTTACCGTGCAGTAGGCTCCTACCACATCGCCACGGTCGCCAAACGCGTTGTACTTGTGCGTTGGTGCCGTATCCAATCCATTGGATTCGTAGGTGTCATTGGCATGGACTAGCTTTGCTTGACCCCACTGAATGCATCCAGTTGCCTGAGCGATATGAAGCAGGCCCATGTACGAAACATCGAGGCACACAGTCCCATCTCGTGGAACTAGATAGGCCAACTTACTTGCAGGATTCAGGCTTATGCCAATGGCGGCCACGTTGATAATGGCGTTCTGTGCGCTAATTGGATTGGAAAGGGCAGTCTTCGCCAGAGAGTCATTCTTCTGGAAAGCTTGAATGGCGAACTGGCACTCCTTGCCCCACGTGACCGAGTTATCAGCCAATGAGCCTGTGAATAGGTTTTCTTGGCTCTTTACGAAATCAACGATATTCATACTCATGCCGCCTCCCTGTGCTCTGCAATCATCCGTGCTCGCTCATACTGAGCAACGATAGTGAGTAAGTCCCAGATAGCCGCTGATGCCTTTTCCTGAAACTCGACGGAGTCCATTGCTGCGCCAAGCGTAACGACATCCAAATCGCAAATTCCGGCCTTCTCGAAAAGCCCACGGATATGGCTAAGCTTCACATCACGGTCAAGCTCAGTAGTTCGCTGATAGACCTGCTCGTTATCCACCTCAGTGAATCCGCTGATTAACTTCTCAAGCGCGATGATTTCTGATGTTTTCATTTAAATGCCCTCCGAAGAAGTTTCATTGCCACTCGCCATTTTTTTGAGTCGCCAGTGAGTTGAGCTAAGCGTGATAACTCCTGCGCCTTGTTAAAGTGCGAAAGCTTCATGAGGAACTCCCGGCTGGTTAAGGATTTCGATTAAGCGGCGAGCGCCGTTCTTAACGTTGCGAAAAATACGGTCGAGAAGAGATTCAGAGCAGCCCACATAAGGCCACCCCGATACTTGATAGGTATGCATGGGATACTCCGGTTTATTGGTTGGTTAATTGATGTAGGAGCCAGCTCTTGAACTGGCTTTTACATCCATTAAAAAAGCCGCGGTTAGGCGGCTCTGTCGCAACTAAATGCTCTGTTACTTATCACTGTCTAATATCTTTTCCAGCTCACTGGCGATGTGCTCCGCTCGCTCCCTAGAAGATGGCTCATCAGCAAACTCGGCTGGGTCGTACTTGATTAAAAATTCGTAAATCTTCTCTTTCGTTGTCTTTTTCATAGCATCTCCAGTTAAAAAAACGGCCCACCGAAGTGAGCCTAATAATTACAAGTTGAGGGAGATAAGTGGCGCTTATCACGATGCGCACTCAGTGAATGCGCATAGGGAAGGGGGTATCGATTGCTATTGTCTTGCTGTGGAAGAATTACACCGTTGAAGGCAGGTGGTAGCTGCTCAGGAATAACACTCCAAGCGACCACGGTTGAATCCGAGAAACTTGAAATAGAATCTTTGCTTTCCCACCAAGCATTCTTTCCTGCATCTTCATGAACCGTTAACTCTTCGGTTGATTTCCTTTTTGCCGTGATGGTGTGAAGGCTTCCATCACGCCATTTTCGAACCACAAAAACAAACTCATTGGCCTTCGGTAAATCGTCACTGATATCAATCCACTTACTCATACTTCCTCCTCAACTCTCTCAATCTCAGGCTTGCGCAAATAAGCCGCATACTGCTCATGATTCATGCGGAATTTGGTTCTTGTGCCTATCTGTTTAATTTCATACTCGTACTGGTTAGCCATCCTCGATACGAGAAAGGTCTCACCGGTTAAAGTGTTTGTTAATCGCATGGGGGATGGTTCCGGTAAGGTGTATTAATGCCGGGATATTTATCCATGCCCGGCGCATGGTTCCCCTGCTTTCCACAGTCAAAGGAAAATCGTAGACTGTTCATTCCACAGTCAAAATAAGGAAGTTTTTATGTCAGAAACAATCAACCCAGCCAGTTCTCCACGTGGTGCGGCTCAGCAAATCGTTCTTGAGTTAATTAAGGCTGGAAAGTTGGGTGGTGGTAATGAAGGTGCGTTTGTTATCGCTACCTACGAAAAGCTTGTAGAAGAGTACGAAAGAATCAACAGCACTAGATAGTTAATCATAAAGTGATTCGAATGCTTTCCGGACGGCTTGGGCGATTTTTTCTGCCTTTTCCGTCCGAGTTTCAGATGCGAACAGTAGATGTTCGTCGAGTTTTGTTGCTAGTAATTGTGCAGCTACAACCTGCACTTGTTCTGGCATTTCACTAATCTTCATTTCCTACCTCGCCGTTACTTGATTTGATTTACGATACCCAGCGTTGAAAATTGCCACATCTGCGAGGCAAATATTGTCAGCGCTGGCCTGTTCTTTACATCTCAATGGGAGTGAGATAGTTGCCTTGAGAACTCGACTGGAACACCCTGAGAGGCTCGTAGCGATGCTCTTGCCTAACTTCATGTCCTTCTGTGATTCTTCACGCTCAGAAGCTCTACGAAGCTTTCTGCGCATCTTGCAGCGTTCTTTTGCATTCATGTGGATTACTCCAGTTAGTTAGCTTTGGTGGTGAGCGGGTCTATTGCTTTCCGCACTCCAACGGCTTGGTGAGGCTCGCTCGCATCCGTTCGTCTTTCGACTGGCAGGCTAGAACTGTTCTCAGGTGGCTTGGCTCGCATCTCTTATCGCGCAACCTGCTCACCCCAAAGCCAACTGCACTTTGGTGTACACCTTTCGGCATACCATCTGATTGTTAAAGAAGCAGTCGGACTCCCTGTCCAACACGGCTCAAAGTTCCTTCTGCCGTATCGATGTTTCGTTTCGATGGATTGAATATATGCGTTATGCGCAAATGCGTCAAACGCATAATTGAATTTATCTTTGTGTTTTTACGCATATTCATGTTTTTAAATAAGAAATATTTTTTGCGTCAGAGGTAAAAAAGCAAAAAAAACCCGCAAATGCGGGTGATTTGGGATAATTCTTGTGATGAGGGGATTTTATTTTTTGCTGAACTCAATGGAAACAGAGCCGGCGATTCTATCTTCTGCATATCCTGAACCATTTTTACCCATGCCTATGGAAAGCAGAGCCTTCGTGGTTCCATTGGCGAACTCAGATGACCATTCGCCACAATATTTGTTAGTAATGCAGGGGAAAAACTCGAAGTTCTTGTTGTACACGTGCTCATTAACGCCAACCGGAACCCCGTATAACTTCGTCAGCTCAAGCTTCAACTCCTGATACCTTGCCTTTGCTGAATCCTCGCTATCGCTTCCTGATATATCGTAAGTTCGATAGATGATCTGATTTAGCTTGTTGCCGCTAAAGTAAAATCTATATTCTCCTTTGCCAAGGCTGCCTGAGGGTGGGGCAGTAACATAGATTAGATTTCTACCGTCACTTTGCGGTAACGACTGAAAGCTGGGCAGTGACTTAAAGTCGTATTGTTGCTCGCCCGCATTCCAGTGAGTTGAAAAAGGAGCATCCGCTTTAGAGTCGCAACCAGAAATAATCGCCGCCGTAATGAAAAACAATATGGGCTTTGGAAAGCTCATCCATGCCGCCTAATCTGCTGGGACTGGCTTATTAGAACCTTGCCTTGCACGTGAAGCATTTCAATCTCTTCATTGCTTAGAGACCACGTTTCGTAGGTCTTATTGTCCGAGATTACCTTCAGATCAAATTTTACCTTCTGCAATCGCTTAACGAACGTGTCGCCATTGAAGTTAAAAACGTAAATTCCGTCCCCATCGAAGAAATTGACTTTCGTGTCTACGAAAATCAGGTCTCCAGGCTCAAGGGTGCCAGTCATCGAGTCACCCCTCACATTGATTAGCATCACAGACCCTTCAGGCCTGTTGCCGAACAACGCCTTGGCATGCTCTGGAACGTACTCAATTGACCTGATAACTTCAATTACGTCGCCTGCCGCGCTTCCACTTCCTGCACTGGCATTAACATTAAGAACGTCAACCCTATACACATGATCTCTCCCAGATCTGGAAAGTGAATTAACACTGTAGTTATTTACAGTATCAGAATCTTCCTGATCAGAGAATAGCTCAGATAATGGGACGCGCAATGCATCAGAAATCTTTTGCAGTAGCGGCTCGCTAAAGCCCTGCTTGCCGCGCTCAAGGCGTGAAAGGTTTCCGACATCGCTATCGATCATGTCGGCCAGCTTCTGCAATGTGATCTTTCGCTCTAAACGGAGCTTTCTAATTCTTTCGCCAGTTTTCATAGCCTAATTAAAAACCTTTTATGCGTTTCCCGCAAAGCGCCTTGCGCAAAATTAAACTATCGCATATTATGCGTATAGCGCATTTAACGGAGGTAATTATGCAAACCCCACTGAGAAAAATGCGTGTAGAGAAAGGCCTGACAATCGCCGAGGTAGCAATAGCCACCAATCTTGATGTCGGAAACCTAAGCCGTATTGAACGAGGCATCCAAGTTACCTCGCTCGACACAGCAGAAAAGCTTTCTCGCTACTTCAAAGGCTTGATTAGCGAAATGGAAATTCTCTACCCGCAACGATACATAACGGCAGCTGAGAAGGCCGCCTAAGCAGTAACGCTCTTTAACAGCCTTAGCCTCCCTGCCGCAATGTGGGGAACAAACAACAGTGGTCAATCCCACGGATAAACCACGTACCCAACTAATTATTCAACACTGG
Organism: Ewingella sp. CoE-038-23; assembly: GCF_040419245.1. Taxonomy (NCBI): domain Bacteria; kingdom Pseudomonadati; phylum Pseudomonadota; class Gammaproteobacteria; order Enterobacterales; family Yersiniaceae; genus Ewingella; species Ewingella docleensis. Next base: position 3,498,249 of record NZ_JAZHOH010000001.1, on the reverse strand, counting down.
AAGTATTACAAATGGAATTAGCAAAACCACGCAAAAGCGGAGCGGTTGAATTCATCAGCCGACACTTGCTCTCATCGGCTCACCAAGCGCTTAGCTCAACCCGTCAAACGGTAGTGGCTAAGTTGCTTAACATCGCTGATTCAACCGTTCTACGTCGCACTGAGAAGTACCCAGAACTGATGGATAACTTAGCCGCAAGTGGGGTTAAGGATTTCGTCATGGAAGGGGAGAAGAAGATTAGCTTTGAGCACTTCAAGTTCATGGCTGATTGCACTCGTGCATGGCTTGAGTACACCACAAATGAAAAGGCCCCGAACTGCGCTAACAGTTTCGAGGCCTAAGCGAATTACTGGATCTATTCACAGGAGTAATTATGCACCAAAAGAGAAAATCACGCCAGCCCCCTGAGAGAGTTCAGCAGCGGGCAGCGCTTCCAGATGAGTTACTGATGGTCTGCAATGACAACCCTTCGTTTGGTCGCAAGTTTGCGGAGATATTCCGCGACGTGAAAGCGAGAGGTAAGCGACATGAGTAACGTACTGGCGTTCCGCCAACCAGACACAGTAAGGCCGGAGGCAACCGGTAAGGGGTTTGCCCTCATGCATAGACAATTCATGGACAGCAAGCTTTACAAGGACTCTCAGGCGGTTCACCTGTGGCTTCACTTCGTGATGAAAGCCAACTATGAATCAAAGCAAGTTCAAACTGATATCGGCAGCATCATGATAGGGCGCGGTCAGTTTCTCACTGGGCGGCCGACACTGGTTACTGAGACTGGCATTTCAGATAACAAAGTGAAGAGTTTGTTGGAGACATTCTCCCGAAACGGGATGATCACCAAGGAGTCATTCGGGCGCAATTTCACTCGAATAACACTGGTCAAATATGATGAGTTTCAGTCAATTTTTAGTCCAAAGGAAATCCAAGAAAAGTCCAACGGAGAGCCGCTTGTGGCAAGGCTGCAAGAGGTGGTTAATCCAACGGAAATCCAACGGAAATCCATAACTAAAGAATTAACTAATAACTCTATTACTAACGTAATAGAGACTCCATCATCCGCCGCCACACCTGAAAAGAAAAAACCGTCATTCAGTTGTGAAGATGTGATTGATGCCTATCACGAGATTCTCCCTGAAGCGAAAGCCATCAGAGCAATCAGCGACAAGCGCAGAAACCTGATTCGCACCTTCTGGTCGAAAGCCAGCAAGATAACCCGCCAACTTGATGGGCAGCCATTCACGCTAGACAGCTGGAAGGCATACCTAGGCTACATCTCAACAAACTGTCGCTGGATGCTTGAAGACCGACCTGATGCGCGTTCTGGAAAGACGTGGCACAAGAAAGGCCTTGAGTACTTCCTGAATGACGAAACTTACCTACTGGTCAGAGAGGGAGACAAGGATGACCGATAACCTGATGCTTCCCCCGCATAGTGTGGAAGCAGAGCAAAGCGTGCTGGGTGGCCTGATGCTGGATGATGGGAGCGACCGCTGCCAGAAAGTGTTCTCTACTCTGCGTTCTGAATCGTTTTACAACCGACCACACCGAATCATCTACGACGAACTTCGCAGCTTGAATTCCCAGCAGCGACCAATCGACCTGATCACCGTTTCAGACTCTCTGGAAGCTAAAGGCGAACTGGATACAGTAGGAGGTTTCGGATATCTGGCCCAACTTCAAAAGAGCACCCCAAGCGCGGCAAACATCGTGAACTACGCAACAATCGTTCGCGACAGAGCCATGAAGCGTTACGGGATTGAGAAGGCAAATAAAATCACTGAGCTGTTTTACGCCAATGACGGCATGACGGCAGAAGAGAAGTTTGAGGCGGCGCAGAGTCTCTTCACCCAAATCACCGACCATGCAAAGACTGGAAGTGTTCGCGGTCTGCGTAAGTTCAGCGACGTGTTCGAGGACTGGTGTGATGTTGTAAGTGATCGCCTTTCTGGAGAGCAGAGCGCCATAGGCCTAACAAGCGGCATTCAATCACTGGATGACATGCTTGAGCCTAAGCGCATCGTGAAAGGGTCGCTGTTCGTTGTTGGTGCCAGACCAAAGATGGGAAAGACAACGCTCTATCTCAAAATGGCTATCAACTGCGCAATCAACGAGAACCTACCGGCACTAGCCTTCAGCCTTGAGATGCCTGACCTGCAACTTGCAGAGCGGATGATCACCCAAATCTCTGGCGTTTCCAGCAAGAACTTCTATCTCGACGGCTACGATGACAACCGGTTCGCACTGGCATCTGCCAAGGGGCTTGATTTGGCAACCAACGGTAACCTGTACATCGATGACACGCCGGGCTTGTCATTGGCTCATATCGTTTCAGAGTGCCGCCGTATCAAGCGTGAGCGAGGTGTGGTTGGAATGATTCTGGTCGATTACCTGACGTTGATGAAAGCCGAGAAGGCTGACCGCAACGACTTGGCATACGGCATGATCACCAAGGGACTGAAGAACCTTGCCAAAGAGTTGGATTGCGTCGTCGTTCTCCTGACTCAGCTTAACCGCGACCTTGAGAAGCGAACCAACAAACGCCCCTTACCAAGCGACTCACGTGACACAGGACAGATAGAGCAGGACTGCGACTACTGGCTGGGAATTTACCGCGAAGGTGCTTATGACGAAGACGCCAATCAGCAAGAAACCGAGCTTCTTCTAAGGCTTAACCGTCATGGAGAAGGTGGTGTGGTTCACGTTGAGCAGCGCCATGGAGCTATCTACGACTGTGATCAGGTTCAGGCGCGCAACCGTGCAGCTGAAAATGAGAAGAAGTCAGCCAAAAAACAAGGCGGTTTCTGATGGAAGAAAATTCACGTTTACCAGAATCAGTAATTCTGACCCTGCTCACCGACCCATCATTCAGCGTGTGCTTAGAACGCTGCATGGAAGAGGATGAGCTGATAACAAATTTCTGCCGCATCTACGAAGTGGAATTACCTAAGGCACCGCGCCATGGGATTGAGGCAATGATTGATGAGGCTACCGGCTATCGCAAAGACTGCTTCGACAAGTTTCTCACTGCATTCATCCCATTTGTCTACCGCGTAGTTTATCTGCCACTCAAATCCCAATCTGCGCTGTAATTTCGCCGCATCACTAACAAGAGACGAAGGCTACGAAGCCTTTCTTTAGGAGAAGAATATGTTCAGCTTTAAAAACGCCCTACTGGGTTGCCTGGTTTTCACTGCCGGCGCGGTAATTATGGTCGCGCTACTTTCATTTGCCTCATGGCAAAACTTTTTTTACGGCATTAGTTGGGGCTTGGTTCGCTATGTATTTGGCGTGTGGTTTATCGCTTTTGCATTTGCAGCAACCTGCAGAATTTACCAACTGATTAAATCCCGCCAGCAGAAGGTGAAGTCATGAGAGAAGAATTTGAAAAGTGGCTATGCCAAGAATACGAATGGGGAAATGACGCACTGAATGCAGCTCATTTTTGCGATGGCAAGTCACCTAGCGATTCCTACTACATGGGCGGTGATTTTTATTTCGACGGGCATTCGTGTTCAGAGGCTTTGTTTTGGGCTTGGCGCGGATGGCAGGCAAAAAGCATAGGAATCGAGGTTGCTCTTCCTAAGGAAATCATCACCAAAGACCATGGGCTAGTCATTTCGAAAGAAAAGACGATGGCCGCTCTGGCATACAACGGAATCAAGGTGAAATCATGATGGACAAAAACCGAGAAGCGTTTGAAGCGTGGTGCATTAATCAATGTAACTACGACACATCCAAGAAAGACCGAACCGGCAGTTATCGCAGCATTCGCACAACGCTAGCCTTCAAGGTGTGGATGGCATCCCTGCAGGCGATTGAGGTTGATTTGCCAACCAAATTGCCAGAAGAAGAGCTTACAAACCTATCCTACAACCTTGGCTTAGAGCACGCAGCCGTAGCCATAAAACATGTCGGCATTCGAGTAAAGGGGAATGAAGAATGAAGCTAACAAGCGAAGAGCGGAAGTCCATGATTGAGCGCCGCTACGTTTCAGACATGAATCACCCCATCGAAATGTCATCACTGGTTCTAGATGTCAGGCGTAACGCAGGAGGTTTCACGGTGGTTCATCAACTGGGAACGTGCACTCCGGTGTACACTGCACTGACAAAATACCTGAATCGATTCCCTTACCAAATGGAGCAGGAGAACCCATGAAAGAGCTTAAAGAATTTACCGTAGAGCGCCTATCTGAAATAGCAATGGACGCATACGAAGCTGACCCGTCCAACGATGAGATGCAATCACTAGCCAAAATAGCGCTGACGGCTAAGCAGGCTAAACCCGTGGCGATAACTGACAGGGGTGAGGTTTATGGCCTTGCTGAATCAGGTTGGGTGGGTAATTTCATGCCACCTGATTATAAAGGTGTTGATGAAGGTGATGAGGTCTATCTCTACACCACACCACCACTCAACCATACCGAGCAGCACATGGTGGTTCCTGATGGGTGGATTAAGTGCAGTGATAGAAGCCCTATCGACAATGGGATCTACATCTGCTGGGATGGTCATGCCGTAAAAACCTACGCATTCCTGTTTGGAAATTGGCAAGCAAACCAATTCATTTTGCCAAATATTACACACTGGATGCCGCGCCCCGCCGCCCCTAAACCGGAGAGTGAATGATGCAGAAAATGGAATCATGCTATCGGTGTGGAGAGCGGAAAGAAGTCGAGAGATTTCGGCCCGGTCAAAACTACTGGAACAGGTTATGCATTCGCTGCGAGCTATCCCCCTCCGGTGCGATGCCGATAAGAGAGACTGACGAGCACTGGACACTGGAGGTGGCAAGTGGACAAACAAACCTACCAACTACGAAACCAACAAATCCTCAATAACGCAATAAACCACCTCCGCAACACTCCGCTTAATCCAGAAAAACCTTACTTTGTGACCATACAGGAAGCCACGCGCTCTCTATCACAGAACGCGAAGCTTTGGTCTTGCCTGTCTGACATCAGCGAGCAGGTTGTTTGGTATGGGCAGAAGCTCAACACCGAAGACTGGAAGCACATGCTTACAGCATCACTGAAAGGCCAGCGTTCCGCGCCGGGCATCAATGGCGGCTTCGTCGTGCTGGGGCAATCAACCAGTCGCATGACCGTTGGTGAGATGAGTGAGCTTATTGAGTTGATGAGCGCTTTCGGCACCGAGCATGGCGTCAGGTGGTCTGACGAATCCAGATTAGCAATTGAATGGTCAGCCAGATATGGCGACAACAAGAGGGCAGCATAATGAATTGTGAGAAAGAAAGATTCGAAAGTCACCGCGCAATGGTTCGCGATTACGCAAAAAAAATAATAGCTTTAGCGCCAGTGATGTAGAGCGGCTGTTAAACATATCCAGAACATCAGCTAAAAACCTCGTTAATCGCTGCATCAACTTGGGCGACATCTACCGTTCAGGAAGTGGACGAGGAAGCTCGCTTTGGCTTAATGAGGATAAATTCATTAAGTACGGCCTGGAGAAAGAAATGCAGAGGCAGGCCAATCGGAAGAGAAAGCCAGCATTCAAAGTAACCGACATGGACACCCTGATATTCCTCAGCAAGAAACGCCCATCAGGCACCAACACAATATTCGAAGAGTGCAAGCAGAACAGCGCAATGCTTCTTCCAGTTCTTCGCACAATGGCAGCAAGGAGAGTGGCATGAAAGATTATTCAGCAATGAGCGACTACCTGATTAACCAGCATGTGGCAGAGTCCTTGCCGGGCAAGTATCTCTATTATGCAGATTATATTTGGGATACCGAAGAGGAGAAAAAATTCGAGCCAACATCATCATGGGCAGATGCTGGGCCGATTATTGCTGAGCAGGGGATAAGCTTGCTGATGTACCGCAGAGGAAAGCGGAAAGCATACCCAGCAAGCCAAGGAATGCTAAGCCCGTGCGAATATCAAGATGAAAATCCACTCCGCTCCGCAATGATTTGCTACCTCATAATGAAAGACGCGGAGAAAGGCCATGGCTAAATCAACGTGGTTTACTCACGAAGTAATGACCACCCAGCAAGCCGAAGACCTCATCAACAGCTACACCCTCCGAAACATCCAAACCTCAAAGCAATTATCCGCTGATTACAAAGGCTGGTATGTCTCTGCTTTGTTACCTGAATTCAACAATGAACCACGACAAAGCTGGACGTGGCAGAACCCTATGTGGAGATAAACGTGACCACAAAACATGATGCAGGGAAATGGAGATTTAGCCTCATCCCATTCAGCGCACTGAGAAGCGTTATATCGGTACTGGAGTTTGGGGCTACCAAGTACGCGCCTGACAACTGGAAAACCGTTCCTGATGCGCGGAAAAGGTATTTTGACGCATCAATTCGCCACATCACAGCTTGGTGGGATGGAGAACGGCTAGATGAAGAGAGTGGTGAGCATCACTTGGCACATGCCATCTGCTGCCTGCTGTTTCTTTTATGGATTGATGGTGGCGGCGATGAGTGACGAACCAACATGCGCCGGATGCGGCATCCCACTAAGCCCAGATGAAGTTTACGCCTGTGCTGACTGTAGCGATTGGTGGGCTATGAATGGTCTGGATATTGAGAAGGAGAAGGGTGATGGCGAACCTAAGAAAAGAGGCTAGAGGTCGTGAGTGCCAAGTCAGATTGCCCGGCATCTGCAATGGCAATAGCGAAACCGTCGTTCTGGCTCATTACCGAATGGCTGGGATATGCGGAACCGGAATGAAACCTGCTGACCTATTCGGCGCGTGGTGCTGTTCAAGCTGTCACGATGAGATAGACAGGAGAACAAGACTAACTGACGCGGGAGAGGCGCATATGGCTCATCTTGAGGGCGTCATTCGCACACAGGCTGTGCTTCTTTCAGAAGGGAAGGTGAAGGCATGAGTGAATATCGAATAGAGCTACCCTGGCCGCCCGGAAACAACCATCTCTTCTCAGTGTTTCGAGGTCGAAAGATAAAAAGCAAGAAAGGCAGGGAATACACAGCAGCAGTAATCAAGCAAATCACCGAAGCAAATCAGCAGTACAACCTCACCGGCAAGCTCAAAGTAAAAATCTCAGCATATCCACCAACACGCGCCCGGCGTGACCTAGACAACCTATTAAAAGCGCCACTCGACTCACTCACACAGGCCTGCGTAATTGCAGATGACAGCCTGATTGATGACGTGCGCATGGTCCGCTGCGAAGTGGTGAAGGGCGGTCGGTTGGAAATATTAATTACAGAATTGGAGGTTTCGTGAATGAGTTGGCTCTTTTCGCAGGCGCTGGCGGAGGAATACTCGGCGGCCACCTGCTCGGATGGAACACAGTATGCGCAGTTGAACGTGATGCCTACGCCGCACAAGTTTTGGCGCAACGACAAAACGATAGAATTCTCAAACCTTTCCCGATTTGGTCTGACGTGTGCAGTTTTGACGGAAAACCATGGCGAGGAGTTGTTGATGTCATTTCTGGCGGCTTCCCATGCCAAGACATCAGCGCAAATGGAATTGGTGCCGGCATCGAAGGAGGGCGATCAGGATTGTGGAGTGAAATGGCAAGAATCGTCGGTGAAGTACGACCTAGGTTCGTGTGCGTGGAGAACTCACCTCGACTTAGAAGAAAAGGGCTTGCCGTGGTCGTTAGTGACCTTGCCGAAATGGGGTATGACTGTGAATGGTTCCGTCTATCAGCATCAAACTGCGGAGCGCCCCATGAAAGAGACAGGATGTGGATTGTGGCCTACAGCAAAGGCAACGATCCGAGGAGACTGTCCAGCAGAAAGGTTACGAAGAACTCCGGACTTACCCAGCGCGATAAAGATGCGCCCATTACCGGATGGGTCGGAGCCTTGCCAGAATGGACAACTGAATCCGGACTGGGTCGAGTGGTTCATGGGATGGCCCATCGGGTGGACAGAATTAAAGCCCTTGGCAATGGACAAGTTCCAAGAGTGGCGGCAGCAGCATTCAGCATGCTTGGTAAAAAATAAGGAGGCAGCATGAAGGAATTAATCACCAAACTCCTATCTCTATTCACCCCTATCAATCCTGAAATAGCGCCAGTTAAAGGCATCCAGTCATGGGATGCCAATCCTAGAAGGAGAAAGTCATGAGCCTAGAATCTTCAGTGAAGTATCACTTTGCAAAGACAGCTAACTTTACCGGCATGCCTCCTGCGACTCGCTCAGATGCTCTTACTGGCACAGATCAGATGGCGGCAATGGGAATGGTTCAGTCTATGGCCCCGATGGGGTTCAGCGCTTTCATGGGGAAGGTTGGAGTTAGCAACTACGACGCAGAACGCGCCGTATCGCTATTAACAGATTATGCATTACAAACTTGCGACAAGGTTGCAGCCTTACGCAAACTCGATACGGATGTTAAACCACTGGTGGCGCAAACTCTCGCAACTTATGCGTACATGGATTATTGCCGGGCAGCATCCAGCAAAAAGCCATGCGAATGTTGTAAGGGAGAGGGGTTCATTGAGGCTGATGTATTCAGCAATAAATCCCACATGCCAATGCGATCACGTGAGTTTGTGAAAGCTTCGGTGAAAATGGGAGTAGAAGGCTTTATCCCATCGGCATATGAGGCCCATCGCGAAGTTAGAGAAACCGTCAGGGTTTTGTGCCAGGAGTGCAAAGGCAAGTGCGTGGTGTCTACAGCCTGTAGTGATTGTAATGGACGTGGTCAGGCGATTAATCGGGAAGAAACTAAGAGGCAGGGCGTTCCGGTTAAGCATGATTGTAAGAGGTGCGGGAGTCGAGGGTTTGAAAGAATCCCATCGACTGATGCTCACCGAGCGGTTTGCGAAGTTACCGCTGCTATCAGTCTCGACACATGGAAGAAGTCCGTTAAGCCATTTTATGACGCCCTTATCACTAAGCTGGAGGTTGAAGAGGCATGGGCAGATAGCGCCCTAAGGAAGGTTACTGCATAGCGAGTGAAAATATTGTGCATTAATTTATCGATAACTATTTACTTTTCCCGAACCTGTGTTATTGTTTCCTAACACTAGAAATCCGTGAATCTGTTACGGTGAGTGAAAAGCATAATGAAAGCCCTTGCAGAGATGTGAGGGCTTTTTAGTTTCTGCGCAACAGGTAAGAGCATTGACTAATGACGGGGTCATATCCCAACCCATTAGTGGCGTCGTTGCCCACCGCCGCTAAGTGCTCTTTCCGTTGTGGTGAAGTACAAGATGACAGTGCTAATGAATCGGGGACATCAGAACCCTTGAGCCGGGTTATATGGGGACGGCAACAACGCGACTTTAGCCACCACACAACTAACCTGCTACCTCAGGAATCGGTCGTAACCCTGACGCCGGATAAACGTAACCGGCAAGCATCTTTAGCCTCGCACTTGCGGGGCTTTTTCAATTTAGAGCCACGCCAATCAGCGACCCTTAAACCCTTTCTCCATGTGGCGGCGGCTCTATTCCCTATGACCACACGCCCAGCTCGAATAACGAGAGGGGGAGACTATGAGAATGGACAAACTAACTACTGGCGTTGCATACGGAGCATCGGCGGGTAGCGTCCTGAACGGCCTGTTAAACACATTTAGTCCGGATCAGTGGAATGCTATCGGCGTTCTGGCGGGTATCAGCGTTGCGATACTCACCTACATGACGAACCTGTATTTCAAAATCAAAGAAGATCGCCGCAAAGAACTGAGAGGTGAGTAATGGCAATGTCACCATCACTGCGCAAAAGCTTACTTGCTGCGTCAGGCGGCGGTGCAATTGCGATAGCCACCATTCTGGTATCTGACTTAGAGGGCGTTCGCTACGAGCCTTATCAGGACGTGGCTGGCATAACTACCGTTTGTTATGGGCATACCGGACCAGACATCATTCAAGGCAAGCGATACACGCCTGATGAATGCAAAAGGATGCTAGACCGTGACTTGCTCCCATTCGCCAAATCTGTTGAGCGTTCTGTAAAGGTTCCTGCTACCGAATACCAGAAAGCAGCACTCATCAGCTTCAGTTACAACGTAGGCTCACGGGCATTCGAAAACTCATCTCTGCTGCGCAACCTTAATGCCGGCAATTACTCCCAAGCCTGTGAAGGGCTGAAGGTATGGATTTATGCTGGCAAAAAGAAGTGGAAGGGCCTGATGAATCGCCGAGCCATTGAGCAGGAAGTCTGTGAGTGGGGGCAGAAGTGAGCAAGATTAGACTAACCCCCATACTGATAATTATCATGGCATGCTTGCTCTTTGGCGTCAGCTATTACCAAGGCCAAGTCGCAAAGCTCAAGCATGATGTTGCCGAAATATCTCAGGTGGCAAAAGAGCACCAAGCCACCATCGACCTGATGACGGCCAGAAACAAGCTGGCCGCTGAACTCGACATCAAATACGCAAAGGAGCTAGCAGATGCCAAATCTGAAAATGACAGGCTTCGTGCTGATGTCGAGTCTGGCGCTAAGCGCCTGCGGATCAACGCTACCTGCAAAGCGCCAAACGCCTCCGCCACCTCCAGCGTGGATGATGCAACCAGCCCCAGACTTAATGACTCCGCTCAGCGGGATTATCTCAATCTCAGAGAGCGAATCGGAACAGCCACAAAGCAAATAGCCGGGCTGCAAGATTACATCACCAACATCTGCCTGAAGTGATTACAAAGCGTCTGCATGTCGGGCGCTTGATAATGACAAGGCACCTGCAATCGGTGAAAATAAAACGCATAATCACAAAAAATAAATCCGATGGTATGCAAATGAAAATCATCAATAGAAAAGAATTTCTAGACCTTCCAGCCAATACGCTCTTTAGCAAATACGAGGAATGCTCATTCGGGCCCATTGAGATCAAAGGCGATACCGCCGTTGGTATAGATTTTCTAAGCCAGCAAATAGCAGATGCTATTGATGATTCAAGTGAAGATAGATTCGACATCCTTATAGAGGCTGAAAAATCAGGATCTTCCTTCAGAATGGACTTGCATTGTGAGTACCGAGATGGGTTTTTTGATAAAGACCAATTGTTCGCTGTCTGGGAAAAAGAAGACGTGAAAATGTTGATAGATAGGCTTAACGAGTGCCTATAAGCAAGCCGCCCTCGGGCGGTTTTATTATTTGGAGCCATTAATGACTCAGAAGTGGAATATCACAGTCGAGACACAATCAGGTGAAACCTACACTGGAGCAATGACGCGCCAGCAACCTGAAATAGTGAATGGATTCGTAGCTATAGCCACAGAGAGCGGTGAATGGAATTACCTGAAGCCTGACACCGTGACTCGCATGCACTTCGCGCCAGTGGTTGATAAGCCTGTAGAAGTCGCGCCAACACCAGAGGAAGGGAGAGATAATGAAGACATCGACACTGACCTACAAAGTAAGCCTGAAGCCAAAGATGAAGTGGGTTCTATTTCTGGCGGCGGTGCTTCACTGGAACTGGCTGGCGGGCAAATGCTTCACCCATGAAGTAGTAACTGGCGAATATGTGATTTTATAAAGCTCTGTCAAGCGCAACCATAATGGCGATACACAGAATTTTATATAGGTTTTGTAATGCTAGCGTGTCACCTAATCACGGGATGATACTTCGCGAAATAGAGGAATGTTCTAAATGGCACTAAGTAAAGAGCAGCAGGCAACTTACTTCATGATGAAGGGTGTCATTTCTGAGCTTCCAGGCGAGCAAAGAAAAAAGATTGAAAGCCTTCATAAGAAGATAGCCAGCATCATTAAAGAAGATCACGAAGAGGGAGTGACTGCAATGACGCTCCTGATTCTAGAGCTAACAAAAAACCTGAAGGAATAGACAATGGCAGGTCTGACAATTAAGCAAGAGGCTTTCTGTCAGGCATACATCGAAACGGGTAATGCTTCAGAGGCTTATCGGACGGCGTATGCTGCTGACAAGATGAAACCTGAGAGCGTGAACCGTAAGGCCAAAGAACTTTTGGATAACGGCAAGATTGCGGCAAGGGTGGCTGAATTACAGGGAGATATTAAGCAGAGGCACAATGTAACGGTTGACTCACTCCTGGCCGAGCTTGAAGAGTCGAGACAGAAGGCATTGAGTGCTGAAACCCCTCAGTCATCAGCAGCAGTGGCCGCAACAATGGGCAAGGCTAAGTTGGTAGGTTTGGACAAGCAGATTATTGACCACACCTCTTCAGATGGCACCATGACCACCAAGCCTACCGTTATCCAACTTCTCCCTGTTGAGCCAAAATGATGAGTGACGCCGTTCAGCTGCCAATCCCTGCAAAACTTGCTCCGCTATTCACTGCCATAAATAAGCGTTATCGCTGCTCACACGGTGGTCGTGGCTCCGCTAAGACCCGCACCTTCGCCATGATGACGGCCGTTAAGGCGTATCAGGCAATGATGAATGGTCAATCCGGGGTAATACTCTGCGCTCGTGAGTTCATGAACTCGCTTGAAGAGTCAAGCATGCAGGAAGTTAAGCAGGCGATACTCGGCGTTCCTTGGCTGGCATCCCACTTTGATATTGGTGAAAAGTACATTCGCACAAAAGATAAGAGCGTTAGCTATGTCTTCGCAGGCTTGCGACATAACTTGGACAGCATCAAGTCTAAGGCTCGAATCCTGCTGTGCTGGGTTGATGAGGCTGAGTCTGTAAGTGAAATTGCATGGCAGAAGCTAACACCTACCGTCCGTGAAGAAGGTTCTGAGGTTTGGGTGACATGGAACCCAGAACGAGACGGCAGCGCCACAGACAAGAGATTCAGGAAAGAGGCTGGCGAGGACTGCATAACCGTTGAGATGAACTACACGGATAACCCTTGGTTTCCTGATGTTCTCGATGGTGATCGTCTTAACGACATGCGCAGGCTCGACCCATCGACCTATGCATGGGTTTGGGAAGGCGCATATCTGGAAAACTCGGATAAGCAGGTTCTTGCAGGTAAATATCGAATTTCAGAGTTCTCGGAAAATCTGTGGAAAGAAGCTGATCGACTTCACTTTGGTGCCGACTTCGGCTTCGCCAAAGACCCGAACACACTTGTTCGCTCATTCATCCTCCATAACCGTCTCTATATCGAATACGAGGCGTACGGTAAGCAAACAGAGCTTGACCATATGGCTGACCTATATGACACCATTCCAGAAGTTCGTAACTGGCCCATCAAGGCGGATTCTGCGCGACCAGAAACTATTAGCTATCTAAAGCGCCAAGGCTTTGACATATCCGCCGCCGATAAGTGGCCCGGCAGCGTTGAAGACGGCGTTGCTCATCTGCGTGGGTTTGACGAGATAATCATTCACCCGCGCTGCAAGAACGTAGCCTTAGAGGCTCGCATGTGGTCATACAAAACTGACCGCATAACTGGCGAAGTACTGCCAAAGCTTGCTGATGGGTTTGAACACTGCTGGGATGGCATTCGATATGGCCTTGACGGGCACATTAAGCGCAAAGCTCAAATGGTCGGAATGATGATTCCTAAGAGGCTACAAGGTAAGTGAGTTGAAATTAAATTCTCCTTTAAATTAAAGAAAATAGATTTTCCGCCGAAATTAAATCTAGTTTTCAAAAAAAAGGAGAGGAAATGGAAAGCTGGTTTGCTTCATATGAAGTTTTGACTCGTGATGGGCAGCGAGGCAAGGGTCATGGTTTCTTTCAAAGAAATCCTGACGAATCGATTGAGAATTTGGCTAAAAGAATCCTCACGCAGATAGCAAAAGACAGAGGATGCGATCCGGACGGGGCAGTTATGATTTCATTCAATCGCCTATAATTTACAAAATACATCAAGGTCGCCAAGGCGGCCTTTTTTATTGCCTGAACCCCACCAAACGGACACAGCATGAACAACAAACTACAACTCGCAGTGAATCACGCTATCAGTGATGCACGGCTTGCTCGTGCCCGCATGGCAATGGTTAACCCATCCATGGGGCTTGATGCAAAGCGCAGTGCCGCATGGTGTGAGTATGGATTCAAGGAAGAGTTGACCTTTGAAGACCTGTACAAGCTTTATCGACGCGGCGGCATTGCATATGGCGCCGTGACTAAGATCATCTCTCACTGCTGGAAGACTAACCCCGAAATAATCCAAGGCGACAAGAAGGATAAGTCTAAGCCTTTAACGCCATGGGAATCATCAATCAAGCAGGTTTTCAATAGCCGGTTGTGGAAAGTATTTAGTCAGGCCGATGGGCGTCGCTTGGTTGGTCGATGGTCTGGAATCTTGCTTCACGTTCGTGACAATAAGGCGTGGAACCTGCCAGTTGTTAAGGGTAAGGGGCTGGCAAAGATTTCAGCCGTGTGGGCTGGCGCCCTTAAGCCATACGAGATTGATACTGACATCAACTCCACGGCTTATGGCCAGCCTAAAATGTGGGAATACACCGAGAGCCTGCCTAATGGCGCAAGCCGACGCGTCCAGATTCACCCAGACCGCGTGTTCATTCTTGGTGACTACTCAGAAGATGCTATCGGGTTCCTTGAGCCTTCGTATAACGCATTTGTGAGTTTAGAGAAGGTAGAAGGCGGCTCGGGCGAATCATTCCTCAAGAACGCAGCAAGACAGCTAAATATCAACTTTGACTCCGGTATCGACTTCAACAACCTTGCGTCGATATATGGCGTATCGGTCACTGATTTACAAGAGAAGTTCAACGAGGCCGCTGTAGAGGTTAACCGTGGTAACGATGTCCTCCTGACCACTCAGGGCGCCAGCGTCACGCCTCTGGTTACTGCCGTTGCAGACCCATCACCAACCTACGACGTGAACCTTCAGACCGCATCGGCAGGCGTGGACATTCCCGCCAAGGTTCTTGTAGGAATGCAGACGGGTGAGCGGGCCAGCACTGAAGACCAGAAGTATATGAACTCTCGATGCCAGTCTCGCCGCAACAATGAGCTGTCATTCGACATTGAAGACTTCGCGCAAAAGTTAACTGATTTGCAGATCATCAACCCAGTGCCAGAGAAGGCGGTTATTTGGGATGACCTCAACGAGCAGTCTTCTTCCGACAAGCTTGATAGTGCAGCGAAGATGAGCACCATTAATCAGACGTCTTTGGCTTCTGGTGTCGAAGTGTTCAGCGTGGAAGAGATACGGACAGCCGCAGGTTTCGAAAACGATGCTGACAAGCCTCTTGGTGAATTAGAAGAGGATGAAGATGATGAGGAAGCAGAAGCCGGCAATACTGCCGCGTGATAACGGCGACCCGACCGGACTCGACCCGCTAGAAAGAAAGGCGATGAAAGACTTCGCCAGGCGATTAAAGCAAATCGGTAAAGCATACGCATCAGCAGTAGAAAGAATCCCCGCAACACTCTCAGTAAATGCCAAATACACCTACCAACTTGACCCATATCTTCTTTCGATGGTTCTGGATGATTCCAGCCTTCTGGTGGATTCGGTCTTGCTAGATGGTGGGCAAAATAATCTCTGGTTTAACGATGACTACATTGATCCTGCTTCGATAAGAGGAACTGCGCAGGCATACGTGAACCTCAGCCAGCAATCGGCAGTTTACTTGGCTGCCAAAGAATCCCTTCAGACCATACTCCTCAGCTCACCATATCAGCGCCGAATGGCATTGGTATATGCACGAGTATTCGAAGAAATGAAAGGCTTTGCTGCTGACGTTAAGCGCGACATGGCAAGGGTTCTTACAGATGGCATTGGGCGAGGGCTAAACCCGAAAGAGGTTGCTAGAAATCTTCGCGATCAGGTTGGCGTAGAAACCCGCCGTGCAAACACAATTGCCCGCACTGAGATAACTACAGCTCTTCGCCGCGCCAGATGGGATGAAGCAGACGATGCCAAATCAAGCCTTGGCCTGAAGGTGATGCTTCTGCATTTTTCAGCGCTTAGTCCAACCACTCGGCAGTCACACGCAATCAGGCATGGACATCTCTACACCACTGATGAAATTAGAGAGTGGTATGCAACCGGCGCGAATGCCATTAACTGCAAGTGCACTCAGGTTGAGGTTCTTGTCGATGACAAGGGCGTACCGCTCAACTCAAGCATTATCGAAAAAGCCAAAAATGAGTTTGATAGCCAATGGAAGAAGATGGCTGCCAACAGTTCAACATGTCAATGCTGCTCTCTTGCGGCGTGATGAGGTCCCTCAATGACAATGCAAGTCAACATCACCACCAAGGTGAATAGCAAGTCTATTCGCCGAGAGGTTTACAACAACAAAGAGCACTGGGTTCTGCCTAGCTACACGCTACCCGCCAACGTTGTGATGAACGGTGGTCTTTATACCGCAGAGCAAATCGACGCTCACTATACGGGCCTAGAGGGGACGTTAGCGCCATTGGGCCACCCAACGCTGAATGGCGAATTCGTATCAGCCTTCTCTCCAGAGGGTATCAATCAGGGCCATATCGGCGCATGGAACCGCAACGTCAAGAAGGCTGGCAACCGAGTCTATTTAGAAAAGTGGGTGGATATCGAAGTTGCCAAGCAGTCTGAAAAGGGGCGTGAGTTCTTAGAGCGCGTTGAAGCCATTGAGCGTGGTGAAGATGTTCCGCCAATTCATACCAGCATGGCCGCATTCCTGAACGAAGACGAGCCAACCGATGAGCAGGCAGCCACCGGCGCTAAATGGGTTGCAGACATTGTGAAGATGGACCACGACGCCATCCTACTTAATGAAGTTGGGGCGGCAACACCAGAGCAGGGTGTTGGTCTCATGGTTAACGCTGACCTTGCGACACCAATTAAAGCCAATACTGGCGCCCTGATTGGTGAGTCATATCGTGAACGTGAAAGTCGATTAGACCGTGCTGCTAAAGAACGATTCGCAATTGGTAGCGACGACTATGCATGGGTAGCTGATTTTACCGACACGCAAGTGGTCATTATCACCAACGGCGGCGCCGCCCAGATTTACGGATACAAGAGCGAAGGCGGAAAAATAACCTTCGATGACGCTGGGACAGAAGTTGCCCGTCAGGAGTCTTGGGTAGCCGTAGTAACGAACAAATTCCTATCAATTTTTAAACCGCAGGAGAAACCTGCAACCAACTCGGAGGGCGATATGCCTTTAACCACAGAAGAGAAACAAGAACTGGTGACTGAAATCGGTAAAGGCCTCGCCGCTAACTTTGCAGAAGCGTTGAAGCCGATCACTGATAAGGTCGAAGCCTTACAGGCTAACCAAAATAAACTGTCCGAATCTCTGACAGCTAACAGCCGCGCTGAAGAGAAAGTTAAGCGCGACGCAGTGGCCGCAAAGTTTGGCGAGGTTGTCGCTAACTCCCTGTCAGGTGAAGCACTGGAAACCATGTTTAAAGAACTTGGCGAGCCAGCGCCTCTGGGCACCAACAGCGGCCAGGCTCAAACAGAAACTGGCGCGCCTGACGCAACTAAATATTTCTAAGGGGAATGATAATGGCTTCTCGCTATCGTCGCGTTAACATCGACGGGCAGTCCTTATACAAGACTGAAACCCGCATCACCGCCGCTGCTCTTTTGCCCGGCACCGCCGCAGTAATTAATGCCAATGAGGCGTTCGCTCAGGCAACCGCTTTAAAATGCCGAATCTACATTATCGACAGCGCTTACCACCAAGGTCTTAACATCCGAGAGGCTGTTCCTGTTGGTGACTCTGCCGTGGGCAACTACGTAGAAGAGGGGCGTGAACTGGCTCTGCTCTGCATGCCGGGCGCCTACAAAAAAGACTCTCCGATTAAGCTTGGCGCGAATGGTCAGTTCACCTTGGCAACTGCGGACACCGATTCGGTGATCGGCTACAGCCAAGATGAGGCCACCATTGCAGCAAGCTCTACCGACTTCATTCGCGTACGCATGCGCGTTGGCACTGTTGCTGCCGCTCCGGCTGCCTAATAAGGAAAATATATGTATTTCTCTAAAGAAACACTGGCTGCAAACAGTCGTCTTGGCGGTCACTGGAATGAGCTGTGGGCGCACCGTAACATCTGGAACTCGCAAAACAACGCGATGATTGCAGCGAACCGAGCGCACCTCACGGCTGATATGCTTGCTGCAAACGCAGTTGACGGCCTAAGTCGTGACTTCTGGGCTGAAATTGACCGTCAGATTATCCAGTTGCGCGATCAGGAAGTTGGCATGGAAATCGTCAATGACCTCATGTCAGTCCAAACGATTCTGCCTGTCGGTAAAACAGCCAAACTGTACAACGTGATCGGCGATATTGCTGATGATGTTTCAATCAGTATTGATGGTCAGGCGCCGTTCTCGTTCGACCACACAGAGTACGCGAGCGATGGTGATCCAATTCCTGTGTTCACCGCTGGTTATGGCGTTAATTGGCGTCACGCAGCCGGTATGAGCACAGTTGGGATTGATTTGGTTCTCGACTCCCAGATGGCAAAAATGCGCAAGTTCAACCTGAAACGCGTTAACTACTATCTGAATGGTGACGGCAATATTTCAGTGCAGGGCTATAAGGCTCAAGGCCTGAAAAACCACCGCAACACTAAGAAGCTGAATCTTGGTTCAGGCGCAGGTGGTGCAAGTATTGACTTGACCAGCGCTACCCCTACTCAGTTGATTGAGTTCTTCGGTAAAGGCGCTTTCGGCTCTCTGGCACGTACCAACAAAATTGCACAGTACGACATCATGTGGGTGTCTCCAGAAATCTGGGCAAACTTGGCACAGCCATACGTGGTCAACGGCGTTATTAGTGGAAACTTGCTTCAAGCTGTTCTGCCATTCGCCCCAGTCAAAGAAATCCGTCCAACGTTTGCACTGACAGGTAACGAGTTCCTCGCTTATCAGCGCCGTCAGGATGTGGTCTCACCTCTAGTCGGCATGGCGGTTGGCGTTGTGCCATTGCCTCGCCCGCTACCAAACGTTAACTACAACTTCCAGATCATGTCTGCTGAAGGCCTGCAAATCACCGCAGATAGCCAAGGCCTGTCTGGTGTTGTCTACGGCGCCGTATTGGCATAAGGGGTTAGCATGGCTAAGTATGAAGTTATTCGACCATGGAACGGCGTGAAACAGGGTGATGTTATTGAGCTTAAAGCCTTGCACCCGGCGCTGGCGTCAAATGTCAGACTGATGACTGGAGAGGCTGGCGGTGAATTAAAACCAGCAACACCTGATTCATCCAGTGCCGCAAAAGATCGGAAAGCAAAAATTCAGGAACGACTCACCGAGTTGGGCATTGAGTTTAAAGGCAATCTCGGCGCCGACAAGTTAGCCGAGCTACTGCCGGAAGGTGAGCTAGAAAAGCTCTTCCCTGAAGAATAAGCCGCCAAGTTTGAGCGGCTTTTTTAATGCCCTTTTCGGAGGGCTTTATTCTGGAGTCAGTCATGTTAACCATAGAGCAGGCGAAGGAATATCTTCAGTCCGTTGGTATTACAATTCCCGATTTCGTTCTTCAGGCACTGGTTGATCAGGCCAATAGCATTCAGGAGTGCTTGGAAGCTAATTATCCGGCATCTACAGCACTTCTCATTCAGCTTTACCTACTTGGATTGATGGGGCTGGGGCAGGGCGATAAATATATCAGCTCTCAGACAGCCCCGTCAGGTGCCTCGCAGTCATTCAGATACCAGTCGTTTGGCGATAGATGGAAAAGCTCTCTCTCATTGCTTCGTGGGCTGGATAAGAAAGGCTGCGCCACTTCCCTGATACCGCCAGACCCAACGCAGAATTCATTTGCTGGCATCTGGATTGGCAAGGGTGGATGCATGTGTGGAGGAAAGTAATGGCAAATTGCATCGGTTACCCCTATTCGAAGCTTGAGGTTGAAGTGACCTACGACATCGGAGAAGGGAATCAGGTTTATGCGGAAACGCTAAGGCCTGATGAGCATAAATTTCGCTTCTTTGATTGGCTTGGATTCAGCAACCAGACGCCACCTGAATTCGTCGTTCTAGCTGATGGCGACTTCATCAGGTCGTTGTATGTGAAGAGGGTAACCATTCGCAGGTTCAAGAAGTGCGCAGAGGGTGACTGCCCAGATCAATTTAGCGAGTATCAGTTGTGAGCGCCTTAATGAGGTGGAGCTGCACAGCTGTAGCCACTTATTGGAAGCAGTTAGGGATTGGCGAGAATAGCGACCCGATAGGTTATGCGGCACCAGTGCAAATACTCTGCGACTACGGAGGTGATGCTACGGCGCGGCTTGGTTCTATTGGTGTTGAAATCAACATCAAGAACACTTTCTGGACTGAGTTCGCTGAGGCTGAGAAGGGTGATTACATTCTCATTGGCCCATCGGATAACCCTGACCCTGTTGAAGCTGGCGCAGATGAGGTTATGCACGTCGTGAGATGGGCTGACACCTTTGACCGCACGGCAGACGACTACGGGATCATCACTGGAGTCTGATATGGGAATCAAGGTTAAAGGAGTAAGAGAGGCCCAAGAGAAGCTTAATGCTGTAGTTGGTGACATCACCGGGCGCAAGGCTGTAAGGGCGATGACAGGAGCTTTGATAATCATCGGCTCAGAGGCTGATGCGATAACGCCAGTTGCCACATCTACACTGGTCAATTCCCAATTCAGGGAGCTATCAGTAACCGGAACAAGAATAACCGGACGCATAGGTTACTCTGCAAATTATGCGGTATACGTGCACGAGGCGAGCGGCAAACTCAAAGGGAGGCCAAGACCCAAAAAGAATGGCGTGGCTCAGGGTAATTACTGGGATACGGGCGGTGAACCTCAGTTCCTTGAGAAGGGTGCGGAGCGTGGAAAACCATCGGTTGATGCCTTCATCAAAAAGGAAATGCAGTTATGAATCCTCCGATGTATCGCCGCGTCAGGGATTGGCTCGTTGATTCTGGCCTGACGACTGGTTTCACCGTACAGACTTTGGTGTGGACGGATAGCGGGAAGCTAAGTGACGCCTTTGTCGTGTTCCGGCCCAACAATGGCACAGCCATCCAGCAAGGCCTTGGCGCTGACCATTACGTGCTGATTGATGTGATTGGCGCGAAGGGTAGGAACGGGCAAGCTGAGGATGTGGCGAGTGCCATTATCGACTTCATCCAATCCAACCCCATGCCTAATGATTGCATCGGTCATGTCCAAAATATGGGCGGCTTCCCATCACCTGTCTTAACGACTGAAGGCCGAATGGTTTTCAGGATTCAGTTCTCAGTCACCTACGGCGAATAACAGCCGACAAAGTTCTCAGGTCGCCAGATGGCGGCCTTTTTTTATACCTAAAAACCATCAAGAGGTTTGAATATGGCTATCTGCCAGACTGATAATTCCAAGCTATTTGGCCGCGCCATCGTTTTAGAGGTGGCAGATGGCTGTGCTGATACGGTTCCAACTGAGGCCCAGTGGAAAGCATTGGCGGCCGGTACGAGCAAGGGCTTCGACTTCAGCCCTAACACCGTAACCAGTGACGCCGATGACACCAAGGGCTATGTCGAGAACATCGTCACCAACTCTGACTTCACCGTCAGCTTTGAGGGCGAGGTTCGCAAGAACGACAAGCTTGACCAGTACGGCATCGGTAACTTCATCAAGTATTACAACTCTGAAATCAAAGCGGCTCGCCAGCCTACATTATGGGTGCGCATGGAGTATGGCCCTGTGACCTTCGTTGGCTACATGGTAATCACCGCGCTGAGCTCTGACGGCGGCACTAACGACATCGTTACGTTCACCACAGAGTTCAAAGTGGCGGATGCTGACACTGTTGACGTTACCGACACCACAGCGCCAGTCCCAGTAGCCAGCGTTAACGTTACTCCGGCAACATCTACCGGTGCAGTCGGCTCAACCGTGCAACTAACCGCGAACGTTCTTCCGGCGGATGCCACTAACAAGACTGGCGCGTGGTCTTCATCTGACACTACGAAGGCAACAATCACGCAGTCAGGTCTGGTGACTCGTGTTGCGGTGGGTTCTGCGACGATGACATACACCACCAACGACGGCGCTAAAACTGGCAGCAGCGCTATCACCATCACAGCGTAATTATCACAGTGGGTATTTTCGAATGCCCACGATGATAACTATTTGAGGCGCGATATGACCCCACTTAAAGAGATAGGCGAGCTGGTTGTATCAGACGCGAAAACCGATTACTTCTTCCGACCTTCATTCGTCAATATGGCGAAGATTGGCGAGCCGAAAGAGATTGTTGAGACATTTGCCGAACTGCACAGCGATGAGGTTATCGATACGCTATCAAGGGCGGTTGAGGCCTACGGTCATGTGCCGGTATGGCTATCTGAAATCGTTCTAAAGCCAGAATTCAGCAAGAAGACCATTAGCTCTGCGATGAATGTGATGCAGGCCTGTTGTGATACTGACCTGTCGCCAATTATCGGTGAGCTGCGACCAAGTAAGCGAGGCAAGAAGGCTTTCACCTATCTGGCTGGCTCAATGCCACTCAGCGACATGATTGTCATAGCGCGGTCGCTGATAGCTCACGGCATCATCGGCAAGGCCAAGGTTCGCAGGCTTCAGCGCCACGACTCAGGATCATACGTAAGCGAGTTCAACGCCTTCGAATATATCAGCGCGGGCAGAAACCATTTCGGCATGAATCGAACGGAAGCAGAGCAACTTTCAATGACTGAGTTTCAGCTCATGCTGGCTGCCAAGTATCCAGACCAGAAAGGGCTTACGAGCGAAGAATATGATGCAGTAGCTGATGACTATCTTGCCAAGAAAGCTGCGAAGATTGCGGCCGCCGCTGCATAGTTTTGCGTTAAGTTGCACGAATCATCTGATAAGATATTTCAAAATATAAATATGGAGTATCAAATTGAAACGCATAGCAATGATAGTGCTGATTGCAACATCTCTTATTTTGGCTGGCTGCGCATCTTCTGGTAATAAGCACCTTCAAAAAGAAACTGAAACCAGCGTTCAGACCAAAATAGTGGAAGGAAAGACGACCAAGGCGGAGGTTAAAGGGATGTTTGGTTCGCCTGAGTCGGTAAACTTCACTGATGGTGGTAATGAAATCTGGAAGTACGCATTCGCAAAAATAAAGGTTAGCGGTAAGTCATTCATTCCGTTTTATGGCCTGTTCCACAATGGCGCTACTGGCACAAAGAAAGAGTTGACGATTCTATTCAATGGAGACGTGGTGAAGAAATACACCATGTCTGAATCAGCAATAGACAGCAAAAGCGGCTGGGCTGATTAACCTAGCAACCATGAAAAAATAGACCTCGCTCCGGCGGGGTTTTTTATTGCCCGGAGAAAGGTAAATGGCAGATCAGCAAGGCGGAAAATTAGTATACGAAGTAGACCTTGAGCTAGGCCGACTTATCGAAGGGCAGAGAGAGTTAACGAGCAGGCTTAACAATACGGGGAGGTCCGCCGATGGGCTTAGTAAGTCACTAGGCTCTCTGACTAAAGTGGCTTCTGGTCTTGCGGCGGCCATATCTGTGCAACAAATTGCAGAGTATGGCAATGCTTGGGTTACGGTAAGCAACAAGTTGGTGAACTCTGTTAGAGCCACAGAAGATCTGTTTACAGTAACCCAGAGAGTGTTTGATATATCGCAAGACACCCGTTCAAGCCTTGAGGCTACAGCCACTCTTTACGGACGACTTGAGAGGGCCACAAGAAGCGCAGGAACCAGCACTGCTGATTTGTCCAAACTTGTTGAGACAATAAACAAGGGTCTGACGGTTTCAGGTGCCACCACAGAAGAAGCAAGCTCAACAATGATTCAGCTTTCGCAGGCGCTGGCTTCTGGCGTTCTGCGCGGCGAGGAATTTAACTCAATATCTGAGAACGGCAGCCGATTAGCTGTGGCACTTGCTGATTCTCTTGGGGTGACAATAGGCCAGCTTCGCGCAATGGCGGCACAAGGCCAGCTGACAACGGATGTGGTTGTTAATGGACTTCTGAAGCAGAGCGACAAGATCGCCACAGAATTCACCAACACCACCATGACCATGAGTCAGGCCTTTACGGTGGCCACAAACAATATTACGAAGTTTGTCGGAGAAGCATCTAGCGTTAACACCACGCTGAATGTATTCAATCAGGGAGTGATTACTCTCAGCGAAAATCTAGATACGGTTGCGTCTCTTATTGGTGCTGCTGCATTGATATTTGGTGGCAGATTTGTTGGGGCTTTGACACTCGCCACTCAATCAAGGATCGCCGACACTCTGGCAGCAGCAGCGCAGGCCAATGCAACCGCAAAATCAACAGCGGCTGCGGCAACAGCTGCGGCAGTAACTGCTAGAAAGTCCATGCTAGACAAAGAAGCTGCACTCTCATCTCTTGCTCTAGCTCAGGCCGAATATAACGTTGCTAAAGGCTCTGCGGCGGAGGCGTTCGCTTTAGAAAATCTTAATGCTGTCAAGTCGATCGCCATTCAGCGCTCTGCGGCATTTGCAGAAGCACAAGCCGCTCAAGCGGCAGCAACTAGAACCGCAACTGCGGCGGCTTCAGCAGCGACAACAACAGTTGGTGGATTAGCTAGAGGTGCGCTATCACTTATCGGCGGCCCGGCAGGCGCGGCAGTAATCGCTGGTGCCGCAATATTCTACTTCTTCCAAAAGGTTCAGCAGGCAAAGCAAGAAAGCCTAGATTTCGCCGATAAGCTAGATGGCGTAATTTCCAAGATGAAGGAGATGAGCCAAGTTCAATTGGCGGCTGAGATAGACAAGGCAAACAAATCCATCACCGTGCAAAATGACCAACTTTTAGAGAATCAAGCGAAGCTAGAGTCTGTAAATGCAAGGCTGGCAGAGTTGAGGCAATCAGTTGCTGGGATGGAAAAAGGCAATATCCTTTATTCTTCAGCAGTTGAAAATCTAAACTCACTACAAAGTGAGCAGATACAGCTAGCTGCCAAAGTGGAAAGCGCACAATCCAAATATCTTTCGACCATTAATAAAACAACTCAATTACAGGCCCAGTTTAATGGTGGGGTAGCCGCTGGAACCGGAGTCCTTAAGGAGCAAAACCTTCAGATAGGGGTTGCTGATGGATTGATGCGTCAATTTGGCAATGCCTTGGATTTAGCATCTAAGGCAAAGGACACGTTCAACTCCAAGGCTCTTGTCATTCCAAGAAGCGCTGGCGGTGACAAGGTTCTTGATAACATCAGGGATGAAAACGAACTTCTAGCCATTACCGATAAGAGGACAAGGGCTATTGCGGAGGCTCGCCAGAATGCGTTTAACGCTGGCGTAGCTGACAATTCCCCTCAACTTAAACAAATTGAGGTCGCCGCCGCTGCAAATTATGACCTTAATCAAGCAGAGGCGGAGAGAAACAAGCAGGCTAAAGAGAGCAACAAAACAGTTGATGATGGTGCCAAGAAGATTGCCGACCTACAGCGTCAACTTGGGTATCTATCACTTAAGTATGACGACAGCAGCAGAGAGGCTGCGGTTTACAACGCAATGCAGGCTGCCGGAGAGAAAGCAACGGAAGCGCAGAAGCAGAAAATTGGTGAACTTGCAGGAGCGTTGTTTGATGCCAAGCAGAAACAATCAGACCTTAATGAAGCAATAGCTGCTGATCCGATTCGAAACGCTGACAAGTCTTATGATGATGCAACCAAGCAACTTAAGCGTCAGCTTGATGAGGGCATCGTCAATCAGCAGCAGTTCAATAAAGAGTCTGAGAAGTTAGCTCAGGACCATGCAAGCGCCATCTCTCAGGCTAATGCAAGCGCCGTGGTTAGCCCTCAACAAGCTGCCGCTGGCACGGTTGATCCAGTTCAGCAACTCGCCAACGAGAATGCCAAAAAGCTTGCTCTCATCCAGCAGTTTGAAGCCAACAAGACCATCACCGAACAGCAAGGGCTGCAACTCCGTCGCGCTGCCAACAAGCAGTACGAGCAAGAGCGAACAGATGCCATGTTCCAACTGTGGTCGCAGCAAACCATTGGAAATGAGGTTGCAGCTAACGCGCTAAATGCATTTGGTCAGAGCGCATCTAGCGCATTGTCCGGCGTCATCACTGGCACTCAGTCGGCATCTGACGCAATGCTTGGCCTCGCCAATACTGTGCTCAGTAGCGTCATTCAGACGTTCGTTGACATGGGCATTCAGCAGGCTAAGTCGGCGATTATGGGCGCAACCGTTCAGCAGTCAGCTATTGCGGCAACAACCTCGGCTCAAGTAGCTGGAATCGCAACGCAAACTACAGCCAGCACTGCGGCGGCGGCCACGACAACGGCGGCATGGACTCCTGCGGCTTTGGTGGCGTCGGTGGCATCGTTTGGCGGCGCGGCGGCGATTGGTGCGGCTGCTCTAATCGGCGTTATGGCGTTGTCTGGCAAGCGCAAGAACGGCGGGCCAGTGTCTGCGGGAGGGATGTACCAAGTAGGCGAAGGCGGCATGCCAGAAATCTATCAGTCATCTTCCGGCAGGCAGTACATGATACCCGGCGACAATGGCAGCGTGATAAGCAATAAGGAGTTGCTGGGCGGCGTAGGTTCCTCTGGTGGTGTGATTGTGAACATCAACAACTACACCCCTGCGACCGTCGACATGCAGCAGACGCCTAACGCCAATGGCGGCATAACTGTTGACCTATTCATTGCCGACATGAACGCTGGCGGACCTATGTCTCAGTCGATAACCAGTAACACCACGGCCTCTCGTCGCGCCCAAAACCAATAACCCTCTACGGAGGGTTTTTTATTGCTCGGAGATAGCATGGCAATTCCTTACCCTGACTGGCTACCGCTGGCGCAGAAGGCGAACAAAAACAGAAGCAGTGACGTAGGGTTTCGCGCTGACCAGCCGGCAGTGGGCGCGCCGATTTACCAAAAGCTAACCGACGACCTGAAAGTCACATGGAATCTAACGTGGTTGTTTAAGCGTGATGAAGATAGGGCATTTGAGCAGTGGCTGCGTAGCCCGAGATATCTGGATAACGGAAATCAGTGGTTCTCGATGCCGATCAATCTTGGCGGCTCTGGGGTTCAGGTGCAGGAGCTTCACTTTACTGCTGACGGCTTCCCAGTGCAGACGAGCGATAACGTCGGCATCATCACATGGACTGGCACGGTTATTACACGAGGCGTTACCAACCCTGATGATCAATATGACGATATCATTGTTGAGCTTCCTCCTATCTGGTGGTCATGGCTTGATGAAATTGTTAACCGTGATTTACCGGAGATGCCATGAACTTCAGAGAGTATAAATCTCAAAGACCTAACAGGGTTCTCTACGACACTATCACCTTTTATCACTCATCGTTCGGCTATGTGCGGCTGGTTAATCGTCAGGTCTACCCGAAGACGTTTGCTGGTTTGGTTTACACGCCATGCCGCATGGAGATATCAGAGAGCCAACAGAGCAACACTCCTGTTATCGATTCAACTATTAAATTTAGCCGACTGGCGCAGGACTTTAAGCAGAAGCTGAAGCTGTGGCGCACATACTCTCGTATTGAGCCAATATCTTGCACCTACCAGCGATTTGACGCTCAGGAAATGAACACGCCACTCAAGCCGTGGACGCTTTTTGTGAATGATGTGAGCATGAATGAGACTGACGTCACGTGCTCACTGACACTCAAGAACCCCATCAATAACAACATCGCCTTTCTCTACAACACCACCGAGTTTCCGGGGCTGCAAAATGCTTAAACAAGAATTCATTGACCGGATGATTGGCAGGCCGTGGGTAAACCGCGCATGTAGCTTTGATAGTGCTGATTGCTGGGGCCTTATCACGCTCTACTACCGACACGTGCTAGGCGTGAACATTCACCACACCGATGACTACGAATCCGGCAGTGATTTTCTTACTTGCTATGACGGTGAGATTGTCTTTTGGCGACAGGAAAGCCACCCGCCCGAAGGGGGGATGTTTGTTGCCTACGATGGCATAAACCCTAAGCACGTTGGACTGATAGTCGATGGTATGGCCCTGCACAGTCGCGGTGAGAATGGGCATGTCAGACTAGACAAGCTTCGAACAATTCAAAAAGTATTCACAAAAGTGGAGTTCTTCCGATATGCCTCTTATCGAGATTCAGAGAATTGCGGGGATGCCAAAAGAGCGGCATAACCTAGATGCAGGGGCGCGTTTCCTGCCTTGGTTAGAGGATGCTGGGCTTCATCAGGACATCGAGATAGTGCGTAACGGGAAGAAGCTAGGAGACAATGACGAGATTGATTTTGAGCTAGCAGAAGGCGACTTCATTCGCATATTCGACCAACCCAAAAATGGCGGATTGGTAGGTACGCTTCTTAACCCGCTAGACCACTTAAACCCGATCAAATTCACTCAGAAAATACTCTCTTCCCTCATTAAGCAGCCAAACCTTGGCGCTACTGCTGACAACTCAAAGACATCGCCGAATAACAGCCTTAAGGGCCAGACGAATATAGCCAGAAACGGCGAGGCCAAGCCTGACAACTACGGGCAGGTGAGGGCGTTCCCTGACCTTATTCAGGAGTCGATGTTTGAGTATGTGAATAACATCAAGAAAGTAACGGAGTGGATGAACTTCGGGCTTGGCAAATACGATGTTACATCTGTTCGTTACTCTGAATCAAATCTAGGGTCGCTGGCGGGCGCTTCATACCGAATCTACCAACCGGGCGAGGTTATCCCTCAAATTATCGAAGGCTTCTCGTTTGACGACATTGATGGACAGGAGTTGCCGGGGCCGAACGAAAGTGGCGATATCCCAGTGGAAAGCGCCACAACAACTACCGGCATGATTTCTGGGCAATTCACAGCTGGGCAGGCCCTTATCAAGATTAAGCGCCTAGATGACTTCAACTACTTCTATGATCTGACCAAGCCTCACTCTGTGTCATTCGTCGTAAACGTTACTTACGGCACTGTGTCTGGCCCAGTAACAAAAAACATCACCGTATATGCAGATTTGGTTTCTGCCGTAACCACAAGTGACGGCGCGGTTGTTAACCCACAATATTTCTATGAGTTCACCTTCTCCAACCTGAGCGGCAACGACATTGCTGTTGTGCCGGCAGATGCGGTAATTAACACCACAATTTTCACGCTAAACGACAATGAAGCTCTAAGTATTGGGCCGTCATTTTCTCCGGTATCAGGAACGCAGATCTGGGTCCATCTGAATGCTCAGCTTGGTCACGGTGATTGGGCGAGGGCTAACGTGACGATTTGGAAGGTTGATGACAATAATGCTCAAATCCCCGGCACGACCGAAACATTAAACTTCGGCCTGAGCAATGATGATGAAAATGCCGATAACAAATATGGCACCTTCAAAATCACGCCATCCGCTGGAGAGGGCCGGTATGCAGTTTCTTTTGTGCGAACCAACAACAGTAACGACCACTCTGTTTTAACGGTTGAGGCTGTCCATAGCGTCAGAATAAGAAGCAACGTAGCTTACCCTAACGACACTCTGGTCACCGTTACCGTTACAGCCACTGAGAACGCCACAAGCCAGAGGGAGCGAAAATATAACGCCTTAATCACCCGCCACACCATCAGCTACAACATAGACAATAGGGTGGTTGATTATTCCATACGCCCATCCAGATCATTTGCCGATGCAGTGCTGCATACGTGGCTTGTGATGGGCAGGCAGCCAGAGTCTAGCATTGATATCTATGAGCTGTATTCTATCGCCAGAACGCTTCCAGACCCGCGTCTTGGATACTTCGATTACACCTTTGACGATGAAGATATATCTCTTGGGGCGAGGGTGCAGACTATCTGCGACGCGGCAACCGTAACGGCATACTGGGATGATGGAGTTCTGTCATTTACGCGCGATGAGAAGAAGGTAAACCCAGCAACGATATTTAACCGAGCCAACACCAAAGCAGAGGGGGTTACCTTTAGCTATGACATGACACTGCCGGGAGGCTTTGATGGTGTTGAAGTTCAGTACAAAAACTCCACTACGAACAAGCAGGCATTCATTCGATACAAAATAGTGGGGAATGTAATTTCTGAGGGTGAGCCGGTTAAGGCCAAGAAGTTTGACATGCTGTACATCAGGAACGCATATCAGGCCAGAGACAGGGCGATTAAAGAGGTCAGAAGGCTTCTTTACTCTCGCATATCAGCCGGAATTACCGCACTTGCGGATGGTGAGTGGGTTAATGTCGGCGAGATGATTCAGGTTTCTGACATGTACGACACTAACCAGCAGGATGGTTACATAACCGAAAGGCTGGGTGATCAGTTTGATACCAGTGAAAGAATTAAATTTGATGGTGATATGTTTGTCGTTGTTACGGATGGCAATGGCACCCCAACCCAGAGAGTAAGAGCTTACCCAAGGGCAGATACTGATTTTGGGTTTATAGCTCCCGTTCCAAACATCTCATTAAATATATGGGATGGAGTTAACGTCCAGTCCCCATCAAGGTTCATCATCGCAACACAGGTTGAGATGGATGCAACAAAATGGGTGATCACCGAAAAGCGGCCAAATTCAGACGGAACAACCGGACTGACGGCAAACGAATACAGTGACGAAATGTACAACTATATAATTTCTGAATAGAAAGAATCCCAACCACAACAAGCCAGCCTTTGGGTTGGCTTTTTTTTATGGAAAAAATATGGCTACCACACCAACTAGCAACACAATTCCCTCTGAAGCACCGCAAGACCTAAAATTTAATGCAGGCAAAATTGACGAATTCGTCACCTCAAATGAATGGACATACACAGATCGCTTCGGCATAAAGCGCTACACAATTGAGGGCATCAATTACCTTGCTCAGCAAGTCATGAATGCTTTTGGATACGTTACTCTTCAAGGTGTCACCTTCACAACTGGCGCAACAGTGGCAAACCCTAATGAGGTTCTTTTTAATACTGCCGACAATTCATACTACAAGTGGACTGGCTCCTTCGCGTCTGGAGGGAAGGTTGTGCCTGCAAATTCAACTCCACAATCATCAGGGGGGGTGGGGGCTGGGAAATGGCTTAACGTTGGAGATTCATCGCTCCGCAGCCAACTGGCTGCGAACGGTGGCGTTGAATTGGTAAATGGTGCTGTATCTCAGGAAAAGCTAGCTGATGTTGATGGGGCCTCGCTTATAGGTGAATTCCCGCAAGTGTCAGATTTGAGAGGGGCAGTTGCGTTTGATGGCAAAGTTGTAAAGGTAGCAGAGCACACCTCTGGGAGAGGGGCTCTAGGGGGAGGGTGGTTCAGAGCAAAAAAAGGGAGTTTTACAGATGACGATGGCGTCTACATTTCCTCGAAAAGTTCAGGTATTTTTTGGGTGAGAGTGGATGCTGGAAGTCATGTGAAGTTAGAATGGTTTGGAGGGGTGACAGATAATGTAGCAGTAGACCACTCACCAATACTTGCTAATGCGCAAAAAGTACACGGAAGATCTATTGAGTTTCAGTATGGAAGTTATTATTTTAACCCGCCATGCATAATTCAACCTGACATGCATTTTGTTGGTAGCGGTGGGGCAAAAACATTTTGGAGAAATAAAAATATTAATGATGATGCAACTGTTTTTTATGCGAATACTGGAACTACCTCTAAGTGGGCAGAGGATACGATCTTTGAAAGGATACATTTTAGTAGCGATATTTCAACAACCCCTTCTAAGGCTGCAATTTCATTTACACATGTTGGAAACTTTAAGTTTAATAATTGCGGCTTTTACAACTCTCCTATTTATGCATCTGATTTGCATTTCTTTACGTGGAATGGGTGTAGGTTTTTTAATAGCTTGATAACAATAAACGAAGACGTGGTTTCCCCGTCATTCCCAATAAATGAAATGCCATCATTTATTGATTGCTATATGGTCAAATCACCTATCAATATAACAGATACCGCCGATCTTCATTTGGTAAACACTGTTATGTTTTATGGGCCATACGGTATTAAAATCACAGCCCACAGAGCGTTGGATTCAGGTGCGGAATCCAATGGACTTCCAGTAATGATTACCAATAGCACTATTGATAATATAGATGGATATTGCCTTGACATTAACCGAGTAGCTATTGGCACTATTACAAATTCATTTTTTAGCGGGGGAAGAGTATCAGGCACATCAGCGATAAATATGACGGAGGTTCTAGGGCTTAGCTTTAATTCTAATGTCATACATTTTGCAGGGCAAGAGTGCATGACTCTATATAATGTAAGAAATCTTCTTATGGGAAACAATCAATTTAGCAGTTGCAATGGATTTGCGATTAAATCTAGATATAGCAGAAATATAACAATGAATGGCAACTTTATCGGAAACCAGAAGGTTACAGGCGGATGGAACACATGCACTGGGGGAGTTAACTTTGATACAAACGATAATGCCGCATGGGTGATAACAGGTAATGTTTTTGTATCAGTCCCCGGGGTTACAGGACAGACCGGCAGTGGCAGGTCTGTATATACTGCAATGGGAAACTCAGGCATGGCAGATAATTAATTAAATTGGCGGCTAACTTGGCCGCCAATTTATATAGTCAGTGGCTGACGGAAATTTCTTTTACGCAACCATTTTCCTTTTTATTATAAATCCTTACCTCAACATCTGGATAAGTTTTATCCACATTAAAAGAAAATAATTTAACGTTTTCAAATGTGGCAAGGGTTTTATTTCCAGCATTAGAAACAACATCACCACTTATCGGCCCGTCACCATCCATAAGGATTTTAACATTGTATTCACCTTTTTTTAATGGTTTATATGGACCTGTAACCATAAACGGCTCATCCCCGCCCGGGCAAACCTTGTCATCATATCCAGCGCCAGTTGAACCGAAGTAATATTTGTTTGTTTTAACATGAAAGCCGCTAAAAGATAAATTAACTCCATTTTTCCAAGTCATAATTATCTTTGACCCAATTCGATATTCGCGTGTTGGATTGCCAAAAGTTTTTAATGCAGACTCTCTGTCAGATTGATTATCTGCAATTATAAAATCATTCTTACCTTCATAATTTTCTATCTTAGATAACCACAAGAATGGCTTAACAGAACCCTCTGACTCATTAAAAACGACAGGGGAAATAACGGAATCGCTATTTAATGAAACAGAGGAGGCAAACCAAAAAGACGCAAAACCCTTTTTAAGGCCATTATCTTTTACGAATTTAGTTAATTCATCGATCTCGTGATTATGCCTATCTGTTTTCATCGCATTCGCAGAAATTGCAAAGCCCGTAAAAAGACCAATTACAACTAGGTAAGAAGAGTGCCTCTTGCTTAACCATAAATTTCTGCAAATAAATATGCTGCCAAATATTAAAGAAGGGGCAATATATCTTATAGACTCAACTGCGGATGGAATATTGCTAAATATAAATGCCAAAGGCATGATTACTGATGACAAAAGAAGTGCCGAGTCAACTGTTGAATAATCTTTGATTTTACGTAGAGAAACCAGAAGGTAGATGTAAAAAAATATTAAGAACAGAAACCTTGCTATATTAGAAATTGATAGTATGCCTATCTCTTTTCCAAAAAAATTAGCTTCAAAAATATCTAAACTTCCGATTGTTATATATGTTAGGTTATTTAAGAATTGAGGTATTGTTGCCAATTTTGGTGATCCAACTCCTGGCAATGATAATCCGCCAAAATAAACGACCGATAAAAACAAAATCTTTGCCAATGCATACGATAAAAGTATTATCAGCAATTGTTTTGCATGATTTATCTCTCTTCTATTGAAATAAGATATTGAAGTTGATAAAGCAATAGGTATCAGGAAAGAGTACTTGCTGATATCATCGCTAAAAAATATTGCAACACACAGGAAAGCAGTGATTATTTTTAGATATATTCTTGGTTTTAATTCATCTTTTTCAAGAATAACATAAACTATAGCAGTGTATAAATACGCTCCGATGTGCGATACGGCAAGGTTAAATATTTGAGATGAGAAAATACCAACTGGGACGAAGGTGAATAATATAGCCCACGGGGCATTTTTTTTACTAACTATTAAGTATACCGAAGCGCATGCCAGAGATGAAAGCAATATTGCTGGCATCAGTGCGGATTGAACCTTATTGCTTACACCAATTAAGCTTAAAATTGCGTACCAAATTAAGTCGGTAAAATAAAAGGAGACAGTGGAAAGAGACCAGTTATGCAATAATATATTCCCTCTTGCAATGTCTCTGGCAATTAGTATGCCAGATGCTTGGTCTGATGTAGGAGAGTAGCCATACCCTATAAAGTAATACCATGTTAATAGTGAAAGAAATAAAAATGCAAAAAAAACCTTTTTTAAATCGAAATGTATCATTTTTTTTCCTTTATTAAATATCTTGGTCTCATTTTAACCTCGGAATATATCCTTCCTATATACTCTCCAAGAATTCCTATCCCAATTAACTGAACTCCACCAAGGAAAAGAACTGACGCTAGTAACGAAGGGTACCCACGAACTGGATTTCCAAATACTATTGTATCAATTATCATCCACGCTCCGTAAAGGAAGGATAAGCCTGCCACAAAAAGACCTATATACGTCCACATTCGAAGTGGGAAAGTAGAGAAGCTAGTAATTCCTTCAAGAGCTAGATTCCATAATTTCCATCCGTTAAATTTTGAGTTTCCTGCTATTCGCTCTGCTCGGCAATATTCAACAACATCTGTTCTGCCGCCCACCCAGCTAAGCACGCCTTTCATGAAAAGGTTTCTCTCAGGCATCATTTTGATATTTTCAACAACCTCGCGTGACATAAGGCGAAAATCACCTACGTTCTCTTCGATTTTTGGGTTGCTAATTTTGTTATGAAGTTTATAGAACCACTCTGCCGACTTTCTCTTCATCTTGCCATCTGTGGATCTATCTATTCTTTTGGCGAGGACCATGTCGGCTCCAGCTATCCATTTTTCCATCATGAGTGGGATTACTTCCACTGGGTCCTGAAGATCGACATCAATAGGGATGATGGCCTCGCCTGATGATTGTTCCAATCCGGCAAATAGTGCTGGTTCTTTTCCGAAGTTTCTAGTGAATGACAACGGCTTAACTAGCGGGTCAGCTACTCCTAAAGAATTTATGATCGACTCAGTAGCATCCTTGCTTCCGTCATTGATGAAGATTATCTCAACATCATGCTGCTTAAGCCCTTCAAACTCTCTTACTGATTTATAAAAAATTGGTATAGCGTCCTCTTCGTTGAAGACAGGAACTACCAGAGAAATTTTCATTTATCTTCCCTAAAGACAACGTATTTTGAATAAATAAAACCTAAAACCAAGCTAACAAGTGAAAACTCGATAAGCGTTATAATGGGCTCAATATGGTAATAATCAGAAATCTTCCCGACAAGAATGCTTAAAACGCCCATGAAAGACACAAAAAGAAGGTAGCGTGTTGGTTTAGGCTTTGCATTGAAAGTAAAACTAGCATTGGCAAAGAATGAGAAGGTGACAGCAGTTGCAAACGCAATAAAGTTAGCCGCAGCCTGATTAACCGAAAAAAGGTAAACAGCAATTGAGAAAGCAGCCCAGTGTATTGCGGTATTTATAACGCCAACAGTTAGGTATTTAGTGAATAGATTAAACATATGAAAAATTTCGAAGATTTTGTGTTTTGCAGAGTTTAACACCTAACCCCATGTAGATCATTACTTGATCAGTTTAAAAAAACCAAATACTGTATGCATAAACAGCATTTTGTGAGAGTTCCCCATGGGAAGCAAAGTAGATCACTACATCGTCGTCTATCGCGGGCAATATGAGCCATACATCGCTCCGGGCCAGTACGTCTTCTTTCAGCGTGAAAAGCGCTACGGGGGAGGTTTCTGGTTCGGCGTGGTGATGGATGGCTTCTACCAGTTCGCGCTGGAGCATCCGGTGTCGCTTGGTCAGGGGATTGAGTATTGGTTTTCGATTCGGCGGGCTATGGAGGGAGGTGATGTGTTTGACGATAGCCTTGATGATTTCAAGCTGGTGAGTGGGTGATGAAGGTTGTGACGAGATTGTGTCAGAAATTTGGCACAAACCCGCAAAAATACGCAGAAGGATGAGTTGGCTACTTTAGCTGGCTGGCTTGTGTAGCGGGTTACGTGGTTGCTATCATGAGCTACTTTTTATTACGCGTCAGACTGTTTCTCTGATGCTGGAGGCACTGTGAAGTACGAATTAAGCACTACTGATGGTCGCGCACGTCGCGGACGTCTGGTTTTCGAACGTGGCGTGGTTGAAACCCCGGCATTTATGCCAGTGGGCACTTACGGCACGGTAAAAGGCATGACCCCGGAAGAGGTGAAAGACACTGGCGCGCAGATCCTGCTCGGCAACACTTTCCACCTCTGGCTGCGCCCTGGTCAGGAGATCATGAAGTTGCACGGCGACCTGCATGACTTTATGAACTGGCACGGCCCAATCCTGACTGACTCAGGCGGTTTCCAAGTGTTCAGCCTGGGCGCGATGCGTAAGATCAAAGAAGAGGGCGTGCACTTCCGTAACCCGATTAACGGCGATCCGGTGTTCCTCAGCCCTGAAAAATCGATGGAGATCCAAAACGATCTCGGTTCTGACATCGTAATGATCTTTGACGAATGTACGCCATACCCGGCGGATTGGGACTATGCCAAGCGTTCAATGGAAATGTCTCTGCGCTGGGCGAAACGCAGCCGCGATCGTCACAACGAATTGAATAATAAGAATGCTTTGTTCGGTATTATTCAAGGTAGCGTTTACGAAGATTTACGAGATGTATCATTAAAAGGGCTGGTAGATATTGGCTTTGATGGTTACGCTGTGGGCGGCTTGGCGGTAGGTGAGCCGAAAGAGGACATGCACCGTATTCTTGAGCATGTTTGTCCGCAGATCCCGGAAGATAAACCGCGTTATCTGATGGGCGTCGGTAAACCAGAAGATTTGGTCGAAGGCGTGCGTCGTGGCGTCGATATGTTTGACTGCGTAATGCCTACGCGTAATGCGCGTAACGGTCATCTGTTCGTCACTGACGGCATCGTGAAAATCCGTAATGCCAAGCATAAAGATGATACCTCGACCCTCGATGAGCATTGCGATTGTTACACCTGTCGCAATTACAGCCGTGCCTACTTGCATCATCTCGACCGTTGCAACGAAATACTGGGTGCGCGCCTGAACACCATCCACAATCTGCGCTATTACCAGCGTCTGATGGCGGGTTTACGCCAGGCTATCGAAGAGGGTAAATTAGAGCTGTTTGTAAAAGACTTCTACGAGCGTAAAGGGAAAGAGGTTCCACCTCTTAATTTCTGAGCCTGAAGTGTTAACGACGAGTTCTATTTAATGATTTACCGGCGTCGCTTTTTGGCGGCGCTTTTAAATGAGTCGCTTAAACAGAAACAGACGTTATATCGTTATGTTTCATAACAACAATGAGGGAATTTAAATGAGTCTTTTCATTTCCGATGCAGTCGCAGCTACCGGCGCACCGTCACAGGGAAGTCCTTACTCTCTGGTCATCATGCTGGTCGTTTTTGGTCTGATTTTCTATTTCATGATCCTGCGCCCGCAACAGAAACGCTCTAAAGAACACAAAAAACTGATGGACTCCATCGGTAAAGGTGACGAAGTGATGACCACCGGTGGTTTGATCGGTCGCGTAAGCAAAGTAGCTGAAACTGGCTTCATTGTTATCGCGCTGAACGACACTACTGAAGTGATGATCAAGCGTGACTTCGTGGCTGCCGTTCTGCCGAAAGGTACGATGAAGGCTCTTTAATTTTCGATTTTCCCGAAGGGAACTGCCGTGTTAAACCGTTATCCTTTGTGGAAGTATCTGATGCTGATCGTTGTGATCATCGTCGGTCTGCTATACGCACTTCCCAACCTTTATGGTGAGGATCCGGCTGTTCAAATTACTGGCGCTCGGGGCTCCGACGCCAGTGTTGCAACGCTGGACCAAGTCAAAAACGTATTAGATCAAGACAAAATTCCAAGCAAATCTATTGCACTGGAAAATGGTCAAATCCTTGCCCGCTTTAAAGACACTGATGTACAGCTGCGCGCTCGCGAAGCCCTCACCAGCGCCCTGGGCGACAAATTTGTTATTGCTCTGAACCTCGCGCCAGCAACGCCGCGCTGGTTAAGCATGATGGGCGCTGAGCCAATGAAGCTCGGTCTTGACCTGCGTGGTGGTGTTCACTTCCTGATGGAAGTTGACATGGATACCGCGCTGAGCAAGCTGCAAGAGCAGACCATGGACAGCATGCGCAGTGACCTGCGCGAGAAAAATATTCCTTACGCCACGGTCCGTAAACTCGACAACTATGGTGTCGAAGTGCGTTTCCGTGATGCCGCAACTCGCGACAGCGCCGTTAGCTATCTTTCCCCGCGTCACCGTGATTTAGTCATCACCGCCAGTGGCGACAATGCCGCGCGCGTTGTGATGACTGATGATCGCCTGAGCGAAGCCCGCGAATACGCCGTTCAGCAAAACATCAACATTTTGCGTAACCGTGTAAACCAACTGGGTGTGGCTGAACCGCTGGTACAGCGTCAAGGTTCAGACCGTATCGTGGTTGAGCTGCCGGGGATTCAGGACACTGCCCGCGCCAAAGAAATTTTGGGTGCGACGGCAACGCTGGAATTCCGTCTGGTTAACACCAACGTTGATGCGACTGCCGCTGCTTCTGGCCGCGTGCCGGGCGACAGTGAAGTGAAAAATACCCGTGATGGGCGCCCGGTTGTCTTGTACAAGCGCGTGATCCTGACCGGTGACCACATCACT
This sequence comes from Ewingella sp. CoE-038-23, assembly GCF_040419245.1. Taxonomy (NCBI): domain Bacteria; kingdom Pseudomonadati; phylum Pseudomonadota; class Gammaproteobacteria; order Enterobacterales; family Yersiniaceae; genus Ewingella; species Ewingella docleensis. Next base: position 3,459,753 of record NZ_JAZHOH010000001.1, on the reverse strand, counting down.
GACTCCACCTCCAACATGGACGAATACAACCAGCCGCAGGTTAACATCTCCCTCGACAGCGCTGGCGGCAACGCCATGTCTAACTTCACCAAGGACAATATCGGTAAACCGATGGCGACCCTGTTTGTGGAGTACAAAGACAGCGGTAAGAAAGATGCGAACGGCCGTTCGATTCTGGCTAAGCAAGAAGAAGTTATCAACGTCGCGACTATCCAGTCACGTCTGGGTAACAGCTTCCGCATTACCGGCGTTAACGATCCGAATGAAGCTCGCCAGCTCTCCCTGCTGCTGCGCGCGGGTGCGTTGATTGCGCCGATTCAGATTGTCGAAGAACGTACCATCGGTCCAACTTTGGGGATGCAGAACATCACCCAGGGTCTGGAAGCCTGCTTGTGGGGTCTGGTGGCGTCAATTCTGTTTATGGTGGTTTGGTATCGTAAGTTTGGTGTGATTGCGACAACCGCGCTGGTGGCTAACTTGGTTCTGATTGTTGGGATCATGTCCCTGCTGCCAGGGGCAACGCTGACCATGCCGGGTATTGCCGGTATCGTACTGACCCTTGCGGTTGCAGTTGATGCCAACGTACTGATTAACGAACGTATCAAGGAAGAGCTGAAGAACGGGCGTTCCGTTCAGCAGGCGATTCACGAAGGCTATAAAGGCGCGTTCTCCAGTATCGTTGATGCCAACATTACTACCCTGATCACGGCGATTATTCTTTATGCGGTGGGTACCGGTTCGATAAAAGGCTTTGCTATCACCACGGCTATCGGTGTTGCAACCTCGATGTTTACATCAATCGTCGGAACCCGTGCCATCGTCAACCTGCTTTACGGCGGCAAACGCATCAAAAAGCTGTCTATCTGAGGAGTGCGTTGTGGCACAGCAACAATATACTGTTGAACAACTGAACTACGGCCGTAAAGTCATCGACTTTATGCGCTGGGACAACTTGGCCTTCGCCATTTCTGGTCTGTTGTTGATCGTTTCCATCGCGATCATCGGTGTTCGCGGGTTTAATTGGGGTCTGGACTTTACCGGCGGTACGGTAATTGAGATCAGCCTCGATCAACCCGCTAACCTTGATGACATGCGTGCATCAATGGAGAAAGCCGGGTTCACCGACCCTGTGGTCCAAAACTTTGGTAGCAGCCGCGACATTATTGTCCGTCTGCCGCCAACGTCAGGCACTGCGGGTCAGGAACTGGGTAACAAAGTCATCGGACTTATCAACGCCGACATCGACAAAAATGCGTCAGTAAAACGTATTGAGTTCGTGGGTCCAAGCGTAGGTAGCGATCTGGCTCAGGCCGGTGCGATGGCGCTGTTGATTGCGCTTATCTGTATCCTGATTTACGTTGGTTTCCGCTTCGAGTGGCGACTGGCGTTGGGTGCGGTTATCGCGTTGGCGCACGACGTCATCATCACCATGGGCGTGTTGTCACTGTTCAGAATCGAGGTTGACCTGACCATCATCGCTTCCCTGATGTCGGTTATTGGTTACTCTCTGAATGACTCCATCGTGGTTTCGGACCGTATTCGTGAGAACTTCCGCAAGATCCGTCGCGGTACCTCTTACGAAATCATGAACGTGTCCCTGACCCAGACCCTGAGCCGTACCATCATGACCTCAGCGACCACGCTGATGGTTGTTCTGATGCTCTACATCTTTGGCGGCGCGTTGCTGGAAGGCTTCTCACTGACCATGTTGATCGGTGTATCAATCGGTACGGTTTCATCTATCTACGTGGCATCCGCGTTAGCGCTGAAACTTGGCATGAAACGCGAACACATGTTGCAGCAGAAAGTTGAGAAAGAGGGCGCAGATCAGCCTTCGATCCTGCCTTAATCTGTTCAGCATCAGCCATGAAAAAGCCTCGCAATTGCGAGGCTTTTTTTATGCTTTCTGAAGGCCGTTATTTGGCGGCGGCGGGCTCTTGAACTGCTTGTACCGGGCCAAGAATATTATGCAGGCGAACAAAGCCGAGGGTTTCGACGCGAATATTCTGGAAGGTCACGTCGATAACCTGCTCCGCGCTCGGCAGCAGGGTCGGGACGCTGGCGATATTTTGCGTTTGCATATCCACGGTCAAAGGCTTGCCAGTGACTGGGTCAAGCTGTCCCCAGTCCAGCGAGGCGGTGAACGGCGGCAGTGGCTGTCCCGACACGCTTTTAATCCGCAGCTGGCCTTGAACGCCGCTGGCATCTGGAGAAACATTGGTCAGGATTACGCTTAACTCACCAATATCACTCTTCACCACCGCCGCGCTTTTTGCCGCAGGCAGGATATACAGGCCATCGGTTGACTGGCGGTTGAGCAGGGTTTGCTGCTCCAGCGCGCTGGCTAAATCGGTCAGACGCTGTAATTTTTGGTTTAACTGGCCGACTTCAGATCGCAGCTCTGTCACTTGTGGGTCTTGTTGGGCACAACCTGATAATGCCAGCAGGGCTGAAGCAGCTAAAGTTGCGCGAAAATAGCCTGTCATGTCGGTGAGTTCCTTTTCTTGCGCTCTGAGAGCGAGTTGCTCAGAGCCAGTAAAATCATAGGGTGAAGGGGGAAACGTGCAGCTCCTCCCGCTCAAACAAGGGGTTAAGTTTAACCCGATGTGCACCAAAGTAGCGACAGCCTTTGTTGTCGCGCCACTTCGCGCTAAACTAACCCCCCATCAAGACCGCCATCAGGAACTGCTATGCATTGCCCATTTTGTGCTGCTGTTGATACGAAAGTCATCGATTCCCGCCTGGTTGGCGATGGATCGCAAGTTCGCCGCCGTCGCCAGTGTCTGGTTTGCCACGAACGCTTTACTACTTTTGAAGTGGCCGAGCTGGTGATGCCCCGCGTGATTAAAAGCAATGACGTTCGTGAACCCTTCAATGAAGACAAACTGCGCCGCGGTATCTTGAAGGCGTTGGAAAAACGGCCTGTAAGCTCCGATGACGTTGAAATGGCCATCAGCCACATTAAGTCACAATTGCGGGCTACGGGAGAGCGCGAAATCCCTGCCAAAATGATTGGCAATCTGGTGATGGATGCACTTAAAAAGCTGGATAAAGTCGCCTACATTCGCTTTGCTTCGGTATATCGCAGCTTTGAGGATATCCGCGAGTTCGGCGAAGAGATCGCCCGTCTTCAGGATTAAGGATAGATATGTCCACAGAATCATTGCATACAGATGAAAAATACATGGCTCGCGCCTTTGAGCTGGCGCGACTCGGCCGCTTCACCACCACGCCAAATCCAAACGTCGGCTGCGTCATCGTCCGTGATGGCGAAATCGTGGGGGAGGGGTATCACATTAAGGCCGGTGGGCCACACGCCGAAGTTCATGCGCTGCGCATGGCGGGCGAAAAAGCCCAAGGCGCCACGGCTTATGTCACCCTCGAACCTTGTAGCCACCACGGCCGCACGCCTCCCTGTGCCGACGCGCTGATTGCCGCCGGCGTGGCGCGCGTGGTTGCCTCCATGCAAGATCCTAATCCAGAAGTCGCCGGGCGTGGTTTATACCGTTTGCAACAGACTGGCATCGAAGTCAGTCACGGTTTGATGCACAGCGAAGCCGAAGCCATCAACCTCGGCTTCTTAAAGCGTATGCGCACCGGCTTCCCTTATGTGCAGCTAAAAATGGCGGCGTCGCTGGATGGCCGCACGGCGATGGCGTCTGGCGAAAGCCAGTGGATCACCTCAGCCGCCGCGCGTGCCGACGTGCAGCGTTTTCGTGCTCAAAGCTCGGCCATTCTTAGCTCCAGCGCCACGGTGCTGGCGGACGACCCTTCACTCAACGTCCGTTGGGACCAACTGGATAGCGACACTCAGCGTATTTATCCGCAGGAGTCCCTGCGTCAGCCGCTGCGCATTGTTATCGACAGTCAAAATCGCGTGACGCCACGGCACAAAATGGTCAATCAGCCGGGCGATACTTGGCTGGCCCGCCTTGCCGCCGATGAGCAAACCTGGCCTGAATCCACCGAGCAGTGGGTGGTTCCGGGGCGAGATAACCGGGTTGATTTAGTGCTGCTGATGATGCAACTGGCCAAGCGACAGATAAATAGCATATGGGTTGAAGCCGGGGCAGAGCTTGCCGGAGCGCTGTTGCAGGCCGGTCTGGTGGATGAGCTGATCGTCTACATGGCACCAAAATTACTGGGTGAAAACGGACGTGCACTTTGTGTGCTCCCCGGCTTGCAAAGCCTGTCCGATGCGCCACAATTCACCCTCAGCGATGTGCGTCAGGTGGGAGCAGATTTGCGTCTGCGCCTGAAACCTCAGTACTAATCGGCACGTATTCGAGCCGTAAAAACGTCGCAAAAATATCGGGCAGATAAGCTTCGGCTTCTCTGCCACGCCTTTTGACGGAATGTGTTTATAAATCGCATGTCCAGACAAGGTAATAATATGATAGAATCCGCCCCCCTGCGGCTGGGCTGGGCCGGGGCTGTCAAAAGCTGAACTCTTGAACCCATTTAAAGGAAAACCTATGAACGTTATCGAAGGTGTTGTAGCCACGCCGAACGCGCGCGTAGCAATCGCTATTGCCCGTTTCAACAATTTCATCAACGACAGCCTGCTGTCTGGCGCGGTTGATGCTTTGAAACGCATTGGTCAGGTTAGCGATGACAACATCACCGTAGTGTGGGTTCCAGGCGCTTATGAGCTGCCACTGGCCACTCGTGCTCTGGCGAACAGCGGCAAATATGATGCTGTTATCGCACTGGGTACCGTCATCCGTGGGGGCACTGCCCATTTCGAATTCGTGGCTGGCGAATGTAGCTCTGGTTTAGCCAGCGTTGCGCTGAACAGCGAGATCCCAGTGTCGTTCGGCGTGCTGACTACCGAAAGTATTGAGCAAGCTATCGAACGTGCAGGGACAAAAGCCGGTAATAAAGGTGCTGAAGCAGCCCTGACCGCGCTTGAAATGATTAATGTTATCAAGGCTATCCAGGCCTGAATCTAGTTAAGGGGAAATCCGTGAAACCTGCTGCTCGTCGCCGCGCCCGTGAATGTGCCGTACAGGCGCTTTACTCTTGGCAGTTGTCGAAAAACGACATTGCCGATGTTGAATTAGAATTCCTGACCGAGCAGGATGTCAAAGACGTCGACATTACCTATTTCCGCGAATTGCTGACCGGTGTTGCTACCAGTGCAGAGAAGCTTGATGCGCTGATGGCTCCATACCTGTCTCGCCAGCTCGACGAATTGGGTCAGGTGGAAAGAGCAATCCTGCGTCTGGCTCTGTTTGAACTGAGCAAGCGTCAGGACGTCCCTTACAAAGTGGCCATCAACGAAGCGATCGAACTGGCGAAAACCTTCGGCGCTGAAGATAGCCACAAATTTGTTAACGGCGTACTGGATAAAGCGGGCCCGCATATCCGCAAAAAGTAACAGTACAGCCCGTTCACAAGTCACAACAATAAATGCATGTTGGTCATACAGCCTTTAGTTTGGTTGAAGATTTTGTGAAGTTACATCGCTTACCATGGCGTTGACCAACCTGTTGAGGCCGGATATCCGGCCTTAGTCATTTTTCTCCCTCACCATTCAGTTGGCAGGCGCGCCGGTGTTGCTCCTTGCGCAGCTAGGCACCAGCTCGAATGATATTGGGTGACTCAATCTGGAATTTTACTATGGCATGCGGCGAATTTGATTTAATAGCTCGCTACTTCAACCGGTACAGAACGGCCCGCCGGGATGTTCAGTTAGGCATTGGCGACGACTGCGCTCTGCTGACTGTCGCTGAAAAGCAGCTATTAGCGGTAAGTACCGATACCCTGGTAGAAGGCATTCATTTCCTCAAAACAATCGATCCGGCCGATCTCGGTTATAAAGCATTGGCAGTGAATCTCAGTGATTTAGCCGCCATGGGCGCCGATCCGGCGTGGGTATCGCTGGCATTGACCCTGCCGGAAGTGAACACCGAGTGGCTGGAAGCCTTTAGCGATAGCCTGTTTGATCAGCTCAATTACTACGGTATGCAACTGATTGGCGGCGACACCACCCGTGGCCCATTAAGCATGACCCTGACCATTCAGGGGCTGATTCCTATGGATCGCGCCTTAACGCGCAGCGGTGCCGGCGTCGGTGACTGGATCTTCGTTACCGGCTCGCTGGGCGACAGCGCGGCAGGCCTGGCCCTGCTGCTGGATCAGCTGACCGTCGACAATGCCGAGCATCGCGACACTCTGCTGCAACGCCACCTTCGCCCGACGCCGCGTATTTTGCAGGGTCAGGCACTGCGTGGTTTAGCCACCGCGGCGATTGATATCTCAGACGGCCTGATTTCAGACCTTAAACACGTGCTGACCGCCAGCGGCTGCGGCGCGCGTATCGACTTAGACGCGTTGCCGTTGTCAGAAGCACTTCTGGGCAGCGTGGATGGCGATCGGGCGCTGAAATGGGCGCTGACCGGTGGCGAAGACTATGAGCTTTGCTTCACCGTTCCCGAAATCAACCGTGGCGCACTGGACGTGGCCCTCAGCCATCTGGGCGTTGATTTTACCTGTGTCGGCCAGATGGCTCCGCTGTCTGAAGGCATCACCTTCTTGCGTTCAGGCGAGCCGGTGGAGCTTGACTGGCAAGGGTTTGATCACTTTTCAGCAGGAGTTGTTGCGTGACCGTTAGCCATAAAAAGCGACCTGAGAACTACAAAGGTAAAACCGGCGACCACAAACGAGATATGGCCGCTGCGAAGAAGCGCCTTAACCTGCGCAACCCGTGGCACTTGCTGGCTACCGGCTTTGGCAGCGGGCTTTTCCCTTACGGGCCGGGCACTGCCGGTTCGATTGCCGCGATCCCTTTCTGGATCGTGCTGACCTACCTGCCGTGGCAGCTTTACTCGCTGGTGGTGATGTTCAGCATCTGTATCGGGGTTTACCTCTGCCGCCAAACGGCCAGAGACATGCAGGTTCACGATCACGGCAGCATCGTGTGGGATGAGTTTGTCGGCATGTGGATCACGCTGATGGCGCTGCCAGTCAATGATTGGCAGTGGATCGTCGGCGGTTTTGTGGTATTCCGCATTCTGGATATCTGGAAGCCGTGGCCTATCCGCTGGTTCGACCGCAATGTTCATGGCGGCATGGGTATCATGATTGATGATGTTATCGCCGGGATTTTTGCCGCAGGCATTATCTATTTGGTTGGGCATCACTGGCCGATTGGCCTGTTTTAAGCCGACTTGAAATGTGAAAAGGCGCTGAGCTTCTGGCTTCAGCGCCTTTTTTACGCCTTCCCCTCACCGCGATTATTTATAGCCCGTCGCCTCATGCGGCTGATAGGCCATCTCCAGCTCGGCAATCTCTTCTATCGATAGCTTCACTTGCAGCGCCGCAATAGCGTCTTCAAGGTGGGCAGGGCGCGAGGCACCGATGATTGGTGCAGTAACCGCAGGCTTGGCCAACAGCCACGCCAAGGCAATTTGCGCCCGCGGAACGCCGTGGTCCTCAGCCACTTTCTCCAGACGCTCGGCAACTTTGGCATCAACAGCATCCGTGGCGTCATACAGCTTTTGGCTGACTTCATCGGAAACCGATCGCGCCGTGGTTTCGCCCCAAGGCCGCGTCAGTTTGCCTCGCGCCAGCGGGCTCCACGGCAGGACGGCGATATTCTCCTGCACGCAGAGCGGGTGCATGTCATTTTCCTCTTCGCGCTGGATCAGATTGTACTGATCCTGCATCGAGACAAACGACGCCCAGCCGTTTTTCGCCGACACTTCGAGCGCCAGCTTGAATTGCCGGGCATGCATGGAAGACGCGCCGATGTAGCGCGCCTTGCCTGCTTTCACCACGTCATTCAGTGCTTCCAGCGTCTCTTCGATGGGCGTCTCATAGTCCCAGCGATGGATTTGCAGCAGGTCCACGTACTCCATGTCCAAGCGCCGCAGGCTGTCATCAATGGATTGCAGAATTGAAGCGCGAGACAGCCCCGGCTTGAGGCCGGTGACGGCATTGTAGACCTTGGTGGCGACCACCAGGTCTTCACGCCGGGCGTACTCTTTCAGCGCGCGGCCAATAATTTCTTCGCTACTGCCATCGGAGTAGTTATTGGAGGTATCGAAGAAATTAATTCCGGCGTCCAGCGCCTGCTTAATGATAGGGCGGCTGCTCTCTTCGGGCAGAGTCCAGGCGTGAGAGCCGCGGTCCGGCTCGCCAAAGGTCATACAGCCCAAACACAGGCGTGACACCTCAAGATCGGTTTTTCCTAGTGTAATGCGTTGCATCATTCCTCCTGCTTGTTGTTTTTATTCAAGAACAACCTGTGCAGATTCATAGCACGCTATAAGTGTAGTTCAGGCAGGACGGAGAGCAGGATAACGGCGGGAGTAAGTGTGAAGCTCCCCTCTTTAAAATAGCTAAAGAGGGGAGATGCGGCGGCGGTTAGGCCAGCCAGTCGTTGATTTGGCGTTCGATGCCTTCGGCGTCCAGACCAATGTCGCGGCGCACTTCGTCCTGTGTGCCTTGAGAGACGAAGTGGTCCGGCAAACCAATATTCAGCACCGGCACCATCAGGCGTTTGGACATCAGCAGCTCATTCACGCCGCTGCCCGCGCCACCCATGATGGCGTTCTCTTCCAGCGTTACCAGCACTTCATGGCTAGAAGCCAGCTCGAGCACCAGAGCTTCGTCGAGAGGTTTAACGAAACGCATATCGACCAGCGTCGCATTCAGCTTTTCGGCCACGGCGTTGGCTTCTGGCAGCAGGGTGCCGAAGTTTAGGATGGCGATTTTCTCGCCTTCGCGACGCACAATGCCTTTACCCATTGGTAAGGAGGCCAGCGGCGTACACTCCGCGCCGGTTCCGTTGCCACGAGGGTAACGCACCGCCACCGGACCCTCTTGATAGTGGTAGCCGGTGTGCAGCATCTGGCGACATTCGTTCTCATCGCTCGGCGTCATGATGACCATGTTCGGGATGCAGCGCAGGAAGGACAGGTCAAACGCGCCCTGATGGGTCTGGCCGTCGGCACCGACGATACCGCCACGGTCGATGGCGAAAAGCACCGGCAGGTTTTGAATCGCCACGTCGTGGATCACCTGATCGTAGGCGCGCTGCAAGAAGGTCGAGTAGATGGCGACGATCGGCTTGTAGCCGCCGATAGCCAGCCCGGCGGCAAAGGTCACCGCGTGCTGCTCGGCAATCGCCACGTCGAAATACTGCTGTGGATATTCTTTGGAGAAGCGCACCATGCCGGAGCCTTCGCGCATCGCCGGAGTGACCGCCATCAGCTTGCTGTCTTTGGCGGCGGTTTCGCACAACCAGTCGCCAAACACTTTAGAGTAAGTCGGCAACCCTTCTTTGCTTTTCGGCAGCGTGCCTAACAGCGGATCAAATTTCGGCACGGCGTGCCAGCTGATCGGATCTTTCTCGGCTGGCTCATAGCCTTTGCCTTTCTTGGTCATGATGTGCAGCAGCTGCGGGCCTTTCAGCTCGCGCATGTTTTTCAGCGTCTGCACCAGCGCCAGCACGTCATGGCCGTCAACCGGGCCGATATAGTTAAAGCCCAGCTCTTCGAACAAAGTGCCAGGCACCATCATGCCTTTCAGATGTTCTTCCGTGCGGCGCACCAGCTCTTTAATTGGAGGAATGCCGGACAGCACCTTCTTGCCGCCTTCGCGCAGGCGCGAGTAAAGCTTGCCGGAGAGCAGCTGTGCCAGATGATTATTCAGCGCGCCGACGTTCTCAGAAATCGACATTTCATTGTCGTTGAGCACCACCAGCATGTCTGACTTGATGTCACCCGCGTGGTTCATCGCTTCAAATGCCATACCGGCGGTGATGGCGCCATCACCAATCACACAGATGGTCCGGCGGCCTTTGCCTTCGCGCTCGGCGGCCACGGCCATGCCTAAACCGGCACTGATCGAGGTGGAGGAGTGACCCACGGACAGGGTGTCAAACTCGCTCTCTCCGCGCCACGGGAAGGGATGCAGGCCATCTTTTTGGCGGATAGTGGAAATTCTGTCGCGGCGGCCGGTCAGGATTTTGTGCGGATAGGCCTGATGGCCGACGTCCCACACCAGACTGTCGAATGGCGTGTTATAGACGTAGTGCATCGCGACGGTCAGTTCAACCGTGCCCAAACCGGACGCAAAATGCCCGCTGGACTGGCTGACGCTGGCCAATAGGTATTGGCGAAGTTCGTCGCAGAGCTTTGGCAAGCTCTCTTTAGGAAGCGAACGGAGTTCTTCGGGATTCTCCGCCAGCGCCAAGGTCGGGTATTTGGCTAATTCAAGACTCATGAGTTGCTCATAGTAAGTTCAACGGCATATAGGCTGCCTCGCGGGCGTTGTTGCTTCCATGTCACAACGCCCATGGCCCGGCTATATCAATTATCGCGTTCAATCACGAAGCGGGCTAATGCGTGCAGCGGTGCCGTATTGTAAGAAAGTGCGGCCAGCTGTTCTAATGCCGCGACCGCTTCTTGATAGAGGTCTTTGGCTTTCGCTTGTGCGCCATCCAGTCCCAGCAGTGCGGGATAGGTACTTTTGCCGAGTTGCTGATCGGCTCCCTGACGTTTACCGAGTTTTTCGGTGTCGCCAATCACGTCCAGAATGTCATCCTGAACCTGAAACGCCAGGCCAATGGCTTGGGCATAAATATCCAATTGAGGAAGCGCAGCGCGGCCTTTTTCACCCGCGGCTAACGCCCCCATGCGTACCGCGGCGCGGATCAGTGCGCCGGTTTTGTGGCGATGGATCTGCTCTAAGGCTTGCAGATCGATCTGTTGACCTTCAGCCGCCAAATCCAGTGCCTGACCGCCACACATGCCGGCAATACCACTGGCCGCGGCTAATTCAGACATCATTGACAGGCGATCTTGCAACCGCACTTCGCCCATCGGGCCGTCGGCCAAAATAGTGAAGGCCAGCGTTTGTAAGGCATCACCCGCCAAAATGGCGTTCGCCTCGCCAAATTTAATGTGGCAAGTGGGTTGACCGCGACGCAGGTCATCATCATCCATGGCGGGTAAATCATCATGGATCAATGAATAGGCGTGGATGCATTCAATGGCTGCCGCCGGGGCGTTCAGTGAGTCCAAATGCAAACCAAACAGCTGACCTGTAGCATAGACCAAATAAGGGCGCAGGCGTTTTCCACCCAACAACGCACCGTGGCGCATGGCCTGAGCCAGCGGCATCTCGGCAAAAGGTTGGGCATCTATGTAGGAGGTTAGCGCCCGATCGACACGTTTTTGCGCCGAACGGAGCTGGCTGTTGAAATCAATGCCTTCGGCTTGTTGTGCAATATCAGCCATGACAGATCACTCAGCGTCCGGGGTAAAAGGTGTCAGCGGGGCGTCATTGTCGCTATCCAGCAGGATTTGAACGCGTTGCTCGGCTTGTTGCAATTTTTGCTGTCCCTGACGGGCCAATTGCACGCCGGTTTCGAACTCATTCAGCGCGTCTTCCAGCGGCAATTCGCCAGATTCGAGGCGAGAGACAATCTGTTCCAGTTCGGCCAGAGCAGTTTCAAAGTTGGCGGGTGCTACAGCTTTTTTCGGCATAATTCTCTTTCAAACTCGTTGGTCAGATAGGTTGGGCAGCAGCGTGACGCTGCAATGTAAGTCATCGCCCTGGCGGGATTCCGTCTCGACGTCATACCCGATGTGTGGTTTTGTGCGCAGAGACCCTATTTAAAGTGGTATACTTTGCGCCGCTGAATCTGGCTCAACAAAATTATCGTTAAGCTATACGGCTATTCAACGCTGAAATGCCAACAGGCTCTATTACTCGTTAGTGTTAGTCGGCGTTGGGCTTAACAATAATAGGCGCTTTCAGCCTGATCCAGCCACTCATTCCCTGTTTTCTCACTGCTAACAAAAGACTGCTATGAAGTTTATCATTAAATTGTTCCCAGAAATCACCATCAAGAGTCAATCTGTGCGTTTGCGCTTCATTAAGATCCTCGCAAGCAGCATTCGCAACATCATTAAACCTCAGGATGAGTCATTGGCTGTGGTTCGCCACTGGGATCATATCGAAGTTCGCAGTAAAGACGAAAGTAAACACGACTTGATTATCGAATTGCTGTGCCGCATTCCCGGCATTCGTCACGTCGAAGAAGTGGAAGATCGTCCTTACACCGACATGCACAATATCTTCGAGCAGGCGCTGGAAGCTTATGGCCCTGAAGTTGAAGGCAAAACCTTCTGCGTGCGCGTGAAGCGCCGTGGTAAACATAGCTTCAGCTCCGGCGACGTCGAGCGCTATGTTGGCGGTGGTTTGAATCAACACGTTGAATCTGCGCGCGTTAATCTGACCAATCCGCAGGTGACCGTGAAGTTGGAAATCAACGACGACCAGCTGGTGCTGATCAAAAGCCGTCACGAAGGTCTGGGCGGCTACCCGATTGGGACGCAGGAAGACGTTCTGTCGCTGATCTCCGGCGGGTTTGACTCCGGCGTGTCGAGCTATATGTTGATGCGTCGCGGCTGCCGCGTGCATTACTGCTTCTTCAACCTTGGCGGCTCAGCCCATGAAATCGGCGTGAAGCAGGTGGCTTACTACCTGTGGAACCGTTTTGGCAGCTCACACAAAGTGCGTTTCATCGCTATCGACTTCGAGCCGGTGGTGGGTGAAATCCTTGAGAAAGTCGAAGATGGCCAGATGGGCGTGGTGTTGAAACGCATGATGGTGCGCGCAGCTTCGCAAATCGCCGAGCGTTACGGCGTTCAGGCGCTGGTAACGGGCGAGGCGCTGGGGCAGGTTTCCAGCCAAACGCTGACCAACCTGCGTCTCATCGACAATGCGACAGACACGCTGATCCTGCGTCCGCTTATCTCTCACGATAAAGAGCACATCATCAATCTGGCTCGCCAAATTGGCACTGAAGACTTTGCTAAAACCATGCCGGAATATTGCGGCGTGATTTCTAAAAGCCCGACCGTGAAAGCCGTTAAAGAGAAAATCGAAGCCGAAGAGCAGATGTTCGACTTCTCGATTCTCGACAAAGTGGTTAGCGAAGCGCAGAACCAGGATATTCGCCAGATTGCTGAACAAGCCGCGCAGGAAGTGAAAGAAGTCGAAACCGTGGCTGAGTTAGTAAGTACTGACATTCTTCTGGATATCCGTGCGCCAGACGAAGCGGAAGAGAAGCCGCTGGAGCTGGAAAATGTCGAAATCAAGGCCGTGCCTTTCTACAAGTTGAGCACCCAGTTCGCCGATTTGGACCAGAGCAAAACCTACTTGCTGTACTGCGAGCGCGGCGTGATGAGCCGCCTACAGGCGCTCTATCTGCTTGAGCAGGGCTACACCAACGTTAAAGTTTACCGCCCTTAAGCCTTATCGCGCGCTAAAAACAAAACCCGGCCATGCCGGGTTTTTTTATGGTCTTTTCTCAATGCCATCAAACGATAGTGAGCGATTACTCACGCGCCCCTTCGTCAGTGAAATTATAAATTCCCGGAGACATGACTAGCTGAGCGGCAATCTCCGCCGCTTTTGGCCGGTCGAACAGCAGTTCGATCAACTTTAGGGTGAACTCCATCGAACTGCCCGGCCCCTGACTGGTAAGCAAATTAACCCGAGGGTCATGCATCACCCGGCGATCTGACCATTTGTTGGCGGCGATTTTATCTTTCAACCCTGGAAAACCGGTGATATTGGCGATAGGGAATAAGTCGTGATACTCCAGCACCAGGGCTGGCGCGGCGCAGATGGCAGCGACAACTTTACCGGCAAAGTGCATCTGGCGAACGGTTTCCACCAGCAGCGGGCTGTCGCGGAAGCACTCGGCGCCTTTCACGCCGCCCGGCAGAACAATGGCGTCAAAGTCGTTATCGGCGACATCCACCAGTGGGGCATCGGCCAGCAGCCGCACGCCGCGCGAACAGGTGATTTCCAGCGCGCCGTCGCCTGCTACGCTTGCCGTGGTCACTTTGGCACCGGCTCGAACCAGCAAGTCGATGGCCGTGACGGCCTCAATTTCCTCACTCCCAGGTGCCAGGCAGACCAGAACCGAAACACTCATAGCCATTTTCCTTTCTTTTAACGGTATCGAATAAGTGACTGTTCACCGGCAGAGTCAGCCCGTGCTTGCGCCCGCGGCGGATAACATAGCCGGTAATATAGTCGATTTCTGTGTGACGCTGAGTGCGAATGTCCTGCAACATCGACGAGTGGTTGGCGGCCGTGGTGTCGATCACCTGATACACATAGCTCAACAGGGACTCTGCGTGAGTTTGATATCCCTCAATCGCCATCACTTCCGCCACTTCGGCGCAAATCTGCTCTATTTCGCTGCTAAATCCCAGCAAGTCGCCATTAGTACAATTATGTACGGCGGTCAGAGGGTTAATCACGCAGTTAACCGCCAGCTTGTTCCATAGAGAAGGGTAGATGTTGTTATGCCAGGCCACGTCGGGCAGGGCGTCATGCAGCACGTCGGCGATATGGCTGGAAGCCGCGCCTCGCGCAGATACCGGGCCGATATGGGTTATCCCGGCGGCAACGTGCAGAATGGCATTGCCCTCGTGGCGTGCGGCGTGGGTGGTCGCCCCTTGTAAAATGGACAGGCGGCTGGCCGGTAATTCATCAATGGTACCCATGCCGTTATGCAGCAGCAGCAGAATGCAATTGTCGTTGAGCATCGGCATTAGAGCGCTCACCGCGCCGGAAACTTGCCAGGCTTTTAGCGTCACCAACAGCAGTTCGCTTTCGGCCAAATGCTGCGGGTCATTGGTTGGGAGGTTACGGTTGAACGCCACGCCGTCCGGCGATATCACGTTAACGGCAACAAAAGGCTGTGGAATGCGTACCCAACCTTGTACGTCATGGCCTTGTTGGTACAGGGTAGATAGCCAAAGCTGCCCCAGGGCACCGCAGCCAAGAACTGTAATTTTCATTATGCCTCCTGAGCAATCAGATCTAACATACTCAGTAAATCGAATTTAATGTTTCTAATTTGTTATTAATTTGTATTTTTTAGTATAGCATTCTGTGCTGTGTGTCACATATTTTCGCCCATCGGCACCATCTTAACGGCCAGCCTAATAAAAACCGACGGCTTATTTTTGGCTTCAATGAGCGAAGGCGGTATTATGCACGCCATCATAAGACTTATCATCATAACGACATGGGTTAAAGCCCCAGGGAGAAGCGATTATGCCGTCATTCGACATTGTTTCTGAAATCGACATGCAGGAAGTGCTCAACGCGGTCGACAACGCTAGCCGTGAACTGCAAACCCGTTGGGATTTCCGCAACATTCCCGCCAGCTTCGAGCTGAATGAGAAAAACGAAACCATCAAAGTCGCCAGCGAATCTGATTTTCAGGTGAACCAACTGGTTGATATTCTGCGTGAAAAGCTGGCAAAACGTGGCATTGAAGGCGCGGCGCTGGAGATCCCTGAGAAAATGGATCACAGCGGCAAGACTTACAGCGTAGAAGCTAAACTGCACTCAGGGATTGAATCTGCGGTTGCCAAGAAGATTGTTAAGCTGATTAAAGACAGCAAAATCAAAGTGCAGACTCAGGTTCAGGGCGATGAAATCCGCGTGACGGGTAAAGCGCGTGATGACCTGCAAGCCGTGATGGCGCTGGTGCGCAAAGGTGATTTGGGCCAGCCTTTCCAGTTTAAGAACTTCCGCGACTGATTGCCCTGTCGCAAACAAAAAAGGACGCCCTGTGAGCGTCCTTTTTTATTATCTCATCAAAGTATTAGGCAATGGCGACCAGTTGCTCTAGCGCTTTGCGGTTGGTCTGTTTGGTGTCGACTTTGACATAAGCACTCAGTTCTTCCGGCACTACAATCGCTTCGGCAACGCCCGGCTGGGCTTTGATGCGTGCTTCAAGGGCCGAGTCTTTCACCGCCAGCTCAGACAGCGTAATGCGCAGGCTGCTGACGTAAGGCGGTTCGCTCATGGTGGCGCTGACAATCAGCCAGACCACGGCAATCGCCGCGCAAACCAAGAAGACTGCGCCAGCACCGCCCGCTCCGTAAACGTAACCCCCCAAGCTGCCGCCGATGGCCACGCCGATAAACTGGCTGGTGGAGTAAACGCCCATCGCCGTGCCTTTATAGCCCGCCGGAGACTCTTTGCTGATAAGCGAAGGCAGGATGGCTTCCATCACGTTGAAAGCTAAGAAGAACAGCTGGATGCCGGCAATCACCACCCACAGGCGCAGACCGGCATACCACAGCACCAGCTCAGCCAGCAGCAACACCGCCACGCAGCCCATGAAAACTTGCTTCATGTGACGCTTAGATTCGGCGTAGATGATGACCGGAATGACCGCCACGAAGGAGACAAGCATAGTCACCAGATAGACACGCCAGTGCTCGCTCGGCGGGAAGCCCGCGTGCTCCATCACTTGTGGCAGCACCACGAAGCTCGACATCAGCAGAATGTGCAGACAGAGAATGCCGAAGTTAAGCTTCAACAGTTTCTTGTTCGCCAACACCTTGCCAAAGCTGCCTTTCACCATGCTCGATTCACGGTTAAGGATGTGGGTCGCTGGAGCCGGGACCACCAACAGCGTGATAACAATGGCAATAATCGTCAGCAGGGCGATGGCCCAGAACAGCGCATGCAGGCCCCACGCATGGGTAATGATTGGGCCGAGCACCATGGCGATAGCAAAGGTGATACCAAAGCTGATGCCGATAAAGGCCATCGCCTTGGTGCGGTTCTGCTCGCGCGTTAAGTCAGACAGCAGCGCCATCACGGCGGCAGCAATCGCGCCCGAGCCTTGCATCGCGCGGCCAATGATCACGCCCCAGATTGAATCTGTTGATGCGGCAACCACGCTACCGATACAGAAGATGATAAGCCCGAAGACGATCAGCGGCTTGCGGCCAACGCGGTCGGAGAGCAGGCCAAAAGGAATTTGGAAGACGGCCTGTGCCAGTCCATAGATACCGATAGCAATGCCGATAAGTGTTTCACTGGCACCCGCGAGCGCCATACCGTAAGTGGTCAGGACGGGTAGCACCATAAACATGCCGAGCATGCGCAAAGAGAAAACTATCCCTAGTCCCCACGTCGCCCGGCTTTCCTGCGGGGTCATTTGGTTATCGTTCATTACTACCTCAAGACTAAAACCTGCGACATTGTAATGTCTTTAACTTGTGCCGGTAAATTGCTGGATGTTTAGCAGATATTACCGCCGCCAGTGGGCCAGAAGCACAACGTTATGAAAATTCTGACTGGATAAAGCAGGGGAGGGCTCAAAAAAATGACCAGTATCGCTACTGGCCATTGTTGTGCTGTATGTCGCTAAAGAACTCAGCGCGTCATGCTTACCAGACGTAGGTTAACAAGTTGTTCGGCGAAGCGGCGTTGAAGTCGATAGACATCATGACGCTCAGCGAAGTGATCGCGATAATCGAGAAGACAAACAGCTTTCTTGCCCACACGATGTCGTTTTCGGTTTTGTAACCTTTCAGCGCCATGCCCAACCACCAGACGCTCACGGCGGCAGCCACAATCAGGTATTTATAACCCGCGTAGCCGCTCAAGGTCAGCATCAAGGTCGCCACCATAAAAGCAATGATGTAGACGGTGATGTGGTGTTTAGCCACTGAAATGCCTTTCACTACCGGCAGAACCGGAATGTTGGCAGCCTGATAATCTTTAAAGCGGAAGATGGCAATCGCGTACGAGTGCGGCATCTGCCACAGGCTGAAGATCAGCAGCAGGATCAGCGCGCCCATATCGAACTGGCCGGAAACGGCACAGTAACCGATAACTGGAGGCGCTGCCCCTGACAAGCTGCCGATCAGCGTGCCATATACCGATTTGCGTTTCATATACAGGCTATAAACCCCGACATAAACCACAAAGCCCATCACAGCCAGCCACATCGCCAGCGGATTGGCACCGATATACAGCAACGCAAAGCCCGCAATACCCAAAATGGTAGCGTAAACCAGGGTTGTTTTCGGCGGAATCAGGCCCTTAACCAGGACCCGGTTCTTCGTTCTTTCCATAATCTTGTCGATGTCGCGGTCAATAAAGTTGTTGAAAACACAACCCGATGCGACAACCAACGAGACGCCCACTAAGGTGGCGAGAAAGAGAGGGAAGTCGATGCTGCCTTTGGCAGCAAGGAGGAATCCCCCGACGACAGAAATTAAATTACCGAAAATAATTCCTGGTTTCGTTACTTGCAGGTATTGCTTAATCATCACGTGCAGCTCGGCTCTTTAACTGACCATCATATTGAGGTTGAGGTTATACATAATCCACAGTGAGCCCACAACGACGATAAAGATAATCACAGCGGTGAACAGAAATGCCACCAGGTTCCAGCGTGCTTCCGATGCAGTACTTAAGTGCAGGAAGTAAACCAGATGTACAACGATCTGGATAATCGCAGATGCGACCACCGTGCCAATGATAAGCGAATGTGAAGCTGTATCGCTCATTACCATGGCAAACGGGATAACCGTCAGAATAACTGACAGGATGAAGCCAATCAGGTATGACTTCACGCTGCCGTGGCTTGCGCCGCCATGGGAAGTGGCAGAATGACTCATGCTAATACCCCCATCAGATAAACAACGGTGAATACGCAGATCCATACCACGTCCAGGAAGTGCCAGAACAGGCTCAGGCACATCAGGCGGGTTTGGTTAACTGCGGTCAGGCCGCGACGGCTAACCTGTACCATCATGGTGATGATCCAGATCAGGCCACAAGTTACGTGCAGACCGTGGGTTGCTACCAGCGCGAAGAACGCTGACAAGAAACCACTGCGATCCGGACCGTAGCCTTCTTTAATCAAGTGATGGAATTCATAGAGTTCCATCGCGATGAAGCCAAGACCAAACAGGAAGGTCAGGAACAACCAGCTGTTAACAGCTTTTACGCTGCCTTTAGTCATGCCCAGCATCGCCATGCCGTAAGTAATACTACTGAACAGCAGGAAGAAGGTTTCTACCAGTACGAATGGCAGTTCAAAAATATCTTTACCAGACGGGCCGCCAGCGGTCCCGTGCACCAGTACTGCGTAAGTTGCGAACAAGCTCGCGAACAGTACGCAGTCGCTCATCAGGTAGATCCAGAAGCCGAAGACTTTGGTTTCACCTGCGTCGTGGTGCCCATGCTCTGCATGGGCTGCGTCGTGGTTAGTCAGGGTATCAGTTGCCATGTTTCAAGCCTGCTTTGCTGATTTGTTCAAAATGTTGGCTCTCAATACGTTCGATTTCTTCAACCGGCACGTAGTAATCAACATCTTCATCGAAGCTTTTCACAATCCAGGTTACAACCAGTGCGATGAAGCTAACCAGCGCCAACCACCAGATATCCCAGATTAATGCAAAACCGCTTACCAGGCTGAGCATCGCAATGATGAAGCCTGCGCCGCTGTTACGTGGCATATGAATTTTTTCATATTTTGCTGGTTTAACATAAGCTTCGCCTTTCTCTTTCATGTCCCAGAACGCGTCGCGGTCATGTACCTGAGGTACTACTGCGAAGTTATAGAACGGAGGAGGAGAAGAGGTTGCCCACTCCAGAGTACGTGCGCCCCACGGGTCACCCGTCAGGTCACGGTTCTGGTCGCGGTCACGAACACTCACAACGATCATGATCAGTTGGCAAAGAATACCGATTGCAATCAATGCTGCACCACAAGCTGCCACGACCAGTAATGGGTGGAACTCAGGGTCGATATTCTGGCTAACGCGGCGAGTCATACCCATGAAGCCCAGTGCATAGAGCGGCATGAAGGCGACGAAGAAGCCGATGATCCAGAACCAGAATGAACGCACACCCCATTTTTCATTCAGCGTGAAGCCGAAGGATTTAGGGAACCAGTAAGTCAGGCCAGCGAAGCAACCGAATACCACACCACCGATAATAACGTTATGGAAGTGAGCAATCAGGAACAAGCTGTTGTGCAGCACGAAGTCTGCGCCTGGAACAGCCAACAGAACGCCGGTCATACCACCTACAGAGAAGGTGATGATGAAGCCGATAGTCCACAGCATCGCAGCGTTAAGCTGGATACGGCCTTGGTACATGGTGAACAGCCAGTTGAAGATTTTTACCCCTGTTGGGATAGAAATAATCATCGTCATGATACCGAAGAAGGCATTGACGTTGGCACCTGAACCCATGGTGAAGAAGTGGTGCAGCCAAACAACGAACGACAACACGGTGATGGCGATGGTTGCCCATACCAGTGAGGTGTAGCCGAACAGACGTTTTTTGGAGAAGGTCGCAGTAACTTCTGAGAACACACCAAATACTGGCAGAACCAAGATATACACTTCCGGATGGCCCCAGGCCCAAATCAGGTTGATGTACATCATCATGTTGCCGCCCATATCATTGGTGAAGAAATGGGTGCCCAGATAGCGATCCAGGGTCAGCAACGCAACGGTTACGGTCAGAATTGGGAACGACACGATGATCAAGACGTTGGTACACAACGCAGCCCAGGTAAATACCGGCATTTTCATCAGCGGCATACCAGGCGCACGCATCTTGAGGATGGTGGCGAAGAAGTTAACACCGGTCAGCAAGGTACCAATACCGGATATCTGGAGACTCCATATCCAATAATCGACCCCGACACCCGGACTGTACTCCTTACCTGACAACGGCGGATAGGCCAACCAACCGGTCTGCGCGAACTCACCAACCCCCAGAGAGATGTTGATCAGTACAACGGCAGCGGCGGTAAACCAGAAGCTGATGTTGTTCAGGAACGGGAATGCAACGTCACGAGCACCGATTTGCAGCGGCACAACCACGTTCATCAGACCGATAACGAAAGGCATCGCCATGAAGAAGATCATGATCACGCCGTGCGCGGTAAAGATTTGGTCGTAGTGATGAGGCGGTAGGAAGCCCGGTTCTCCCGCAGAGGCGAGGACTTGCTGGCTACGCATCATGATGGCATCGGCAAAGCCACGCAACAGCATGACGAAGGCCAGAATGATGTACATGATACCTAATTTTTTGTGGTCAACGGAGGTGATCCATTCGTTCCACAAATATTTCCATTTGCCGAAATAGGTGATGCCGGCCAGAACGGCCAAGCCACCAATAATTATCGCGGCAACGGTGACCACGATAATCGGTTCATGATACGGGATCGCATCAAGTGTTAATTTTCCCAACATCGTTTATTCCTCGGCTCCGGCTGCGTGAGCATGATCGCCCATGTCCATGCCTTTCATGTCAGTGCCGGCTGGCATTGGCATTGTCTGGCCTTTGTGCATGTTCATATCACCCATGAATTTGCCAATAATTTCTTTGAACAATTCAGGTTTGACGCTTGCGAAGTATTCAACCGGGTTGTCGATACTTTGCGCTGCCAGTTTGTTGAAGTCGTCAGTGGTTGCCAGTTGGTTTGGCGCGCTCTTCACTTTCGCAACCCATGCGTCAAAGTCTTCACGCGTAGGAGTAGCAATGGTGTTGAACTTCATGCCAGAGAAACCGCGGCCACTGAAGTTTGACGAGATGCCTTTATAGGTACCAGCTTCGTTTGCAATCAAATGCAACTGAGTCTGCATACCCGCCATCGCGTAAATCTGTCCGCCTAACTGAGGAATAAAGAACGAGTTCATCACAGAGTCAGAAGTGACTTTGAACTGAACCGGAACATCTTTAGGGATAACCAATTCGTTAACAGTTGCGATGCCTTGTTCTGGATAAATGAACAACCATTTCCAGTCCAAAGAAACCACTTCAACTGTCAGGGTCTTTTGGTCAGATACGATAGGCTTGAACGGGTCAAGTTCGTGAGTGGTTTTCCAAGTTATCGTTGCCAGGATGGCAATGATGATAATTGGAACCGTCCAGACCACGGCTTCGATTTTGTTGGAATGGGACCAGTTCGGGCTGTACTTAGCGTTTGTATTAGAAGCGCGATACTTCCATGCAAATGCAAAGGCCATGATAATAACTGGTATAACCACGATCAGCATTAATCCGATTGCGGTCAGTATCAGCGTTCTCTGCTCGAGTCCAATTGCTCCTTTGGGATCCATCAATGCCGTATTGCAACCACTTAACATTAAAGCAGATGCAAATAAGGACAACATCCCAATACTTTTATTGTATTTCTTAAGTCTCATCTAACGACCTCAATAAATCAGGGCTCTATTGTCGCTCCATGTGTGCGGGCATTTTACGGGAAGGTTGCAGTACTGTAAACACGCTTAAGGAAGTGTCAGCGGGCCACTGCCACTTTATGTTAACGAAGTCACACATGTCACGGAGAGTGACAATTTCTCAATGTCAACAATATGTTGCGTGGGTTTCTTTCACTATGGTGAGTAAAAACAAGGTATAGCAGTAATGCTTAATATTTAATGCGAAGTGTAATGTTCTTGGTAGGTTTAATTAATGTTAACGCAATGTATAAATACGGTGAATTTAAAAATAAAAAGCAGGTAAAAAAAAAGTGTATTTGAAAGATGCTGTAACTTATTAATTATATTTTATTGAATGAAGTTTATCTCAGCGCAGGGAAATGTTACTTAATTTGAGCTTGGTTTTGGCCTCGCCAATGCCCTTGAATCGCCCCGCCAGCCCTGATATACCCATGATTTACACCGATATATCAGGCCAGAATTCGACTTAAGGGACAAGGGCGAACTGTCTTAAACTCGACGCAGGCGGCGCAGAGCCACAAAGTCGAGAATGCTGCCGAGCGCGATGCCGAACAGGCAAATCACAGCCCCGGCTTCGATCAGTTTCTGCGGCAGAGAGGTGAAGGTGGTCCACTCCAGCGAGTTGGTGATCAATAGCACCAGCCATGCCGCTAACAGTAAGCAACCTACCATTAAGATGCGCAGCGCCAGTCGGTAATGGCTGGCGAATAGAGTGCGTGGTAAGAACTCGTCGGTGTTTTGCGTGTGTTCAAGGGTTTGGCGGCAGATAGCCAGCAGTAGCAACCCCGGCACGGCGGCGGCGATGGAGAAGAGATAGAACAGCGGCCAGCCATGTGCTTCGACAAACCAACCGGCGATCGGCCCGACGTACACCCGGCCAACGGCGGACAACGCCGAGAGCAGCGCAAACTGGGTGGCGGAGAACGACTTATTGCATAGCGTCATTAACAGCGCGACGAACGCGGCGGTGCCCATTCCTCCGCACAGATTTTCGAAGAAGATCGCCGCGCCCATAGAGTAGATGTGCTTATCCGTGACCGCCAAAATCCAGTATCCCGCGTTGGAAACGGCCTGCAAAATGCCGAAAATCATTAACGCGCGGAACAGGCTGAGGCGCTGCATCACCATGCCGCCATACAGCGCGCCAATAATCGTCGCTAACAGACCAAGGGTTTTGTTCACCAAGCCCACTTCCCCGGCGTCAAACCCCACGCCGCGAATCAGGAAAGTAGTACTCAGGCTCCCCGCGAACGCGTCGCCCATCTTGTACATCACAATCAGCAGCAGAATCAGCCAGGCGTTGTTGCGGCTGAAAAAGTCTTTGAGAGGGGCTACGACTGCAATTTCTATGGTACGAGGTGCTGGCTCAGAGACATCAGGCTCCGGCGCCATAATGGTGGCCACCACGCCAATCAGCATCAGGCCCGCCATCAACCAGTACATGTGTTGCCAGCCGAGGTAGCGATCGGCTATCCACAGCGCCAACCCGCCAGAAACCAGCATCGCCAATCGATAGCCCAATACCGACACGGCCGCACCACTGCCACGCTCGGCGGCGGGCAGAAGATCCGTCTTATAGGCATCAAAAACAATATCTTGCGAGGCGGAAGCAAAGGCGATCAGTACTGCCAACGCAGCCAGCCAGAACAGCTCTTTCGCCGGATCGAGATAGCCCATAGCGAAAATCGAGGCCACCAACAGCAGCTGGGTGAGGATTAACCATCCACGACGGCGGCCGAAGAAAGAGGGGGTGTAGCGGTCCATCATCGGGGACCAGAGGAACTTGAAAACGTAGGCCTGGCCGACCAGAGAGAAAATCCCAATGGTTTTTAAATCGACATTCTCGACGGTCATCCAGGCTTGCAGCGTGCCCGAGGTCAATGCCAGAGGTAAGCCGGATGCAAACCCGAGCAGCAGTAATATCAGCGTATTGCGCTGTGTGAAGATTTTGAAGTACTGGCTTACCATTAAAATGTGTTCCCGCAGACCGATAGAGTAGAGGCGCTGGGGAATGATAAATGAAGGCGGGAAATAATGGTAAAAACAATTCTGCCCGACAGTGCCGGGCAGAAGAGTCAGTCAGCTTAGCCGGTTAAGATTAACGGGCGTTGGCTTTGATGAAGTCACTAATGCTGGTGTCTTGAGCCATGTCGTTGATGACGTCGCCCAGCGTGCTGTTAACCGCATTGGTGATTTTGTCGTTGGTCGCAGTAAGCGCACCCTGCACATTGTAAGTAGAACGGTAGTTTTTAACCTGTTTATTACCATTTTTCGCCGTAGCGATGATGGAGATATCAGCCTTGGTGGTGATGTTGTAGCGCAGGTTGCCTTCTTGCACGTCAGCAAACAGTTTGTTCACCACCACTTGCAGATCAACGGCGCCGTCTGCACCAATCATGTAACCGCGCGCGGTCATTTGCTTTTCCAGAGACTCTTGCAGCAGGAAGCGCAGGTCACGAGATGGGGTCAGGGAAACCAACTGGCCGTCACGGTTCACTTTAGCCAGCGCCTGATCCTGACGTTGGTCAGCACCATTAATGCTGATAGTGATGCCCTGAAGGGTAGGATCCTGCGTTGGCAGAGTGATTTTTGGCGAAATATTTAAGGTGTTGGTGCTGGTAGCGCAACCTGCAAGCATGAACAATGCTAATACAGGGAAAATGATTTTTTTCAACATGTTAGGTTCTCAATTAATGCATCTGATTCCAGATGTAAAATGGGATCGATTACTGATAGTGGTTACATCATAACATCGCCATTTTTGGGTGTAAGCCCTGACTGGTGGTAAAAGCGACATTTGATTAAATTTAAAGCAAACTGACTTATTGATATCTAATGGTTTCGCCTAAAATGCAGATTAATGGCTAAATACCATTAGGTAAGACAAACCGATTGCCTTTTTTATCAATCGCAGCAGAAATTTTGTTTCTGTAACATACTAATAAATCGCAAAGCCGCCTATCCTTAATAGTGTGACAGATGGTCAAGTAAGGATGCAGTTCCCTGCTAACGGCGTAAGGAGATTGCTATGATTCGCGAGCAAATAGAAGCAAAATTAGTTGCAGCGTTTGAACCTGCGTTTCTGGAAGTAACTGATGAGAGTTATCGTCACAATGTCCCAGCCGGTTCAGAAAGCCATTTCAAAGTAGTAGTGGTGTCCGATAAATTTGTCGGTGAGCGCTTCCTTTCACGTCACAGAGCGATTTATGGCGTACTTTCAGAGGAGCTTGCGGGGAGTGTTCATGCCTTGGCATTACACACTTATACGCAAAAAGAGTGGGAAGGCTTACAGGATACTGTATTAGCTTCGCCTGCTTGTCGAGGTGCCGGAACCTTAGCCTAATCGCGAAGGATCTTGCTCCCAAAAATCATAAAATTCCCTTCTAGGGTACGGTATCACTGGAACTTTCTCCATAAGATGCGGTATTAGTAGGGGCAAATTCTGAAACGGCCTGCGGGCCGTTTCTGTTTTAAACGAGAAGAATAAGTGGCTGGCAGGCGACAGGGTTGTTTAAGCCTTTGCATCGACTACGTTTTCCGAGGGATCGACCGCAATGCGAGTTTTCCTCCCACGCAGTAGATTACCGTCCTCGACTCGCCGTCTATGCGCCGCTATAATGTCGCGTCTTATTTTTCCGGAATGGTTTCGGGACGCTTTCGAATACAGGGCTACGTTCTTAATCAGGACTGTCCCGGTTCTTAGAAGTCGTTTTCAAGGTAAGTTCGTTCTTTTCCACGCTTCTCATCTTGAGAACGACTTCTGGAGTTGACCGAGCACTGTAATTTTTTTGAGGTAACAAGATGCAAGTTTCTGTTGAAACCACTCAAGGCCTTGGGCGCCGTGTAACTATTACTGTTCCTGCTGACAGCATTGAAAAAGCAGTGAGCAGCGAACTGGTCAACGTATCGAAAAAAGTACGTATTGACGGCTTCCGTAAAGGCAAAGTACCAAAACACATCATCGAGCAGCGTTACGGTGCTTCCGTTCGTCAGGACGTTCTGGGTGATCTGATGCAGCGCAACTTCGTTGACGCGATCATCAAAGAGAAAATCAATCCAGCTGGCGCACCTAACTATATTCCGGGTGAGTACAAACTGGGCGAAGACTTCAACTACAGCGTTGAATTCGAAGTGTACCCAGAAGTTGAGCTGAAAGATCTGGAAAACATCGAAGTTGAGAAGCCAGTTGTTGAAGTTAACGACGCTGATGTTGACACCATGCTGGAAACGCTGCGCAAGCAACAAGCTGACTGGAAAGAAACTGACGCTGCCGTTACTGCTGAAGATCGCGTAACTGTTGATTTCTCAGGTTCTATCGACGGTGAAGATTTCGAAGGCGGCAAAGCCTCTGATTTCGTACTGGCTATGGGCCAGGGCCGCATGATCCCAGGCTTCGAAGAAGGTCTGTTGGGTCACAAAGCAGGTGAAGAATTCGTCATCGACGTAAACTTCCCAGAAGATTACCACGCTGAAAACCTGAAAGGTAAAGCGGCTAAGTTCGCGATCACCCTGAAGAAAGTTGAAGAGCGTGAGCTGCCAGAACTGACTCCAGAGTTCATCAAACGTTTCGGCGTGGCTGATGGTTCTGTTGAAGGCCTGCGTGCTGAAGTGCGTAAAAACATGGAACGCGAGCTGAAAGGTGCTGTTCGTAACCGCATCAAAACTCAGGCAATCGACGGTCTGGTTAACGCTAACGAAATCGACGTTCCAGCTGCACTGATCGACGGTGAAGTTGACGTTCTGCGTCGTCAGGCTGCACAACGTTTCGGCGGCAACGAAAAACAAGCGCTGGAATTACCGCGTGAGTTGTTCGAAGAGCAAGCTAAACGTCGCGTAGTTGTAGGTCTGCTGTTGGGTGAAGTTATCAGCCAGCACGAACTGAAAGCTGACGAAGATCGTGTTAAAGCGCTGATCGAAGAGATGGCTTCTGCTTACGAAGATCCGTCTGAAGTTGTTGAGTTCTACAGCAAAAACAAAGAGCTGATGAACAACATGCGTAACGTCGCGCTGGAAGAACAAGCGGTCGAAACCCTGTTGGCTAAAGCGAAAGTGACTGAAAAAGCCACTACCTTTACTGAGCTGATGAACCAGACTCAACCTGCATAATTGATTTGCCGGTGATTGAGCCGTTTGCCGAGAGGTTAACGGCTCTACATAAAAGCCCGCGGTTTTTACTGCGGGCTTTTTTATGCTCTACAGATGACATTTTTCTTTTTTGCTGTTGTTTTTGCACTATATTTATCAACGTAAGCAAAGAGAGTAGGCCAGCAAGTGGGTAGTGGAGGCCGCTTTAACAGGCTCTGCTATTGTTAAGCCAATCAATGAAAAATGCGCAGCCAGAGAAAGAAATCTCCCAGCGGGCTTGAAAAGGGGTGTTCGTTCCCCCAATTGTTAAATACAAACCAGGTAGCTTTGCTGCTAAATTCAGACTGATAACAACCGTCAGCCGTGATAACGGCGACTTGGCCGCTTGAGCGTAGTCATCAATGCCTATCTCAAGTAGAATCGGTTTTAACTAGCGCCAAAAGAGAATTCTATTAGGAGACGGTTATGTCATACAGTGGTGAACGAGATCAATTTGCACCGAACATGGCTCTGGTACCCATGGTTGTTGAGCAGACTTCACGGGGTGAGCGTTCTTACGACATCTACTCCCGTCTGCTGAAGGAACGTATTATTTTCCTTACGGGCCAGGTTGAAGACCATATGGCTAACCTGATTGTGGCTCAGATGCTGTTCCTGGAAGCAGAAAGTTCAGAGAAAGACATTTTTCTGTACATTAACTCTCCGGGCGGCGTGATCACTGCAGGGATGTCTATCTATGACACCATGCAATTTATCAAACCGGATGTGAGCACCATTTGTATGGGCCAGGCCTGTTCAATGGGCGCATTCCTGTTGACCGCGGGTGCGAAAGGCAAGCGTTTCTGCTTACCAAACTCACGCGTAATGATTCACCAGCCGCTGGGCGGCTATCAGGGACAAGCAACGGATATCGAAATCCACGCTAAAGAGATCCTGAAAGTGAAAGGTCGTATGAATGAGCTGATGGCGAAACATACGGGCAAAACTCTTGAAGAAATAGAGCGTGACACTGAGCGCGACCGTTTCTTGTCTGCTGAAGAATCTGTAGAGTACGGTTTAGTTGACTCCGTATTTACCCATCGCGTCTGACGACTTATTTCTGCCGGACTGATGGTCTATAGTTAAGTCATGCTGTGGCGCGTATGCGCAGTGTTGGTTGCTGCAAGTACGCGTCAATTCGTCTTTGACGGAACTGACATTGGTCAACGATATGGCAGCAGTTTAAAATAGTCGTGCCGCAGTCACCCTGCGAAACAGATATTAAAGAAGAGGTTTACTGATGACAGATAAGCGCAAAGACGGTTCAGGAAAGCTGCTGTACTGCTCTTTTTGCGGCAAAAGCCAGCATGAAGTTCGCAAGCTGATTGCCGGGCCGTCAGTGTATATCTGCGATGAATG
This sequence comes from Ewingella sp. CoE-038-23, assembly GCF_040419245.1. Taxonomy (NCBI): domain Bacteria; kingdom Pseudomonadati; phylum Pseudomonadota; class Gammaproteobacteria; order Enterobacterales; family Yersiniaceae; genus Ewingella; species Ewingella docleensis. The sequence continues at coordinate 3,431,206 of NZ_JAZHOH010000001.1, read as the reverse complement.
TGTCGATCTGTGCAATGACATTATTCGCGAAGAGATTAAAGAAGTTGCTCCGCATCGCGAACGCAGCGCACTGCCAACGCCACATGAAATCCGCCAACACCTCGATGATTATGTCATCGGGCAAGAGCCTGCGAAAAAGGTTCTGGCCGTTGCGGTTTATAACCACTACAAGCGCTTGCGTAACGGTGATACCAACAACGGTATTGAACTGGGCAAGAGCAACATTTTGCTGATCGGTCCAACAGGTAGCGGTAAAACGCTGTTGGCTGAGACTCTGGCTCGTTTCCTCGACGTTCCTTTCACCATGGCGGATGCCACCACCTTGACCGAAGCCGGTTACGTGGGTGAAGACGTTGAAAACATTATCCAGAAACTGCTACAGAAATGTGATTACGACGTACAGAAAGCGCAACGCGGTATCGTGTATATCGATGAAATCGACAAGATTTCCCGCAAGTCTGACAACCCATCTATCACCCGTGATGTTTCAGGTGAAGGTGTTCAGCAGGCGCTGTTGAAACTGATTGAAGGTACGGTTGCTGCTGTGCCTCCTCAGGGCGGTCGTAAGCATCCGCAACAAGAGTTCTTGCAGGTTGATACCTCAAAAATTCTGTTCATCTGTGGCGGTGCTTTTGCTGGCTTAGATAAAGTGATTGGTCAACGCATTAACACCGGTACAGGTATCGGTTTTGGTGCAGAGATCAAAGGTAAAGCTGAGAAAGCCACTGAAGGCCAATTGCTGGCTCAGGCTGAACCAGAAGATTTGATCAAATTTGGTCTGATCCCTGAGTTCATCGGTCGTTTACCCGTAGTGGCTACGCTGAGCGAGTTGAGCGAAGACGCGCTGATTCAGATCCTGAAAGAGCCGAAAAATGCCCTGACTAAGCAGTATCAGGCATTGTTCAATCTGGAAGGTGTCGAGCTAGAGTTCCGCGACGAAGCACTGGTGGCGATTGCTAAGAAAGCGATGATCCGTAAAACCGGTGCTCGTGGCCTGCGCTCTATCGTTGAAGGGGCACTTTTGGACACTATGTACGACTTGCCATCCCTCGACAGCGTCGACAAAGTGGTAATCGATGAATCCGTCATCGCGGGTCAATCCGAGCCGTTGATGATTTATGGCAAACCCGAGGCACAGCAAGCATCTGGCGAATAATTCACCAGCTGTTCCAGTGGGTTAGTTAATAAATGGGGGATTTTGTCCCCCATTTTTTTTTACTCGCATTCTTGTCGTTGAATGTCAGATATTCATCCCCATATACTCCAATAACGACTTGCTGAAACCCGTCTGACTCGTGTTTCACGAGATTTCCTTAACCTGGCGGAAGCTAAACTAAGAGAGAGCTCTATGAACCCTGAGCGTTCCGAACGCATTGAAATCCCCGTATTGCCTTTGCGCGATGTGGTGGTTTATCCGCACATGGTGATCCCGTTGTTTGTTGGCAGGGAAAAATCGATTCGGTGCCTTGAAGCCGCGATGGATCACGACAAAAAAATCATGCTGGTGGCACAGAAAGAAGCCTCTACTGATGAGCCGGGCGTTAATGATCTCTTTTCTGTAGGCACCGTTGCCTCCATATTACAGATGCTGAAACTGCCCGACGGCACCGTGAAGGTGCTGGTTGAAGGGTTACAGCGTGCGCGCATCACCACGTTGTCTGACAACGGTGAGCATTTCGCGGCACAGGCTGAATATCTCGAATCTCCGGCTGTGGACGAGCGCGAACAGGAAGTTCTGGTGCGCACGGCCATTAATCAGTTTGAAGGCTATATCAAACTGAATAAAAAAATTCCGCCGGAAGTGCTGACTTCGCTTAACAGCATTGAAGATGCAGCCCGTCTGGCTGACACCATCGCCGCGCATATGCCGTTGAAACTTAGTGACAAACAGTCCGTTCTGGAAATGTTTGATATCACTGAGCGTCTGGAATATCTGATGGCGATGATGGAATCGGAAATCGACTTGTTACAAGTTGAGAAACGCATCCGTAATCGTGTCAAAAAGCAGATGGAAAAGAGCCAGCGTGAGTACTATCTGAATGAGCAAATGAAAGCCATTCAGAAAGAATTGGGTGAGATGGATGATGCACCTGATGAGCACGAGGCGCTGAAACGCAAAATCGAAGCGGCGAAAATGCCGAAAGAAGCGCGTGAAAAAACCGAAGCTGAGCTGCAAAAACTGAAAATGATGTCCCCGATGTCCGCCGAAGCGACCGTGGTTCGCGGCTACATCGACTGGATGCTTCAGGTGCCGTGGAATTCACGCAGTAAAGTGAAAAAAGACCTGCGTAAAGCCCAGGAAGTTCTGGATACCGACCATTTTGGCCTCGAACGTGTCAAAGACCGTATCCTTGAATATCTTGCGGTGCAAACGCGTGTCAGCAAAATCAAAGGGCCAATCCTCTGTCTGGTTGGGCCTCCGGGCGTGGGTAAAACCTCTCTGGGTCAGTCCATTGCGCGTGCAACGGGCCGTGAGTATGTGCGTATGGCGCTGGGCGGCGTGCGTGACGAAGCCGAAATCCGCGGCCACCGTCGTACTTACATCGGTTCTATGCCGGGTAAATTGATCCAGAAGATGGCGAAAGTTGGCGTTAAAAACCCACTGTTCCTGCTCGATGAGATCGACAAAATGTCTTCCGACATGCGTGGCGATCCGTCGTCAGCTCTGCTGGAAGTGCTTGATCCAGAACAGAACGTGGCCTTTAACGATCACTATCTGGAAGTCGATTATGACCTGTCAGACGTGATGTTCGTGGCGACCTCCAACTCAATGAACATTCCAGCTCCGCTGTTGGACCGTATGGAAGTGATTCGTCTTTCCGGCTATACCGAAGATGAAAAGCTGAACATCGCCAAACAGCACCTGCTGCCGAAGCAAATTGAGCGTAACGCCCTGAAGAAAACCGAGCTGACAGTGGATGACAGCGCGATCATTGGCATTATCCGTTTCTACACCCGCGAAGCCGGCGTGCGTAGTCTGGAACGCGAATTGTCCAAGCTGTGTCGCAAAGCGGTTAAACAGCTGCTGCTGGATAAGACTCTGAAGCACATCGAAATCAACGGCGATAACCTGAAAGATTTCCTTGGCGTGCAGAAAGTGGATTACGGCCGTGCAGATACCGAAAACCGCGTAGGTCAGGTGACTGGCCTGGCGTGGACCGAAGTGGGCGGCGAGCTGCTGACCATCGAAACGGCCTGCGTACCGGGTAAAGGTAAGTTGACCTACACCGGTTCACTCGGCGAAGTGATGCAAGAGTCGATTCAGGCCGCGCTGACCGTGGTCCGCGCTCGTGCGGACAAGCTGGGCATCAACGCTGACTTCTACGAAAAACGTGATATTCACGTTCACGTACCAGAAGGTGCGACGCCGAAAGATGGCCCGAGTGCCGGTATTGCGATGTGTACCGCATTAGTATCTTGCCTGACAGGTAACCCGGTTCGCGCCGATGTTGCTATGACTGGCGAAATAACTTTACGTGGTCAGGTTCTGCCAATCGGCGGCCTGAAAGAGAAGCTGTTAGCTGCTCACCGCGGCGGTATCAAAGTAGTGCTGATCCCTGATGACAACAAACGTGACCTGGAAGAGATCCCAGCCAACGTTTTAGGTGATTTGGAGATCCATCCGGTTAAGCGTATTGACGACGTTTTGAATCTTGCTCTGCAAAATCCAGCGTTCGGCGCACTTCCGGTAGCGGCAAAATAGTGATCTCGACCATCACAGTTCAATAAAACTCAGGCTGGCAGGTGAAATCCCACTTGCCAGCCTTTTTTTGTGTCGTTAAGTTAGTCAGTTGTCAGCGCGTTTAAGACTGGTTTCGGTTGCTTGCATAGCCCTGACAAGCTTGATATAAAAGCTTCGCTGTCATATTCGCAGGGAAAATGCGACGTGACGATAGTATTTCAAGAGGGGATGAATAGAGTGAATAAGTCACAATTGATCGACAAAATTGCCGCCGGTGCTGATATTTCTAAAGCGGCTGCTGGACGTGTATTAGATGCAGTACTGGGATCGGTAACTGAAACTCTGAAATCAGGGGAAGAAGTTGCACTGGTTGGTTTTGGTACGTTCTCTGTACGTGAGCGTTCTGCGCGTACCGGCCGTAACCCACAGACTGGTAAAGAAATCAGCATTGCTGCGGCAAAAGTGCCTGGTTTCCGTGCTGGTAAAGCGTTGAAAGACGCCGTTAACGGTTAATTACCTGCAGGTCAGGCGTCAAACCTGCGTGACAAAAGCGAGCATGGTGCTTTTACTCTCAGGTCTGGTTGTTAAACAATAACCTGACGTCACCGGGCTGGTAAGGTAAGATACAAGGCGCATCGAATTCGATGCGCTTTTTTTATTACAGCGGAGTGTTGCCTCACTATGATGGACAATTTACGCGCGGCCGCCAATCACGTCGTGCTCAAAATCATTCTGGCCCTGATTATTCTGTCCTTTATTTTGACAGGGGTGGGCAACTACCTGATCGGCGGTTCAGGCGACTATGCAGCGAAAGTGAATGGTCAGGAGATCGGACGTGCTCAGTTGGAAGAAGCTGTGCAAAACCAGCGTAGCCGACTGCAACAACAGCTTGGAGAGCAATTCTCTGCGCTGGCTGGCAGCGAAGGTTATATGCAACAACTGCGTCAAGAGTCCCTGAATAACCTGATTGACGTCACTTTGCTGGATCAGTATTCCAAGAAGCTAGGCATCACCGTTAGCGATCAGCAGATCAAAGACGCGATTCTGGCGACCCCACAATTCCAAACTGACGGCCGTTTCGACAATGCCAAGTATCTGCAAAGTATCCAGGGTATGGGTTACAGCGCGGACAACTTCGCCAAATTGATGAAACAGCAATTGGTTAGCCAGCAGTTAGCACAGGCATTTGGTACTTCAGACTTCGTTTTGCCGTCTGAAACCAGCGCCATGTCAGACTTGCTGCTGCAAGAGCGCGATGTTCGCACTGCAACGCTGGACACCGCAGCCCTTGCGGCCAAGCAGCAGGTTAGCGACAGCGAAGCGCAGGCTTTCTACGACCAGAACAAAAACAACTTCGTTTCTCCTGAAGCAGTCAAAGTGAGCTACATCGAAATGGATGCTGCTGCTTTGCAAGGAAAAACGACAGTAAGCGATGTAGATATCACGGCTTACTACGACCAGCATAAAAGCGAGTTTGGTCAGCCGGAGCGCCGTCGTTACAGCGTTATCGTGTTGAAAAACCAAGCTGACGCCGATGCGGTTGCCGCTGAACTGAAAAAAGGCGCTGATTTTGCCGAGCTGGCAAAAACCAAGTCTATCGATACCTTGAGCGGTAAGCAGGGTGGTTTGATGGATTGGGTTGAGCCTGAAACCACGCTACCAGAGTTTAAAAGTGCCAATCTGACCACCAAAGGTCAGGTATCCGGCGTGATTAAGTCTGACAGCGGGTTCTTCATTCTGCGTCTGGAAGATATTAAACCAGAGCAAATCAAGCCTTTGGCTCAGGTTCGTGACAGCATTGTTGATAAGCTGAAACAAGATAAAGCGACTGACGCTTACTACGCGTTGCAGCAGAAAGTTAGCGAAGCCGCGAACAACGACAACGAATCTTTGGCTTCTGCTGAAGAGGTGGCTGGCGTTAAGGCGACTCACACCGACTGGTTCACTCAGCAATCTATTCCTGCGGCCATCAACTTCAAACCTGTCATTCAGGCAATCTTTGATGGCGGCCTGATTGGTCAAGACGGTACGCCGGGCAGCAACTCTGACATCATCACCGTGGATGGCGATCGCGCCTTCGTGGTACGTGTTGATGCTCACAAGGCGGAAGGCGTTAAACCTTTTGCTGAAGTGAAAGAGCAGGTTGTGACTATGGTGAAACGCCAGAAAGCTGAAGATCAGGCACGTTTGGACGGTGAGAAGCTGCTGACGGCTCTGAAAGCAGGCAAAGGCGATGAAGCTCTCAAAGCTGCTGGCCTGAGTTTCGGCGACGTGCAGAAGGTTCAGCGTTCACAACAGCCTTCGGCTTTCGAGCAGAATGTCTATGCGCTGCCTCATCCGCAAAAAGACCAGCCGGTTTACGGTTTGTCTCAGGATGATCAGGGCAATAGCGTGCTGGTTGAGCTGACGGCGGTCAACGCTGGTAAGCTGCCTGACAATGAAATCGCTCGCTTCGAGCAAGAGTTGCAGCAATCTTCTTCTAACGTGACCTTCGACGCTCTGCTGTCGAACCTGCGTCAGGAAGCAAAAATTAAGCTGGGTTCTGGCGCACAACTCCAGTAAACCTCGCAGCGTTATGCAACGTGTTGCAACAAACAAAGGCCGCTTTCGCGGCCTTTTCCACATTTTGAATCTGCCAATTGTTGCCCGAATAAACTTGCTGCACTCTGTCCGTGCTGAAAACACATGGAGGATACAGCATGAAAAAATTGGGTATTACATCACTGTCACTGGCCTTAGCGCTTGGCCTTTCCACTCTGCCGGTTATGTTACAGGCAGCCCCCGCAGCCACCAGTAAGGTTACTACGACGGCATCTACGGCCACTCAAGCCCCGACCAGCAAGGCTGAAGCATCTAAGGCTAAGCAGGAGAAGGCCACGACCACTGACGACACCACGGTGAGCATCAACACGGCTTCCGCAGAGGACTTCGCCCGCGTGATGAATGGCGTTGGCGTTAAGAAGGGGCAGGCTATCGTTAACTACCGTGATGACTTGGGACAGTTCACGGAAATCGAACAGCTACAGGAAGTCCCGGGGATTGGTGCCGCGCTGTTTGAGCGCAACAAGGACCGATTGAAATTGTGACGAAAGTCGCGGCGCTGACCTGTTCACGGTTAGTGCCGTTTTCTTCTGCTAATCTCAAAAGACATCTGACCAGTTGTCAGGATTTAATGACTATTTTGCAGGAGCCGGAAAGCAATTATGCATACATTTATTACCGTTCGTGGTTTTCATATTGATGTTTATCAGCACGTTAACAATGCCCGTTATCTGGAATTTCTAGAAACAGCACGTTGGGAGTGGCTGGATAACAAAAGCGGATTTAAATGGATGAGCGAGAATAACATCGCGTTCATCGTGGTAAACATCAACATTAACTACCGCAAACCCGCCACGCTGGGCAACGTGTTGCGTATCGACAGCAGCCTGCAGCAGCTGAATACCCGCAGCGGCGTGCTGGAGCAAGTAGTCACCCACGATGGCGATATCGTCGCTGACGCCACGCTGACCTTTGTGTGCATTGATCTACGCACCCAGAAGGCGCTGACGCTGGAAGGCGAGTTGTTGGAAAGATTGCGCGAGTTAGAGCTGAAAGAGGAAGAGGCGCGAGGAGGCTGAGGAAGGCGTGAACGACCGGGCTAAAGAGTTAGCCCGGCCAAGAGAGCGGATTATTTCAGCCCGGTTTTCTGCTTCAGGCTAGCCATAACGCCGACTTTGTCTTGCTGATACTGCTGCAGGCCATTGGCGCGCAGGTTACAGGCGGCGCATTCGCCACAGCCATCACCCGCGATGCCGTTGTAGCACGTCAGGGTGTGATGGCGAATCAAATCCAGCTGTTGGTAATAATCGGCAAGGGCCCATGTCTCAGCTTTGTTCAGCCACATCAGCGGCGTGTCGAAACGGATATCGCGCGCGATGCCCAAGGAAACAGCGTGTTTCAGCGCTTTGACGAATTCGTCGCGGCAATCCGGGTAGCCGGAGAAGTCGGTTTCACAGACGCCCGTTATGACGGCTTCAGCCTGAACTTGATAAGCATAAATAGCCGCCAGAGTGAGGAACAGAATATTGCGGCCCGGCACGAAAGTGCTCGGTAAGCCGTTTTCTTCAGTTTCGCCCAGCACCGGCACCGGAATGTTGTCACGGGTCAGGCTGCTCACTGCCAGCTCGTTAAGTAAACCCACGTCCAAAACTTTGTGAGCTTTGGCGCCCAGTTCTACCGACAGCTTCTGAGCAATGTCGATCTCAGCGCGATGTCGTTGACCATAATCGAAGGTAATGCAATGTACTTCGTCATATTGCGTCAAAGCCTGAATCAGACAGGTGGTTGAATCCTGACCGCCGCTGAAAACCACTACTGCTCTTTTCATGTTGTTATCCATTTGTACTTGAATCAATTGCCACCGATTTCGGCAAATTCTATGAGGCTCATGTTACTTTTCTTTGGGATCGCTGAACAGCATCAATCATAGACTGTCACGAGAGCGGCGGGGGGATCCACGCCTGACAAAAATCGAACCATCCCCACGCGGTGAGCTGTACGCCGTTGACCCGCGGCGGCGCGCTGACCTGATATTGATAGTTGAACAGCGGCGTAATAGTGCCGCGCTTCATCAAATGGTAAAAATGGTCGCGAAGTTCTTCAGCGCGAATGTCGGCCAGAGGGAGTTGTTGAATAGTCTTAAGGCGCTGCGCCTGCTGCTCCAACTCTTCATCACTCAGAATACCCGACCACAACATATCCTGACGCAGCCAGTTCTCTAAAGTGGCCTCCGGCGCTTCGCCGATCAGACGGTCGCCCAAAAGAATATCGGCCTCATTGATACCACTTTCGTCATCCCACACGCGGCCCTGATGATAAACGATTTCTAACTCACAGTTCTCGGCGCGCAGTGCCTCTTGCAGCGCCTGCGCGACAAACTCCAACTCGACCGGCGGGTGGAACAGCAATCTCAGGGTTTTCGGTAAGATGACGTCATCGGCATGATGCTCGGGGATCGGCCATTCCGGCAGCATCTCACTGCTCGGCTTCACCAAGTCATGGTCAATAGGCAGATTATTGAGCAGGCCAGAGCGCTGGATAATCATCACCACCTTTTGCGCCTGTTCAGAGGTTAAATGCTGCCGACGCAGATTGGCGGCGATGTAGCAAAAACCCAGGCTGGTGCTGCGTTTGACCGGTTTGACATCCGCCAGTTCATCCTGCTCCCCCAGCATGATACGCACCGGGTGCTGGCAACTGACATTATCCCGCTGCGCGAACAGCTGCGGGGTTATCCAGAACTCAATGGCGGCAAGGAAAGGGCGCTGCAAGTGGTAGTAGGCATGCTGCTCGAGGCGCACCAGCTCGGCGGCAAAGCTGGCTAAACGGAAAGGCCCCGCGCCGCAGAAGGCATCGTCGGGGTGAGACAGCAAACAGCTAAGATCAGCCAGACGGTGCGCCAGCCAGTAGTCCGGCACCTCGAGGTCAAATTGCAGGCAGAGCGCGTGGGGCAGTTTTATCTCCGCTACGGCGGCGAAGGCGTGCCTGCTGCGTGGCGAAAGGCGCAGTCGCTCCAACTGCTGGCGCAGCTGCTCGGCACGGATCGGCTCGCCGTTGTGCCAATAAAGCTGGCTGCGCAGGAAGAAATACCAGGTTTTGCCGTTATTACTGATTTGCCAATGGTGCGCCAAATCAGGCTGGGGCAGCGGATCCCCGGTGGTGAAGCGAGTTAGCCCGGCGTGCAAAGTATGCGCCAAGTGCTGCTCGGCGCGGCCGGTCAGGGTTTGCGGGTCCAGTGGCTGCATGCTGCGATAGTAGGGGATACGCAGGGTCGGCGCGTCGGCCTGCCACTGGCCGCCAAGGTGGGGAGCGAGTAGGGCGTTTAAATGATTCGGGTCGACTTCGCTAAATTGCAGCGCCGCCGAGTGTTCACCGTTTTTCAGCAACTGCTGTAAGTAATTTCCCCGTAAACTTTCTGGCGTATACAGGCAGTGTAGCTCGGCGCGTTTGCCACGACCGGCTTGCGAATGCCAGTTTATCCAGCCTGCGTGCTGAAATTGCGATAGCAAAGTGCGGGTGTGGCGTTCGCTACAGCAGAAGATTTCCGCCAGCTCGCCGACATTCACCGTGGCGGGCTGACTGCCCACGCTGGCATACAGCCGTTGAAACTGATTAAGACGATTTTGCAAACGCATGCCACACCTACTCCCCTCTGAGAGAAACTCGTGGCTTGAGCATAACTCAGCGGCTGGCGGGAGACATGGAGCAAATTCACGGAGTGTGAGCTAAATCAGGAACACTATTTTTAAAATGTTCACTATTACTTCCGCAAATCGAGTTGCATACTCAGTTTGCTTACTTTCCACACCAAGGCGGCTGAAATTGTTCATCCTGCCCGGTGGGATAATCGCGAGGTGTTATGTTTCGTTTGGCTGCATTTGATATGGACGGCACGCTGTTAATGCCTGATCACCGTTTAGGTGAAAAGACACTGGCCACGCTGGCTCAGCTGGCTGAGAAGCCCATGACGCTGACTTTTGCAACCGGGCGTCACTACCTTGAGATGAAAGACATTCTGGCGAATCTCGGCCTGGAGGGTTATCTCATTACCGGCAACGGCACGCGCATCCACAATCTGCACGGCGATCGCCTTTACGCCAGTGATTTACCCGACGACTGCGCCGAAGAACTGCTGAGAACCCAATGGGATACCCCGGCCAGTCGCCACGTTTTCCGTGATGAAGGTTGGTTTACCGACCTCGACGACCCTAAGTTGCTGATCCCCCATGAGTTCAGCGGATTCCGCTATCAGCTGTGCAACTTTGCCGAACTGCCTATCAGCGGCAACAGCAAAGTCTGCTTCTGCGCACCGCACGACGTCCTGCTGCAACTGGTGCCACAGTTGGAAAGCCACTTTGGCGGACGCATTGATTTATGCTTTTCGGCGGCGGACTGTCTGGACATCATGCCAGCCGGGAGCAATAAAGGGAGCGCCTTGGCGTTTCTCACCCAGCAATTGGATATCGAAATGGCCGAGTGCATGGCCTTCGGCGACGCCATGAATGACCGCGAAATGCTGGAAAGCGTGGGTATGGGGCTGGTGATGGGCAACGCCCTGCCGGTCCTCAAACAGCAGGCTCCACACCTACAAGTTATTGGACATTGCCAACATCAGGCGGTGTCCCACTTTTTACAACATTGGCTGCATTCACCACACCTCACCTATTCCCCCGAATATTAAGGTTATTTCAGCCAGCCGGGCTATCTGTCCCGGCTTTTTTCTGCCTAGCGTGCATCTGTCACAAAAATGTCATATGACTTTCATATAGTTCGCCCATTCTCCGCCACGCGTCTTTTTCTTGTTTTCGCTTTTATTTATAGTCCAGACAGGTAGTTAACCTTTTAAGGATAAAATAATGATCACTACTCCACGAGTAACCCGCGTTGCTCTTGCGTTAGCTTTTTTGATTTCTGCCAACGTGTCCGCCAGGGCCATCGATACCGTTCAGCCACAGGCTGATTACCAACAATATATTTCCGAACGCCAAACCGTTGATTTTCTGATTCAAGATGCGCTGACGGCGTTTAAATCTCCGGCACGCGTGTCCGACGCTGGCTTTACCGGCAAGCTGCCAACCAATATGGAAATTGTCGCCGACAGGCTGCAACAGGCCAGTAAGTTAGAGCCTTACCGTGCCGATCTGCTGTTCAGCACCGCCAGCGCGTACATCTATAACAACAATGTGGATAAAGCCTTGGGCCTGTATAAACAGATTTTGGACATCGCGCCAGACGACGTTGACGCCCACAGTTACATCGCGGCGTGGGATCGTTTCAAAGGTGACACTGCCGGAACCGACGCCCAGCTCGCCGCGTTGCAGCAGCTGAATCCGGGCCGCGTGGACCAACTGAAGAAGGTCTTCGCGGTGATCGACCACGTCACTACCATGCCGCTGCGCGACCATCTGCCGGCTGACGAAGCCAAATCCTTCACCGGGCCGACGGCAATCGTTACGCTGGGTTACGCGCTGGACCCGGATGGCTCGATGAATAAAATCCTCATCCAGCGCCTGGAGAAAACGCTGGAACTCGCCAAACAGTTGCCTGACGCGATGATCGTGGTCACCGGCGGCGTGCCGCAGAACCACCAAACCGAAGGCAAACTGATGGCGCAGTGGCTGGTGGAGAAGGGCGTCGACAGCAAACGCATCTATCAGGACAACTTTGCCCGCTCGACGGTGGAAAACGCGCTGTTCAGCCGTTACGCCTTGGCTAAGCATCGCATTAAACATGCCGTGATTGTCAGCTCAGGTAGCCACGTGCGCCGTTCGCAGGCTCTGTTCACCATCGCCAGCTGGGAAACCGGCCCGCGCGATATTCAGTATGTTTCCGTGGCCGCCATCGACAAGCCGCTGGCTGAAATGCAAAGCGTTTCTCAGGGGGATAAGCAGGGGATTTACCGCGACGCGCTGAAAACCATGGGGTTGTGGAGCTTCCGCAGCTATCCGTTAGAAGAGCGTTAATCGTCTAATTCACAAGACGTTGATACAAAAAAGGCGACCTCAGGTCGCCTTTTCACTTTTGAACAAACTCAGCGAATTCCCGCCAGCTGGGCGCTGTAGTGGCTGATATCACCGATATTCGCCGACACCCATTCCGGGTCGAAATAGGTATTCAGGTAGCGTTCGCCGCTGTCGCACAATAGGGTGACGATGGAGCCGGTGTCGCCTTTCTCGCGCATCTGTTTCGCCAATTGCAGCGCGCCCCAGACGTTGGTGCCGGTCGAGCCGCCAACTTTGCGCCCCAGAACCACCTCCAGCCACTGTACGGTCGCCACGCTGGCGGCGTCGGGCACGCGCATCATGCTGTCGATAACGCTCGGAATGAAGGACGGCTCGGCGCGCGGTCGGCCAATTCCTTCGATTTTGCTGCTGCACTGCGCGGTGACGCTCGGGTCGCGCTGATGGTAATAGTCGTAGAAAACCGAGTTTTCCGGATCAACGACCACCAGTTCAGTGTCGTAACCCTGATAGCGAATATAGCGGCCCAGCGTGGCGGAGGTGCCGCCGGTTCCGGCGCTCATCACCAGATAACGCGGCACCGGATTAGGCTCCAGCGACATCTGGCGGAAGATGCTGTCGGCAATATTGTTGTTGCCGCGCCAGTCGGTGGCTCGCTCGGCGTAGGTGAACTGATCCATATAGTGGCCGTTCATTTCACGCGCTAACTGTTCGGAGGCGGCGTAGATCTGGCTCGAATTTTCCACGAAGTGGCAGCGCCCGCCGTAGAACTCAATTTGCTGAATTTTGCGCGGCGCGGTGCAGGATGGCATAACTGCGATAAAGGGTAGGCCGAGTAAACGTGCAAAATAGGCTTCCGAAATGGCGGTACTGCCAGAAGAGGCTTCAATGATCGGCGTATTTTCGCGGATCCAGCCGTTGCACAGCCCGTACAAAAATAGCGAACGCGCCAAACGGTGCTTCAGACTGCCCGACGGATGGGTGCTTTCATCTTTCAGATAGAGCGCGATGCCGGGGAAATCGCTGAGGCTCAGGCGCATTAAGTGGGTATCGGCTGAGCGCTGGAAGTCGGCGTCGATTTCTTTTATGGCGTGATTTACCCAAGCATTAGTCATGATGAAGTCCGTCGGCAAAGAGATGTTGATGGCACTTAGATTAACGCATTGTGCAGAGAAATAAGTTACTCTTTAGCCCACAAATGATGACCTAAAGAGAATGATTTTCTCTCGGGAGGCGACTTGGTAGATAAAATTGACCGCAAGCTGCTGTCGATGCTGCAACAGGACTGCACCCAGTCCATCAACGTGCTGGCCGAGGCAGTGAACCTGACCACCACGCCTTGCTGGAAACGCCTCAAGCGTCTCGAGGATGAGGGTATTATTCGCGGCAGGGTGGCGTTGCTGGATAACGAAAAGCTGGGGCTGGATCTCACGGCCTTCGTGTTGATAAAAACTCAGCACCACAGCAGCGATTGGTACCAACATTTTGTCGATCAAGTGGCAGCATTACCCGAAGTGCTGGGCTTTTACCGCATGGCCGGAGAGTATGACTATTTGCTGCAAGTGCAGGTGGCCGACATGAAAAGCTACGACAGCTTTTACAAACGTCTGGTAAACGGTGTACCGGGATTAATCGACGTGACTTCGAGTTTCGCGATGGAGCGGATTAAATCCACCACCGAGCTGCCGCTGTAACATGGCGCTTTCGCTGGCGAGGCGTTAGGGCCAGTTTGAAAAAAGTTTCATCTGTTTGGCATGTTAAGGATGGTATTCTTGCCGCTGCTTCATAATAAAAATCTTAAGAATATGGATAAATCTGCGTGAGACTCTTTGCTCAACTGGGTTGGTATTTCCGCCGCGAGTGGCGACGTTACCTCGGGGCCGTGGCATTGCTGATTATTATCGCTATTTTGCAGCTGCTGCCGCCCAAATTGGTTGGAATCGTCATTGATGGCGTGACCTCAAAACAGATGACCTCCGGCGTCTTATTCGCCTGGCTGGGTCTGATGCTGGGCACCGCCATTTTGGTGTACCTGCTGCGCTATGTCTGGCGCGTGCTGCTGTTCGGCGCCTCTTATCAGCTGGCGGTGGAGCTACGCCAGAACTTCTTCAAGCAGCTGAGTCGCCAACATCCGGCGTTTTATCTGCGCCATCGCACAGGCGACCTGATCGCTCGCGCCACCAATGACGTCGACCGCGTGGTGTTTGCCGCCGGTGAAGGGGTGCTGACGCTGGTGGATTCATTGGTGATGGGGCTGGCGGTGTTGATTGTCATGGCAACGCAAATCAGCTGGGAGCTGACGCTGCTTTCTCTGGTGCCGATGCCTATCATGGCGATTGTGATCAAACGCTATGGCGACCAATTGCACCAGCGCTTTAAAACCGCGCAGGCCGCATTCTCTTCCCTCAACGACCAGGCGCAAGAGAGCCTGACCAGTATTCGCATGATCAAAGCCTTCGGCCTTGAGAATCACCAATCTTCGCAGTTTGCCGACGTCGCCGCGGATACCGGCGTGAAGAATATGCACGTCGCGCGTGTGGATGCCCGTTTTGATCCGACGATTTATGTCGCCATCGGTATGGCCAACATGCTGGCGATTGGCGGCGGCAGCTGGATGGTGGTGCATGACCATCTCACGCTGGGCCAGCTCACCAGCTTTGTGATGTACCTTGGCCTGATGATTTGGCCCATGCTGGCGCTGGCGTGGATGTTCAACATCGTTGAGCGCGGAAGTGCCGCCTACAGCCGTATTCGCAGCTTATTGCAGGAAGCGCCGAGCGTGGTGGATGGCAAAACGCCTCTGCCGGAAGGGCGTGGCACGCTGGAGGTGAAAATTGACGATTTCCGCTATCCGGAAAACAGCCAGCCTGCGTTGCACACCGTCGACTTTGTGCTCAAGCCGGGCCAGATGCTGGGGCTGTGTGGCCCGACGGGTTCAGGCAAAAGCACCTTGCTGGCTCTGATTCAGCGCCAGTTCGACATCACGCAGGGTGACATTCAGTTCCACGGCCTGCCACTGCCAGAAATCCAGCTGGACGACTGGCGTGGGCGCATGGCGGTGGTCAGCCAGACGCCGTTCTTATTCTCCGACACCGTGGCGCAGAACATCGCGCTGGGCCGCCCTGATGCGACCCAGCAGGAGATTGAAGAGGCCGCGCGTTTAGCCAGCGTCCATGAAGATATTTTGCGTCTGCCGCAGGGCTACGAAACGGAAGTGGGCGAGCGCGGCGTGATGCTGTCTGGCGGTCAGAAGCAGCGTATCTCCATTGCTCGCGCCTTGCTGTTACAGGCTGAGATCCTGATTTTGGATGATGCGCTTTCCGCCGTCGATGGCCGCACCGAGCACCAAATTCTGCATAACTTGCGGACCTGGGGCAGCGATCGCACGGTGATCATCAGCGCGCATCGTCTGTCGGCGCTGGTGGATGCCAGCGAAATTCTGGTGTTCAGCAATGGCACCGTCGCCGAACGCGGCAACCATGAGCAGCTCTCCTCAAGGCCCGGCTGGTATCGCGAAATGTATCGCTATCAGCAGTTGGAGGCCGCGCTGGACGACGTTCCTGCGGACGATCTCCCGGTGGATGACCTTCCTGTGGATCAACAACCCCCGAGTTTGGTTGACATAAAACATGATTAAAATTCAGAAAAGCTGGCCGACGCTCAAAAGGCTTTTGAGCTACGGCAAGCCTTACAGCAAGCCCCTGTCGATTGCCGTGCTGATGCTGTGGGTGGCGGCGGGTGCGGAAGTGCTCGGGCCGATCCTCATCAGCTACTTTATTGATAATTACGTGGCGAAGGGCCAGTTACCGCTGGGCATGGTCAGCCTGCTGGCCATCACCTTTATCGTGCTGCAATTCCTCGCCGCTGGCCTGCATTACTATCAGGCGCTGCTGTTTAACCGCGCCGCGGTGGGGGTGGTCCAGAGGCTGCGCACCGACGTCATGGACGCCGCCCTGCGCCAGCCCTTAAGCGCCTTCGACACTCAGCCGGTGGGGCAGTTGATCTCCCGCGTCACCAACGATACCGAGGTGATCCGCGATCTCTACGTCACCGTGGTGTCGACCGTGCTGCGCAGCGTGGCGCTGATTGGCGCCATGCTGATTGCCATGTATAGCCTCGACTGGCGGCTGGCAACCATCGCCGCGTGTATCTTCCCGGCGGTGTTCATCGTGATGGCTATCTATCAGGTGTACAGCACGCCGGTAGTGAGGCGCGTTCGTAGCTATCTGGCTGATATCAATGACGGTTTTAACGAAGTCATTAACGGCATGGGCGTGATTCAGCAGTTCCGCCAGCAGAAGCGCTTTGGGCAGCGTTTGGCCAATGCCAGCCAGTCCCACTATGCCGCCCGCATGCAGACGCTGCGGCTGGAAGGCTTCCTGCTGCGCCCGCTGCTGAGCCTGTTCGCGTCGCTGATCCTCTGCGGCCTGCTGCTGTTATTCGGCTTCAGCGCCGAAGGCACCATTGGCGTCGGCGTGCTTTATGCCTTCATTAACTACCTTGGGCGTTTAAACGAGCCGTTAATTGCGCTGACCTCGCAGCAGTCTATCTACCAGCAAGCCGTTGTAGCGGGGGAGCGAATTTTTGATTTGATGGATCGTACCCAGCAGCAGTACGGCAGCGACGACAAGCCGCTGTGCAGCGGCGAGATTGATATTCGCAATGTCAGCTTCGCCTATCGCCCGGATAAATGGGTGCTGGAGAATATCTCCTTGCAGGTGCCTTCGCGCGGCTTTGCGGCGCTGGTTGGGCACACCGGCAGTGGTAAAAGCACTTTAGCCAACTTGCTGATGGGCTATTATCCGGTGAATCAGGGGGAGATCCGCGTGGACGGTCGCCCGCTGTCTGAGCTTTCCCACACCAGCTTGCGCAAAGGCATCGCCATGGTGCAGCAGGACCCGGTGGTACTGGCGGAATCGGTTTTTGCTAACGTCACGTTGGGCCGCGACATCGATGAGGAGCAGGTGTGGCACGCGTTGGAAGTGGTGCAGCTTGCGCCGCTGATCCGCGCGATGCCGGATGGTATCAACACCCGTCTCGGCGAGCAGGGGAACAATTTGTCGGTGGGGCAGAAGCAGCTGTTAGCCATGGCGCGCGTTCTGGTGCAAGCGCCAGAAATTTTGATCCTTGACGAGGCAACCGCCAATATCGACTCCGGCACGGAACAGGCGATTCAGCGCGCGCTGCGGGCTATTCGCCAGCAGACCACGCTGGTAGTCATCGCCCACCGTCTTTCCACCATTGTAGATGCCGATAACATCCTGGTGCTGCATCGCGGTCAGGCCGTGGAGCAGGGCAATCACCTCCAGCTGTTAGCTGAAAAAGGCCGTTACTATCAAATGTATCAGTTGCAGCTGGTGGGGGAGGAACTCGCCTCTTCGCAGCACGAGCAGCCGGTCGCTGAAAACGGCTAGGCCTCTCGCGGTGGCCTGACTCTCTCAGGTCACCGCGCTTTTCTTCCCTCTTATTTCTCACTCCGGCACTCTGGCGTTGCACCATCTTCATGCAGCGATCTTTAGGCCAAATTTTCCTTGCACTGAAAAATAGCGCTGCGCACTTAAATAGTGCGCAGGAGGCTGGGCTATTTGCACCATTTTGACTCTCAGCCTCGCTGCGACGATTCCGAAATCCCGCCATTAAGCCACAAAACGCCAGAATGCCCCGCGCGATCAACTCTGGCACAGCCTTTGCTTTATCCCTTTCGTATCGGCGAGAGTCCTCTCGCGGCAGGCTCTTAATTCGAGGAGTGGCAACATGAAGCTGGTTACTGTGGTGATCAAACCTTTTAAGTTGGAAGACGTGCGTGAAGCACTGTCAGCTGTAGGAATTCAAGGCCTGACCGTGACGGAAGTCAAAGGGTTCGGTCGCCAGAAAGGACACGCAGAGTTATATCGCGGCGCGGAGTACAGCGTTAACTTCCTGCCAAAAGTAAAAATCGATATTGCGATTGCCGACGATCAGCTCGATGAAGTGATCGACGTGATTAGCAAAGCGGCCTACACCGGCAAGATCGGCGATGGCAAAATTTTTGTAGCTGAATTGCAACGCGTTATTCGCATCCGTACCGGCGAAACCGACGAAGCAGCACTGTAAATTCGGCCTTATTACTTTAATCACTTTTTAAGACAGCAGTTTTTGAGAAACGGGGTGGGTTAACAATGAAAAAACTTCTCGCGATGATGGGGCTTGGTGCAACTGCCCTGTTGCCATCGATTGCCATGGCTGCTGCACCTGCGGTGGCTAACGGCGCTGATAACGCCTTCATGATGATCTGTACCGCGCTGGTACTGTTCATGACGGTGCCGGGCGTGGCGCTATTTTACGGCGGCTTACTGCGTTCCAAAAACGTCTTGTCTATGCTGACTCAGGTCATCGTGACCTTCGCACTGGTTTGCGTACTCTGGATGCTTTACGGCTACAGCGTCGCGTTCAGCGAAGGCAATGCCGTGTTTGGTGGCTTCAGCAACGTCATGCTGAAAGGCATCGGCCTTGATTCCGTCACCGGCACCTTCTCACAGCTGATCCACGTGGCGTTCCAATGCTCCTTCGCCTGTATTACCGTGGCACTGGTGGTGGGCGGCCTGGCAGAGCGCGTGCGCTTCTCGGCTGTCCTGATTTTCACCGTGATTTGGCTGACCTTCTCTTACCTGCCAATCGCACACATGGTGTGGGCGGGCGGTTTCCTGGCGGCTGATGGTGCGCTGGACTTCGCGGGCGGTACCGTTGTACACATCAACGCCGCCGTTGCTGGCCTGGTGGGTGCATACATGGTGGGCAAACGTGCCGGTTTCGGCAAAGAAGCCTTCAAACCGCACAACCTGCCAATGGTCTTCACTGGCGCATCGATTCTGTATGTTGGCTGGTTCGGCTTCAACGCCGGTTCTGCCAGTGCAGCCAGCTCTATCGCAGCTTTGGCCTTCCTCAACACTGTTATGGCGACTGCGGGTGCAATCCTGTCTTGGACGCTGGTTGAGTGGATGGTGCGCGGCAAACCTTCACTGCTGGGCGCAAGTTCCGGTGCTATCGCGGGTCTGGTTGCTATCACCCCGGCGTGCGGTACCGTAGGCGTTGGCGGTGCATTGATTATCGGTCTGGTAGGCGGCGTTGCTGGCCTGTGGGGCGTGGTTACGCTGAAACATTGGCTCAAGGTTGATGACACCTGTGACGTGTTTGGCGTTCACGGCGTGTGCGGCATCGTTGGCTGTATCCTGACTGGCGTGTTCTCATCCAGCTCTCTGGGCGGCGTGGGT
The DNA here is from genome assembly GCF_040419245.1 of Ewingella sp. CoE-038-23. NCBI lineage: Bacteria > Pseudomonadati > Pseudomonadota > Gammaproteobacteria > Enterobacterales > Yersiniaceae > Ewingella > Ewingella docleensis. Next base: position 3,411,773 of record NZ_JAZHOH010000001.1, on the reverse strand, counting down.
TATGCCGAAGGCGTGACCATGGGTCACCAAGTGTGGATCCAGCTGCTGAGCGTGGGCGTAACCCTGATTTGGTCTGGTGTGGTTGCCTTCATCGCTTACAAAGTGGCAGACGTGCTGGTTGGCCTGCGCGTGCCTGAAGAACAAGAGCGCGAAGGTCTGGACGTAAACAGCCACGGCGAAAACGCTTACAACCAATAATTGGTTAAGCGTCTGATTTCAAAGAAAGTAGTGCGCTAAATTCTGTCCGACAGAAACATAATAAAAAGCAAACACAACAACCTATCCGGCGTGCTGATAAAGACTTAACGGATAATGATGAAAGCAAAAAGGGGCGATAGAGATATCGCCCCTTTTTTATGTATTTTCGATGCAGTTTCAACCCGACTTAAGGGATTTCGCGCTGGCGAATCACCCCTTCCTGCACCGTGGTGGCAATCAGCACGCCTTCGCGAGTGTAGAACTGCCCGCGCACAAAGCCGCGCGCGCCCGATGCCGAAGAGCTCTCAACGGCATACAGCAGCCAATCGTCCAGCTTGAACGGACGGTGGAACCACATGGAGTGGTCAATGGTGGCCACTTGCATGCCCGGCTCAAGGAAGCCGACGCCGTGCGGCTGAAGAGCCGTGGGCAGGAAGTTGAAGTCCGAGGCATAACCCAGCAGATACTGATGCACGCGCAGGTCATCCGGCATCTCGCCGTTGGCTTTAAACCATACCGCGCGGTGTGGCTCTTCTTTACTGCCTTTTAGCGGATTGTGGAACTTCACCGGGCGCATTTCGATCGGTTTCTGGCCGATAAACTTGTCGCGCACTTTCTCAGGGATCAGGTGAGCAAGGCTCTTGGCGATATCCGATTCGGAGATTAAGGACTCCGGCGGCGGCACGTCCGGCATGGTGTTCTGATGCTCGAAGCCCTCTTCATGGCTCTGGAATGAGGCGGTCATGTAGAAGATCGGCTTACCGTGCTGGACGGCTTTTACGCGGCGGGCGCTGAAGCTGTTGCCGTCGCGCAGGATTTCGACGTCATAAATAATCGGCTTGCTACTGTCGCCGGGGCGTAAAAAATAGCTGTGGAAAGAGTGAATACCACGGTCGCTAGGCACGGTTTGCTTGGCAGCGTAGAGAGCCTGCCCGACGACCTGCCCGCCAAAGACCTGACGCAAGCCAAGATCTTCACTTTGGCCACGAAACAACCCTTCTTCGATTTTTTCCAGATCTAGCAGATCCAGTAATTTTTGTAGTGCCTGACTCATAGGTGGCCTCATGAAAGTTAGCCTTTTGCCGCCTCGGAAAACTCTGATAAATCAATGTGCAGCATCAGGAACGATGGGGTATCTCATTCATAATAGTGGATAAAAGCATGGCTCAGAAGCTGATTTTGGTCAGCGACAGGAAAAGGTCAGTTTTTTGTGCCATGATTAATGCGCAAGGTGGTTAAAGCCACTACTCATAGTCGGCGTTTATTTGAGCTTGTCGACAAGCGAATAATAAAAAGGAGAACGATCAATGAAACTTTGGCAGATTGTAGGTGGAACCGCGCTGTCTCTCACACTGGCCGGTTGTGCATCGCACCCAGCACCAGCACAGGAAGCACCCGCCAATACGTCGGCGAGTCCGTCCGGGCCAGCTATCACCGGGCCAAACGTGTCGGGTACGGTTAACATCTCACAGCGCGTGGCCTTGCCACCTGATGCTGTGTTGACGGTAACTATGTCTGATGCTTCTCTGGCTGATGCGCCTTCACGCGTTATCGCGCAGAAAGTGGCACGCACCGGTGGGAAACAGGCTCCATTTACCTTTATCCTGCCTTACAACCCGCAGGATGTCCCGCCAAACGCACGCGTTATCTTGAGTGCGGCGGTGACGGTGAATGGTCATTTGGCCTTCATTACGGATAGCATCAAAGAAGTGGTTAACCGCGGTCAGGGTACCAAAGCTGACTTGCAGTTAGTCCCAGTAGCCTCAGTGCCTGTGACGACCAAGCCAACCGGATTAGGGCCAGAAAGCAACCCTAACCAACCGGGTCTTGAAACTCCTCCAGGTGCGCCAGGTGCTCCAGCACCCGCTCCAGCCCCGACTCAGCCAATGTATTAATAGTTAATTAATACCGAGTCAGTCGAGCAAAAGAAAAACACCGCCCAGGCGGTGTTTTTTTATGACCAGGATTCACCATTTCCAGCCATATTTCTCCAGATCAATCTGCCCGCCTTCGAACACAATGCCTTCTTCGAGCAGGGCCTGGCGCTGGCGTTTAAAATCTTCCCCTTGTTGGGAAATCTCGCCGTGACGATTGATGACGCGATGCCATGGCAGAGTGCTGCCTTCCGGCAATTTGCGCAGTACGCCGCCGACCTGCCTTGCCGCACGCGGTGAGCCTGCTAACTGGGCGACATTGCCATAAGTGGTGACTTGACCATAGGGGATGGCGGCAATGATCTGTAGGACGCGGTGGCGAAAGTTATCGGTCTCCGACATGGTGGGCTCCTTGTGGGTTTCACTGCCATTATGCCGCAAACCCGTCTCGGATAAAGGTCGTAACCGTGGCGGTTGTATAAGAAAACAACGGTTGTCGGCGGTTAACTTGCAATTGCCACGGCCATCACTGATAATGCCCACCGCTTCGATTATTCAGCAATGAGTCGCGAAGCCAACAACGACAATGGGGGCCCTGTTGGTTCTCCCGCAACACTAACTTGTTAACTCGGTCAGGTCCGGAAGGAAGCAGCCATGGCAGGTGTCGTGTGTGCCGGGATGTAGCTGGCAGGGCCTCCACCATTTCTGGCTCTCGCCGTTTTACGCTCATTCCCCACTTATTATTATCCCCCCAATTTTGTTAATTCATCGCTGAATAATCGGCCGAATTCGTCGTGCAAAAAAAAGCTGGGACTTAGCCCAGCTTTGCGTCTTAACGCGCTTTATTGGCTTGAGCAATCACCGATCCGGCTAGCGTTTTGGCGACCTGACTTGAGGAGGCGCTTTTTAAAGCTTTGGATGCAATAGCTTCCATCTCGGCACCGGTTTGGTTTTTAGAGCTGGCCTGCGAAAGCACTGAGCCTGCCAGGCTTTTTTCAAGCTCGGTGGCCTTGGGGTTGTTGAGGGTTTCTGCTGCGAGGCGGGCGACGTGTTGTGAGGATTGTTTATCGTTGCGAGTCATGTTTATCACCTATCCATGTGGTAAATAATCAAAGATGTAGTATTCCATATGTCAATAAATGACTAGATATGGTGTTTCATCTTAGGGTGATATGTTGGATTTCTACAAGACTATTTTGGATTTTGTGCTTTTGTCGTCGTAAAAAAGGGCACGTTTTAGGTGCCCTTATGGAGATTTATTTTGCGGCTAGTGATGGACTAAGGTGGCGAAGTAATAGGCTAATGGGATCGCCAAAATATACAGGCCAATCGGCACTTCACGGGCTTTCCCGGCCACGACTTTGATGATCACATAGAACAGCAGGCCACCGGCGATCCCCGTGCCGAAGCTGTTTGAAATCAGGGTGATCATCACCATCATCAGAACTGGCAGGCCATCAGTAAAGTTGCCCAAATCGACTTTGCGCAGCCCGCTGAACATGTTCAAACCAATCAGAATTAATGCCGGTGCCGTCGCCTCTTTGGGGATCATCAGCGCAATCGGCGTAAACAGCAGCATCAGCAGGAACATCAAGGCCGCGGTCAGCGCCGTCAGGCCAGTTTTGCCTCCAGCTTCGGCGGCGGCTGAGGATTCAATCAGCGCCGTTGCAGCAGGGATGCCGACAATCGGCCCGAGTGCCGCCGCAATAGAGTCAACCACGAATGGACGATTAATGTTAGGCATGTTGCCTTGCTCGTCGAGCAACCCGGCCTCGCCGCCAACCGCCAGCGTGGTGCCCATGGTGGAGAAAAACTCAGACGCGAAGAAGATAAACAAGAAGGGCAGGAAGGCGATATTAATCGCGCCCATCAAATCGACTTTACCCAGCAGCGGCCCGACGGAGTGCGGCAGGGAGAACCACTGCTGCGGCAGGTGGGTGACGCCAAAAGGAATGCCAATCAGCGTAGCGAAAAGAATGGCCCACAGCAGCGCGCCGGGGATTTTTCGCGCCTGAAGAGCGACTGCTACCAACAGGCCGAGCAGGGCGATAATGGCGCCCGGCGCGGTGAAGTCACCCAAGGCTAAAGCGTTGGTTTTCACCGTCGCGGCTACCAAACCGGCATTGCGGAAACCCAATAAAGCCACAAAAATACCAATCGACGCCGTTAAGCCAAGCTTGATGGATTGCGGAACGGAGCGAGTAACCACTTCGCGCAGACCCAGCACCGTCATTACGAAAAACACGATGCCCGACCAGCAGGCGATGCCCAGCGCGATGGGCCAGCTGATGCCGTCCCCGGCCAGCGTAATGCCGACTAACACTGAACCGCCGATGCCCGGCCCGACCATAAACGGCAGGTTGGCATAGAACGCCATCAGCAAGCTTCCCAATACAAAAACGATAATGACGCCGGTGGTGGCCGCGCCTTTATCGATGCCGCCTGCGGCCAGCAGGCTTGGGATGACAATCAATAAATAGGCGGCGGCTAAGAAGCCAGTAATGCCCGCCAGACACTCAGTTTTAGCTCGGGTGCCGCGCTGCTGTAGTTTAAAACGACGCTGTAACCAGCTTTCTCCGGCTGGCGCAGCGGCCTGTTTAACAGAACTGTCACTCATGTTGGAAATCCCCTGAAACTTTATGTTTTTTATGATGTTGCGGTTGCTATCACTGTGTTGCAGTACGGCTAAATCTCGTCTTCCCACATTTCGAGGATCGGGTCGACTATTTCTCTTAACCCGCCATCGGTCAGACCTAAATCAGTCAGATGGGGACCGGCGTTGCAGGCCAAACAGGTGCCTTCGATGGCTTTGAAAACGCGATAAGGCGGCTCCCAGTCGGCGACTTTGGAACTCAGATCTCGCAGGTTTTTAAACTGCGCCGCCAACTCTTCTGCCGGTAAATCCGAAAGCATGCCGGCAATCGGCATGGCCACGTGGGCCAGCAGTTGTTCATTTTGGCTCAGCGCCATGCCGCCGCCGCTAGCTATTAGCTGATTAGCTGTCAGCACCATATCCGCAGGATTTCGGCCCAGCACCACCAGATTATGCGAGTCGTGGGAGTAGGAGGTGGCAATGGCCCCGCGCAGTTCACCCCAGCCTTCCAGCAGCGCCATGCGCGGCGTGGCGTCATGGCGGCCATGGCGATGCTTGACCCAAATCAGGCTGAAGCCGTCAGGGATCTGCACCTCGCCGTCGCGCACGTTAACCACCACTTCGCTCCACTGGGTGAAGCGCGCGCCTTTGATGTTTCTCAGGCGAGCTTTGCCATTTTTCAGACCGGGAATGCGCAGCACAAAGTCGCCTGCCGACAGACTGGAGATGTGCATGGTGTCGCGCGGCGGTGTCACGCCGGTGGCTTTTTTCGGACTGAACAGCAGCTTGCCGTCTTGCGCCACTTTCTGCCCGCTCACGTAAACGGCTAAAGGATTGAGCGACTCCAGCGAGTCGAACACAATCATATCCGCCGTGCGTCCGGCGGCAATCAGGCCTAAATCAGCACGCTGCATGCGGATCGCCGCGTTGAAAGTCGCCATGCGCAGCACGTCTTCAGCAGGCAAGCCGTGAGATATCAGTAGTTTAATCAGGGCGATCAGGCCGCCTTTTTCCAACAGGAAATCGGGCGGGACGTCATCCGTGCAGAGGGTGATTTGCGAAGAGAGGTGCGGCAGGGTTTTCAGTGCCGCGACGATTTCTGGCAGTAGATATGGGTGCGAGCCGCGAATTTGCAGAGTCAGGCCAGCCCGCAGTTTCTCCAGCGCGTCTTCGGCGGAGGTCAACTCATGGTCAGAAGTGATCCCGGCGGCGAGGTAGGCTTGCAGCCCGGAGCCTTTCAAGCCGCGCGCGTGCCCTTCAATCAGTTTGCCGCTGCTCAGGCCAGCTTCGAGGATTTCAATCATGCGATCGCTGGCGTTGAGCACGCCGTGCATATCCATCACTTCCGCCACGCCCGCGACTTCCGGCCAGCTCAGCATGGTTTGCATTTCACGCCCTTTGAAATCGGCCCCGGACATTTCCAGACCCGGAGTAGAAGGCACGCTGGACGGCGCGGCGCAAATCACCCGCAAAGGCAGGTCACGGCTGGATTCAACAGCATAACGCACGCCGTCTACGCCGAGCACGTTGGCTAATTCATGCGGATCCCAAAAAACCGTGGTAGTGCCTTGAGCGACTACGATCTCGGCGTAACTCTCCGGCGGCAGGTGGGAGCTTTCTATATGCACGTGGGTGTCGATAAGGCCGGGAGAGAGCAGCGCTCCGGCAAGGTCATCGACATTTTCTGTCTGCAAAAACTCGCCGCAGGGGTGCACGCTGGCGATCATATGGTCGACTAGCCCGACGTCGGCGTCGCGGATCTCTCCTGTCACCATGTCGATGACGCGCGCATTGCGCAGTAAGCGGTCGAAGGGAATTTTGCCTAAAGCGGCTTGTACGGCGCGCTGGCGCAGGGCGATCGCGGGAGGAGAAACGGTCATAGGAGTATCCAATATCGGCAAGTCATTGCGCTAATGTAGGCAGCGTGAAGAGCTTTGGACAGATGATTTATTTTATCGGGTTATAAGATGGGGTTATGCTGAGCAAACGTTTACTTTCTTTTGACTGGAACACGGGAAACTATGTCTGAACCCTGGCGTCGATTGCCTGCTTTATCCCTCAAACAGATACAATATTTTGTCACGCTGGCCCAGCTGCGCAGTTTTACCGAAACAGCCAATCGCTTGGCTATCAGCCAGCCGGCGTTGAGCAGCGCGCTGCGCCAAATTGAGTCAGTTTTAGGCGGGAAGCTGGTAAACCGAACCGCGCAGGCGGTGACGCTCACCGAGGAAGGCATTGCCATTTTGCCCCATGCCCAGCGTTTGCTGAACGCCGCTCACAGCGCGTTTGACGATATGCAGCAGATTATGGAGCAGGGCGGTGACGGCACGTTGAGAATTGGGCTGGTGCCTTCCGTCAGTACGCTACTTTTCCCCGCCGTTCCGCAGCTGCTTTCCGAACATTTTCCGGCCATGCGCATTGAGTTTCACGATTTGACCAATAACGCCCTGCTGGTGGAACTTGAAAACGGTTCTCTGGACTTTGGTATCGGTGCCACTGACAGCACGGTGCCGGACAGCCTGACGGTCTATCCCCTGCTGGAAGACCCTTTTGTGGTGGTGATGCGCAAGGATGATCTATTAGCAGAAACGCACAATCTTCCGTGGCGGCAGTTGGCCAAAAGACCGATAGCGCTTTTTCTAAAAGGCAATGTCAGCCGATTGGTGGCGTCGCTGGTGGAAAGCCATAAATTGAACCTGAGTATCAATTACCGGGTGGATTTTCAGGAAACCCTCTATGGGTTAGTCCGATCGCGGCTGGCACTGGCTATTTTGCCTGAGTTATATACCGCAACGCTGAATGATGAAGAATTAAAGGTGGTCCATTTACAGCAACCGACCTTAAGCCGAACCGTGGCGATGATGCGAAAACCCGCCCCTTTGCGTTCGGCGCAAACAGAACAGTGTTTTCAGTTTCTATTACAGGCTTTTTTAGAAAGGATTAAGAAAGGGAATAAAGAGTTTCAATAATTGGAACTGATAAAGGAAGTGAATGTTTTGTCTGAATAATAACCATAGGGCCGCGGTTAAATACGGCCCTATGAAGTCATGTATGGAAACGTTACCGGACGAATTTCCAGACGGCGACAGGAACTTTGTCGTAAAGCTTATTCATTGTTAATTCTGCCAGGCGATGGTCGGCCGCAGAGTAAAACAACTCCAGTTCGTCGTCGGAAAGCTCGTACTTATTTTTCTCAATAACGCGTTCAAGAGTGTCAATAGTGGTGCATTTTCTCAAACGCATCAAATAGTCGATTTTGTTCATCATGACCTTTTCATTATTTATCTAAATTACTGCTGGTGTTGGTTAAAGTATTACTTAAGTTTTCATCAGGGTACAGACATACTCACCTGAGAACATTCTGAATAATCGTTTTTTGGTCTTTTGCCATTGACGTAAGTCAGAATCGTTTATTCCGTAATTACTGAAGAGGGTGTAGGTATCGTCCAGGTACTCCTCAACCAAATCGGTCAGAGGGGTATCATCCGGGTATTTTATTTTAAAACTCATCACAAACGAAGCGATGTGCTCGATCAGTTCATTAAGTTGCAGGTTTACCGCGGAAGTAGGGTCGTTGACCCAACCGTGGTGGCTATCCCCCAGCGTAGCTATCCCTTCATCGTACAGACTTTCATTCAGGAACCGCAGCTGCGCTATATCGTGTCGCTTAGGCGAGTACTCATCCATATCATCCCCTCCGTAATGGCTTATTCGGTGTTGACAACACTCTGTGAGTAAACAACAAAACTTGGTGGTTTCCGGGTACATCACTTACAACAGAACTCTATGAACTAAACCTAAAATATAGATGAGATTTAGCAATAATAAACACTTTCTTCAATAAATGTTGGGGATAAGATTTATTCAAAACATTACGATTTAAATATAATTCATTTTGGCAATTATGCACCAGTGCATTACTTAAAATTACAGTTCTTCAGCGGAAGTCGAACGTTCAGTATCAATAATATCAAATTCAAGCCCGTGGCCTTTAACTTTAAATGACACGCGCTCAGTGGTGAACTCATCTGCGTTAATGTCAAGGCAGGCGTTGAAGATAGTCCATTTGAATCCATAACTCATCGAATACTGATCATTACCGATAGCTGTGATAGAGATAATCTTCAAAGAGTCAGGTGTATATTGAGAATTTTCGGAGTAATAACTCAAATCCCCAACTAAATCTGTTTCTATTTGTGAAAGATTGAGTTCAATAATCTTTTGCAAATACTCGGTTGAAACTTTGTTCCCATCGATTTCATAAGGGATTAATTTTTTCATCTCGTTCCCCATGTGAAAATAGCCTTCCTCTATTATCGCATGTTTTGGCGAGGTTTGCCCACGCAATGGCAAAATTCTTGCCTAACAAGGAAGAGTTATCTATATGATTTTTAAGTTTTTTATGAATGGTTAATATTTAATTACTTTTTCCTTACGTTAGAATTAAGCCAGAGATAAATAAAAAAAGAGTGAAGATTTGAATCTTATTAATGGCTAGCAAGACACGAAAGATTACAACTTTGCGTCTTGAATAGTTGAACGTCATGTGATGTTATATTGTAACATTCATGAGGTTTATCGATGAACAAGACATTATTTACACTCTCCGCCGTGACCCGTTGCGGGGCTGCTGCCATTTTACTGGCCCTATTGTGGGGCGGTATCTATTGGGCTATTTCGCTGCCATGATTTCTGTCTCACAACTTAAAGTCGGCTATGACCGACGCGCCGTCGCGATGCCCATCGAGGGCAATTTTAGCGAAGGTTCGCTCACCGCCGTGATCGGTGCCAATGGCGCAGGGAAGTCTACCTTTCTCAAAACGCTGGCGGGACTTCAGCCCGCCATTTCCGGCAATTTATCTTTTAATGAGGCAGGCAAGCCTGCTTCCCGCCCGCGCTTGGCTTATTTACCGCAGCAGGCAGAGCTGGATCGCGCATTCCCTATTAGCGTGTTTGATCTGGTGGCGATGGGCTGCTGGCCGCAAAGTGGCCTGTTTGGCGGAATTAATCGTCGCTCCGGCGAACGGGTGGAACAGGCGCTGGAAACCGTGGGAATGACATCCATGGCGCACTTGCTGGTTGGCGAGTTGTCTGGCGGCCAGCTGCAACGCACTTTATTCGCTCGATTGCTGATCCAACAAGCCCCGCTGATCATGCTCGATGAGCCTTTCACCGGCATCGACAGCCAAACCACCGAGCTGCTGTTGAAGGTGATTGCCCAGTGGCACCAGGAAGGGCGTACGGTGATTGCCGTGCTGCACGATATTTCCATGGTTGCGCGCCATTTTCCGCACGTTTTATACCTCAGCGCACAGCGTAATATTTGGGGGACCACCGATCACGTCCTGAGCCATTTCCCCAATCCGACCCACGCCTGTGTCTCCAACGACACCTTTACCCTTGCCGCTGGGGTTACTGCTTGATGATGTTATTCCACCTAATTGCCGATCCTTTTATTGAATTTGGTTTTATGCGCCGCGCGCTGATTGCCTGTTTGGCGCTCTCCATCAGCGCCACGCCGCTCGGCGTTTTTCTGTTACTGCGCCGGATGAGTCTGGTGGGCGACGCCTTATCCCACGCCGTTTTGCCCGGTGCGGCTATTGGCTATCTGATTTCCGGCATGTCGCTGGTCGCCATGGGCGTCGGCGGTTTTATCGCGGGTTTGGCCGTCGCCATGCTATCAGGCTTGGTGAGCCGCCGAACGCAGTTAAAAGAAGATGCCAGCTTTGCCGGTTTCTATTTGGGATCGCTCGCCTTGGGCGTCACGCTAGTCTCCCTGCGCGGCTCAAGTGTCGATCTTCTACACGTGCTGTTTGGCTCGATTTTGGCCATTGATTCTCCGTCGATCGTCATGGTCGGTATTATCACCTCCGTATCCGTCTTAGTGCTGGCCGCGGTGTATCGCGCGCTGGTGATTGAGTCATTTGACTCACTGTTCTTGCGCGTTAGCGCAGGCAAATGGCTGGCGGCGATCCACGGGATATTCTTGGCACTGGTGGTGGTTAATCTGGTCGCGGGGTTCCAAATCCTCGGCACGCTGATGTCCGTCGGCCTGATGATGTTGCCTGCGGCGAGTGCGCGCTTCTGGGCGCGAGACCTGCCACACACCATTTTAAGCGCCATGGTGATTGGGGTGATCAGCAGCATTGTTGGCCTTGAGTGGTCATATTACGCCTCGCTGCCTGCTGGTCCGGCCATCGTGCTTAGCGCCAGTGCCATATTCTTTATTTCAGTTTTATTTGGAACGCGCGGCGGCATGTTGACCGCCTCGCGCCGTTAAGCAGTACCACAAGAAAGGAGAAATGATGAAACGTTTACCTGTTGCTCTGGCAGTAGCTGCCCTGCTGTCGAGCCCACTGGCTATGGCGAAAACCGTCACCGCCGTGGCCAGTTTTTCAATTTTGGGGGATATCGTTCACCAGGTTGGTGGCGATCACGTGAAAGTGAATAGCCTGGTTGGCCCGGATGGCGACCCGCACAGCTTCGAACCTTCGCCGCAAGACAGCAAAGAGATCAATGCCTCAGATGTCGTGTTCGTCAGCGGCTTGGGTCTGGAAGGGTGGATCGACCGTCTGGTTTCCGCATCAGGTTATAAAGGCAAAGTGGTGACCGCCTCCGAAGGCGTGAAATCCAGCCAGATGGTTGATGATGGTAAAGAGATCACTGACCCGCACGCCTGGAACAGCATGGCGAACGGCGTGATTTATGCCACCAACGTTATGAACGCCTTGATTGCCGCGGACCCTGAAGATGCAGACTATTTCCGCAAACGGGGTGGCGCTTATATCGAACAGCTGAAAAAGCTCGATGAGTGGGCGAAATCCGAATTCGCCAACGTCCCGCAAGAGAAGCGTAAGGTTCTGACCAGCCACGATGCTTTCGGCTATTTCGGCCGCGAATATCACGTCACCTTTATGGCGCCGGTAGGCTTCTCAACCGAAGCTGAAGCCAGCGCCAGCGGCGTTGCCTCGCTGATTAAGCAGATCAAAGAAGAGAAGGTGAAAACCTACTTTATCGAGAACCAAACTGATCCTCGCTTAGTGAAGCAAATTGCTGCAGCGACCGGGGCTCAGGCCGGCGGCGAACTCTATCCAGAGGCGTTGTCTGGTCCGAAAGGTCCGGCGACCACCTATGAGAAAGCCTTTAAACATAATGTTGAGACTATCGTCGCCAGCATGAAGTAAGCACTAACCCTTTCCGCCGTTGATGCGGAAAGGGATTCATCATTTCTGTAAAAAAGAAAAAGCCCCGTCCGGGCAAGCGGCGGGGCTTTTTTATTAAGGTGTTGGCGCAAAGCGTCGCGTTTTAGCGTTTTTTCTTCTTACCTTGTACCGCTTTAAATCGCGGATTGGTTTTGCAAATCACATAAACTCGGCCCTTGCGACGCACCACGCGACAGTCTGGATGGCGGTTTTTCGCAGAGCGAAGTGAACTTAAAACCTGCATGACTGACTCCTAACCTGTTACTTCTTTTTGCCAAGGAAGCTGCCAAAACGCTGGTTGAAGCGCGCGGTGCTGCCTTCTTTGGAGAAGTCCTTTTGCTTACCTGTGTAGTACGGGTGAGATTGAGAAGAGACTTCAATTGTAATGTAAGGGAAGGTGGTGCCTTCCAGTTCGATGGTGCGATCGGTCTTGATGGTTGATCCCACTTTGAAATATTCATCGGCGCTGGTGTCGTGGAATACCACGGTGCGATAGGCAGGATGGATACCTGGCTTCATAATAACCTCAAATGTTATGTTATACTATAACAAATAGTATGCGCCAGTTGCTGCGTGGGTTCAAGTCTTGAAATAAAAAAAGGCCGCTATTCGCGGCCTTTTCAATTTGCTTCACACTGGATTAGTGTTTTGGTTGCTGCTCTACAGCGTGAGTATGTTCGATATCCTCATTCTTCTTACCAAAGCGGCGGCGTACCACCACGAAGAAGACCGGAACAAAGAAGATAGCCAACAGCGTTGCGGTGATCATCCCGCCCATTACGCCAGTACCTACGGCGTTCTGAGAACCGGAACCTGCACCGCTACTGATAACCAGTGGCATAACACCGAGGATAAATGCCAGTGATGTCATCAGAATTGGACGCAAACGCATACGAACCGCTTCGAGAGTCGACTCAACCAGACCTTTGCCTTCCTTGTCCATCAAGTCTTTGGCGAATTCCACAATCAAGATTGCGTTCTTCGCCGACAGCCCGATGGTGGTCAACAGACCTACCTGGAAGTAAACGTCATTGCTCAGACCACGCATAGTTGCTGCGATCAACGCACCGACTACGCCCAGCGGAACAACCAGCATGACCGAGAATGGAATCGACCAGCTTTCATACAGCGCTGCCAGACAGAGGAATACCACAATCAGCGAGATAGCATACAGGGCAGGGGCCTGGTTACCTGACAAACGTTCCTGATAAGAAAGGCCTGTCCAGTCAAAGCCGATACCATTTGGCAGCTTCGATGCTAAAGATTCCATCATTGCCATGGCATCACCACTACTCTTGCCCGGTGCCGGCTGACCAAGGATTTCCATCGATGGCAGACCGTTATAGCGTTCAAGACGTGGCGAACCGTATTCCCACTTCATGCTAGAGAAGGCTGAGAACGGCACCATCTGACCTGAACTACCACGAACATAGAGGTTGTTAATGTCTGATGGCAGCATGCGGTATTTGTTTTCCGCCTGCACGTACACTTTCTTCACGCGGCCACGGTCGATGAAGTCATTGACGTAACTACCGCCGATTGACGCACCCAGCGTGGTGTTGATGTCAGACAGTGAAACGCCCAGCGCCGACGCTTTCTCTTGGTCGATTTCCACTTTGAACTGTGGCGTATCTTCCAGACCGTTAGGACGAACCTGCGTCAGCAAGTCAGGGTGTTGCGCGACCATGCCGAGCAGTTGGTTACGCGCCTGAGTCAGTTTGTCGTGACCCAAGTTAGCCTGGTCAATCAACTCGAAGTCGAAGCCGCTGGCTGTACCCAATTCCACGATAGCTGGCAGGTTGAACGCGAACACCAAACCGTCTTTGATTTGACTGAAAGCACCCATTGCACGCGCCGCAATCGCCGGAACTTTGTTTTCAGCGCCGCTACGATCGGCCCAGTCTTTCAGACTGATAAACGCAATACCGGTGTTCTGACCACGACCTGCGAAACCAAAGCCGTTAACGGTAAAGACCGATTCAACGTTGGCTTTCTCTTTAGTCAGATAGTAATTACTGACTTCATCCAACACCTTCTGCGTACGTTCCTGGGTGGCACCCGCCGGTAGCTGGGCCATGGTCAGGAATACACCCTGGTCTTCTTCTGGTAAGAACGAAGTCGGCAGGCGGATAAACAGGAATGCCATGCCCACAACGATCAGCAGATACAGAATCAAGTAACGACCGGTGCTGCGCAGAATGTTGCCTACGCTGTCGGTATAGTGATGCGTACTTTGGTCGAATTTCTTGTTAAACCAGCCGAAGAAGCCTTTTTTCTCGCCGTGGTCACCCTTGGCGATAGGTTTCAGCATGGTGGCACACAGTGCCGGAGTCAGGATCATTGCTACCAGTACTGACAGCACCATCGCGGAAACAATGGTGATGGAGAACTGACGGTAGATAACGCCGGTTGAACCACCGAAGAACGCCATCGGGATGAATACCGCTGACAGAACCATGGCAATACCGACCAGTGCACCCTGAATCTGCTCCATCGATCGTTTGGTGGCTTCTTTCGGCGGCAGGCCCTCTTCGACCATGACGCGCTCGACGTTTTCTACCACCACGATGGCGTCATCCACCAATAGCCCTATCGCAAGCACCATACCGAACATCGTTAGGGTGTTTATCGAATAACCAAACGCGGACAAAATCGCAAAAGTACCTAACAACACGACCGGCACGGCAATCGTTGGGATAAGCGTTGCGCGGAAGTTTTGCAGGAACAGGTACATTACCAAGAAGACCAATATGATGGCTTCTAACAGGGTTTTCCCTACTTCTTGAATCGAAATCTTAACAAATGGCGTGGTGTCGTATGGATAAACCACTTTCAAGCCAGCAGGGAAGAACGATTGCAGTTTTCCAAGCGTAGCTTTTACTGAGGCCGCGGTATCCAGGGCGTTAGCGCCTGTTGCCAGTTTAATCCCCAGACCTGCTGCCGGTTGGCCGTTAAAGCGCGCAACCACGTCGTAGTTTTCACCACCCAGCTGGATTTTAGCCACGTCTTTCAGGCGAACCTGAGAGCCATCTGGATTCACTTTCAGAATGATTTTGCCGAACTCATCCGCAGACTTCAGACGGGTCTGAGCAACGATTGATGAGTTAAGCTGCTGGCCTGGAACTGGTGGTGTACCACCCAACTGGCCCGCTGCAATCTGGTTGTTCTGAACTTTAATCGCGTTGATAACATCAACCGGCGTGAGCTGGAAGTTGTTGAGCTTATTCGGGTCCATCCAGATACGCATCGCGTACTGAGCACCAAACAGCTGAACGTCACCAACACCTGCAGTACGGCTGATAGGATCTTTAATGTTTGAACCCACGTAGTCGGCGATATCATCCTGAGACATGGTGCCGTCAGTGGAGATAAAGCCCGCAACCATTAAGAAGCTGCTACTGGATTTTTCTACCGAAATACCTTGCTGCTGAACTTCTTGCGGCAGCAACGGCGTTGCTAGCTGCAGTTTGTTCTGCACCTGTACCTGGGCAATATCTGCGTCAGTACCGGAAGCAAAGGTCAGGGTTATCTGAACCGTACCTGATGAATCACTGGTCGACGACATATACATCATGTTGTCGATACCGTTCATGTTTTGTTCGATAACCTGAGTGACGGTGTCCTGAACCGTTTGTGCATCAGCACCTGGATAAGTAGCCGTCAACTGGATCGCTGGCGGCGCAACGGTTGGATACTGCGCGATAGGTAGCGAGATTATCGCTAATCCCCCCGCCAACATGATGATGATGGCGATAACCCACGCAAATATCGGGCGATCTATAAAAAACTTAGCCATGAATTACCGGCTCCTATTAAGACTTCGGCGCTGTATCAGATGCAGCCTGTTTCTTAGCGTCTGCGTTTTGATCGACTTCCTGCGCATTAACCTGCACGCCTGGTTTGATTTTCTGTAGTCCGGTCACGATAACTTTGTCACCAGATTTCAGGCCATCGGTTACAACCCATTTGTCGCCGATCGCTTGCGTCGTGGTCACAGTGCGGAGTTCAACTTTATTGTCTGCACCAACAACCATGGCGGTTGCGTCACCGCGCGGGTTACGGGTGATCCCTTGCTGTGGAACCAATAATGCGTTGTTGTTTACACCTTCATCCAGACGGGCGCGAACGAACATACCCGGCAGCAATGCGTCATCTGGGTTCGGGAACACTGCGCGTAAGGTAATGGAGCCGGT
Organism: Ewingella sp. CoE-038-23; assembly: GCF_040419245.1. Lineage (NCBI taxonomy): Bacteria > Pseudomonadati > Pseudomonadota > Gammaproteobacteria > Enterobacterales > Yersiniaceae > Ewingella > Ewingella docleensis. Next base: position 3,395,713 of record NZ_JAZHOH010000001.1, on the reverse strand, counting down.
GGTTTCATCAACGGTAACATCAGAGAATTCCAATGTACCCGCTTGCTTATATTCACTACCGTTATCTAACAGCAGCTTAACTTGCGCTTTGCCATTAGCTTGCTTCAGAGAGCCATCAGCCAGTTCCTGCTTCAGACGCAGGAAGTCATTGCTTGATTGGGTCACGTCGACATAGATAGGGTCGAGTTGTTGCACCGTTGCCAATGCGTCAGCCTGGCCGTTAGTCACCAGAGCGCCTTCGGTTACAGCAGATTTACCAATACGACCGGAAATCGGAGAGGTGACTTTGGTGTAAGCAAGGTTGATACGCGCAGATTCAACCGCTGCTTTCGCTGCAACCACGGCCGCATCGGCCTGTGCTGCGTTAGAGAAAGCGGTGTCGTAGTCTTGTTTACTGACGTAATTGGTGCCTAACAGTGGCTTGTAACGATTAACCGTAACGCGAGCAACTTGAGCACTAGCTTGGGCTTTAACTAAATCGCCTTTCGCACTGTCGTAAGCAGCCTGATAAGTCGCAGGATCAATTTGATACAAGGACATGCCAGCTTTAATGTCACTGCCTTCCACGAAGTTGCGCTTCAGGATAATGCCGGTGACTTGGGGACGAACTTCTGCAATGCGGAAGGAGGCTGTACGACCAGGAAGCTCGGTGGTCACATTCATGGCTTCAGTTTTCAGTGTTACGACACCGACTTCTGGAGCTTTTGGCGCGCCTTGTTGAGCTTCTTTATCATTACATCCTGTAAGTGCTAAGCTTCCGGAAAGCATCAGAACTACCGCCAGAGGCGTTAACCCTCTGTTTCTGTTCATAAATAAACCTCAAGTGTCCGATTTCAATTTGTCCAATGGATCACAAGCTTTAAAACCCATTGCTGCGCTTTTAATATGTGCGTGCTATGTTACATACATTCCCGAATGTATGTAAATCAAACGCCCCCAAAAGCTGACGCCATGGCACGAAAAACCAAATTACAGGCCCTTGAGACTCGACAACAGATTTTAGATGCTGCTGTTCAGGAGTTCTCTGCCCGTGGCGTTGCCTCAACTTCGCTGACTGATATTGCCAATGCCGCCGGCGTCACTAGGGGCGCAATCTACTGGCATTTCAAGAATAAGGTTGAATTGTTTAATGGGGTCTGGGAAGAGTGTGAGTCCCAGATGCACTTACTCGAATTAGAGTATCAGACAAAGTTTCCCAATAATCCACTGCGGGTTTTGCGCGAGATACTGATTTATTTCTTACGTGCCACAGTAAACAATCCCCGTCGTAGGGCTTTGATGGAGATAATATTTCACAAATGTGAATTTGTTGGGGAGATGACGTCAGTTCATGAAGCGCGCAAGGCGCTATATCTTGAAGGCTACGGCAAGATAGAACGTATTCTTCAGAAATGCATTGATGCCGAGGAATTACCGCAGAATGTACACCCGCGTCAGGCGGCTATTATTCTTCGCGCTTATATTACTGGATTAATGGAGAACTGGCTGTTCGTCCCCGAAAGCTTTGATTTAGAAGGGCAGGCGGCCCAACTGATTGATACCTATATTGAAATGCTAAGGTTCTGCCCGAGCCTGCTCCTGCCAAAAACCGCGCCTTAATCCGTCCCCTTCATTCTGTGAGTTTTTTGTCATTTTGTGACGTATTCTGACACGCTTTTCCGACTTCATAACTCTGTGTCACCTGTTAGTGTAGTGTTAATATCAACCTCTCTTTCTCGACACAATGTGCATCCATGTTTAAGCGATCCTCCGCGTTGCCATACTCGTCTTCATATTATCTATTTCCGCTGACTTTTTTGCGTGGCCTGACTTTGACATTACTGGTGTCGTTGGCGCTTTCCTTTATTACATGCGCTAATGCGGCAGTTAATAATGATCTGCCTACTCGTTCTGAAGTGCAGAACCAATTTGATGCGCTGAATAAGCAAAAAAGCCTGACGCCGGTCGAGAAACTTTCGCAGCAGGATTTAGTCCACACCCTCGAGTATTTAGACGCCCTCGAGCGCGTGAAGCAGGATACGGCGCAGCTGCGCCAACAGGTGGCTGATGCCCCGGTCAAATTGCGCAACGCGGCAGATGGCCTGGATAAGCTGAAAAACGGGAATAACGACGGTGTGACCAAAGAGTCGCTGGCGACACTCTCTCTGCGCCAGTTAGAAAATCGCCTGAATGATACGCTCGACGATCTGCAATCCTCGCAGGAGGATTTGTCCACTTTTAACACCCAGCTTATCTCATTGCAAACCCAGCCCGAGCGGGTGCAGGGCGCGATGTACAACTACTCGCTGGCTATCCAGAAAGTGCGCAACCAGCTAAACGGCATGGCGCCGGGGCAGCAGGATCTGCGCGCCACCCAGCAGACCATGTTGGTGACAGAGCAAGCCTTGCTCAACGCGCAGATTGATTACCAGCGCAAAAGTCTGGAAGCCAACACCACGCTGCAAGATTTACTGCAAAAGCAGCGCGATTTCACCAATGCGCACATCGGCCAGCTGGAGCGCGTGGCGCAAATGCTGCAAGAGGTGGTGAATGGCAAACGCCTGACCCTCTCCGAGCGCACCGCCAAAGAGGCGCAAACGCCGGATGACACCTCCAATATTCAAAATGACCCGCTGGTGGCCCAAGAGTTGGGGATTAACCGCACCCTGAGCCAGCGACTGATTGCCGCCACCGAAGAGGGTAACCAGCTGGTTCAAAAGAACATTACGGTCAAAAACTGGCTCGATCGCTCTTCGCAGGCCGAGCACGACCTGAAAGAGCAGATCAGCGTGCTGAAGGGCAGTCTGCTGCTGTCGCGAATTCTTTATCAGCAGCAGCAAAATACCATTCCGCCGACTGGCCTGATGACCGACATGAGCGCCAAGATTGCCGATTTGCGCCTCGAGCAGTTCACCATCAACCAGCAGCGCGACGCGTTATTTCAGGGCGATAGCTACATTCAGGGCGTGGTGGACAGCAGCAAAGAGAAGATTAACGACGACATTAGCGACGCGCTGGATCAGATTGTCGACATGCGCCGCGAGCTGCTGGACCAGTTGAATAAGCAGTTGGGAAATCAGCTTTCGCTGGCGATCAATCTGCAAATTAACCAGCAGCAGTTACTGAGTATCAATGAGTCCTTAACCCAGACGCTGACCCAACAGATCTTCTGGGTGAGCAGTAACAAGCCGATGAACTGGGACTTCATCAAAACCCTGCCGAGCGAGGTCAAAAGCCAACTTAGCGAGCTGCGAATCAAGATGCCGCTGGGCGAGCTGATGATGGGAGGGTTACATTCGCTGCCGGTCAACGTGCCGCTGCTGGTGGTGATTCTGGTGCTGTTGCTGCGTCGCCGCGCGTTGCAAAGGCATCTCGACAAGCTCAATAGCGACGTCGGCCAGCTCAAGCGCGACACCCAGCTGCACACGCCGCGCGCCCTGATGATCATCATGCTGAGCACTCTGCCGGGCGTGTTGCTGACCCTCGGCATCGGCTATTGGTTCTCGCAGTGCGATATCGAACTCAGCGATTTCCTCTGGGCGCTGTCCCAGCGTCTGGCGGTCTTTATACTGGTGATGGGCTTCTGCTTCCGCCTGCTAAAACCCAATGGCGTCAGCGAACGCCATTTCAACACCTCGGCAACCCAATGCGCCCATTACCGGCGCTCGGTGGTGCGGCTGGCGCTGGTGATGCTGCCGCTGATCTTCTGGTCGGTGCGCGGCGAGAAAGCGCCGCTGGGGCTAGTGGATGACATCATTGGTCAGGTGGTGATCCTCTTGACCTTAATCGCGCTGGCCGTGCTGGTGTTCCCAATTTTCCGCGACAGCTGGCGGGAGAAGAACACCCACAGCGTGCGGCTGGTGATTGTGGCGGCCATTGCGATTGCGCCGCTGTTGCTGGTCGGGCTGATGGTCGCGGGCTACTTCTATACTACGCTGCGCCTAGCCGGGCGCTGGATAGACAGCTTCTATTTACTGATTTTGTGGAATATTACCTATCTCAGCGCGCTGCGTGGTTTGAGCGTCGCGGCGCGCCGTCTGGCTTATCGCCGTGCGCTGGCGCGCCGTCAAAGCATTAATGCCAAAGAGGGGGCGGAAGGGAGTGAGCCAGTGGAGGAGGCGCCACTGGGTTTAGACCAAATTAACCAGCAGTCGCTGCGTTTGACCACCATGGTGCTGTTCTTTATTTTCGCCAGCGTATTCTACTGGATTTGGTCCGATTTACTCACCGTTATCTCCTATCTCGACAGCATTTCGCTGTGGCACTACTCCAGTAATGTCGCGGGCAGCGTGGTGCAGCAGACGGTCACTCTCGGCAATCTGTTGCTGGCCTTTGTGGCGGTGATTGTGGCCTATGTGCTGACTCGCAACCTGCCGGGCCTGCTGGAAGTGGTGGTGCTGTCGCGGCTACAGCTGCGGCAGGGCACCTCCTACGCCATCACCACCATCATGACTTACTCGATTACGGTGATCGGTACGGTGACGGCGCTCGGCTCGCTTGGCGTCTCTTGGGATAAACTCCAGTGGCTAGTCGCGGCGCTGTCAGTGGGCTTAGGCTTTGGTTTACAAGAGATTTTTGCCAACTTCGTTTCAGGTTTGATCATCCTGTTCGAACGCCCGGTGCGTATCGGCGACACGGTAACCATTGGCACTTTCTCGGGCACGGTGAGCCGAATTCGTATTCGCGCCACCACTATTATCGACTTTGACCGCAAAGAAGTGATCATCCCGAACAAAGCCTTTGTGACCGAAAGGCTGATCAACTGGTCGCTGTCCGACACTGTCACGCGCATCATCATTAAAGTCGGCGTGGCCTATGGCTCGGATCTGGATAAAGTGAAAGAGATCCTGCTGCAAGCCGCCCATGAAAGCTCACGCGTCATGAGCGATCCGGCGCCGCTTGTCTATTTCCTTAACTTTGGTGCCAGCACCTTAGATCACGAATTACGGGTTTATGTGCGTGAACTTGGGGATCGCAGCCACACGGTGGACGAACTCAACCGCACCATCGACAGGCTGTGCCGCGAAAACGATATCAACATCGCCTTCAACCAGTTGGAAGTGTATCTACACGATAAAAACGGGGGAGAAGAGGTGCAGGAAGTGAAGCGGGAACTGCGTCAGCCGGGGGAACCTTTGCCGCCAGAGGCGGTGTAAGTCCTGTTTTTACAGGGAATGTGCTGAAGACATTCCCTGTTTCTTCCAGTCATTCTCTGACCGAAATTACAAATAACTCACAGACAGCGTATTCAAGCTGCCTTTAAGCTTTTCCTGATAATCGCGTTTGACGATCTCAAGCGCGGCGAGCGCGGTTTCAGGTGCAATTTCATTGCACTCAAGTAAGTAGATCAAATCAACAGCGAGTTGTAGCTCGGGTGGCGCATTTTCGACAGACATGGGAGCCAACGTTCAGTGTAGTGTGCGATGTAAATAAAGATCCGTTTTTGTTCAAATGACAGTTTTCAACGGATCCGAAGTCAGCCTGAAGCAGGTAAGGAGTGGCTCAGTTAAGCAGCAGCCAGGACCTTTTAGGAAATTTAATCACTCAGGCATGGAAACTGATTATAGATAATAAATGTCTCCACCTGCCTGCAGTTTTCAAAAAATGTGATAAACATTCAAAAACCTTTTTCCTGCCTTTCAATTTGCCGCTCGATTTTGGCTAACGCCTGCCTGCATCTCATCAATCGACCTTCCAGCGCGGCCAGTTCCTTCTGCACTCTTTGCTGATCGCTGAAAGTGGCAAGCTGCCCAAGGGTGCTCTCACGGTCTTCAATCATGGCGATTAAACGGCGCTCAAACTGCTGGGTTTCTGCCAGCCGGGTGTAGTTGTCGTGGCTTTTACGCTCTGGCGTTTGGTGAGTCTTGCGCAGACCCTGAGTTGCCAGTTCGCGCTGCAAGGCTGTAATTTGGGAGATCAGCCGCTCGGCGACAAACGCCACCTGCGCCTGACGTTTCTCCGCCACCACCTGATGCAGCTGGCCAAGATTGACCCGCACTTCAGCCAGATAGTCGCGCAGTCGGGTGCCTTTGGTGGCGAACAGCGTCACGTCGAAACGCGCCTGCTGGGCCGAAACGTGGCCGACAGGTTCAATTTCTTGCGCGAGCGCCTCTATTTGTTGGCTCAGGGCGTGCAATATTTGTTCAGTGCTCACAGGGGTTCTCCGCGTTGGACCTGATTAGCTTACCCTGAAGCTCACCAGATACAAGGCACGCGGTGTTTGGCAGCGCCTAGGCAGTTGTTTACACTGGCGGCATAGCGACATCGATAACATAGACAAGTCGACAAGGATTGTATGAAACGTGTTTTGTTGATCATTCTGGGGTGGGTATGCGTGGTGCTGGCGACGCTGGGCGTAGTGCTGCCTTTATTACCTACCACGCCGTTTCTGCTGCTGGCGGCATGGTGCTTTGCTCGCTCGTCGCCGCGTTTTCACTACTGGCTGCTATATCGCTCGTGGTTTGGCAGTTACCTGCGCCACTGGCAGGAACATCGCGCCTTGCCACCCGGCGCAAAAGGCAAAGCCGTGCTGGTGATCCTCATTACGTTTGCCATTTCTCTCTATTTTGTCCCGCTGTGGTGGGTGCGCGTTTTACTGCTTTGTATCATGTTCGGGCTGCTTATCATGATGTGGCGCTTACCAGTGGTTGACCTAAAGCAACAAAAAAGGTGATCATGTCCGGCTGCGGGTTGCTTTTTAAAGCGGCTTTGCATAGATTTGGGCATCTCGCGCACCCTCATGCGCGCCAATTTCCTTCCTTAAACAGCCAAACACTTTTGTAAGGCATGAGCCATTTACTGGTTCGCGTTTAAGTATGAACAGCAGTTTTATCAGGCACTTATTATGACAGCTACCGCACAGCAGCTAGAGTTTATCAAAAACAGCATTAAATCCATTCAAGACTACCCGAAACCGGGCATTCTGTTCCGCGACGTCACCAGCCTGCTGGAAGACCCGGCAGCCTATGCCGCCAGCATTCAACTGCTGGCCGACCGTTATCGTGACTCCGGCGTCACCAAAGTGGTGGGTACCGAAGCGCGTGGTTTCTTGTTTGGTGCTCCGGTGGCCTTGGCTCTGGGTGTGGGTTTTGTGCCAGTGCGTAAACCGGGTAAATTGCCACGCGAAACCCTGAGCGAAAGCTATGAGTTGGAATACGGCACTGACAGTCTGGAAATCCACACTGACTCTATCAATGCCGGTGAGAAGATCCTGGTTATCGATGACCTGCTGGCAACCGGCGGCACCATCGAAGCCACCGTGAAGCTGATCCGCCGTTTGGGGGGGGAAGTGACTGACGCAGCATTCATCATTAATCTGTTCGATCTCGGCGGTGCAGAGCGCCTGAGCAAGATGAATATCAACTGCTACAGCCTGGTCGACTTCCCAGGCCATTGATTGACACAAGCCTCGCCTGCCCAGGCGAGGCTGTGATAGCATGACCCTCCCGACCACTCGACTTCTCCGGTATTAATGAGCTATCAGGTTCTGGCCCGTAAGTGGCGCCCTCAAACTTTCGCCGACGTCGTCGGACAGGAACATGTGCTGACCGCGCTGGCCAACGGCCTGTCGCTCGGACGCATCCATCACGCTTATCTGTTTTCCGGCACCCGCGGTGTGGGGAAGACCACCATTGCGCGCCTGTTAGCGAAAGGGCTGAACTGTGAAACCGGTATTACTTCTACGCCGTGCGGCGTGTGTGATAACTGCCGTGAAATCGAACAGGGCCGTTTTGTTGATCTGATTGAAATCGACGCCGCGTCCCGTACCAAAGTAGAAGATACCCGCGAACTGCTGGACAACGTGCAATATGCGCCAGCGCGCGGTCGCTTCAAAGTTTACCTGATTGACGAAGTCCACATGCTCTCGCGTCACAGCTTCAATGCGCTGTTGAAAACGCTGGAAGAGCCGCCTTCGCACGTCAAATTCTTGCTGGCTACTACTGATCCACAGAAGTTGCCGGTGACAATTCTCTCCCGCTGCCTGCAGTTCCACCTGAAGGCGCTGGATGTCGAACAAATTCGCAAGCAGCTCGACGTGGTGCTGACCGCCGAGCAGATCAGCAGCGAGCCGCGCGCTCTGCAACTGCTGGCCCGCGCGGCCGACGGCAGTATGCGTGACGGCCTGAGCCTGACCGACCAAGCTATCGCCATGGGGCAGGGCGCAGTAACCACCGAAACCGTGTCGCAGATGCTGGGGACGCTGGATGACGAGCAGCCGCTAGCCGTGCTTGAAGCCCTGGTGAGCGCCGACGGCGCGCAGATGATGGCGCAGGTGGAGCATGCTGCTTCTCGCGGCGTTGACTGGGAAAACCTGCTGGTGGAAACGCTGGCGTTGCTGCATCGCATCGCTATGGTACAGCTGTTACCCACGGTGCTCGACAACCATTACGCCGCCATTGAGCAACGCCTGCGCGAGCTGGCGCGGGTTATCCCGCCTGCCGATGTGCAGCTTTATTACCAAACGTTGCTGATTGGCCGCAAAGAACTGGCCTACGCGCCGGACAAGCGCATGGGCGTCGAGATGACCCTGCTGCGCGCCTTGGCTTTCCACCCAAAAGTGGTGATTGCTGAACCTGTAGTCCAGCCGTCGGTAGCCCCAGCAGCCACTGTGCCAGCGCCTTCTGCTGCGCCAGAAGCCCAGCCGCAAAGCAGAACTTCTCAGCAAGAAACACCGCCGCCGCAAGGCGCGCCGCAGCCAGGTATCTCAGATACCACGGCGCAACTGTTACAGGCCCGAACACAACTACTCAGGCAGCAGGGGAATACCACCCCAAAAAAAGCTGAGCCGGCAGCGCCAGGAAAAGCGCGGCCGGCAAACTCAGCCCTGGAGCGTTTAGCTTCGGTGACTGAGCGTGTGCAAACGCAGGCCAGCGCCAGAAAAGAGAAAGAACCTGAGCAGCCCGTAAAAGAAGAAGCTTATCGCTGGAAAGCCCTGAACGAGCCGGAAGAGGCACCCGAGCCGGTGGCGACGCCCAAGGCGCTGCGCACCGCGCTGGAGCATGAGAAGTCGCCGGAACTGGCCGCGCGTCTGGCGGTCGAAGCCACTGAGCGCGACGGCTGGGCGGCTGAAATCAACCAGATGGTGATGCCAAAACTGGTTCAGCAACTGGCCCTGAACGCGTGGTGTGAAAAGGTTGAAGCCGGGAAAATCACTTTGCATCTGCGCTCTTCGCAGCGCCACTTGAATTCCCCTTCGGCACAAAAAGTGCTGACGGACGCACTATCGACACTCCATCAGACGCCGGTTGAACTCACCGTGCTAGAAGATGATAATCTGGCGGTCAAAACGCCTCTGGAGTGGCGACAAGCCATATATGAAGAGAAGCTGGCGCAGGCGCGCCAGTCGATTATTGCGGATAACAATATTCAAACTCTGCGCCGTTTCTTCGACGCCGAGCTTGATGAAGAGAGTATTCGCCCTGTTTAAACGCCGCAAATCCCCGCGGCCCGACGCAAAGAGAGATGATTATGTTTGGAAAAGGCGGCATTGGTAACCTGATGAAACAGGCCCAGCAAATGCAGGAAAAAATGCAGCAGGTACAGGCAGAAATCGCCCAGTTAGAAGTGACCGGCGAATCTGGCGCGGGCATGGTTAAAGTCACCATTAACGGCGCGCACAACTGCCGTCGTGTGGAAATCGACCCAAGCCTGCTGGAAGACGACAAAGACATGCTGGAAGACCTGATCGCGGCGGCTTTCAACGACGCGGCGCGTCGCATTGAAGAAACTCAGAAAGAGAAAATGGCTTCTGTATCCGGCGGCATGCAATTGCCACCAGGCTTTAAGATGCCATTCTGATGCAAACCAGCCCACTCCTTGAATCACTAATGGAGGCGTTGCGCTGCCTGCCGGGCGTTGGCCCGAAATCGGCGCAGCGCATGGCATTCCAACTGTTGCAGCGCGATCGCAGCGGTGGAATGCGGCTGGCGCAGTCGTTAACGCGTGCGATGTCTGAAATCGGCCACTGCGCTGATTGCCGCACTTTCACCGAGCAGGATATCTGCACCATTTGCGCCAACCCACGGCGCAAAGAAAACGGTCAGATTTGCGTGGTAGAAAGCCCGGCTGACATCCATGCTATAGAACAAACCGGTCAGTTCTCCGGTCGCTATTTTGTCCTGATGGGCCATCTGTCTCCGATGGACGGCATTGGCCCGGATGACATCGGTTTAGATCGTTTAGAGCATCGTCTGGAAAGCGAAAGCATGAAAGAGGTGATTCTGGCGACCAACCCGACGGTCGAAGGTGAGGCGACGGCGAACTACATCGCCGAAATGTGCGGCCAGTACGGCGTGCTGGCGAGCCGCATCGCGCACGGCGTACCGATGGGCGGTGAGCTGGAGATGGTGGATGGCACCACGCTGTCGCACTCTCTGGCGGGACGCGCACCTTTCAAGTTCTGACCTGTTAATTGCCGCCACGCGCGCGATTTCACGCGTGGCGGTTCAGTTTTAAGCCAAACGCTCTCTTTTCCCTTGAATTATCCTCCTGATAACCCCATCTACTCCTCAGCGTTTTATTTTGGCCAATGTGCCGCCTGTAAGGCTGGGCTTGCCAGCATAATGACAATTCAAATAGCGTAACTGAGGTAATTTGATGAGTATGAAAGGACAAGAAACCCGCGGCTTCCAGTCTGAAGTTAAGCAGCTGCTGCATCTGATGATCCACTCCTTATATTCCAACAAAGAGATTTTCCTGCGTGAGCTGATCTCCAACGCCTCAGATGCCGCCGACAAACTGCGTTTCCGCGCGCTCTCCAAGCCTGAACTCTATGAGGGTGATGGCGAACTGCACGTGCGTCTGGCGTTCGATAAAGAAAAACGTACCCTGACCCTGAGCGACAACGGCATCGGGATGACCCGTGACGAAGTGATCGACAACCTCGGCACTATCGCTAAATCAGGTACTAAAGCCTTCCTGCAATCCGTCGGTTCCGAGCAGGCGAAAGACAGCCAGCTGATCGGCCAGTTCGGCGTAGGCTTCTACTCCGCGTTTATCGTGGCGGACAAAGTGACCGTGCGCACCCGCGCTGCTGGCGCGAGCAAAGATGAGGGCGTGTTCTGGGAATCTGCTGGTGAAGGCGAGTACACTCTGGCAGATATCGAGAAAGCCGATCGCGGCACCGAAATCACTCTGCACCTGCGCGAAGATCAGGATGAGTTCCTCGACGATTGGCGCGTGCGCTCGATTATCAGCAAATATTCCGACCACATCGCCTTGCCGGTTGAAGTTGAAACCCGCAATGAAGAAGATGACACCGTCACCTGGGAGCAAATCAACAAGGCGCAGGCCCTGTGGACCCGCGGTAAATCGGAAGTCACCGACGAAGAGTACACCGAATTCTACAAACATATCTCCCATGACTTCAGCGATCCGCTGAGCTGGAGCCACAACCGCGTTGAAGGTAAGCAGGAGTACACCAGCCTGCTGTATATCCCTTCACAAGCCCCTTGGGATATGTGGAACCGCGACCACAAGCACGGCCTGAAGCTGTACGTGCAGCGCGTGTTCATCATGGACGAAGCCGAGCAGTTCATGCCGAACTACCTGCGTTTCGTGCGTGGTCTGATAGATTCCAACGACCTGCCGTTGAACGTCTCGCGTGAAATCCTGCAAGACAGCCGCATCACCCAGAACCTGCGCAGCGCGCTGACCAAACGCGTATTGCAGATGCTGGAGAAACTGGCGAAAGACGACAACGAGAAGTACCTGCAATTCTGGCAACAGTTCGGTCTGGTGCTGAAAGAAGGCCCGGCAGAAGATGGCGCGAACAAAGAAGCCATTGCCAAACTGCTGCGATTCGCCAGTACCCGCAACGACAGCTCCAGCCAGACTCTCTCTCTGGAAGAGTACGTTGCCAAGATGGTGGAAGGTCAGGACAAAATTTACTACATCACCGCCGACAGCTATGCCGCCGCGAAGAGCAGCCCGCACCTTGAGCTGTTCCGCAAGAAAGGCATCGAAGTTCTGCTGCTGTCCGATCGTATCGACGAGTGGATGATGAGCTATCTGACTGAGTTTGATGGCAAAGTCTTCCAATCCGTGAGCAAGGCCGACGACACGTTGGACAAGCTGGCTGACGAAGAGAGCGAAGAGCAGAAAGAAGCTGAGAAGGCGCTGGAGCCGTTCGTTGAGCGCGTGAAAACCCTGCTGGGCGACCGTGTGAAAGAAGTGCGTCTGACCCACCGTCTGACTGATACGCCAGCGATTGTCACTACCGGCGCTGATGAAATGACTACCCAGATGGCGAAGCTGTTCGCCGCTGCCGGTCAGGAAGCGCCAGAAGTGAAATACATCTTCGAGCTGAACCCAGACCACGCGCTGGTGAAACGTGCTTCCGACGTGGCCGATGACGCGCAGTTTAGCGAGTGGGTTGAACTGCTGCTGGATCAGGCGCTGTTTGCCGAGCGCGGCACGCTGGAAGATCCAAACCTGTTTATCCGCCGTATGAACCAACTGCTGCAAGCATAAGGTTCAGATGCTCATAAAAAGCCCTGTCATCGCGACGGGGCTTTTTTTTTGCTCTTAAATGCAGGAAAACGGCTTAGCCTCCGCTGGCTTCTTCCAGCAACCAGCCGCGAAATGCAGTGATCTCCGGCTCATGGCTGCGATCGCTTTTCACCAGCATATAGGTGGCGCGATCCACCTCGGCGAAGCCCAGCGGCGCGATCACCGTGCCATCCTGTAGCTCCTTCTTCACCAGAATCTGCGGCGTCATGATGATCCCCAGCCCGTTTTTTGCCGCCTGAATCGCCAGCGTCAGGTTGTCGAAATGCTTGCCCGCAATAAAATCGCCTTTGGCATTGGTTTTCTTAGCCCACTCCTGCCAGGCATTAATTTTGGTGTCGGCGTGCAGCAATGGCAGGGTGGAGAAGTCCGTCTGATAAGTAAATCGGTGGCGGAAATTCGGTAATGACTCCAACTTATTGATAGTGTTTTATGTTCAGATAATGCCCGATGACTTTGTCATGCAGCTCCACCGATTTTGAGAACGACAGCGACTTCCGTCCCAGCCGTGCCAGGTGCTGCCTCAGATTCAGGTTATGCCGCTCAATTCGCTGCGTATATCGCTTGCTGATTACGTGCAGCTTTCCCTTCAGGCGGGATTCATACAGCGGCCAGCCATCCGTCATCCATATCACCACGTCAAAGGGTGACAGCAGGCTCATAAGACGCCCCAGCGTCGCCATAGTGCGTTCACCGAATACGTGCGCAACAACCGTCTTCCGGAGCCTGTCATACGCGTAAAACAGCCAGCGCTGGCGCGATTTAGCCCCGACATAGCCCCACTGTTCGTCCATTTCCGCGCAGACGATGACGTCACTGCCCGGCTGTATGCGCGAGGTTACCGACTGCGGCCTGAGTTTTTTAAGTGACGTAAAATCGTGTTGAGGCCAACGCCCATAATGCGGGCAGTTGCCCGGCATCCAACGCCATTCATGGCCATATCAATGATTTTCTGGTGCGTGCCGGGTTGAGAAGCGGTGTAAGTGAACTGCAGTTGCCATGTTTTACGGCAGTGAGAGCAGAGATAGCGCTGATGTCCGGCGGTGCTTTTGCCGTTACGCACCACCCCGTCAGTAGCTGAACAGGAGGGACAGCTGATAGAAACAGAAGCCACTGGAGCACCTCAAAAACACCATCATACACTAAATCAGTAAGTTGGCAGCATCACCGGAAATTCGGCGAACAGACCGGGCCGATATAATCGACGGTGATCAGCGTTGATTCAATATCGCTGGTCAGCTGGTTCTCATTACTCTTAATTAGAATATCTGTTCGCTGTTCATGGACTTGCTGAACATCGGTATGCGTTTGGAAAGTCAGGACAATATTTTCATGACGTTCCGAAAAGCGGCTAATCCGCGGAATAAGCCACTGGGCTAAAAAACTTGGCGCGCAGGAGATAATTAAATTATTTTCCTGCCGGGCTTTAATGTCACGGCAGGTATTTTCTATTTCGACAAATACCTGATCGCAGCATTTTTTTAATTTCTCACCGTCGCGGGTTAAATAGACCCGGCCCGCCGCGCGTTTAAATAACGGCGTGCCCAGCCAGCCCTCTAAATTCTTAATTTGATGACTCACCGCGCTGTGAGTCACGTTCAGCGATTCCGCCGCCAGACTGAAGCTTTCAAAGGTCGCAGCCTGCTTGAAATAGTGCAGGGCGCGCAGGGAAGGCAGGTTTGCCATATCAACACCTTGTTAGAAAAATTCAACTCAACTGTCTGTTTATATCATTTTCTTGTGCCGAAAAAACCCATTAGTCTCAACCTCGTTCCGAAGCACATCTCTCTAACAGGCGCTGTAATTCTACTGAAGATAATTCAGTAAGTGCGCCAGTCTGCGCCTTGCGCGCTGGTTAAGTCTGTATAAAAAATAAGGATGACTATGAACAACTCACTTTCTGGTACAACGACTTCCACAGCAAATACGACTCCACGAACGCAGTTAGTTATGTTCACAGGTGGCCGCGATAGCACGCTGGCCGCATGTTATTTAATGTTACAGGGTATTCCTGTGCATCTTTACTCTGCCAACAGCGGTTGCTCCCTGCACCGCGGCATTCTCGCCCACCGTGTAGACGAACTGCGTAATCGCTTTGGCGATTTAGTGGTGGAACACACCGTCGAGGATATCAGCGGGACTTTCCGCTCCATCGCCATTGAAAATATCGAAAGCGATATTTTGCGTCATCGTAAAAATCTGGTGTTACTCGGCGAGAAATTAGCGATTCACGCCCATTTAGTGGATTTCTGCCGCCGCAACGATATTAGCGTGATTAACGACGGTATTACCCACTACCAGCAAGAATTCCCCGAGCAGCGTCTGGTTGCCAAAGAGTTCTTGGTCAACCTGATGAATGAATACGACATTCAATACCACTCGCCAATTTATGAATTCGCTCAATCTTCTGACGACGTGAAATATCGCCTGCTGCAATTAGGTATTTCCACTAAATCGCTGGAAGGGGTGAGTATTTTCGGTGACAGCTTCTCGACGCCGAATGACGAAACCATTCTGGCTTATCTGAATGAGAAAACGCCGCTGGCGCGCAACATCATTAAATTCCTCTCCGGTGAAACCCTGAGTCTGGGGTTAAAAACGGCGACTCACGCTGCGGCGTAATGAAGGACAACCCGATGAAAACTATCGTCAAATGTTCGGCAGTGATCATCCGTGACCGCGCGTTATTACTAACGCGCAAGCGCGGAACTGACATCTTTATCTCTCCCGGCGGTAAGCCGCTGACCGGAGAAGACCACATCAGCTGTTTGCGTCGTGAGTTAAAAGAAGAACTTAACGTTGATACAGCCAAAATCACGCCACTGGGCTTATTCCACGGCGTGGCGGAGTTCGAAAAAGTGGCGATTGAAAATCATGTTTATCAGGTGGAAGTGGTGGGGCAGCCCGTCGCCAGCGCGGAGATCGCTGAAATCGCCTGGGTGAATTACCGCAAGCCGCCTTGCGAAGTGGGAGTGGGATCCGTGTTTCGCGACAACGTCCTGCCGTTACTGTACCAGCGTGAGTTGATCGACTGATGGACCCTTCATCTCTCTCTCCCGCCTTGCAGCAACAGCACGGTGATCACTATTACAGGGAAGTAAACCGGCTGCGGGAAGTGCTGCGCGACAAGCTGACGACGGTCTATCGTCTTGGCGATTATGACATTTTTCTGGTGCAGTCGGTGCGTGTGGGCTTAGCCATGCTCTCCCACTTGCTGCATAAACATAATATGTCGCTGAATCTGGCCGCCCATCGCCACTATCAGCCGATTGAACTGCTGTTCTCCAAACCCGCGCCGATTGACGCGCCGGGGCAAAACAGCGGCGTCAACATGGTCACGCACGTTAACCCTTATACCGGGGCCATTAACGATCTTGATGGTTTGAATCATAAAACCGTGGTCGACGGTTCGCATAGTTTCGCCACCGGTCTGCATGATGAGTTGGTGAATAACAGCTCGATTTTCCTCGCGCCGCTGCATAAACACGCGTCGGTGGCCGTGGGTCTGACGCTGATTGCCGTGCGCCCTGAGCACTACAGCTGTTTGTTCCGCAGCGAACTGCGCCTGTACGAAGGATCAACCGTCTCTCAGCGGCCATTGCAGGAGGCGATTGCCGCGATGGAGGCCCCGGATTGGCAGCCTTACAACGTGGCCAGCGTCGAGAAAATCGACCTGCCGCTGGCTAACGGCCTACGCCTGACCTCGCTCAGCGCGTCTGGCCTGCCTTTCGCCTGCTTCCCCGTGGCGACGCTGTCTGAAGACCAGCTGCGTAAGGTCAAACAGATCAATGGCAGCTATTTCGAGCATACCCAAACTTTGCGTATTTCCCGCTGGGCGCGGGGCAATCGCTTTCAGCAAGTGGATAGCACTGGCAGTGTTATCGACGATTTAGCCCGACTTTGGAGTCAAAAATGAGTAAATCTACCCCAGTTAACGGCAACCTGATCGGTATTCTCGGCGGCATAATTCTGAGTACCGATTCCGTGTTTATCCGACTCATGAGTATCGATAACTCATGGATGATTGTGATGCTGCGCGGCCTGTTTATGTGGGGGCTGGTGGTGCTGGTTTACCTGCTGTGGCCGAAGAGCCGCTCGGTGCTCGGCATGCCGTGGATCACCCGTCAAAACGCGTTGTCGACGCTGTTTTTCTGTATCGCGTCGGCCTGCTTCGTTAATGCGTTAAATCGCGGCAGCATCGCCACCGTGCTGGTGATCATCTCCTCGACGCCGTTTGTTTCCGCGATCATTTCGCGCCTGTTCTTTGGCACCAAAATCGATAAATCGCTGCTGATGGCCGCCATCGCGGGCATGCTCGGCGTAGCTATCGTGATGACCGGTCGCGCGACGGGCTATGACCCGCTGGCCAACTACTTCGCGCTGGCGACGGCAGTGTCTATGGCGCTAGCCTTTATCTTTGCTTCAAAAGTGGAAAACGGCACCGTGGGCTTGCCTTCAATCGGCGGCGTGCTGGCCTCGGTTTGCGTGGTGGGCTTCACTGGCGGTGGCGTGCTGCACGCTGTTCCGCTGCTCAGCGGTTCGCAGTGGCTGTGGCTGTTCGTCGAAGGCGCGGTGATTATGCCGCTGGCGATGGGGCTGATTTCTCTCTCCACGCGCTTTGTTTCTCCGGTTAACGCCGGACTATTTTTACTGCTCGAAACCGCCCTCGCGCCGCTGTGGATTTTCCTGTTTCTTAATGAGGCCCCAACGCTGCAAGCCGTTGTTGGTGGGTGCATTATTGTGCTGGCCGTTATCTCCCAGACCTTGCGAATTAAACGCCAGGAGGCGCTGGCTTAACCTTGATTGCGCGCAGCCTGTTCCTTGAGGAAGGGCGAGCAGAATGATATGGTTGGTCGTTTTGTACGTTTTAATAAAAATTACATGCAAGGGGATTTACGCAATGCGTATCATTCTGCTGGGCGCTCCGGGCGCTGGTAAAGGAACTCAAGCGCAATTCATCATGGAGAAATATGGCATTCCGCAGATTTCTACCGGTGACATGTTGCGCGCAGCTGTTAAAGCTGGAAGTGAGCTCGGCAAGAAAGCAAAAGAAATCATGGATGCCGGTAAACTGGTGACCGACGAATTAGTGATTGCACTGGTTAAAGAACGCATTCAGCAGGAAGACTGCCGCAATGGTTTCTTGCTCGACGGCTTCCCACGCACCATCCCTCAGGCTGATGCCATGAAAGACGCTGGGATCAAAGTGGACTACGTGCTGGAATTCGACGTACCTGACGAACTGATCGTTGATCGCATCGTAGGTCGCCGCGTTCATCCAGGCTCAGGCCGCGTTTATCACATCAAATTCAATCCGCCAAAAGTGGAAAACAAAGATGATGTGACCGGCGAAGAGTTGATCACCCGTAAGGACGATCAGGAAGAAACCGTGCGTAAGCGCCTGGTTGAATATCACGATCTGACCGAGCCATTGGTGTCTTACTACAGCAAAGAAGCTGAAGCGGGCAACACTCAATACGTTCGTATCGACGGTACTCAGAAAGTGGACGAAGTGCGCCAAGAGCTGGCTTCTATCCTCGGTTAATGTCGTTGTCGTAAATAATAGAAGCAACAAAAGCGACTCCGGTCGCTTTTGTTATTTCTGCTTCCCGCACTTTTATTCATCAAATGAATGGTATTGATTACTTCTGCCATTAGCTGTTATCGGTTCCGCTCCCCGTCTTTTTGGTTACAATGTGCAAAGTTAAGTCGAAGCCCGCATTTTTGGCTTCCAGTCACCCAGGCTCAAGAGCCGTAATAATTTAGGAAATTCAGCATGATGCAGACGAAATTCGGTGTGTTACTGGTCAATCTCGGTACGCCCGAAGCACCAACGCCGCAGGCCGTAAAAAAGTATCTGGCTGAGTTTTTAGGTGATCCACGGGTTGTTGATACTAATCGTTTGATTTGGCTGCCGATCCTTTACGGCGTGATCCTGCCTCTGCGATCTCCGCGCGTCTCCAAACTGTATAAAGGCGTGTGGATGGAAGAGGGCTCGCCGCTGATGGTGTTTAGCCGCCGCCAACAAAAGGCACTGGCCGAGCGCCTGCCGGGCACTCCGGTAGAACTGGCAATGAGCTATGGCAAGCCAAGCATGGAAGATGCCATCGACAAACTGCTGGAGCAGGGCGTCACCAAAATGGTGGTTCTGCCGCTTTACCCGCAATACTCCTGCTCCACCAGCGCCGCGGTATTTGACGGCGTAGCGCGCGTGTTAAAAGAGAAGCGCCGCCTGCCGTCACTGAGCTTTATTCGCGACTACGCCGAGCATCCGGCCTATATTTCCGCGCTGAAAACCACCGTTTTGCGCTCCTTCGCCGAGCACGGCGAGCCGGATCGCCTGATGCTCTCCTTCCACGGTATTCCGAAGCGCTTTGTGGCCTTGGGCGACGATTATGAACAGCGTTGCCGCGACACCACTCAGGCGCTGATTCAGGCACTGGGCCTGCCGACGGGAAAAATCATGCTGACCTTCCAGTCGCGCTTTGGCCGTGAACCATGGCTGACGCCTTATACCGACGAGACGCTGAAAGGCTTGCCGGCGCAGGGCGTGAAGAACATTCAGATCATGTGTCCAGGCTTTGCGGCAGACTGTCTGGAGACGCTGGAAGAGATTAAAGAAGAGAACCGTGAGATCTTTATGCACGCAGGCGGCGAGCAATTCCATTATATTGACGCCCTTAACGATCAGCCTGAGCATATCGATCTGCTTCAGCAGTTAGTGACTCAACATTTTTAACGTTTTTTGATCCACAGAGAGCATCAATGAAATTTCCTGGTAAACGTAAGTCTAAACACTATTTCCCTGTCAGCGCGCGCGATCCTTTACTGCGTGATTCAATGTTGCAGAGCATGATGCCTGACAGCGAAGTAGGGGCTTCTTATATCGTCGGTATCGATCAGACGATGGTAGATATTGAAGCGCGTGTAGACGAAGACTTCGTTGCTCGTTATGGCCTGAAGGCCGGCGAGTCCAGCGTTATCGACGATGCGACCGCCGAGGCGTTGTATCAGGAATTAATGAGTCAGGCGCTGATCACCCATCAGTTTGCCGGTGGCACCATCGGCAACACTTTGCACAACTACTCGGTGCTGGCCGATGACCGCTCTGTGCTGCTCGGCGTGATGTGCAGCCACGTGCAGATTGGCAGCTACGCCTATCGCTACCTGTGCAACACCTCGAGCCGCGTGGATCTGAACTACCTGCAAGGTGTGGATGGCGCCATTGGCCGCTGCTTTACCCTGATCAGCGACAGCGGCGAGCGTACCTTTGCGATTAGCCCTGGGCATATGAACAATTTGCGTCAGGAAAGCGTGCCGGAGGACGTGATTGCCGGGGCTTCGGCGCTGGTGCTGACTTCCTACCTGCTGCGCAGTAGCGAAGGCGAACCTATGCCAGAAGCCACGATGCAGGCTATCGCTTATGCCAAGAAGTATCAGGTGCCAGTGGTGCTGACCTTGGGTACCCAGTTTGTGATTGCTGAGAACCCGCAGGCGTGGCGCGACTTCATCGCTGAAAATGTCTCTATTTTGGCGATGAACGAAGATGAAGGTTTTGCACTAACGGGCTTGAAAGACCCGCTGATGGCGGCCGATAAGGCGCTGGAGTGGGTGGATCTGGTGCTCTGCACGGCCGGTCCGAACGGCCTGTTTATGGCCAGTTACACCGAAGAAGAGTACAAGCGCGCGACGAATCACCCGCTGTTGCCGGGGGCGATTGCCGAGTTCAACCAGTATGAATTCAGCCGCGCCATGCGCCGCGACAGCTGCCAGAACCCGCTGAAAATTTACTCCCACATCGCGCCATACATGGGCGGGCCGGAGAAGATCATGAACACCAACGGTGCTGGAGACGGCGCGCTGTCTGCCCTGCTGCACGACATCGCCGCCAACGGCTTCCACCGCACCAGCGTGCCAAACTCCAGCAAGCACGCCCGCGACTATCTGACCTACTCCTCACTGTCTCAGGTCTGTAAATACGCCAACCGCGTAAGCTATCAGGTCCTCAACCAGCACTCCCCGCGCCTGACGCGTGGCCTGCCGGAGCGCGAAGATAGCCTCGAGGAGTCGTACTGGGAGCGTTGATGCTAGGGCGTCAATAAGCACACAAAAAACGCGGCGCTCGCCGCGTTTTTGCTTTTAAACCTTAAGCGTTACGTCCCGCCATAACGCCACCGTCGATGTCCCAGATGGCGCCGGTGACCCACGTCGTTTTATCAGACAGCAAGAAAGCCACGGTGTCGGCGATATCGCGCGGCGTACCGACGCGGCCGATTGGGTGGAAGCTGTCGAAGCTGTTCATTACGCCGCCCACGTCCTCTTTCGGAATAAAGCCTTCATAGATCGGCGTGTGAACCACGGCTGGCGAAACGGCATTCACGCGGATGCCGCTCTGACCCAGCTCCAGTGCCAGATTTTTGGTCAGGGCGTGCAGGCCCGCTTTTGCCATGGAATAGGCCGAGGATGGCGTCGCGCCGATGGCCTGCTGCGCCCACATGGAGCCGATGTTCACAATTGAGCCTTTGATGCCCGCTGCCACCATGTTTCTTGCCACGTCGCGAGTGATGAAGAAGGTCGCACGGTTGATGTTCATATACATGTCATAGTCGGCTTCTTCGTTTTCGACGAAGGCTTTCGGGAAGAACACGCCAGCGGCGTTGACTAACAGGCTGATATCGCGATGGTCGCGGTTAATTTCCGCCATCACGTCCTTCATACCGGCTTCTTTCATTAGATCGGCGACGATAATGGATACCGGACCAAGGGATGACAGGGCTTGGCGCGCTTCTTCTGCTTTGGCCTGACGATTGCCCACCAGCACCACGCTGCCGCCGTTTTCTAACACAATGCGCGCCGTTTCCAGACCCATGCCGCTGGTGCCGCCGACGACTAATAGTTTTTTACCTGCAAATGATGCTGACATATTGACCTCGAATTCCTATTTATCAATCAGTTATTAACAAGGCATCTGTCAGATTCAGCTGCCCGGCGATGAACCCAGATTGCCACGGGGCGAGCAGGCTGACGAATCAGAAGATATTGCCTGATGACAAAGAAAATCTATGTCGTTAGCCGTTTTCTGGGCTAGGATGAAGGCATAACTAATCAGCAGGTGATTTTGCGATGCGCTCCTTAAATAGACTTAAATGGCTACACGCCTTTGAAGCGGCGGCCCGACACGGCAGCTTTACCGGGGCGGCGGAAGAGCTGGGCGTGACGCCCGCGGCGGTTGGGCAGCTGGTGCGTTCGCTCGAGGAGTGGGTAGGGCATCCGCTGCTGACTCGTACGCGTTCTGGCAAAAAGCGGCTGATGGTAGTAGCTGAGGCGCAAGACGCGCTGAAAGAGATCACCGACGGGTTGGATAAGCTCGAAAGCGGCCTGAAGAAGTTGCGCGGACGCCGCGCGCGCTCGGTGATTGTGGTTACCGCGTCGCAGGTGCTGGTGATGAACTGGCTGATGTCGCGCCTGAACCTGTTTGCCGAACACCATGAGGATATCGACCTACGCCTCGACGTCTCGGATAAGCATATCGATTTGGCTCACGGCGAGGCGGATATCGGCATTCGCTGCGGGCCGGGCAACTGGCCGGGGCTGCACGCGACCTGGATCATGGATGAAGAGGCAGTGGTGGTGTGCAGCCCGCTGATTTTAAAAGCTGGGCAAGAAGCCGACTGCGATTGGCTGAATAAACAGAAGCTTATCTACGATGACACCCCGCATCCCGGCGCCAATATGCCGTCGTGGAGCGGTGTACTGGACACCATCGGCTATGGCCATGTAAGCCAGAATAGCCTGCATATCAACTCTACCTCGGCGGTGATTCTGGCGGCGCTCGGCGGGCGTGGCGTGGCTATCGTGCGCCGCGCGCTGGTGCAGCAATCCATTGATAGCGGCCAGCTGATTCAGCTCTACCCATCATTTAAATGGTCACTGACGTGGTCCTATTACATGGTGCGGTCGGAGCATGCGCTGAGTCGCCCCGAAGTGCAGATTTTCCATGACTGGATGCTGGAATATCAGCACTCACTAAGCTCAAACACCCCCGCCTAACTCTCTCTTCAGAAAATAGCCAAGCCACGGCTGGCTATCCTCTGCTTTCAGCTTTTTCAGCAAGATAGTTTTTCTTTGCCATAAGGCAAGTTTATCTCATTTGTTTAACACTCTTAACATTTCAATAATGCCTGCGACGAAAGGGACGTGATGGGTCACGTCGCCTGATTGAAGAAGAGATTTTCTATGTTGCTGAACTGGAATGAACATCGCGATGAACTGCTGGGGAAAGTGAATGAGTTCGCCAAGCTGACGCCGGAATTTATGCGCGGGCTGGTCAAGATGGATGCGGGCGCTTCCGCGACTGGCCATTTGGACCCGAAAATCCATGAGCTGATTGCGGTGGCGGTGGCGGTGACCACCCGCTGCGACGGCTGTATCTCCGTTCACGTTAAAGCCGCCGCCAAACACGGCGCGACGCGCGAAGAGATTGTCGAAGCGCTGGCCGTGGCGATTTCCCTCAATACCGGCGCGGCGCTGACCTACACCGCCCACGTGCTGGACGCCTTCGACTCATTGCCAAAAGCATAATTTTTTCCGGCGCTTAGCTGCGCCGGTCTGCTCTCTTATCGGAAACGCATCATGTTAGTCAATCACGACCTCTCTCTGCGCGCGCTGGTCACGGCAGATGAATATGAGTGGGTAAGCTCGCCGCAGTCCAGCGTTCACCGCGTCATGCTAGACCGCATTGGCGCAGAACAGGCGCGGGCCACCAGCATTGTTCGCTATGACGCGGGCTCAGATTTCCCCACACATTCGCACCCTGACGGCGAGGAAATTTTGGTGCTGGAAGGGGTGTTTTCCGAAGGGGAGCAGCACTATCCGGCGGGCTGGTATCTGCGTAATCCGCCGGGTTCTTCCCATCAGCCTTCCAGCAAAACGGGGGCGACGATTTTCGTCAAACTGCGGCAGATGGCCGCCGCGGATACCCAGCGAGTGCGCATCAATACCTTGGAAGCAAGCCGCTGGCAGCAACGGCAGGGCCGTGAAATTTGCCCGCTGTACCAGAGTGCGCATGAGCTGGTGCGGCTGGAAAGCTTAGCCGCCGGAGAGCCGATTTTTAGCGGTGAGCCGGTGGCCGGGGCCGAGCTGTTGGTGCTGGGCGGAGAGATAACAGAGGGCGCTAGCGCCTATTCCACGGGCAGTTGGCTGCGGCTTCCTGCTGGCACCTTTCCTGAATTAGTGTCCGGCAAGGCCGGGGCGCTGTTGTACATCAAAACCGGCCATTTGCCCGGGCAGAAAACATTGGCGGTGAAGCAATGAGACAGGTGCAAGTTGCCATTGTTGGCGGCGGCCTGAGCGGAATGTATGCCGCCGCGCTTTTGGAGCAGGCGGGCGTGGATTATCTGCTGATTGAAGGGCGCGATCAGGCCGGTGGGCGCATTCAGTCGCTGCACGCCGCAGATGAAACTCAGCGTTTTGATCTCGGCGCTACGTGGGTCTGGCCAGCCTTTCAGACCCAGTTGGCACAGCTTTTACAACAGCTTGATATTGAGCTTATCGCGCAAGAAGAGCAGGGCGACATGCTGCTGGAGCGCGGCCTGCACCGGCCTATTTCGCGACATCCTGGTTACGTTTCACCCCCGCGCTGCCAGCATCCGTCGCCAGAGAGTGGGCCAATACCGGCACTTGGATGGCGCCGCACGCCAAATACGTGGCAGTTTACTCCCGACCTTTTTGGCGGCAGCAAGGGCTGTCAGGGGAAGCACGCAGAGCCGTCGGCCCTATGGCTGAGATTCACGATGCCTCGGCGTCAGAGCAGGCTGCGGCACTGTTCGGCTTTCTGGGAATGCCGGCGAAAACGCGCTGGACCACCAGTGAAAGCAACCTGAAAGATCTCTGCCGTGCGCAGTTGGTCAGGCTGTTTGGCGAGCAGGCGTCGCATCCGGTTGCTGAGTTTTTCAAAGACTGGGCCGAGGATCCGCTGACCGCCACGGCGAGCGATCTGACCGTGGAACCGGGTCATTCGATCCCTCAGGCTTTTATCCGCGAGGGCGCCTGGCAGGGGAGATTACAGGGCATCGCTAGCGAGTGGTCGGCGGCCTTTCCGGGTTATATCGCCGGGGCAATAGACGCCGCGACACGGGGCTTTACGACTTTCACAACTCAATCAAACCAACCCACTCAGGGAGCACAGTATGAGATTGAAAAATAAACGCGTATTGATCACCGGTGGCACCAGCGGCATTGGCTTAGCTACGGCCAAATTAATGCTGCGCGAAGGGGCGCGGGTGGCGATCACCGGGCGCGATGCCGGGAAGTTGCAACAGATTAAACAGCAGCTGGTAGGGGATGTTCTGGCGATTCAGGCTGACGTGCTGGCGCCAGAGGATCTGCGCCGTATCCACGACCAAGTATCCGCTGAGTTTGGCGGACTGGACGCGTTTTTTGCCAACGCCGGTGTGGCCTTCGGCTCGCCGCTGGCGAGTACCAGCGAGGCGCGTTACGACGAGCTGATGGATATCAACGTCAAGGGCGTGTTCTTTTCCATGCAGGCGATTTCGCCGCTGTTGCAGCCGGGCGCGTCGGTAATTCTCAACACCTCGTGGCTGAATCAGGTCGGCACGCCGGGCCTGTCTCTGCTTTCGGCCTCCAAAGCGGCGGTGCGATCGCTGGCGCGGAGTTGGTCGGCAGAGCTATTAGAGCGCAAAATCCGCGTCAACGCCGTCAGTCCGGGGGCGATGAATACGCCTATCCACGGGCGCAGCGGCGGTACAGAGGCTGAAGTTGACGCTGGCAAACAGCGCATTGCGGCGCGAATTCCCCTCGGGCACTTGGGGGAGGCCGAAGATATCGCCAACGCGGTGGTGTTCCTCGCCAGCGATGAATCTCGCTACATGCTGGGGGCTGAAGTGGTAGTCGACGGTGGCTTTTCGCAGCTTTAGCTCTTGATTTGACTCAATAAGGCCAGCCCTCTTGCTGGCCTTATTTTTCAGCTCTCTTCGCCCCAGCGCGTGCTACTCTTTTGATTCATTTACTAGCAGCAAAGCGAGGAAAGCATGTCCCAGACCGCCACGGAAACTCCCACTCTTCACCTGCTCTGCGGTAAAATTGCCTCGGGCAAATCTACGCTGTCTGCCCGGCTTGCTGCCCGCCCGTTAACGGTGATTATTAGCGAAGACCAGTGGCTGGCGCGGCTTTACGCCGAGGAGATGCATAGCGTGGCCGACTACGTGCGCTGCTCGGCCAAGCTACGGGACGCCATGGCCCCGCACCTGATTGTCTTGCTGCAAGCCGGTATATCAGTGGTGCTCGACTTCCCGGCCAATACGCTAGCAAACCGCCAATGGATGAAGGGGATTGTCGAGGCGTCCGGCGCTGACAACCAGCTGCACTATCTCGACGTGCCCGACGAGGTGTGCAAAGCCCGGCTCCGCGCCCGCAATCAGGCCGGTGAGCACGACTTCGCCGCCACCGACCAGCAGTTTGATTTCATCACCAGCCACTTTGTCCCGCCGACGGAAGACGAAGGGTTTCAGGTGGTGGTTTATCGCTGAGTGAAATAAAAAAGCCTCCCATATGGGAGGCTTTTTGCTAGTCGAAAAGGCGTTAAATCGGGCAGTAAGGCCGCTTTTCGTCTTCTTTCATTACGTCAACATGCAGCATATTCAGCATGCTGTTGGCGATTTCACGTTCACCCATCACCACTTCGTTTGCCCCGCGCTCCATGATGTAACGCACTTCGTCGTCATAGTGGGCGCGGGCGATGATCTCGATATTCGGGCGTTTGGTTCTTGCCGAGGCGACAATCTCACCGGCTTCGTAGCCATTGGGAATGGTCACCAGCAGCCAGCGGGCGCAGTCCAGACGGGCCAAATCCATCACTTCCTGATTGGCGGCGTTACCCAATACCGTGCTGATACCTTGCTCGCGCAGCGCTTCGACCCGTGGCCGGGAGTTCTCAATTACCACCAGTGGAATGCCCGCGGCCTGAAGCTTCTCGCCCAGCAGGCTACCCACGCGACCATAGCCCACCAGCAGGGCGTGATTGCACAGGTCGAAGGGGATCTGCTTCTCGTCTTCGACAGCTTCTTCCACGCTCTGATCGTCGATTGTTTCGGTCTTCGCCAGATATTTTTCCAGCAAAGTGAACAGCAGCGGGTTGAGCATAATCGACAGGATCGCGCCCGCCAGCACCAGATTGCGCCCATGCTCAGACAGCATGCCGAGCGTGATACCCAGACCCGCGAGGATAAAGGCGAACTCACCAATCTGCGCCAAACTGACAGAGATCGTCAGCGCGGTGCGCCGCGAGTGGCCGAAGGTTTTCACTAGCAGGAAGGCGGCGATCGATTTACCGAAGACGATAATGCCCAGCGTCGCCAGCACCGCCAGAGGCTCGCGGATGATGATCAGCGGGTCGAACAGCATGCCGACAGAGACAAAGAACAGCACCGCGAAGGCGTCGCGCAGCGGCAGGGTGTCGTGCGCCGCGCGTTGGCTCAGTTCGGACTCGTTTAGCACCATGCCCGCGAAGAACGCACCCAGCGCAAAGGAGACGTCGAACAGCTCCACCGCGCCATAAGCAATGCCCAGCGCCAGCGCCAGAACTGCCAGCGTAAACAGCTCACGCGAGCCGGTACTGGCGGTGCGGGCGAGGATCCACGGCACCAGGCGGCGGCCGACCACCATCATTAGCACCATAAAGGCGATCACTTTGCCGATGGTTATCGCCAGTTCCATACCCAGCGCGCCAAAGCTTGAATGCTCACTCTCCATCATGCTGCTAAAGGCGGGCAGTAAAACCAGCGTCAGCACCATCACTAAGTCTTCGACTATCAGCCAGCCTATGGCAATTTGCCCGCGCTGGCTGTCAATCAGTTGCCTTTCTTCCAGCGCCCGCAGCAGCACCACGGTACTGGCGGTGGAAAGACAGAGGCCGAAGACCAGACCGGCAGCCAAGTCCCAGTCCAGCAGGCGTGACAGGCCGATACCCAGCAGCGTCGCGACCGCGATTTGCAGCACTGCGCCGGGGATAGCGATGGATTTTACTGCCAATAAGTCTTTGAGAGAGAAGTGTAAACCTACGCCGAACATCAGAAGGATGACGCCAATTTCCGCCAGCTCAGGAGCAAGAGAAGTATCGGCGACAAAGCCCGGAGTAAAAGGGCCAGCAAGCACGCCAGCGGCAAGATAGCCGACAAGAGGGGAAATTTTAAGGCGATTGGCGAGCATCCCGAACAGGAAGGCCAGTACCAAACCGCCGACGATGGTGGTTATCAAGGGCGTAGAGTTGTGCATCCATACTCCTTCTAGTTATGCGTCAGTGCAAAGTGTAAGAGAGTGTTAATGATTTTATGGCATATCGGCGACCGATGTGTAAAAAAATGTGCCTTGAATGTCAAAAAATAACGATTTTGATGTAAATCGAGATGAAAGTGACATTTCACAGGGTTTTGGACAGCGATGTTTCAGTGGGCAAGGTGAGTGTGCTGCCGATAACGGAGTATCGGCAGCATAAAGGCAGAAGTTTAGGACTGCTTTTGTTCAATATTCGGTAAGAATGCGGTGAGAATCCCCAATAGCGGCAGGAAGGCGCAAATCTGATACACCAGTTCGATGCTGGTGCGGTCGGCAACGTAGCCCAGCACCGCCGCCCCAAGGCCGCCCATGCCGAAGGCCAAACCAAAGAACAGGCCAGAAACCATGCCCACTTTGCCCGGAATCAACTCCTGCGCAAACACCAAAATTGCCGAGAACGCCGAAGCCAATACCACGCCGATGATCACGCTCAGAATGCTGGTCCACATCAGGTTGGCGTGGGGCAGCAGCAGGGTGAAAGGTGCGACGCCGAGGATCGAAGCCCAAATCACATATTTACGTCCAATCTTATCGCCAATCGGCCCGCCAATAATGGTGCCCGCCGCCACGGCGAACAGGAACACAAACAGGTGGATCTGCGCGTTTTGAATCGACACGCCAAACTTGTGAATCAAGTAGAAGGTGTAGTAGCTACTCAAGCTGGTCAGGTAGAAGTACTTGGAGAACACCAGCACCAGCAGAATACCCATCGACATCGCCACCGTGCGGCGCGGCAGCACGGTGATATTGCCCGCCACGGGACCGCGCTTCTTGATGATCTGCTGCTGTTGGCGATACCACTTACTGATTTGCAGCAGTACCACGATACCCAGCAGGGCCGCCAGTGAGAACCAGGCCACATTGCCTTTGCCATAAGGGGCGATAATCAGTGCGGCCAGCAATGGCCCCAGCGAGCTTCCCAAGTTGCCACCCACCTGGAACACCGACTGCGCCAGACCGTGACGGCCACCGGACGCCATGCGTGCAACGCGAGAGGACTCCGGGTGGAAGACTGAGGAGCCGGTGCCCACCAGCGCGGCGGCTAACAGCACCACCGGGAAGGTCTGCGCCACCGCCAACAGCAGCAGGCCGGAGAGGGTAAAGCCCATGCCAATCGGCAGCGAATAAGGCTGCGGATGCTTGTCCGTGTAATAACCAATAATAGGTTGTAGCAGCGAGGCGGTTATCTGATAAGTCAGGGTTATCATGCCTATCTGGGTAAAGCTGAGGGAAAACTCGTTTTGCAGCAGGGGATAAATCGCCAAAATCAGCGACTGGATCATGTCATTGAGCAGGTGGGAAACGCTGATTGCGCCGAGTATCCCGAAGGCGGTGCGCTTGGCGGCGCTGGCTACGGGTTGGGTAGGGAGGTCGGTACGGTCGGTCATCTCTATCTAAGCCTTTATTCTTGTAGTAAGTAGCGGAAACAGTCAGTCAACTTTAGCGATGTCGGCAAATTTTCCGCGCAGCAGGGTACAAAGATCGCCCGCAGCCAGTTCAATATCAAGCCCGCGTTTACCTCCAGAGACAAAAATGGTGGCATAACTTTGCGCCGGGCTATCGATAACCGTGGGCAGCAGCTTTTTCTGCCCCAGAGGGCTAATTCCACCAACCAGATAGCCGGTCACGCGCTGGGCAATCTGCGGGTCAGCCATATCGGCCTTCTTCGCGCCAAGGGCTTTGGCGACTTTCTTGAGGTCTAACATTGAGGCGACTGGCGTGACGGCCACGGCCAAATTTTTTGCGTCACCGTTGAGTGAAACCAGCAGGGTTTTATAGACCTGATTAGCATCCAGCCCGAGTTTCTGCACGGCTTCGTCACCGAAGTGGGTCTCATCACTGCTGTGTTCATAAGGGTGGAGGGTAAAAACCACCTTATTTTTTTCCAATAATTTGACTGCTGGCGTCATATCCATCCCCGACAAAAGATCCCAATAAAAAAAGTCACCGGGTCTATGAGGGTAAAAATGCCTCAGACGTTCACGATGACTTAATTAGCGGAAAAATAATAACTCTGCTCAATCTTTTGATTGTAAAGCATAAAGAGTATTTCTTGAACGAATGTTAAATATTAGTCTAGCGAATGTCTGTTGCCAAGACCCAATACAGATTGCTAACCTACTACTGCCAGTGTTCTGTCCCGCAAGAGACAAATGCTGAAGCTATAACTAATAAAATGAAATTCCTCTTTGACTGGCCAATAGCAATATTGGCCACTTTTTTGATCCTCTTTATCCTTCAAGCCAGCTCTGCGTTGGCTTCCTTCGCTCGCCCTAGACACTTACTTGTGTAAGCTCCCAGGGGCTCCCTCAGTTGCCGCCTTGATCTGACTCGAATGATTTTGAGGATCTCGAGTTTTGTTCTTGTTCAGGCACAAACCCAACTCAGCGCCGATCCGCTGTCAGCATATCCGGCAGGTTGCCTTCGCCATACAGATGCAGCGCGCCGACGGCGACCACGTATTTACCGGGCGGCAGGGCGTTGAGTTGCTGCTTCCAGCGTAGGTTGCGTTGATTCATCAGCACGTCGTACAGGTCATTGCTGAAGGTGTTGGGCAGCGGCTCCATGCTTTGGCTGGGCTGGGATTCCAGCCACCAGCTGATCATGGTTTGCAGCAGCCGCGCGTTGGTGTGCCAGTGAGTCAGGGTGTCTTCCAGCAGCGAACGGCCGTCGTCCGGCAGTTGCTGAAGCAGGGTGAGCTGCTCCTGCGGGCCTTCCAGCTCGATGATTTTCTTCTGCTCGCGCCGTGCGGCTTTCAATAGCTGATAGTCAATGCCGTATTCGCCGCGCAGCCCAAGGCGCTGGGCCTGACCGGCTTGTAGCATCAGCGCGACCTGCCAGCAGGGCAGGTGATTCAGGCTATAGATAGATGTCCCCAACTCCTCGCAGAGTCTCTCCACCTGCAAATATTGCTGCTCAGTCAGCCTCTCGCTAAGTGGCGAGAGATCTTCCGCGATGCCGAAAGGCGATTCCGCCTCGCTGATGTCGGCTTCGACAACCAACGCGTCGGCCTGCGACAGCCGTTTCAGCAAGATATCTGGCAGGGGCTGCATATTCATGGTGCCCATGTGGATGCTGCCAACCAGGTGCAAATGACGGTCGCCGGGAAGCTGGATATCCATCGCCGGATAGTGATATTCCGCGGGAGAAAGCAGACCGAGCCAGCGGGCAAGCTGGTAAAAGATATGGCCCATATGGCGTTGTCTCCTTGCAAGGGTGAAGGGGCATGCTAGCGCGTCGCTGACGTAGCGAACAGGGGGAAAGTCTTGATTTTCGGGGGGAAGGCGAATTAAAAGCATGAAAGTCACGTTTATCGCCGCGGGCAGAGTTACCAGCGGCGATGGCGCAGGACGTTAAGCGACTGTCGCCTGATAGCCCGCTTCTTCGACAGCGTCGATCAGCTCTTGGGTTGGCGCAGAGCCTTCAACCACGGCTTTGTTCAACTCAACGTCCACTTTGGTGGTGCCTGACACGGCTTCCAGCGCTTTGCGCGTAGACGCCACGCAGTGTCCGCAGGTCAAACCTTCAAGGTGTAAAACGGTCGTCGTCATAGGGAGTTCCTCTGGATACTGTTGGTTGGCCTTTGTTCGATTCAGGGGTAGGATAAACCTTCCAGCAAGGTGAAGGTCAAGGGGGCAAAATGAATATCAGCGATGTGGCAAAGAAAACCGGTTTGACCAGCAAAGCGATTCGCTTCTACGAAGAGAAGGGGCTGGTGACGGCGCCGATGCGCAGTGATAACGGCTATCGTACTTACGCTCAAAAGCATATTGAGGAGCTTACGCTACTGCGTCAGGCGCGGCAGGTGGGTTTCACTCTGGATGAGTGTCAGGAGCTGGTGGCGCTGTTCCACAATCCCGACCGCCACAGTGCCGATGTGAAAGCGCGAACGCTTGAGAAAGCCGCAGAGATTGGTCGACATATTGAAGAGTTAACCGAGATGCGCCAGCGGCTGCTGGCGATGGCAGAGTCCTGTCCGGGCGATGAAGGAGCGGCGTGCCCAATCATCGACAATCTCTCTTCGCCCTTGGCACCGCAGCTGCGTTAGCCGCTTTCGGTCACCCGAATCACTGACTGATGTCAGCTCATCGGGATTCCCTCTTTTGCTGCCTTGCTGCAGCACCAATGGCTTTGAGAGAGCTTAGAGACGGCTGTTGCTCGGCTC
This sequence comes from Ewingella sp. CoE-038-23, assembly GCF_040419245.1. NCBI lineage: Bacteria > Pseudomonadati > Pseudomonadota > Gammaproteobacteria > Enterobacterales > Yersiniaceae > Ewingella > Ewingella docleensis. The sequence goes on along the minus strand of NZ_JAZHOH010000001.1, from coordinate 3,363,711 downwards.
AACTTTCAGCGTAATGCCCTCGACCTTGGCACCGCAGCTGCGTTAGCCGCTTTCGGTCACCCGAATCACTGACTGATGTCAGCTCATCGGGATTCCCTCTTTTGCTGCCTTGCTGCAGCACCAATGGCTTTGAGAGAGCTTAGAGACGGCTGTTGCTCGGCTCAACCCTCAGCGTAATGCCTTCGACCTTGGCACCGCAGCTGCGTTAGCCGCTTTCGGTCACCCGAATCACTGACTGATGTCAGCTCATCGGGATTCCCTCTTTTGCCGCCTTGCTGCAGCACCAATGGCTTTGAGAGAGCTTAGAGACGGCTGTTGCTCGGCTCAACCCTCAGCGTAATGCCTTCGACCTGGGTGATGACCACGTCGTCACCCACGCTAAGCTGCGCGGTGCTGGTGATGCGCCAAGTGCTATCGCCGATGCGCACGCGGCTGTAGCCGTTACTCATGGGTTCGAGGACGGTAGCATGCATGCCGACCAGCTGCTGGCCGCGCTGATTCAGCGAGCCATTCTGCCGGTCCGGCCTCTGGCGCGTGCTGAGCCACTTCCACCACAGCCACGCGGCGACCATCGTCAGCACGGCGAAGCTGATACCCTGCCATTCCCACGACAGCGGCAGCAGCCACGTCAGTAACCCTACCAGCGCCGCCGCAATGCCACTCCACAGCAAATAACCGCTCGCACCGAGCAGTTCTGCTGCCAGCAACAGGCCGCCGAGTGACAGCCAAAACAGGTGCGGGCTTGCTATAAGCTGTTGCAGCATTATTTTCCGCCTTTGGTTTCTTTCAACAGTTCCGCGATCCCGCCAATCGAGCCCATCAGGCTGCTGGCGTCCAGCGGCATCATGATCACTTTACTGTTATTGGCTGAGCCGATTTTGGTCAGCGCGTCGGTGTATTTCTGTGCCACGAAGTAGTTGATGGCCTGCACGCTGCCGGCGGCGATTGCCTCAGACACCATTTTAGTGGCCTGAGCTTCTGCTTCTGCCGCACGTTCACGGGCTTCAGCTTGCAGGAAGGCCGACTGGCGCTCACCCTCGGCTTTCAGGATCTGAGACTGTTTTTCACCTTCGGCGCGCAGAATGGCTGACTGGCGTACACCCTCGGCTTCAAGGATATCGGCGCGTTTGGTACGTTCGGCTTTCATCTGGGCGTTCATCGCCGAGATAAGCTCTGCCGGTGGGCGCACGTCGCGAATTTCGATACGGGTGATTTTTACGCCCCACGGGTTGGTGGCTTCGTCGACGATATGCAGCAAACGCGCGTTGATATTGTCGCGTTGTGACAGCATCTCGTCCAGTTCCATCGAGCCCAGCACGGTACGGAAGTTGGTCATGGTCAGGTTAACAATCGCCTGCTCAAGGTTGCTGACTTCATAGGCGGCGCGCGCCGGGTCAATCACCTGAATAAAGCAAACGGCGTCGATAGCCACATTGGCGTTATCGCGGGAGATCACTTCCTGAGAAGGAATATCCAGCACTTGTTCCATCATATTGATTTTGCGGCCGACGCGGTCGACGAAGGGCACGACCAGATTCAGGCCGGGCATCAGGGTTTTGGTATAACGGCCAAAACGCTCGACGGTCCACTGATAGCCTTGGGGAACAATTTTAACACCGGCGAAAACCACCAGTAGCGCGAGAACGACAATAATCGGGATAACGGTCAACATAGTTTGAACTCCTGTAATACCTTTGATATTTCAAGCTACGGAGGCGTGAGTTGCTTTCCTGCAACTGGAACTATTTGGGGTATGGCTGCGTGTCCTATTGTTTTCTGGAGATTTTCCAGAAAAAACAAATTCATGTGAGCAGAGCGCATATATTTTGCTCACTGGGGATTGTCGCACAAAACATTCAGAAGTCGTATTGATTCAGCTTAGGCGAATAACTAAATAGAGGGGAAAGCAGCGCGGCGGGTGCCGCGCTGGGGGACGCTGTGATGCGTTCTGCGGGGATCAGTAAAGCAGGGAATAGAGCTGGCGGCGGTACTTGGCGGCCAGCGCATCGCCGGTGCCGAGTGCAGCCAGAATGTCCATCAGCGTTTTACGCGCAGAACCATTGGCCGCGCCGAGATCTTTCTTCAGCGGTGCCATCAGCAGTTCCAGCGCCTCTTCATTTCGGCCCACCGCGTGCAGTTGCAGGCTGAGCTTAACCGCCAGCTCAACGTTGCCCGGCTCTTGCTGAAGTTGCTGCTGCAATTGCTGGATTTCAGGGGTGTCAGCAGCTTGTTTTAGCAGCTCGATTTGCGCGATAAGCCCCTGATAGCGCGAGTCTTTATCTTGCAGCGGAATAGTCGCCAGCACGGCTTCGGCATCTTCACTGCGGTTGAGCTGAATTTGCACTTCAGCCAGCATCAGGCCGATATCACTGCGCTGCTGGCTGAGCTGCCAGGCCTCTTTTAGCAGCGGCAGGGCGCCTGTCAGATCACCGGCTTGCAGCAAATCTTGGGCCTGCGCCACTTTCAACTCTTCTTCTTTCGGCAACACTTTTTGCAGCAGTTCGCGGATCACCTCTTCCGGCTGAGGGCCTTGGAAACCGTCTACCGGCTGACCATCTTTGAACAGATAAACCGCCGGGATGGAGCGCAGACCGAACTGCTGAGCAATCATCTGTTCGGCGTCACAGTCGACCTTTGCCAGAATCAGCTGACCGGCGTACTCGGCGGCCAGTTTGTCGAGGATCGGCCCCAGCACCAGACAGTGCTGGCTGCGTTCGGACCAGAAGTAAAACATCACCGGAACCGACATGGACTGTTCCAACGTCTGGTGCAGGTTGGTTTCGTTGATAGTAATGATCGAAGGTTGTGCCAGCATAAATCAGTCTCTCTTATCTTGGTGAAGCCCTGTCCCTAGTTGAAACAATGCCGCGCCGAGATTGTGATAAATAATAAGATGTTAAAAGCTAAATGGGGGCACTTGTGCCAGCTTCAACCCCTGCCGCTAGCTATTACCGCGCAGGATTTTATCCAGCACGCGGCCGGGTAACAGGCGGCGCAGCACGGTGATGCCGTGCGCCAGCAGCGTCACCGGATAGCGCAAACGCGCCTTCGGGCTCTCTAAAGCATGGCGCAATTTCGGCAAAACTGCCTCTGGCGTCAGGGTAAAACGCTTGGCGATGCCCGGATTATTCACCGGTTTATCGGCCTGCGACTGATTAACGTTCTGCGTGAAGTTGCTGGTCAGCGGGCCGGGTTCAATCAGGCTGACCTGTACCCCCGTGCCGTGCAGCTCCATGCGCAGGGCGTCGGACCACGCCTCCAGCGCGTATTTACTGGCGGCGTAGACCCCGCGCCCCGGCGTGCTGATCAAGCCCATCACCGAGCTGGTCTGAATAATGCGTCCCTCGCCATGGGCCAGCATGGCGGGCAGCAGCAGTTGAGTGAGCTGATGGGTGCCGAACAAATTGGTGGAAAACTGCTGCTCGAACTGCTCCCGGCTGATGCCGCTTAGCTGCCCGTAAACCCCGTAACCAGCGTTATTGAAGAGGCCATACAGGCGATTGCCGGTCAGGGCGATGACTTCCGCGGCGGCGCGCTCGACGCTCTGCTTATCGTCCAAATCCAGCTGAACGGTTTCGAAACCCTGCAGCTGGAGATTCTCAAGATCCTGCGCTTTGCGACAAGCCGCCAGCACGCGATAGCCGCGCTGACGCAAATCGTGCGCGGCAGCCAACCCAATGCCGCTTGAGCAGCCGGTGATCAATACTGCTTTTTGCATAACTTTACCTGTCAGAAGCCCCTATTTTTCAGGACTGTGGTTTACTTAGGGTTTCGGCCTATTTGACCAGCGGCGCGAGTTTGTCCGCCATCCAGTCAGCGATAAATGGCTGAGCCACCTGAGCCGGGTGCAAACCGTCATCCTGCATCCACTCTGGCTTCACGGCGACCTGTTCCATAAAGAAAGGCACCAGCGGGATGTCGTTCTGCTTCGCCAACGCCGGGTAAATGCCATAGAAGGCGTCAGTATAACGGCGTCCGTAGTTCGGCGGCAGGAGGATTTGCATCAGCAGCGGCTCGGCGTTGGCCTGTTTCACCAAGCCGATAATTTGGTTCAGCGTCTGGGAGATTGCCGGTGGCGCAAAACCACGCAGACCGTCGTTAGCCCCCAGCTCAATCAGCACCCAGCGCGGCTGATGCTGTTTCAACAGCGCGGGAAGGCGAGCCAGCCCTTGTGCCGCAGTATCGCCACTAATACTGGCATTAATAATGGTGGGTTTACCTTCTTCTCTCTGCCACTTGTTATTTAGCAGGGTTGGCCAGGATTGGGCAACCGGAAGGCGATAAACCGCGCTTAAACTGTCTCCAACAATCAGTAACTTATCAGCTGCGGTGGCGCGAGCACTCAGCGTTGCAGCGACCAGCATTGATACAAGTAAAAGGAAAGGAAGATGCCAGCGGGAAACGTTCTTGAAGTTCATCATCTTAGTAAACACGTCGGTCAGGGTGAAAGTCAGTTAACCATCCTGTCCGGTGTGGAGCTGGTTGTCAAACCGGCGCAGACCATTGCGCTGATCGGCGAGTCGGGGTCAGGTAAATCTACCTTGCTGGGTATTTTAGCCGGGCTGGATGATGGTACCGGGGGCGATGTGAAGCTGCTCGGCCAGTCTCTGACCGACATGAATGAAGAGGGCCGCGCCGCGCTGCGCGCCAAAAACGTCGGCTTTGTGTTTCAATCTTTTATGTTGGTGCCGACGCTCAACGCGCTGGAAAACGTCCAGCTTCCGGCCCTGCTGCGCGGTGAGTCTGACGCCAATAGCCGCGCGCAGGCGGTGCAGCTTTTGCAGCAGTTGGGCCTGGGCGAACGCCAGCACCATCTTCCGGCCCAGCTTTCCGGCGGCGAGCAGCAGCGCGTGGCGCTGGCCCGCGCATTTATTGGCAAACCTAAACTGCTGTTTGCCGACGAACCGACCGGCAACCTCGACCGCGCCACCGGCGAGCGCATCGTCGACTTACTCTTCTCACTCAACCGCGACGCGGCAACCACGCTGATTCTGGTGACTCACGACGAGCAACTGGCGGCGCGCTGCCAGCGTCGTTTGCGCCTGCGTGACGGAAAATTGTGGGAGGAAGCATGATTTGGCGCTGGTTTTGGCGAGAGTGGCGCTCGCCTTCGCTATTAATCGTCTGGCTGGCCCTGACGCTGGCGGTGGCCTGCGTGCTGGCCTTGGGCAGCATCAGCGACCGCATGGAAAAGGGGCTGAGTCAGCAAAGCCGTGATTTTATCGCCGCCGACCGCGTGCTGCGTTCCGCCCGGCCCATTACCGAAGCCTGGTTGCAGGACGCCGAGAAGCAGGGGCTGAAAGTCAGCCGCCAGCTCAGCTTCATGACCATGACCTTCGCCGGAGACACGCCGCAGCTGGCGGATGTCAAAGCGACCGACCTTGCCTATCCGCTATATGGCGATTTGCAAACTCAGCCGCCGGGCGTGAAGCCTGAGCCGGGCACCGTGCTGGCCGCGCCGCGCCTGATGGCGCTGCTCAATGTGAAAGTGGGCGACAATTTAGAAGTCGGCGATTCGACTTTTAAAATTGCCGGAGAAATTGTTCAGGAGCCGGATTCCGGCTTCAACCCGTTTCAGACTGCGCCACGCCTGATAATGAATCTGGCGGACGTGCCTAAAACCGGCGCGGTGCAGCCGGGCAGCCGATTGACCTATCGCTATATGTTTGCCGGTTCGCCGCAGGACATTCAGACCTACGGCGATGCCATCAAGGGCCTGCTGAAGCCCGACCAGCGCTGGTACGGCATGGAAGAGTCTGAGGGCGCGCTGGGCAAATCCTTGCAGCGTTCTCAGCAGTTCTTGCTGCTGTCGGCGCTGCTGACGCTGATGCTGTCGATTGCCGCCGTGGCCGTCGCCATGGGCCATTACTGCCGCAGCCGCTATGACTTGGTGGCGGTGTTGAAAACCCTCGGAGCGGGCCGCCGTTCGCTGCAAAAACTGATTATCGGCCAGTGGGTGGCGGTGTTGCTGCTGGCGGCGGTGTCTGGCAGCGTGATTGGTTTGCTGTTCGAAGCCTTGCTGATGAAGATGCTGACGCCTGTACTGCCTACCGCCTTGCCGCCGTCGGGCGTTTGGCCGTGGATCTGGTCGATGGGCTCTTTGTTGGTGATCTCCCTGCTAGTGGGGGCGCGCCCTTACAAACAGCTGCTGGCGACCCAGCCGCTGCGCGTACTGCGCAATGACGTCGTCGCCAATGTCTGGCCGCTGCGCTGGTTTATTCCTGTGATGCTGCTGATTGTGGTCGGCCTGTTGGCGGCGCTGGTTGGCGGCAGCACCTTGCTGTGGTCACTGCTGGCCGGCGTGGTGGTTCTGTCGCTGCTGCTCGGCGCGATTGGCTGGGGCAGCCTGCTGCTGCTGCGCCGCGTCACCGTCGGCAAGCTGCCGCTGCGGCTGGCTATCAACCGTCTGGTGCGCCAGCCGTGGGTGACGCTCAGCCAGCTGGCGGCTTTCTCCATGTCCTTTATGCTGCTGGCGCTGTTGCTGGTGCTGCGCGGCGACCTGCTCGACCGCTGGGAGCAGCAGTTGCCGCCGGATAGCCCTAACTACTTCCTGCTGAACATCACTAAGGATCAGATCCCGCAGGTGACGGAATTCCTCAACCAGCATCAGACCAAGCCGGAGGAGTTCTACCCGATCGTGCGCGTGCGGCTGACCAAGATTAACCAGCAGGTGTCGACGGATATCATCAAACCGGACGATGCCGCCGGTGAGGCGGTCAACCGCGAGCTTAACCTGACGTGGATGCAAGGCTTGCCGGATCACAACCCGCTGGTGGCCGGAGACGGGCCGCCGAAGGCTGGCGAAGTGTCGATAGATGAAGGGCTGGCGGGGCGTCTGGGCGTGAAGCTTGGCGATACGCTGACCTTCAGCGGCGACACGCAGGACTTCAGCGCCAAAATCACCAGCCTGCGCAAAGTGGACTGGGACAGCCTGCGGCCGAACTTCTACTTTATCTTCCCGCCGGGCGCGCTGGATGCTCAGCCACAAAGCTGGCTGACCAGCTTCCGCTACGAAGGGGACGCCAAGGCGATCACCCAGCTTAATCGCCAGTTCCCGACCCTCAGCCTGCTGGATATCGGCTCGATTCTGAAACAGGTGGGGCAGGTACTTCAGCAGGTGAGCCGCGCGTTGGAAGTGATGGTGATTCTGGTAATGCTGTGCGGCGGATTGCTGCTGCTGGCGCAGATTCAGGTTGGCATGCGCCAGCGCCGTCAGGAGCTGATCGTGTACCGCACGCTGGGAGCCAGTAAGAAGCTGCTGCGCGGCACCCTGTGGTGTGAATTCGCGGTGTTGGGACTGGTCGCGGGGATTGCCGCCGCCGTGGGCGCCGAAGCCGCTCTGTGGCTGCTGACGCGCAAAGTGTTTGATTTCCCTTGGGAGCCGAACATGGTGCTGTGGTGGTCGGTGCCGCTCATCAGCGCGATTTTGCTGTCACTGTGTGGCGGTTGGATGGGCGTGAGATTACTGCGGGGAAGGGCGCTGTTCAGAGCTTACGGCAACTGATTTACCGCAACTGACTTACGAGAAATAAAAACGGCTCCCTCAGTCTTGCGGGAGCCGTGCCAATCAGAGCTTCGCCAAGGCCCAGTCAATGCCGCTGGCGTATTCCGCCGGTAACAGCGGAATAAGCGATTTCAGGTTATCTTTCAACAACTCTGCGCTGGCATCATTGAGGTTGAGATGCCCGACTTTGCGCCCGGCGCGCACTTCCTTCTCATACCAATGCAGGTTCACCAGCGGCAGGCTCAGCCACTCGTTGGAGACATCCGTACCAATCAGATTGACCATCACCGACGGCGTGCTGACCACCGGCTTAGGCAGCGGCAGGCCGAGAATGGCGCGTAAATGCATTTCGAATTGGCTGTAGGACGCGCCGTTTTGCGTCCAGTGGCCGCTGTTGTGCACGCGCGGAGCCAGCTCGTTGATCAGCAAACCTTCGCTCACCACGAAGCACTCCATCGCCATCACGCCGACATAGTTCAGCTCGTTGAGGATGGCGGCCAGCATGCTTTCAGCTTGCTGTTGCAGCGCGGCGTCAGGGGTAGGCAGAGCGACGCTGGTGCGCAGAATGCCGTCCTGATGCAGGTTGTGAGTTAGGGGGTAGAAGACGGTTTTGCCATCGTGGCCGCGTGCGCCTACCAGTGACACTTCACCAGAAAAGTTAATGCCTTGCTCGACAATGCACTCACCGTAGCAGTCGGCGGGCAGGGTCTGCTCTTCCCCGGCACGCAAGCGCCACTGGCCGCGACCGTCATAGCCGCCGACGCGGCGTTTGACGATGGCTAATTCGCCAAGCTGGGAAAATACCTGTGGCCATTCGGCGGCGTCAGCCAGCAACTGCCAAGGGGCGGTGGCTAAACCGAGTTGGTCGAGTAACTGTTTTTGCGTCAGGCGGTCGGCCAAACGCGGGAAAATATCGCGGTTCACGAAGGCGCTGTGGGTTGCCAACTCGCGAGTTAAGGCGGTTTCAGGCCAGCGCTCGATTTCAGCGGTGATCACGCTCTGCTGAAAAGGCACGGCTTCCGGCTCGGCGTCCAGCCCGACGGGATAGACGGCGATGCCTAAAGGTTCACCGGCCTGACGCAGCATGCGGCCGAGTTGGCCATTTCCGAGTACGCAAACCGGCTTCATGCTTCCTCCCGAGGATCGGGATTGTTCAGCACTTCGTCAGTCTGCGCCTGACGCCATGCGGCGATATCTTTACCAATCTGCGCGTCGTGCAGCGCCAGAATTTGCGCGGCTAGCAGCGCGGCGTTGGCGGCTCCGGCTTTGCCTATAGCCAGCGTACCCACAGGGATACCGCGCGGCATCTGCACAATAGAATAGAGGCTGTCGACGCCACTCAGCGCGGCGCTTTGCACCGGCACGCCAAGCACTGGCACCAGCGTTTTAGCTGCCAGCATACCCGGCAGGTGAGCCGCGCCACCGGCTCCGGCGATAATCACATCAAAACCGTTGGCAGACGCCTGTTCAGCAAAGCTAAACAGCTTGTCTGGCGTGCGGTGAGCAGAAACAACTTCGACATGGAAAGGAATATTCAGCGTCGTGAGGATCTCGGCGGCGAACTGCATGGTCGCCCAGTCACTTTTTGACCCCATAACAATCGCGATTTTGGCTGGGGTAACGTTGGATGACATGTCGGTAATGCTCCTGTGATAATCAGTAAGTAACGCGCAGAGGCCGCAAATCATATCACGCTCAACTGGCAAGGAAAACGGTTGCGTCGCCGGAAACAGTTGGTTTTATGGTGAGAAGTCAGCGCGGGATTTGTATAATCCGTATCGATACGATCCTAAATAAATGAACTGGAAACTGATTTATGACACAGGCTTTGTTGGCTCCGATTTATGATTTTTTGCATTGCGAAACCCCGGCGCGCTGGGTGGACGTGGCGCTGGAGAATCAAGAGATCATGCTGATTGACCACGCCAACTGTGAAAAGAAGGCGGCGGCCACCGCCATGAGCCTGATGACCAAATACGTCGAGCGCACCGAGCTGCTGTTCTGCGCCGCCCGTCTGGCGCGTGAGGAGCTGCACCACTTCGAGCAGGTGGTGGAGATCATGCAGCAGCGCAATATTCCCTATACCGTGCTGTCGCCGTCGCGCTACGCCAGCGGCATGATCAAGCATTCGCGCCATCACGATGAGCTGAACATTTTGGTGGATAGATTGATTATCGGGGCTTATATCGAAGCGCGTTCATGCGAGCGTTTTGCCAAAATCGCGCCGCATCTCGATGAGACGCTGTCGCGCTTCTACACGTCGCTGTTGCGCTCCGAGGCGCGCCATTTCACGGATTATCTGGAACTGGCTCAGCAGTATGCGGGGGAAGATATTAGCGAGCGGGTGCAGTCTTTCGGGCGCGTTGAGGCGGAGTTAATTCTGTCGCCAGACGAGCAGTTCCGCTTCCACAGCGGCGTGCCGGTCTAACCTCTACTCATCAGTTTATTCAGAATGGGAAGGTGATAAGCTCGACGCCCTCGGCGCTGACTTTGATCATCGACCCCTCTTCGTGCCATGCGCCTAATACCGCGCGATGCCCGGTTTTACCGTCTAGCGGCACATCGTGGACGGCGGGGCGGTGCGTGTGGCCGTGGATCATCCACTCAACGCCGTGGCTTTCCATTTCGGAGATCACCGCTTGCGGGTTGACGTCCATCACTTCTAACGATTTTCCGCTATTGGATGCTTTGCTGTTGGCGCGCATTTTGGCGGCAATGGCTAAACGCCACTTGAGGGGCAGGGCGAGGAACAACTTCTGAATCAGCGGGTTATGCACTTTTTTGCGGAATTTCTGGTAACCCACGTCGTCGGTGCACAGGGTGTCGCCGTGCAGAATAAGCACCCGGCGGCCGTACAGCTCCAGCACTTTCTTCTCCGGCAATAGCTGCATCAGGCTGGCGCGGGCAAAGCGGCGTCCGAGCAGAAAATCGCGATTACCGTGGATGAAGAAACAGGGCACGCCTTGCTGATGTAACTCGTTGAGCGCGGAGGCGATTTCGGCGTGAAGCGGTTCGGGATCGTCGTCGCCTATCCAGGCTTCAAACAGGTCGCCGAGGATGTAAAGTGCGTCGGCCTGCGGCGCATCTTCACGTAAAAAACGCAGAAAACCGGCAGTAATTGCCGGTTCTTGTGCGCACAGATGGATATCTGCAATAAAAAACGTTGCCATTAAGACGACGATTATTCGCTAACGGTAACGCTAGTGATGATCACGTCTTCTTGCGGAACGTCCTGGTGCATGCCGCTGCGGCCAGTTTTTACTTTTTTGATTTTCTCAACCACGTCCAGACCGTCGGTGACTTCTGCGAACACGCAGTAACCCCAACCCTGTGCGTTTTCGCCACGGAAGTTTAGGAAGTCGTTGTCAGTGACGTTGATGAAGAACTGCGCGGTAGCTGAATGTGGGTCATTGGTACGGGCCATAGCCAGCGTGCCTTTGGTGTTTTTCAGACCGTTATTCGCTTCGTTTTTAATCGGCGCATCGGTGTTTTTCTGGTTCATGCCTGGCTCAAAACCGCCGCCCTGGATCATGAAACCGTCGATGACACGGTGGAAAATGGTGTTGTTATAGAAGCCTTTACGGCAATAGTTCAGGAAGTTTTCAACGGTAACCGGCGCTTTATCCGCGAAGGTGTTGATAACAATGTCGCCGTGGTTGGTGTGAAAGGTAACCATAATAATCATCCTGCTTATGTTGATGTGTGCTCTCAGTGTGAGCCCCCAATATAGCCTTTTCTTATACCACAACTCAAAAGCAGGCGTCAGCCGCGGGTTTTAGTTGCTCGCTTTACAAACAAGGGTTGCCGGATAATCGCCTTCTCTCTAACATTAAGTGTTACTTTATAACAATATGACCAGAGAAAGCCGCTCTGCGGCGGCTTATGCCGTTTCGGTGAAATCATTTTCGTTATATTATGACCCCAATTGACGTTTTCTATGCCCAACACACGGAATAGCCTGATGCTTAAGATTTTTAATACCATGAGTCGCCAAAAAGAGGAATTCAAGCCAATTCATGCCGGTAAAGTCGGTATGTACGTGTGTGGGATAACTGTTTACGACCTCTGTCATATTGGTCATGGTCGTACTTTCGTATCATTTGACGTGGTAGCGCGTTACCTGCGTTATGCCGGATATTCGCTGAAGTACGTGCGTAATATCACCGATATCGACGACAAAATTATCAAACGTGCTGCGGAGAACGGCGAGAGCTTCACCGCGCTGACCGACCGCATGATCGCCGAGATGCACGCCGATTTCGCCGCGCTGGGTATCCTGCCTCCAGATGCAGAGCCGCGCGCCACGGGCCATATTGCTGAAATCATCGACATCGTGCAGAAGCTTATCGACCGCAACCACGCCTACGTGGCTTCTAATGGCGATGTGATGTTCTGGGTGGAAAGCGATGCTGATTACGGCGCGCTTTCCCGTCAGGATCTCGAGCAGCTGCAGGCCGGTGCGCGGGTGGAAGTTGAAGCCAACGTCAAACGCAACCCAATGGATTTCGTGCTGTGGAAGATGTCCAAGCCGGGCGAACCGAGCTGGACTTCTCCGTGGGGCGAAGGCCGTCCGGGCTGGCACATTGAGTGTTCAGCCATGAACTGCAAACAGTTGGGCGAGCATTTTGACATTCACGGTGGCGGTTCTGACCTGATGTTCCCGCACCATGAAAACGAAATCGCCCAGTCTACCTGTGCTCACGACGGCCCGTATGTGAACACATGGATGCACTCCGGCATGGTGATGATTGACCGCGAAAAGATGTCGAAATCGCTGGATAACTTCTTCACCGTGCGCGACGTGCTGAAATATTACGACGCCGAAAGCGTGCGCTACTTCCTGATGTCTGCGCACTATCGCAGCCAGCTGAACTACAGCGAAGATAACCTCAAACTGGCGCGTACCTCGCTGGAGCGTCTCTACACCGCACTGCGCGGCACTGACGCTGCTGCAAAACCTGCCGGTGGAGAAGCCTTTGTGGCGCGCTTCCGTGATGCGATGGATGACGACTTCAACACCCCAGAAGCCTACTCCGTGCTGTTCGACATGGCGCGCGACATTAACCGTCTGAAAGCGGAAGATATCAATGCAGCCAATGGCTTAGCGGCTGAACTGCGGCAGCTGGCTGGCGTGCTGGGCCTGCTTGAGAAAGACCCAGAGCAGTTCCTGCAATCTGGCGCTCAGGCAGACAATGGTGACGAAGTGGCTGAGATTGAAGCTCTGATCAAACAGCGTAACGACGCCCGCGCCAGCAAAGATTGGGGGATGGCGGACAAGGCTCGCGATCGTCTTAATGAGATGGGTATTGTGTTGGAAGATGGCCCAGCCGGAACCACCTGGCGCCGCAAATAGGCTATTTACTTGTCATTTTGCCCCTGGGCAATGCTCAAAATCAAAAAAAGCGCGGTTGGATTTCTCCACCGCGCTTTTTTATTGCCTTAGCCGAGCTTATTCAGCAGAGGCTTTGACTACCAGCTTGCTGCTGGCGAACTCGACCTGTTGGTCGGCGAGAATTTTGCAACGTTTACGGGTTTCCACCTGCCCGTTGACCTTCACCTGACCTTCGGCGATCACGGCTTTGGCCGCGGCACCGCTTTCACACCAGCCCATAAACTTGAGCAGGTCGCACAGTTCAACGTGCGGGTGTTTTTCGAGATAAAAAGTTTCCATGTATTCCTGACTTATCAATTACAGATTTTTAGTTGGCGCTGATGTCGTGGTATTCCTCACAAGCCTGCAAGGTATTTTGAATCAGCGTCGCGACCGTCATCGGGCCTACGCCGCCCGGCACCGGTGTAATAAATGAAGCGCGCTCGGCGGCGGCATCAAATTCCACATCGCCGACAACTTTACCATTTTCCAGCCGGTTAATACCGACATCCACCACGATTGCGCCCGGTTTTATCCATTCACCCGGAATAAAGCCCGGTTTACCGACGGCAACCACCACCAGATCGGCGTGTTCAACGTGATGACGCAGGTTTCTGGTGAAGCGATGGGTGACGGTGGTGGTGCAGCCCGCCAGCAGTAACTCCATGCTCATTGGACGGCCCACGATGTTGGATGCGCCAATCACCACGGCGTTCAGGCCGTAAGTGTCGATGCCGTAACGCTCGAGCAGAGTCACAATACCGCGCGGGGTGCATGGGCGCAGGGTCGGCGCGCGCTGGCACAGGCGGCCAACGTTATAAGGGTGGAAGCCATCCACGTCTTTGTCTGGACGAATACTTTCCAACACTTTGACGTTATCGATGCCCGCTGGCAGCGGCAGTTGCACCAAAATGCCATCAATATCGCTGTCGTTATTCAGCTCATCAATCAATTTGAGCAACTCACCTTCGGTGGTGGTCATCGGCAAATCATAAGAGCGCGACAGGAAGCCCACTTCTTCGCAAGAGCGACGCTTGTTGGCGACATAAATTTGCGAGGCGGGGTTCTCACCCACCAGAACAACGGCTAAGCCAGGTACACGTTTTCCGGCAGCCAGTCGTTGTTTTACTTTTTCCGCAACTTCGCTTCTGACCTGCTGCGCAATCGTTTTACCGTCAATAATCTTTGCTGACATTAGGGAGTAAATCCATCAATGAGTAAATGCAGGGGGATGGCGCTATTTTGGCAGAAGCGAGGGGCGCTGTCAGGCGTTGAATGATCTTCATCGATAAAATAGCCGCAGTTTTGCTACGACTTGTGGCTAAAAAATAGCTATTTTAAGAGGGCACAACATCAAAATAATAAGGATAAAACAAGATGGTACGTAAAGTAGGTATTGTTGGTGCGGGCCATGTCGGCGCCGATGTCGCTTTTTCACTGGTTACACAAGGATTGTGTGACGTCATCGTCCTGCTCGATGAAAACCAGCCCAAGGCCGCGAGTCAGGCATTAGAGCTGCGTGATATGGCCTCGCTGGTCTCTTCGCGGGTAAAAGTCGTGGCGAATGACTATGCCGAGCTGCACGACGCCGACGTGCTGGTGATCGCCGTCGGGCCGAAAACCCTGCTGCGCGAAGACCGGCTGGAAGAGCTGGCCGAGACGCGTGCGGCAGTTCGACAAGTCATTCCGCAGGTGATTGCCAGCGGCTTTGGTGGTGTCATCCTCAACATCACCAATCCGTGCGACGTCATTACGCAAATCATCCAACAGACCAGCGGCTTGCCGCACAGTCAGGTATTTGGCACCGGCACCTCGCTGGACACCGCTCGCATGAAGCGCGTGGTGGGGGAGTTCTTCGGCTTCGACCCAAAAAGCGTGACCGGCTACGTGCTGGGCGAACACGGCGAATCGCAGTTTGTCGCCTGGAGCACCGTACGCCTCGGCGGCCGCCCGGTAGCCGAACTGGCAGGGGATCGCGACGTAGATTGGGCGCAAATGGACGATAGAGTGCGCGGCGGCGGTTGGGATATTCTCCAAGGCAAAGGCTGGACCAGCTTTGGCATCGCCACCGCCACGGCACGGCTGGTGGACGTCATACTGTCGGATGCCAACAGCGTCTATCCCGTGTCGGCGTGGGATGAGAACCTCAAGGTGTATATCGGCCAGCCGGCGGTTATCGGCAAACGCGGCATAGTGCAAACGTTGATGCCAGAACTCACGGCCTATGAAAATATCGCCTACCACGCCTCATCCCGCGTGATTTCCGCCGCCATCAATTCAGAAAAATAGTACTGATTGATTTTGCAGCTAAAAAACGGGCAGAGCGCTGAATGATCGATAAGTTATGGCAAATTGTTCAGTCATTAAGCAGTGAGTTCGAAAGCCATTGACTCACCGCGGTCTGCCCGTATAATCCGAGTCCGCAACGCTCCCTTCCGGGACTGCAATGCGCCCTTAGCTCAGTTGGATAGAGCAACGGCCTTCTAAGCCGTAGGTCACAGGTTCGAGCCCTGTAGGGCGTACCATTCAAAAACAATCACTTAGCTGTCAGTCGTTCCCTCCGAAATTTGCGAGTGGGACAGATTTGGGACAGAAACCCCAAAAATGGCATCTATCTGCTTCGCATGTTCAGTTAAATGGTTTGGGGCTAAATGCGCATATCTCCGTACCATTTCTATCGATTCCCAACCGCCCATTTCTTGAAGAACTGACAGCGGGACACCAGCCTGAATAAGCCAGCTTGCCCATGTATGTCTAAGGTCATGAAAACGAAAGTTCTCGATTCCGGCGCGTTTTAATGCCAATCGCCATGCCGTATTCGAATCGACACGCAATTTTCTAATCGCAGCAGTCGCTGACCCGTCAGAACGTTTACTCGCCGTAGTGTGAACAAAAACCCATTTTTGATGATTTCCAATCTGTTCACGTAACACTTTGCAGGCGGTATCATTCAAGGCTACGCCAATAGCTTTGCCTGATTTACTTTCTTCCGGGTGTATCCATGCGACCTTGCGTTGCATGTCAATCTGTTGCCATTCCAGATTAACGATGTTGGATCTGCGCAGGCCAGTAACCAGAGCAAAAATCACCGTCGACTTTAAAGGTTCAGGACATTCATTGACCAGGCGCTGCGCTTCATTTGGTTCGAGCCATCTGACGCGCTTATTTTTTGCCTGCGGCACTTTTATCACTGGCGCTTTTTCTAGCCACTTCCAATCTCGCTCTGCCGCGCGCAATAGCGACTTCATCAGGGCAAGGTGTTTTGCCTTAGTCGCCGTACTGACGGCCTGACGCTCATGTTTTGGTGCCTCGATCCCTTTCTTCGCCAATGACTGTGAATGCAGTCTATGGTTCTCCGCCGCCCGGCGGTTAACCATTTTACTGATCGCCGTGTAAATTTTGGCTTCAGTAATATCCTTTAATTTCACTCCTTCAAAATGCATCAGCCAGAATCCCATCCGGCTTTTGTCATCATCCAAAGATTTTTTCTCAGCCCGCTCTTCTAACCACCTCAAGCAAGCCTCTTCGAAACTCACATCTGGAAAATCACCAAGGCGATCTATTCGCCATAGTTCTGATTTTCGTTTGTCATGGAGTTCCTGTGCTTCCCTCTTGTTCTCTGTTCCAAGAGACTCTTTAAGTCTTTGCCCACCCGGGAGCGAGAAACTCGCGTACCAGATTTTACCTCTACGGAAGATAGACATGTTTTATCCTCTAGCATGCCACCCTCGCTCACGGCGACAGTGTGGATCGGATTGTTAAGGGCAGCAATACATGCCTGCCGAGTGATTAAGTAAGGTGACTTAGGTTTGCTGGGGTCTTTGCGTGAGGCGGCAAGTCTCCCTGTGCGTATCATTTGAGCAAGCGTGGGCCGTGAAACACCCATAAATGCGCATGCCTCCTGCATACTGAGAGGGTATTTATCCATGGCATATTTCTCTTCTAATTGACCGTTAAGCACGTCGATCGCCCATGGAAAATAGACCAGTCGAAAGACCGGAGTTATGGGTGTCCGTGCCATCAGATTTGGGGTTATGAAGGTTCGCTGAGAGCTTTTAGGCTGGAGATAACAGCATCGGCATGCTCGCGCGCCTCTTTGTATTCGCCGGTATTCTGTTCGCCGAACGGTGACGCGGCGTTGAGATAGCCGCGGTAGGCTTCGAGCCAGACTTGTTGTAGTTCGTTCACGCAGCCACCTCCTTGGCACCCGCGCACATTTCAGGAAGGTTTGCCCGGACCAGCGCTTCAGCGAACGGCGGCGGTACCGCATTGCCGCAGCGCGCGACCTGCTTATCTTTGGCATACTTCGTACCGCGATAATCCTGATCGATGACGTACCAGCTCGGGAAGCCCTGCGCGGCGTATAGCTCATGCGGTTGCAGCATGCGCATGCCAATATCCACGATTTGGTAATCGACGCCTTCTACCGTCACCAGACCGAAGCGGTCGTTGGTGGTCACCGTGTGTAGCGACTCATCAAGGCCGACGCCTTGTTTCTCGTTACCGTAATATTTGAGTAGGAAAGCCCGGACCTCGCCAATATGCAGGCCGCCGGCAGTAATTGTCGGTGCTGGCTCCGTAACTGGCTGGCCGTCTTTGCAGGTACCGCGCAGCTTGATCAGGTTAGAAGTTACCAAAGCATGGTGATCTACCGTGGTAACGCTGCGTGCTGGGGTATTCAGCTCGACACCGGGGCCGGTGTAGTTCCCGCCGAAGTGCTTCGCGAGGAAAGCCGCGCATAACTGGCTTTTGCCCCCACCGCCCGCCGTAATTGTCCCGTTAGGCTCATCGGCAGCATGGCCTACGCTGTTCCCGAATTGCCGCGTAATCACTGGCGCAACAAGAAGGTGCTCAATTTTGCTGGTTACGGTGGTCAGCGGCTTGCATACGTCATAAGCCATGCGGTCGCCGCCAAATCCGGTCTGTCCGATGCGGGCAATAACTGGCGCTACTACAGCAAATTTGTTGCCGCCAGCTGTCACCGTGCCAACTGGCTTTTCAATATCTAGCGCGCGAGGTGCCTGTCCTTCACGTTCGCCATAACCCATCTGCACTAAGGTTGGGGTGATTAAGGCAGAATGTGATTCTTTCATCACAGTGTGAAGTGGAACGTCAGCGGCACGCGGCTTGCCCTGATACTCGGATCCGCCTGCACCAGCAATGAAAGGTGATAGCGTCGTTTCAACCATTCCCAACGCGTGACCATTCCCGCCTGGTCTTTCCGACGTGCCAGCCGTGATCGTTGGCAGCGGTTCATCACATTCCTGCCCAGTCGCGCCGGTGCGGAACTTGGTGATGTGTGGTGTAACTACTGCGTAACCGTGTTTCTTGGTGATGGTTTGTAGTGGCTCGTCTAACGGCTGTCCACGGAAGCAGTCATAGGACGTCTTGCTGCTGGTGTGGTTGCACTTCACGATGAACGGCGTGGCGTTGTCGATAACGAAACGCTGAATGCCCCGCGCAATGCGCTTGAGAGTATTCTCTGCCAGCGGCCGCTTACGTTCGAAAATGCTCGGACATGGGATTGACCAGTCGATGCATTCAGCAGCTGTGCGCCACGGCGCTAACTTGCCGCTTTGGACGTCCAGCGACTTCGGATCCGCGTGGCTGGCATCCGGCCAGACAACTGGCACACCATCGCAACGCATCACCATGAAGAAACGGCGGCGGATTGTCGGGGCGCCGTAATCGCATGCGCGCAGTTCGCGGTGGTCAACAACATAACCTAAGCCAGCAATCAGGCGGCGGGCATCATCACTATCGGTGCTGATCCCCAATACCTCGCAGCACTCTTCTAAGGCGGGGTGACCTGCTTCGACGCCGCTGGTTAGCATTGCGATGAATGCAGCAAAAGTTTCGCCAGAACGTGATCGGTCAGGGTGATTCATGCCATTTTCGTCTGTAAGCAACGGCCCCCAAGTTTTAAACTCTTCGACGTTCTCCAGCATCATGACGCGTGGACGCTTAGCCAAGGCCCAGCAAATAACAACCCAAGCCAGACCGCGAATTTCCTTCTTAACCGGGGCGCTGCCCTTGGCCTTGCTGAAATGTCGGCAGTCTGGGCTGAACCAGGCTAAACCAACTGGGCGGCCGGCAGTCGCTGCAACCGGATCAACATCGAACACCGATTCGCAGTAATGCAACGTTTCAGGGTGATTGGTGCTGTGCATCGCGATTGCGTTTTCGTCGTGATTAATCGCTATATCTACACTTCGGCCAATTGCCATTTCAATGCCGGTGCTGGCACCACCGCCCCCGGCAAAATTATCTACGATGATTTCTCTCATGATCTCGCTCCCATTGCGCGCGCCAGCGTTCCAGCGGTTTGAACGATTTGGGCCATTGATAGGCCATCGATTTTTAAACGGTTGATGTGGTGGCGCAGCTTGTTCTGTAGGTGCGCGTCAAGACTTGAGGACTCGGTAACTTGGTCAAATAGCTGATGGACCTCGGCAGGCCAAACGTTGTTTGTCGTTTCCGGTAAAATATCAGGGTCGATTTGGTGCTGCTGGACTTGTCGTAGTGTGCCGGACTGTACAGCCTGATAATGTCCGGCCTGCGCCTTAACCAACGAAATGCGAGAGTTTGGCAGGGGCCGAGAGCTTGCTGGTATCAGCTCCACGTCGGGGAATGGGCATTCGTTGCCCCAGTGGTGCCAGCCCGGCGCATCGCCGCGGCTGAACAGCTCAATGCGGGCCACGTCGCCATACAGTTGCTCAAGACGAAAACGCACCTCAGCAGGTTTTTCGCTATGCTCGCTGAGGGGAGAGTAAAAGGCTTGCTTGACGCTGGCGCTGGCACGCTCCAATCCCGTGCCGCGCACGGCAATCAGCAGATCCTCGCTGTTGGCGCGGGTGTAGTTCCCGCCGTTCATGCGCGTTTGGGTATTCAGCAGCTCTAGGAAGTCATAAAAATCTTCGACCTGTCCGGCGGCCAGCGCTTTATTGATATGCTGCTCCGCCAGTTGATTTAGCTTCACCCAAGTGAATCCCTTCATAGTGCGGACCTGAAAGCCCCATGCTTCAGCTAGCTTTACCGCCTCGGCGTTGTGGGTGCCGGTGTACCACATTGCCAGCACGGCATTTTCGGCAGCGATGGACCAGATCGGCAGCCGCATTAAGTCGGTTAAGGTCATGGTGCTGTAATGATTCCCCGCCGCACCGTTGCTGATCGCGTTGTCATAGCGCCACGGCGGGTCTGCATAAATGAGTTGATACATCAGGCCGGTACCCCGCATATTTTTGATAGTGAGCGATGGTGATTCATGACCGTAGCCACGTATGACGCTTTACGGTTCATCACCTCGACTGAAATGATTTGGTGATCGACTTCCACGCGATAGGTTTCGCTGTTCTTGCGCCGGGCATATTCACCATATTTCTGCTGGTGGCAGTGCAAGGCTGCCTGAGCTGCGCGCCGTTCTGCTGGCGTCGGCTGTCCGCGAATGATGTGTCGCATGACTTTCTCCGGGCGAAAAAAAAACCGCTCGAAGGCGGTCATTTCTTTTCGCTGATGTCTGCGTGACATGTCACGCTGTTAGTTTTGTCTCATGCCAGCCCATCGTCTGCCAGCACGCACCCTCGCCGACGAATGCGCAGCCCTGTTTATCGCCGGGCAACGCGTCGCCGCACTTCTTGCAACTGCGCTTCGCTTGCTCTGCGAGCTGCGCCTTTAACTCGGCGTTGTCTTTGCGGATCAGCATGGTGATGTACTCGTCCATGTCGTATGGCTCCCGCGCCGGGCGGCGCAGTGCGCAGTTCTCGCGAAGCATATCGACTTCTTGTCGGTCGAGCGCCACCTCGACCTTTTGCACCCCGGCGTCACTCTGGCGCGCCCGCTGCGCGGCTTTGCGCTCTGCTGCTGATTTCGCCATATCACTCACCATCCTTAACGACGATGCCAGCGGACTTAGAAATATAGGCAGAAACAGCTTCCTTTATGGTTAGCTTGCTCGCAGGCGTAATGCGAAACTCTTCCCACTCCGCACCTTCTAGCTTCATGATGGAATCAAACTCTTCCGGCCTATCTTCGTACATCCATCGTGACGCTTCATGTTCTTCATCTGCCACCCACCGGTAGCGAAAAGCTATTTGGCCTTTCTGGCCCCGAACCGCGGCGAGTTCTGCTTCTGCCGCTTCTCGCTGCTGGCGTTCTTCTTCTAGCTGGTCAATAACAGTGCTGGAGAAAGCGGTAAATGCGCTTAGCTCATCCATGCAGAAATTTAGCCGGTGGCAATCGGTCAGGCGCTCGGTTAGATCCTTTAGCGCAAGTTCGAGCTTATCCCGCAGCGCCTCGATATCAGTTTTCTCAGTCATTTTGCTCACCATAAAATGTAAACGACAGTGGCTTTAAAAGAGCCGCGCACCCCTTCTTTGCTCGGGCTATACCAAGCTGTATAGCCATCGCGCGGGGTGGTGTGATACCAATTAACCTCATGTTTACCTGCTGCATATTTCTCTGCGTCATCAGGGGCAATTTCTTCCTGCTCAACCGCAGCGGCAATAACTGCCTCTTTAGAGTGCTCTCCTTTGGCCATTAATGTTTTGCTGTCGTCACTCTTCAGGAGCTGCACAACAAACGGCACGCTAATTTTGGTTGTCTCAGTCATACAGCCTCCTTCACCGGCAATCCGGCATAGACTTCTGGTAAATGGCCACGGATTTGCAGGCGGCGAAGCGCGCTGTACATGTAATCGCACTCAGCCTGCTTGTTGGCCTGAAACGGTTTCCGCGAAAACCAAACCGCATTGCCCGGCCAGCCCCAAATTTTATAGACACGGTCATTTTTTACGTTTAGCAGCCCCCAGCCTTCTGGTAGTTCCTCAATGCTGATCAGGCCCGGTTCGCAGATGAAAAATCGCCAGTCACCCATGCCTAATTCAGGGTTAACTCGGAACCGTTTTTTCCTATCTGCGAGGAAATCAGCGCGAGAGCACTTTGCCTCGATTAGACAGGAGGAGAGATTGCGGAATCCGATTGCGTCAGGTTGTTCTCCCGTTGAAACACCAGCAATAAACCGATCATGAAACGCAACCTTGAAACCATTATTCCTGAGGAAACGCTCCGCAATTACACAAAGCTCACTGTGAGTTTTGGTTGGCTCAGTCATGAGGTTGCTCCTTCACCGGCGCGATACGTGATGTTGTCCAAGTAACGCTGTGATTTGCGGTAAGGGTAAACGCGTGGCCGCACTCACCACATTCCAGCTCTTCGCCGTCTGCATCATAAGATTCGTCAGTGCATACCTCTGCGTTGCAGTAAGGGCACTTGGCCTCATCTTCGTACTCGTAGTCATTTTCATCGAATTCATCATCCGGAACGATGCGGGACAATGCAGCTTCGCGAGTTATCGCCTCTTGTCGCTCATGGCATGGATGACAAGTCCAACCCCAGACACCACAATCGTCATGGGATCCCCACATCCCGCCGCCATGGTCATGCTCGTTTCGCGGTGGAATGCCGGTGCAATCTGCTCTTTTTTTGTTGCAGCCTTGGCAGCGGTCATGTTCTTCACAAACCTGATAAGACATTTTATCGCCGTTGTCATTGCAGTGACCGCAGCCATTAACCCACAACCAAACACCAGAAATTTCCAAAGCATAAAGGTGCTTCTCGGGCGGAGTCAGTGAGAAATCGCACTCCTGAATAACCTTTCCGCCTCGAACAATGCGATCGCCAAATTGCTGCGTACTACCGCTTCTGGAACGGTATAGGCCGGGCGTGAGCCGCTGATCATCAATTGGCCCAATGATGATTTCGCCGTCTTTTGTTTTTTCAATCTTCACCCCTTCCTCCCTGCGCTCAAGTGTTCTTCCTTCTGCTCGATTACCTGTAAACCCAATTTCATCGCCAGCGCGTGTTCAGCTCTGGCGCCTGCGCTGAACTTCCAGCCGTTCAGTAGGTAGATGGCATCGGCGCGCTGAAGCATGGTTAAGCCGATAGCCATGTAATCGGCTTCGGTCATACCATCCGGTAGCATCGCCGGATTCAGCGGGGTATGTTTCTGGAATGACAAATTAAGTGCGGCTTGGAGGAAGGCTGGTCGGTTGAACTGCGGCAAGCCTGTCATCGGCCCGGCAATGTAAATTTTCATTGATGATTTCCTGAAAATACAGGCCGTAACGGTCTGTTCGTTATTTGAGCGAAATTAAGTGATCGATCATCTTTTTGATGAATCAGTGGGGTAACTTGATTTGGTAATCGGCGCAGAAGTCGAGCACGTAGAGGCACTCGGCGGGGCTTTCGGTTTCGTTGACCACGTCGCACCCGCCAGCGTGAAGGCAGTTACAGCTGGCGCAGCTCAGTCTATTGTCGAAACAGTGCTTTGCCATATGGAAGCCGTTGCATTGGCCGCCGCTGAACCGGTGCGGAAAATCATAAGCAGGGCAGCGGCAGGTAACCTGCCGGCCGTCCCAGTACACTTTCTCTCCGTTCATGGGTCACCGCCTGATTTATTCGATTCCTGATCGAGTTCCGTCCGCCGCTCCATCTCGTCGAGCGTATCGAGGTAAAGCCAGCCCAAACGCCGGACTGGCTTGCCTGCTTTCAACCCTTCGAACTGCGCGATGGCGTACTCGACGGCCTCCGCAGCAGTTTTGCATTGGTGGTTGTCAGCGTATTTTCTCATTGCCAGCGCTTACGCCCGGATGGGCGGGTCGGTCAGAAGGGAATGTCGTCGTCGAAGTCAGGAACTTGCTGCTGAGGTGCCTGGTTTTGGCGGTTAGCTGCCGCCTGTTGCAACCGTGACGTCGTGGATTGGTTGGCCTGCTGTGCGTATGGGTTGGATGGAGCCTGCCCGCTTGTGGCTCGCTGGCCCGCTGGGGCAGCGTTCGGATCACGTTCGTCACGGTCTTTCAGCTGGGCGACCAGCTTATCCACGGCCTCGGCCGGTGAGTTTTCCGCGTGCTCTGCGTAGGTCTTGCGCGTGCCGCATTTGAACACCTGGCGGATTTCCATCTTGTAGCCATCGCCGCCGTCGGTTTTGGTGTAGAGAGTTTTTTGCAGAACGAGTCCGGCGCTTTTGCCCTCCAGCGCCTGGTTATGCCATTCAAGGCCGTCAGACCCCTGAACTTGTACCGCCGCGGCTTCTTTAATGCCTGCCGACCACAGCAAGGCGGAGATTAGGCCCATACCAAAGGTTGGCTCGCCGTCGCGCCCGAGGAAGTTAATACGCAGATAGTTAGCCTTCGCACCGTGCGAATCAAAGCTGATTTCAAGCCCCTGCGACTGGCTGCCGTCTTTACCGAAGGTATAGATAGCTGAGGTAATGACGCCCTCATAAGCGCCATTCTCAGAAATACCCATGCCAGCGCCTGCTTTCTTGGCGGCTTCTGCGTCGAATTTAAAGCTCATTGGTTGCATCAGATTGTTGCTCCTAAAGAATCAGACATGAAGTCGCAGATCGCGACGTCCACAGCTTTGAGGTCATTGTCCATTTCGGACAGATCAGGGAATAAGTCGGGTGGTGCCTTGGCGGTGTCGTTGTCGTCACCCTTGATTAGAAAGACGTGCTTGCCGTCCTTCTTGATGGCGCGCAGAACGATTGAGAAGTAACCCTCCGGCGTCAGCTTTTCGTTGAGCATCTTCCCGGCGGTCTTCATGCGGATTTTGCCTTCGCTCTCTTCCGTGTGAGCCAGAAAGTAAACCCGCACGTCATCCGGCAGCTGCGTGGCTGCCGTGATTATTCGCCAGACGTGATCCGCCATCTCAGTGAATTTGGTGTAGCCAGTCTGGTAGGCGCGCATCATGTTTTCGTGTTGCATGACGACCTGAAAGTCATCGATGATGAGCACCTTGCGAGTTTTCGAGAGAACCATGCGCTGGATCTTGTCCTGCACATCGTTCCAGTCGTCGGTTCTGAATACATTCCCGCGCTGAGGCACGCCATCGCTATCAGGCTGGCCGTTGATACGCCATCCCTTAGAGCGAAACGGCAGCAGCTTGGGTATGCACTGGATTAACAGGCATTCTTCCGGATCAAAGTTTCGCAGGCTGTAGGACTTGCCCGCGCCTGAGTCGCCGAGGATTAGTACTGGAGTACCCATCAGAACATCGCTCCCATGTGGTGGCGCATCGTAAATTGCTGGTCCTCATTGAGTTCCAGATTTGATAAACACCAGCGGAAATAGCTCGAGTCCTTCGCAGCGATATCAGCAAAGGTCTTATTTTTGTATTTACCGAATTTCATGATGTGCAGCAGAGAAGGGCTGTTCGTGATATCCCGCATCTCGGAGATTTTCCACTTCGCTAGGCTGTTCATGTAAAGCAGGGTGGTAGCCGTAACGTAGCAGTCATAAAGAGCGCGGTGCGCATAAAGTCCTTCTGGTACGTCCGGCTCTAAGCCGAACCGGTACCGGAGATACTGGTTGTCGTGGGATGGCTCTTCCGGCCAGAGCTTGCGCGCCAGTTTCAGCGTGCAAACCCATGGCGCCATAATCATTGGCAGCATCTCGCGGTCGAAGGCGGCGTTGTGCGCCACGTAGATGTCAGCGCCGAGGTACTTATCAATCACTGCGCTGAGCGGCGGGGCGTCTGCGACCATTTTCTCGGTAATATGGTGCAGCGCCATGGCTTCAAAGCTGATGCGCTCAGAAGGCTTTACGAAGTCGCTCAGCGGGTTGCAGATTTGACCGTTGACGATATCCACGCTGGCGATCTCTACAACCTCGCCCTCAAGGGATGTCGTCTCGGTATCAATGACACGAAAGGTAGTCATGCTGGTTCACCGTTTCGGTTTGTGCGTCTAAATACGCTTCAAGATGTGCAAGCCGGAGAGCCAGGCGCTCAAGGTCTGCGGGAGAGATTCGGCGTGCGATGCACAGCGAGAGGATCAGGTCTTCTGTGACCTTCGGGTCTGTAGTTACTGCCATGGCGCATTCACCAGCATCATGACGCAGGCGGCCAGCGCCAGCAGAACAGCAATAAAAACCCCGCACCCGGATGTATCGCGCTGCCAGACACGAACGTCTTCGCCAGTCAGCTTGTGGCGATACTGCACTTTTTTCGCTGCATTCATTTCCATGATGTTTTACCTCTGGCGCCGCGCGCGGCTGGCGCTGGCTTAGTGCGTTTCTGCATCTGCAACATGTAGGCGCAATAGCCCTCTTTGCAGACCGTGTGAGACTTTGAACCTCGATACAGCTCAACGAGGATGACTTTCAGATCAGCTGGCGCGCGGAACTTGCCGCAGTAGTCGCACATCTGCGCGCTGACATCCTCGGTTGCCACCGAGCAGACCATCTGCTCAGTGAATGACTGTTCGACGCCCGCCTGATCGCTGTAGAACACGGCGCCAGCTTTGCATCCGGTAAAGGTCACCAACTGGCGGCCAATGCGCAGCGGCGTACCCACAGGCAAAACCGCGAGGCGTTCTCTGGATAATTTGGGGATGATCTGCATAGCAGCTCCTTTTTGGCCCATGACAAAACGCCCGCGGCTAATGGCAGGCTTCTTTGCGATGGAAAAAAAAAGCCCTCGGGGCGCGAGGGCAAACACACAGCATGGAGAGTTGTTAGAGAGTCGTGCGGCTGGAGTCGAACCAGATCCGGGGTAGGGAACCCCGCGCATTGCCATTTATGCTACCGACACAACGGCCATGCCCACTCATCTGCATCCACGGATACGCACGAACAATGAGTAAGGGAATGAGTAGGCATGCCGTTGTGTGCTGGGATGATGCCCAGCTATCCACCGCCTTTACTTTTAAGCCCAACGAACTGCTGCGGTACTCCGGGCTTTACTGCTGTTTTACTGCGGCAGAGAAGGAGTAAACGGGAATTTTGCGGCTTTGCCGTAACGGTTCTTGATCATGACGTTTTTGTAAATCATGACCTCTGCATAAAGAGATGCCTTATCGACTTCAGCTTTTAAAGCGCCGGAACCGATCGTAAGATTCGGATCTTGGAAGTCATCGTCATCAAGAAAAATGATGGTTACGTTTTTAACTTCGTACATGGAAACCTCGATGGAAAATCACGATCCGCACCAGAAGCTTGCCCAAGAATTGACGTTCGCATTTCTGAGCAATCAAAAAGGACTTGATACGCCTGAGTTATTTTTCAAGAAATACGATGATATTTACCCAGAATTTTACTGGTTAGTAAGCAATCGGTACGGACTGAAAGGAAATAAGAAACAACCAAGAAGTGATATTTAACTATGCTTGAAGAACAATTCAGTAGCTTCTTTTATTGGCATATCGAGCATTTGCGTTTTCCCACTATTTAATACCAGTAAGGTGAATTTTCCTTGCTGGTCGTTTTCCTTATCTACAAGGTAACTGATTGATGAATATGGAATTACCAATAATTCGTTCGTGGTATCATCATCGATGAAAAGTATGTTTTTCAATCTATTCTCCTACCATCTCTTGCCTTAAGATTTAGTGCCGCTAATGTGTGCAATTTCAATTGACAGGTCTTTCTGGAAGAATCATCCAGTGGGACGGTTGGCAGTAAAACGATTTCCCATACTTGTCTACATGCCAGCGATATGTCATGTCTCCCATATATTTGGCAACCGTGAACTCTTCGAATTTTGGCGTGTAAACCAGAACCGTTTGAAACTTTTTAGGTGGCGCATCAACGCAGGATATCCAAGCATCCTTGCTTCTTTCTGGTACAAGGCTTTCTATAAAAGAAGGCTTTGTTTTTTTTATTCTTTCTAATATCCATTCATCAATTTCACTCTCAACAAATGCAATCGAACGAACTCCTACCTTTATAGATGTTGGAAAACTCCCATTTGAAATAAGTCTATAAATCCAAGCTTTGCTATATCCCGTTCTTTCTATGACCTCTTTCAGCCGAATCAATGTAGTTTTATTTTTCAAAATTCACCTCACAACTAAATGGATAAGTAGTTTTGGGCGATGGCGTGCCGCGCTGCTGATCCTCGCGGTTGCGCTTTCTCACGCTGCATTTCACACCATCCCGAAATCCACTTCTGATTGACTGCCGCCTCATGCGGACGGCGGCAGTGTTTAATCATTTCTCCCTTAAAGAGCTAATTTGCGGTCGATCCCTCTCGGGGCCGGAAGTGATTACATCGCTCACCTCATCGCGTGCTGCTTAGTTGGCGTCCTGCCGTTTCGATGAGGTGAATATACCTACGGGTAATATTTATGTCTATACCCAAAGGTAAACAAAATTGGGGTTTACAGGTAATGTTTTTGAAAATTCAGGTAATTTATTTTTAAAAAGGCATAAAAAAAGCGCCACATATGGGCGCTTTTTTATATTTGAGAGGAGTTATTGCTAGAGCTGGGGAGGCATTTCGTCATTGTCCATATAACGTGTTGCCTTAACAATGGCTGAAACGAAGTGCATTTTATCGATCTGATGGCTTTCTAATGTAATCGGTTTGTGGTCGTTATTTATGCTTGATAATTGGTAATTACCATCTCTGGTTTTGGTCATGATTTTAATCATGTTATGGCCGTCACTTGTCCTTACAAAGACCTCATCACCAGAGTGAACTTGAGTGTTTGGCTCAATAACCACAAACTCGCCAGACTGAATTCTTGGGTGCATGCTGTCACCTTTAACCTTTAGCCCATATGCATCTCGATCAGGGCTATATATTTGAAGCCATCCAGCCCTGACTTCAACCATATCAATCATGCCATCAACTCCCAATATTGCTTCGCCTATGACAGGCACAGCACCCAATCGTACTGCGCCTGCATATTCGATCGTATCTGGGATTGTTGTGTGAGTTTCAGCAATACCATCAAACCATCCTCGAGGAAGGTTTAGTTTGGTTTCAAGAAGCAGAACAGACTCTTCACCAATGCGCTTTCTCCCCGCTTTATCGTCAGGGTAGAGCATTCGCGAAACGTAGCTTGCATCTTTTCCAATGGCATCAGCGACCTTTTTTTGTCCGCCCACGCCCAAGCTATCTATGTACTCAGCAAGTTTTACCCGCCGATTTTCGTACATCATTTTTCTGTCTTCTCTAGTCATGTGCACATCGTACTTAAAATTACCAATGGGTAAATAACCTGTGGGTATAGACAAAAAGATTACCCACGGGTATATTTCACATTGAACCCTTACCTAAGGAATGAATATGGAAGAGCTACGCATTTTTCTAAATGCCTTGTCTCAAGAGCAGCAAAGAGAGTTCGCAGTGAAATGCGCAACTTCCATCGGCTATCTACGCAAAGCAATTAGTAAAAATCAGGAACTTGGTGCCGCACTTTGCGTGCTCATCGAATCAGCCTCTCAGGGGGCGGTGAGCCGGCAAAACCTGCACCCAACCGACTGGCAAAAGATCTGGCCTGAACTGGCAAGAGGTGGCGCCGTTCATCGGAAGACAGCTAATGCCGCATAACCCTAATTAACAAGGAGATGATAAGTGGAAACAAACGCAATAACGCGCAATTCAGAGCTGCCAAAACTCAAGCCGCGTGACATGGAACAGCTAGTTCTTCGCCAGCTTCAACTGCATGGGTAAAAGCCTATCGCTGATGAAATTGGGATGGACGAATCGACGTTGAGTCGCTGGAAGACTGGCCACATTGAGCAGTTCTGCAAGTTACTTGCAGCGCTCGGTTTGCAGCTCGCGCCACCCGAGGCTGTCTTGGTGCGCCGGGATTATCTGTTCTCGATGGAGACACTGGCGGAAATAGGTATGAAGGCTGAGCGCATGCGGCCTGAGCCAATAGGATTCAATTGAGGTGGGGGATGGTTTCATTAAGCCAAAAAAAAGCCGCACTGCGCCAACAGTACGGCCGTCACTTCTCAAAACCACTGAGGTTTTAACCATTATGCACAAGAACAAGCGCCCAGCGCAACCCCGAGAATATACCCGCTATGACTTTGTCCGGCCTGCCGATCCTATCGGCGCTTCGCCAAAAGCTTTCCAGCAACGCTTTGCCGCCGAATGGCGCAAGGTGCAGGCGCAGCATGAGGAAAAGGCAGATGAATAGCACTGCTGAAATACTTCAATTTCGCGCTAAAGAAGAGCGCGAGGAGCCTCGCGTGGCCGATCTTGATGATGGGTTTACCCGTGTTGCTAATGAGCTGCTGGACGCTGTTCTTGCTTCAGGGTTAACCGAGATTCAGCTTCACATTGTGGTGGCCGTGTGGCGTAAAACCTACGGCTGGAACAAAAAAATGGACTGGATCAGCAACGAAGAGTTTGAGCGTATGACAACCAAGGACCGGACAAAATGTTCTACCGCTAAAAATCAGCTTATACGCATGCAGGTGCTCACTCAACGTGGTCGTCATGTAGGCATGAACAAGAACATTTCTGACTGGAAAACCAAGGTTAACGGATTTGGTAAAACCTTTACCGAATCAGTAAAGAAAAGTTTTACCGAATCAGTAAAGGGGTCTTTACCGAATCAGTCAAACACAAAAGACACTATTCAAAAGACAGAAAGACAAGATCCCCCTAAAGCCCCCGAGGGGCAGAACGGAAAGGAATTTTCAGAGCAAGTTCTGGCAGAAGCAAAACAGGCTCTGGAGTATTACAACGAGATCACAGACGGCAGTTGCCGTTCTGCAGAACCGTTCGCCGTGCTGCTGACTGAAACCAAGTCTCGCAGCGCCTACACCCTGCAAGACTTGCAGTTGGTCGTTCGCTGGGTAGTTCGCACTTGGAAGCGCCGAAATAACACCGTGGCCAAGCCGATGAACATCTGCCGTGTCAATCGCTTCGACGGTTACCTGTCCGACGCAGAAGCCTGGCAGAAAACCTGCGTTGATATCGACTGCCAAGCGGTGATTGACACCTACAACGCGGTAACCGACGGACGCATGGCGCCAGCCGAGCTTTACCGCGACCGTGAGCTGGCGATCCGCGAATTAGCCTGCCACCTCGCTAAACAGACCGTAGACGGCTTTAGAGCTTACTTCGAGGCATTCCTGACCGATGCACGGGAATTCCACTTCGGTGGCCCTGACGGCCTCGGCTGGCGCGCTAATTTCGATTATCTGATGAAGCCTGAGACGCTGCGCAACGTGAAGGAAGGGACACTGTGATCAATCAAGAAATCGAAGCGAGTGTGATCGGTGGCCTGATGGTGAGCGGACTCACCCCCGACGCTGGCGATGTTCTGGCAACGCTCGAGGCTGATTCGTTCAGCGTGCCGTTCTACCGTGAGACGTTCAAAGAGATTAAGCGGCAAGCGAATAACCGTGGCCTGATCGACGCGCTAATGATTGCCGAAGCAATGGGGGAAGAGCACTTCGCAAACGTCATGGAAACCATGCGCAAATGCCCGTCGGCGGCGAACCTTAAAGGCTATGCGCGCATCGTGAGCGAGTTCTCGCAGATCCGCCAGTTCCAGCGGCTCATGGAAACCTATTACGACCAGATCACCACGTCGAACAACCACGAACGAGCGATCGACACGATTCAGGAATTCGTCAGCCAGGTGATGAACATCAACCGCTCGCACGATGAGATACAGCCAGTTCACATCGATGAGCTGCTCGGCTCGTATGGCGAGTTACTTGAACACCGTCTGCTGAACGGCGAAGAGTCCGACACGCTGAAAACGGGCATTGCCGAGCTGGACGAAATTACTGGCGGCCTGAACAACGAGGATTTGATCGTGGTGGCCGCGCGTCCGGGCATGGGCAAAACCGAGTTTGCGCTGAAGGTTGCCGAGGGCGTCGCTGAAAGCAAGGTTCGCATTGGCGAGGAAGACCTCCCGCGCGGTGTTCTGATTTTCTCCATGGAAATGAGCGCCCAGCAGGTTATCGAACGCCAGTTAGCTGGTGCGTCCAACATGCCAGTATCTTCACTGCGCAAGCCTTCCCGCATGAACGATGAGGACTGGGCGCGGATCTCCATGGGCATTAGCCGCCTGCAAGGGCTGCAAGTTTGGGTTGTTGATGCGTCAAACCTTACGGTTGAGCAGATGAGGGCCATTGCCGAGCGCCTCAAGCGTAAGCATCCAAACCTTTCGCTGATCATGGCCGACTACCTTGGCCTGATTAAAAAGCCGCGCGCTGAGCGCAACGACCTCGCTATCGCCCATATCTCCGGCAGCCTGAAGCGTATGGCGAAAGAGCTGAAAACGCCCGTTATCTCCCTGAGCCAGCTCAACCGTGACGTTGAGAGCCGACCAAAGGGGCAAAAACGCCCGGTTAACTCAGACCTGCGTGACGGCGGCTCAATCGAGCAGGATGCGGACGGGATTTACATGCTCTACCGCGACGGCGTTTACGAGCCGGACAGCCCGGCCGCACCATTCGCTGAAATCATCGTGACCAAAAACCGCTTTGGTGAACTCGGTACCGTTTACCAAGAATTCAGAAACGGCCACTTCATGCCGACCGACCAGGTCCGCGCAGCCGAAATCTGCAAGGTTCGCCCGCAGCCGGCGGCGTCACAACGCACTTACGCGAAGAGGGATATCTGATGGATGACTTCTGCCTGCACGAAACGACGAAAGCACAGCTCTGGCCTGTTCTCAAAGAGCTGGTTGCGTCGGGCAAGCGCTACCGCGTCAGCATCGTTGAGTGGCGCGATAAGCGCTCGCTGAGCCAGAACGCGCTCCTGTGGAAATGGAACGGTGAGATCGCCAGCCAAGTGGCGCGGGCCGGAAAAGGCAAGTTCACTGCCGAGCAACTGCATGAATACCTCAAAGACCTGTATTGCCCGCCAAAGGCGATAACCGTCATGGGCGAAACGCGCTACGTGAAGTCCACCAAGCTGCTCGATACAGGAGAAATGACCTTGTATCTCGAGCAAGTCGATGCGTGGGCACATCAGCGCAACTTTCGCCTGACAATCCCCGCGCGCTGCGAATACCAACAACTCAGAAATCAGCAGGTGGCATAAATGCTAGAGACGCTAATTCGATTCTTTGCCGTGGTGGGCTTTGTTGCATGCGCCGGCGGCCTCCTGGTGGTTGTCCCTATGGGCGCTAACTGGCTTAAACAGCTACTGCGCAAAAAGGAAGCATGATGAAAACATACGTGATCACGCCTATCCCGAAGCCTCGCATGACACAGCGTGACCGCTGGGCGCAGCGCCCGCCAGTGCTCCGGTACCGTGCGTTTTGCGATGAGGTGCGGCTCAAGGGGATCTCATTGCCTGAGAGTGGCTGGCACGTCACGTTTGTTTTGCCGATGCCCGCCAGTTGGAGCAAAAAGAAAAAGGCTGACATGGCGGGCAAGCCGCATCAGCAAAAGCCCGATAAAGACAATCTGGAAAAAGCGTTGCTCGATGCGATTTTCGTGGACGACTGCCGAATTTGGGACGGTCGAGTAACAAAGGTTTGGGGTGAATCCGGTCAGATAATCATTGGAGAAATTAGATGAATCTTGAAGCAGCTGTTAAACATTTTTCCCCGAAAAGCCTGATGATTAGCGATTCATCTCGCGCGACAGCATCTGCGGCGCTGACAGGTACCGATGTAATGGCTGCACTGGGAATGGCCCAGTCCCGAGCAGAGCTTGGGTTTGCGCTGTTCTTTGCCAAGCACATGAAGGACCAAGAGAGCAGGGATAAGGCAATCAAGCTTCTTGCTGTTGTGGCATTACGGATAGCGCCGAAGTCAATCGGGAAAGTGGCTGGGCGGCAGATGGCAAAAGCCATGCTGATCATGTGCGGGCAAGCAGTTGATGTTTACTGCCGCACCGCTGACGATCCTCACGCACGATGCCCTCAATGCAAAGGGCGCCGAAAAGTGGCTCCAATTGCTCTCGCTAATGGCGGAGGATTGATTTGCGATTATGCGCTCATGGGCAAGGCTGAGGGGCAGATAAGCGAGCCTGGCGAAAGGGATTGCCCGCGCTGCCATGGTACCGGCCTGAAAGCATCACCATCTTCGCGCACCTATCGCGCCATTAATGCGCTGCTTCCCGATTTACCACAGCGGACATGGTCGCTTAACTGGAAACCTTTTTATGACCAGCTCATTAGCCACTGCGATGCGGAAGAGTCACACGCAGACTGGCAGTTTATAAAAATAACCAGTGGTAGCACGATAGCCGCTTGATGTGTGTTTATCGGTTATTTTGCATTCACGATGCTTGCAAAGTTGCCAAAAGTGTTATAGATTTCGCTTAACGATGGGATATTAATACCCACAACACATTTAAGCCTCGGCACTCGCCGGGGCTTTCGCGTTTCTAGGGCTGCCAAATTGGCGGCCTTTTCTCGTTTTAGCGCCCAGTCAATCAGCACCTATCTCACCATTCCCGCAAATCGACTGCGGCGCTAAATACCTACCGACTACGCACCCAACCGGAAACCCGGAGGGGGAGACTATGAAAATGGACAAATTAACTACTGTCGTTGCATACGGAGCATCGGCGGGTAGCGTCCTGAACGGCCTGTTAAACACATTTAGTCCGGATCAGTGGAATGCTATCGGCGTGCTGGCAGGCATCAGCGTTGCGGTGCTGACGTATATGACCAACCTCTATTTCAAAATCAAAGAAGACCGCAGGCGCGCCCGCGCGCTAGGCGGTGAGTAATGGCCGTTTCGCCTGGTGTTAAAAGCAAGCTCAGCAAGGCTGTGATCGCTCTAATAATTTCTGGCGCTAGCGCCTCGGCGATACTCAGCCAGTTCCTCGATGAGAAAGAAGGCAATCGCCTCAACTCCTATCAGGACGGAAAAGGCATCTGGACAATCTGTCGCGGCGCCACGCGCGTTGACGGGAAGCCAGTAGCGCAGGGTATGCGCCTTACCGCGCAAAAATGCGACCAGGTGAACCAGATTGAGCAGGAAGCGGCGATCGCGTGGGTTAAGAAGAATGTCCACGTACCGCTGACTCAGCCACAAATTGCCGGAATTGCCTCGTTCTGCCCGTACAACATCGGCCCCGGCAAATGCTTCCCCTCCACGTTCTATCGCAAGCTTAATGCTGGCGATCGTCGTGGGGCATGCGCCGAGATAAAGCGCTGGGTGCGGGATGGCGGCAAAGACTGCAACATCCGCGCGAATAACTGTTTCGGCCAGATCGAGCGCCGCGACCAAGAGAGCGAGCTGACATGCTGGGGGCTTGATGGTTAACAAAGCGGCAGTGATAGCCACGTTGATTATCTTTTTGCTGATTGGCCTGCTGCTGGCGCTGGCATTCCATTTTTATGGCGTTTCTGTAGAGGCGAAAGGCAAGGTTAGCCAGCTGCAAAGCGATAACGCCTTGCAGGCGCAGACAGTGGCCACGCAGGCGTTTAACTTCCAGCGCTCAAACCAGATAGCCAGCGCCGCGCAGCAATACGCCGTTCAGATAACGGGAAAGAGTCAGGAGCGTGAAATTGAATATCGAACGATTCTCAAGAGCGAGCCGACTTGTGCTCTGCCTATCCCTGCTGACATTGCTAACAGCTTGTACGGCTACGCGGACCGTTTACGTGCCAGCGCAATGCACGCCAATACCGGCCAGCCTATTGCAGCCGCTGTTAGTGCCACTACCTCCCGCCGAATAACTTACTGTCAGGCGGTTTTGTGGATTGACCCGCTGCTTACCTTGATTGACCAGGCGAACAGCCAGCTCGCTGGAATTCGTCAAATTGAAGAGGCCAGACAGAAATGATTAAGCGCTTTCTCGCATGGCTGAAAAGCATCTATTTCAAACCGGCAGCCGCCGACATCAAAACACCAGAGGTAGTAACCATGTCCGAACCACTGCAAGACCAGCCAATCAATCACACGCCTGTTACCTCAACCATTCCAGATGTGAATCAGCAGCAGCCTGCTCCAGCAGCGCCAATCGCTGTGGCAGAAACAGTCAAACCACTATCTCCGCTGGAAGCGCTCAAGGCGCGCGATGATGAGTTTGTGAATTTCGTGGTGCACGGCTTGGCCGTTCTCGGCGAAGAGGCTGAGGCCGAACTGGTGGCGTTGAAAGCCAAGTATTTCTAAGCCTGATAGCGCATTACAAGGGGCATCGTGTTTCGCGACGCTCCTGATAATGGTTTATCAACAAAGGGGGCTGCAATGGCAAAGCTAAATTTAGAAGTTACACCGCCGTCCACGGCAGACGTAAACGCTGTTTTTTCAGAAGTGGAGCGCAAGTATCGAGGCAAGGTCGCCACGCCGGAAACCATAGCTGATATGGAGCGTGAGGCTGCTCGACTTATTCGCCGCTTAATCAATACGAAAGTGACGTTCATTAAGTAAGGGTACCGATCATGGCAAAACCGGACTGGGGAACACTGCAAAACCAGTACCTCGCCGATCATGCCAGCACTGGAATATCCCCTAAAGAATGGTGTGAAGCGCAAGGTCTAAATTACACCTCTGCGCGCAGGTACATCAAAAAACCTTCTGCGCAAAAAACTGCGCACAAAGAATTGCGCAAAACTGCGCAAAAGCAGACGCCACTAGATGACGACCGCGCAGTAAGCGCCAGCGCTGCGCAGGAAGAACCGTCGGAAAACGAGGGTGTTCTAAAGCCGCAGCACGAACAATTTGCGCAGAACATTGCGCGCGGCATGACCCAAAAAGAAGCCGCAATCTGCGCGGGCTACTCACCGACGCGAGCTGACACTCAAGCCCCGACTCTGCTCAAGCGGCCAGACGTTCGCCGCCGTATCCGCGAGCTGAGACAGGAAGCTGCATTGCTCGTAACGTTCGACGCGAAGGATCTGGCGGAGCTTTCTTATAAATCGGCCCAGCAGGCATTACTCGATAAGAGGTTTGGACAGGTCGCGCCCAACGTTAAGAACGCCGCGCAGCTTACCGGCATCGATATGGCGGCCAGTAAGACTGAGGTCAACGTCGATTTAGCTGGCCTGAGCTACGGCAAAGTTTGCATCGTTACCCCGGCTAATTGCCCGAGCGACGTGTGGGCTTCCCACATGGAGAAGCTGCGCGCGGGAAAAACGATAGCCCAGTCATAATTGACGGTGTTCTGTACGCCTTTAGTAGTGACTGGGCGACAGATGTACTTTACGACGCGCCGATAGGTTCCGTGCGCTGGCGCTGGATGTACGGCGGTCGCGGTGGCGGTAAATCGGTTGAAATAGCTCGCTCTCTGGTTATTCAGGGCGCGATTGAGCCGATGATCATCCTCTGCGCGCGTGAGTTCCAAAACTCTATTAACGATTCGGTGCTGGCACTGCTGGACGCTGAGATCCATGCGCTCGGTCTCGCTCACTTCTATAAGGTAAAAAACAACGAAATCGAGGGGCGTAACGGCACCCGTTTTGCGTTTAAAGGCTTGCGTAACAACATCCAGAGCATCAAGTCGATGTACGGCATCAAGATTTGCTGGGTGGAAGAGGCGCAGACGGTATCGCAAGACAGCTGGGACACCCTCGGCCCGACCGTTCGCGCCAACAAGTCAGAAGTTTGGGTTTCCTATAACCCGCGCGAGGCGACCGATCCAACGTACATGTTGATGAAGCGCCACGAAGAAGACCCGCCGGACGGTGGAGCTATCATCCGCCAGGTTAACTATCCGGATAATGCCTTCTTCCCTGACGTTCTGCGGCAGGAAATGGAGTACTGCAAGCGCATCGATTACGAGGCATACGAGCATATTTGGCTCGGTTTGCCGCGCGCGATTAGCGAGGCGGTTATCTTCTCCGGCAAGTATCGCGTTGAAGCATTTCCCGATGATTTGTACCTTCAGGCAGATCGACTCTTCTTTGGCGCTGACTTCGGTTTCTCGCAAGACCCATCCACGCTCATACGCTGCTTCATGCTCGATAACTCACTGTATATCGAGTACGAGGCTTACGGCGTGGGCGTCGAGCTGGTCCAAATGGCCCAGTTCTACGACTCAATCCCCGAAGCGCGCAAGTGGCCCATTCATGGCGATAACAGCCGACCGGAGACAATCAGCTACATCGGACAGCAAGGCTTCAACATCGACGCCGCGTCGAAATGGCCCGGCAGCGTGGAAGACGGCATCACTTACCTTCGCAGCTTCGAAACGATAGTCATCCATGAGCGCTGTAAGCACATGATCGACGAGGCGCGCCTCTACTCCTACAAAACCGACCGGCTGACCGGGGAAATCCTCCCGATCATCGTCGATAAACACAACCACTGCTGGGATGCCGTGCGATATGGCCTTGATGGCTACATCACAAGCGCGGATGGCCTTGGCACGTGGGCGAAACTTGGCAGAGGCTGAACATGTCACAAACACAATCTGTCGAGTCGATAAGCATCCCGACCCACGACAGCTACGAAAACTTTGTTGCCCGACTGGGCCTGAACGAGTCGAACCAGTCTGGCGCCAGCACCTACAAGAACAACTGGACGTCGCGTAACCGGCTGCTGGTCGAGCAGGCTTACCGTTCATCATGGCTCGTCGGCGTTGGCGTTGATGCCGTTCCTGACGACATGACCCGCAAGGGCATCACCATCACCTCAAAGCTGGAAGACGGCCGCAAGAAGCAGCTCGACAACGCTTGGGATGAAATGGGGCTGTGGGAGGCACTGAACGACACGCTGAAATGGGCGCGGTTATACGGCGGCGCGGTCGGGGTGATCCTGATTGACGGGCAGAACTATTCGACGCCGCTGCGCATCGAGGCAATCGCGAAGGACTCCTTCAAAGGCATCATGGTGATGGACCGCTGGATGCTCAACGCAGCGACCGAGCAGCGCGTCAAAGAGATCGGGCCGGACTTTGGCATGCCTGAGTTTTACCGCGTAGTGACGTCTGCAACCGGCATCCCGCCGTGGAAGATCCACCACTCGCGGCTAATTCGTTTTGATGGGGTCCCACTGCCATATCAGCAGCGCCTGACCGAAAACGACTGGGGGATGTCAGTTATCGAGCGCTGTTTTGATCGCCTTCTGGCGTTCGACTCCGCGACGACTGGCGTGGCCCAGCTGATTTACAAAGCCCACCTTCGCACGTACAGCATTGAAGGGCTTCGCGGCCTGCTGGCGATGGGTAAAGACAACCCAGCATTTAAAGCGCTGATGGCGCATATGGACATGATTCGCCAGTACCAGAGCAGCGAAGGCATGACGATCATGGACGCCAAGGATAAGTTCGAGGCCCATTCGTATGCCTTCGCCGGGCTAAGCGACGTGCTGGCGCAGTTCGGCCAGCAGGTATCCGGCGCGTTCGGCATTCCTCTTGTCCGGCTGTTCGGCCAATCGCCGGCCGGATTCTCAACCGGCGACACTGATCTCGCCAACTACTACGACAACGTGTCCACTCAGCAGGAAAGAAAGCTGCGCCGTCCTGTGCGCAAGCTTTTTGCCGTGCTGCACATGAGCATGTACTCAACGCCACTGCCCGATGACTTCTCCTTCGAGTTCAATGAGCTGTGGCAGACGCCTGACGGCGAGCGCGCGGAAACGGCCGGCAAGGTGGTTGATGCGACGGTTAAAGCAGTTGATGCCGGGCTTATGACTGAGAAGGCCGGTGCACAACATCTGCAGGAGACGTCACGTGTAACCGGGTTGGGCGGAACTATAAGCGACGAGGATATTGATAATGCCAGCGATCTCCCGCCGCCGAGCGAGAAAGACCTCGATAACATCGAAACCACCGAACCTGAAGCGGGCGGAGCGGCAGCTAAGAACGCAATTACGACAGATAGCCCAGGCAGTCGGAGCCATCGTCGAGGGTTCTTACGATGGTTCTAATGATAGCGTCACCGACATCATGGACCGCTTGGATCGCTACGCTGATTTGATAGAACCATGGGCGCAGTCGGTATCAGAACGCCTGATTGAAACGCTGAAAATTTCCGATGACGCAATGTGGCGTGACCGGTCACTCTCTATTTCAGCTGGGCTGCGCGACATTATGGATAGCAGTACGGGGTCGGTCACCCGCAGCATGATGTCCGAGCAAATCAAACTCTTCAAATCCCTCCCTATAAACGCCGCAGACCGTGTCTACGAAATCCATAACAAAGCCATTGAGGCTGTTGTGTCTGGGGGACGTTCTGCTGATTTGGCGAAAGAAATCATGCGAACGGGCGAAGTCACTGAAGCGCGCGCGCGCCTGATTGCCCGTACGGAAGTCGGACGCGCATCAACCTCTCTGACGCAGGCTCGCTCAACTGCAATTGGCTCTCCTGGTTATGTGTGGCGAACCGCTCATGATGGCGACGTTCGTGAGTCTCACAGAAAAATGGAAGGAAAGTATGTCGACTGGGCAAATCCCCCCACGCTTGATGGGATGACCGGACACGCTGGCCAGTTCCCCAATTGCAGATGCTACTGCGAGGTGGTTATACCGGAGAATTAACGATGCAATATTTCTACACCTCCCGGATCGGCAACAGCCGGTTCGAAATGGCAGACGGTTCGCTGCTCTGCAAAGACGTACCCATTGCGCGCACCGGTATGCAGGCATACGACGAAAGCGAATTGGAAGGCCTGATCGGCGACGAGGATGGCGAGATCGTCGTCACTCGAGACGCTGACGAAGTCTTTCGTCCAGAAACGCTGGCCTCATTCGAAGGTATGGCATTCACCCTCGGTCACCCTAAGGACATGGTTAATCCGGGCAACTGGAAAGACTACGCTCACGGCCATATTCAAAACGTCCGGCGCGGCACTGGCGATCAGGCAGATTTGATGCTCGGCGATATCCATATCAAAACCGCCGAGGGCATTCAAAAAGTGATGGATGGTCAGGACCAGATCTCCATGGGCTACGACGCCGAGTACGAGCAAAGCGGACCCGGCAAAGCACGGCAACACACCATTATCGGTAACCACTGCGCGAGCGTACCCAACGGGCGTGCAGGTATTCGTTGTTCAATCGGAGATAGCAGATTCATGACAACCAAAAATCAGGGCTGGTTAAGCCAGCTGAAACGAGCGATTAAAACCAAGGATGCCGATGGCCTGGCTGAACTGGTTGATAACGCGCCAGCAGAGCTGATCGAGCCAAGCCTTGATTTGGCTCGGGCAGTAAATATTACTATTAACCCAGCGCAGCCCCTGCCACCAGAGAAAGAGCTTGGCGGATTGACTACTGACGAGAACGGAGAAGGCGGCAGCACAGCGGTAGGCGAGCTTGAGAAGAAAGTCGATGCGCTTGCGCTTCTGGTGCAGCAGCTGATTAATCCGGGCACGGCTACCACTGACTCAGACGATCCTGACGAATTGGAAGAAAAGAAGAAAATGACCACCGATGCGGCTTATCAGCAGGGTGTCATTTCGCGTGCCGACCTGATCATGCCAGGCGTTAAACTGCCTGAAGGTGGCAAGCTGGCATCGTTCAAGCGTTCAGTAATGGATGCTGCATTCAAAACGACTGAAGGACACGCGCTTCTGATGCCTTTGGTTGGCGCTGCGCCAGACTTTGCCAAAATGCCGAAAGCGACCCTGGACGCCACATTCATTTCCGCCAGCGAAATTGCAAAGGCGCGGAATAACGCTGTTGTTAACTCAGGGCGTATCAGCGCCTTTGACGCCTCTAATAAAAACTCTCCGGCTGCCCTTAACGCGGCTTACGCAGCTCACTGGAAAAAATAAGGTAAATCAATGACCGCATACCTCTACCGGATGCCAGTAGGCATCGCCGGGGCTATCTCACGCCCGCAAGACCTGACCACCGAGCCGGTAATCCTGAATGCTGCGAATACTTTCAGCTTTTACGGTCTCGCCGGTAAAGACAGCGCGGATGGCAAATTTATCCCGCTTGTGGCATCAGATCCTGCCACCGTGATTACCGGGCTTTACGTCCGCCCGTACCCAACCACATCGACGCCGGATCTGGTTCGTCAGGTTGGTAACACCAGCAACTTCAGCGGTGATGTGATGAAGCGCGGCTATATGACCGTGAACATCGGCAGCACCGCTGTGAATCTGACTAAAGGCTCACCGGTTTACGTGCGCAATGCCAATCCGACGGCCGCCAGCCCGCTGGGCGCAATTCTGGGGGCAGCAATCACCGATGAAACATTAGTACTGCCAAACGCAACATTTACTGGCGCTGGCGATGCTACCGGCAATGCCGAAATCGCTTACAACATCTAAGGGAACCGCTAACTATGTTTACTTTTGACCAAGCCACCGTAGACGGTACCGGCGCGTTCCTGATCGGCGAACTTGAGCGCCTCGATCAGACTCTGAACATGCCTCTGGCGGGGTACACCTGGTCGCGCGATATTCAACTGCGCGAAGACGTCTCTATTGCTGATGACATCAGCTCATTCACCAACAGCTCGTTTGCCGCAGCGGGTACGCCAAATCCTAATGGTAAAAACTGGATTGGTAAGAACTCCACCGCTATCGCGGGTGTGAATCTCGACATTGCCAAAACTGGTTTCCCACTGACTCTCTGGGGGATGGAGCTGGGCTGGACCGTTGTCGAACTGGCCGCCGCTGCCCAAGTAGGCCGTCCGGTAGATACGCAGAAGTTCGATGGCATGCAACTGAAGTGGAACATGGATACCGACGAACAGGTTTATCGGGGCGACAGCCAGCTGGGTGTGAAAGGTCTCTTCAACTACACCGGCGTTTCTCTGGGTAATGCAACAAAGACCTGGGCATCATCCACTAATCAGGAAATCTTGGATTCAATCAACAAGATCCTGACCGATGCATGGATGGCTTCGGGTTATACCCTGGTCCCGCGTGATCTGCGCCTTCCACCAAAGGCGTTCGCGCTTCTGTCACAGCGCATCGTATCCGATGCCGGTAATCAGTCGCTCCTGACCTATCTGCAACAAAATACCATCGCCTTCCATCAGAACGGTGTACCGCTAAATATCTACGCGGTGAAATGGCTTGAAGGCGCAGGCGTAGGGGGTACCGATCGTATGGTGGCTTACACCAATGATAAGAAATATGTCCGCTTCCCGATGGTTCCGCTGCAAAACGTACCGATTCAGTATCGCGGTATCTACCAGCTGACAACCTACTACGGCAAGTTGGGTGCGGTGGAATCGCCATACCCTGAAACCATGGCCTATCTGGACGGCATTTAAACTCCCAAACCAAGCCCCGTCAGGGGCTTAAAGGAACATTTCATGGCTAAAAAAACTATCCGAGTTCATACGCCGTTCAACTTCAATTTTGAAGATGGCGCCAGTCAGCGCTTTGAAACTGGCGAGCATACTGTTGATGATCTTGTGGCGGATCACTGGTTCGTTAAGGCGCACGCCGACATTACTGGTAAAGCAAAGTCGGCTGCTGACACGAAAGAGTTTCAGTCTCAAATCGACAGCCTGACTGCTCATTTGGCCGAGAAGGATAAAACCATCGTCGAACTCCAGACGGTCAGCGAAGAAAAGACCCAGCAGATCGACAGCCTGACTGCTCAGTTGGCGGCTTTACAAGCGCCAGTTGTTGAGGAAGCCAACGATGGCAAGAAATCGAAATCTACCGACAGTAAGTGATTTTCGACGCGACTTTCCCCAGTTCTCCGATGCAACAAAATACCCTGAGACTGTTATTCAGTTCCGCCTCAACCTTGCAGATCTGCTTATTGATGGTTCTGCGATGGCGGAATTGTTCCCCTACATCGTCGAGCTCTTCGTTGCACATTATCTGGCGCTCTACTCGAGCGACAGCAAATCTGCAGCAGTCGGCGGTGCAGGAGGAAGCAACAGCGGTGTTCTCACTTCAAAGTCTGTGGATAAGGTGAGCATGGGGTATGACACCAGCGCCACTTTAAATCCCGACGCGGGCTTTTGGAATAACACGCGCTACGGCTCGGAGTTCTGGCAATACATCTCGATGTTTGGCTTTGGCGGGATCCAGCTATGAAAAGTGGGCTAACGGTGAGAGCTGACAGGAGTCAGGACATTTTGTCTGCGCTTCTGAAATTAACTAAACGGGATGTTCTGGTGGGTATTCCTCAGGCGGCTGATACACGGGAACCGGAGGATGGAGAGAAACCTGGCATCGGGAACGCAGCGATCGGGTATATCAACGAAAAAGGCTCGCCCGCACAGAATATACCGGCGCGCCCTCATCTGACTCCCGGCGTTCAGTCAGTACAGGAACGCACTGTGGACAAACTAAAGTTGGCCGCGACTGCAGCTCTTGAGGGAGATGCAGCTGCAGCTGACCGGGCGTTAAATGCAGCCGGGATGATCGCTGCCGATGGCGTTAAACGATACATGACCATCACCGGTTTCACCCCTCTGGCAGAGAGCACGCTTAAAGCACGTGCCGCTCGGGGGCGAAAAGGTGCCGCAAAAGAACTTGCCAGCCGCGCAGCCGGTAATGCTGCAGACAACGCGAACGCCAGGCCGCTGATAGACCAAGGGCAGTATCGCCGCACCATTACCTATGTCGTGAGGAATAAAAATGCCGAATCTTGATGTGACTGAAATCCTCTTCGATCCTGATTTTGCAGACTTCTCACTGGTCGTGACACGCAACGCTCAGTCTGTTGACGATGACGGTTTTGCGACCAATGCGCCGACAACGTCAACCTTTACCGGAGTCGTGACCGTTGATCGCTCGCTTGAGGCGAGGCGCATGCAGGTAGGGCAGGTGGTAACAGGTGCAATTCTCATTATCACCACGGAGCGGCTCACACAGGGGCAGACGGGCATTGATGCGGATATCGTGACGTACCAGAACCGGGACTACCGCGTAACGTTTGTTGATCCTTATACAGCTTATGGTACTGGTTTTGTTCAGGCG
This sequence comes from Ewingella sp. CoE-038-23, assembly GCF_040419245.1. Classification (NCBI taxonomy): domain Bacteria; kingdom Pseudomonadati; phylum Pseudomonadota; class Gammaproteobacteria; order Enterobacterales; family Yersiniaceae; genus Ewingella; species Ewingella docleensis. The sequence goes on along the minus strand of NZ_JAZHOH010000001.1, from coordinate 3,319,333 downwards.
CATTGCGAGCTGCTTCCGTTTGATGGGGGAACGCCAATTGAGCAATGACACCACTACTGCCGGATGGTTGACGCCGACCGGTGAGCCGCCGGATGACGACGAGGCATTAGAGCGAAAACTCAGTCAGTGGTTGCGAGGCTTGTCCGGGTTACCAGCCCAAATGGTTCGCCCTCGCTGGACGCCGACGCAGGCTCCATTACTTCCTCAGGGAACAAACTGGTGCGGGTTCGGGATTATCGATATTTCTGACGATGCCAACCCGGCCTTTAAAAACCAGACCGATGATTCCGCCGAGATGTGGAAGCATGAGCAAATCGAATGCATGGCTTCGTTCTACGGTCCTGGCAGCCAAGGCGTCGGCTCACAGTTCCGCGATGGCCTTAAGGTTTCCCAAAACAACGCGCAGCTCAATGCGCTCGGTCTGTCGCTGGGGTCATACACCAAATTCACCTCGGCACCCGAGCTGATCAATAACCAGTGGGTGCGGCGCTATGACATGACCATCTACTTGCGCCGCAAATTGATCCGCACCTATGGAATCAAAACCTTCCTATCAGCACCTGTTTCCTTCTTCGGAGATTAAACCATGCCACAGGGCTTACCTGTTTCTAATGTCGTCAACGTTGACGTCATCATGTCGCCGACGGCGGCAACGGGGCGCAATTTTGGCGCTTTGCTCATTCTCGGCCCATCCGAGGTTATTCCGATCACCGAGCGCATCCGCCTGTACAGCGGTGCCGAAGATATCGGTACCGACTTTGGCGTGACCAGCGAAGAATACAAAGCCGCCACGGTATTTTTTTCTCAATCACCCGCACCGACTCAGGTTTACGTAGGGCGCTGGGCGAAGACGATCGCTACAGCGGAAACTGGCACACCGGAAACTCTGTTGCAGGCTGTTAACGCTGTCTTGCAGTTTACCAACTGGTACGGCTTGGGCATTGCACACTCCGACGCGCTGGTGGACGCCGACGTATTGTCTGTGGCTACCGCCATCGAATCAGCGAGCGTTTCCCGCATCCTTGCGGTGACCACTCAGGATCCAGACACGCTGGTGACTGCGACAACGACCGATCTTGCGTCGAAGCTGAAAGCAGGCAGTTATGGGCGCACGTTCTGCCAGTATTCATCCTCCAGCAAGTATGCGGCGTTGTCGGCGTTCGGTCGGGCATTTACCGTGAATTTCAACGGCAACAACACCACCATCACGCTGAAATTCAAGCAAGAGCCGACGGTAACCTACGAAACGCTGACCGTCGCACAGGCTGATGCCATTGACGCGAAGGATGCCAACGTCTTCGTTTACTACCAGAACGACACGGCAATCATTCAGCAGGGCGTGATGTCTAACGGCGATTTCTTCGATGAGCGCCATGGCCTCGACTGGCTGCAAAACTTCGTCCAAACCAACCTCTTTAACCTGCTTTATACCAGCACCACCAAGATCCCTCAGACCGAATCAGGCGTCACTCGATTGCTGACCAACGTCGAGCAGTCGATGGATCAGGCTGTTTCTAACGGGCTGGTTGCGCCGGGTGTTTGGAACGGTGGACCGATTGGGCAGGTTAGTCCGGGCGATACGCTGACCAAGGGTTATTACGTTTACGCCAACCCGTTGGCAACGCAGGCGCAGGCAGACCGCGAGAAGCGCAAAGCCCCGGTTATTCAGGTGGCCTGCAAGCTGGCTGGCGCTGTTCACTTCGCAGACGTTCAAATCAACGTCGTTCGATAAGGATAAAAAATGCCAACTTATTCATTTATTGATGTTTCGGCATCTATGTCCGGTCCGACCGGCATTATTGATTTGGGCTACGGTGCGCAGAACGCCGAAGAGGGGATCACCGTTGCGATGGCCGAAGCGAAGAACACCATGACTATCGGCTCTGACGGCGAAGTCATGCACAGTCTGCATGCTGGAAAGGCCGGGACGGTGACCATCACGCTGCTCAAAACCTCTCCGGTCAATAAAAAACTGTCTTTGGCCTATAACGCGCAAAGCCAGTCTTCCGCGCTTTGGGGCAATAACGTTTTTGTTATCCGCAACTCAGCATCCGGTGACTTAGTGACCATTCGCTCAGCAGCCTTCCAAAAACAACCCGACTGGAATAACCCGAAAGTAGCTGGGACGGTCGCATGGGTGTTTGACGGCGGCAAAGTTGACGAACTGTTAGGGGAGTTCTAACCGATGGAATTCGAAATTAAGGGCGTGCAATACCGCATCACTAAGCTGAGCGTTTTCGACCAGTTCAAAGTCTCCCGTAAATTGCTGCCGGTGCTATCCGGCATGCTCTCTGATTTTCAGGCGATCAAAGGTCTGGCCGCAAAAGGTGATGCGGCTAGCATCATGGAAAAGGTGCTGCCGAAAATTGCCCAGTCGCTTTCTGATTTGAGCGACGACGACGCCAACGCGGTGATCTACCCCTGCTTGGCCGTGGCTTCGCGCAAACATCAAAAAGGCTGGGTACCAGTTTTTGCAGGCGGCGAGCTGGCGTTTGACGATCTGGACATGCTCGGCATGCTGCAAATCGTGGGGCGCGTGGTGGGTGATTCGCTGGGAAATTTTTTGCGAGAACTCCCCGCGAAAGGCGCGGAGGAAGCGCCAGCGGATTAACCCTTGAGGCGCTGCCCGGCGGTGAGGACTGGCTGATGCGCCCCGTTAAGGCGGGGTACATCACTTACCCAAACCTGAAGGACGGCACGGTCGATCTCGCTGACATCGCCTTTATGAATGACTGCCTTGATTTGGACGCTGACAACGAGGCGCTGATAGAGCAGTGGAGAGCTGATAACGATGGATGCTGAAACTATTAAGGACTTCCTGATCAGCCTCGGTTTCCAAATCGATGATGCTGGTGCCAAGAAGTTCGACAGCGTAATTGCTGGCGTAACGGCGAACGTTTTTAAAATGGCTGCCGTGGTCGAGGGTGCCGCGCTGACGGTGACGGCGTTCACCGCCAAGATTGCCTCTGGTCTGGATGACTTGTACTGGGCGTCGCAGCGCACTGGCGCAACGGTCGCAGGCATCAAGGCAATCGGGTATGCAGCATCGCAAGCCGGATCCAGCGCGGCAGCTGCGCAAGGCTCGTTAGAAAGCCTCTCCCGCTTTATGCGCAACAATCCCGGCGCCGAAGGATTCTTGAATCGTTTGGGCGTCCAAACGCGGGACGCCAGCGGGAATATGCGCGACATGTCCGCCGTATTCTCCAGCGTTGGCCAGCAGCTTAGCAAGATGCCGTACTACCGCGCCAATCAGTACGCGCAGATGCTCGGCATTGATGAAAATACGTTGATGGCGATGCGTCGTGGGCTGACCGGATTCACTGCTGAATACTCTGCCATGGCAAAGGCGATTGGCTTCAACGCCGATCAGGCTGCCGTGAGTTCTAACCACTTCATGACCTCGCTGCGCGATTTCAGCGCGATGGCGAGCATGGCGCGGGATAAAATCGGCTCTAACCTCGCTGACGGGCTAGCGGGTTCAATTGACAACCTGCGCAAGCAAATCCTCGACAACTTCCCGAAAATAGAAGACACCATCACCCGCGGCGTGAAGGGCATCCTCTGGCTGGCCGACGCCATCGGGCGGGTAGTCTTCCGGCTGATTCAGGCGGCCGGTGATATTCGCCAGTGGTTTAACAACCTCGACAGTGGCACGCAGAAACTGATAGCTGCATTCGGTGGGTTGCTGGTGGCGTGGAAGCTGCTGAATAGCGCTTTTCTGACCTCGCCAATTGGCATGATCACCTTGCTTATTGGCTCGCTGGGTCTGCTCTACGATGACTATAAAACGTGGAAGGAGGGCGGCAAAAGCCTGATTAACTGGGCGGAGTGGGAGCCGGGCATTACCGCCGCGCTAAAGGGCATTGATCAGCTACTGCAAAGCGTCAAAGGTCTGGCGAAAGAGGTTAGTGCGCTGTTTGGCATCGATCCAAAAACGTGGACGGCGAAGTGGGAGTTGGACAGCCTGACCCACCAGTTTGGTGAGCTGGCGAAAATGCTGGACACCATCGGGAAGTTGCTTAATGCCATTCAGGAAGGTCGCTGGTCTGACGTTGCCAAACTGGGAAAAGACCTCTTTACCCAAGGCAAAGATAATCCGTCAGCCATGCCGGGCGTCGAGAAAAATGCGCAAGAGATGCGCGAGAAGGCGATTGGCCTTTGGCAGGACATTAAAAGCCGCTTCAAAGCTGGCGGTTGGTATGAATACCAGCAGCAGAACGGGGAGCCAGATCAGCACGCTCAGTCAGCCCGAAAGATTAAAAACGCCGACCTGTCTGGTACGGTTGCCAGCCAGTTCAATCAAACCGTTGACCGGATAAAAAGCCAGAAATTCGCTGATAGTTTTACCGATGCGCTGCTGCGCTTGGTGAACATGGCCGCCGCTCAGGCCAATAACTCAAGCACTGACTACTCCATGCCCGAAGGCGTCACCGCGCCAAAACCGACAACGGCCGGTGCTGCGCTGCTGGGATGGCTTCAGCCAACATTCAGCAAGCTCGAGGCGCTGTATAAGCTGCCAGAGGGGCTACTGAAAAGCGTGGCTATCACTGAATCGGCTGGCGACCCTAACGCCGTGTCTGGCGCTGGCGCTCAGGGTTTGTTCCAAATCATGCCGAAGACAGGTAAGGATTTGGGGCTGCGTGGCAACGATGCCTTTGACCCGGTTAAGTCAGCGCAGGCGGCAGCCAAATACCTTGCTCAGCTGATGAAGCAGAACGGCGGGGATTTGGATAAAACGCTGGCGTCTTATAACTGGGGAATTGGCAACGTGCAGAAGTACGGCATGGCGCTGGCACCCAAGGAAACACGCCAGTACGTGCCAAAAGTGAAGAGCAATCTTCCGGGCAGCACGCTGAACCAAGAAACTCACATCACGGTTTATGGTGCGACCGATCCGCGAGCTACGGCCAATGAGATAGGTCAGCACCAGACGATAGTTAATTCGCGTGCGAATCAGCAACTGTATAAAGGGCCGGGCTAATGGATATTCTTTCCGTACTTTTTCATCAGCGCTCTCGGCGTATCGGCATCATCATTCCTGACGTTGTGATTTCGGAAAAACACTCGGACGCGCTAGAAATCACCGAGCATCCGGTTGAGGTGCCGACGAATACCGGCGACAGCGCGGCGGGGGCGGGGTTTATTTCTGACCACGCTTACCGTCGCCCTTCGGAGCTGGTGATGGAGGTAGGATTCTCTGGTGGTGGATCCCTGCTGGATGCGAGCTTTCTGGACACGACATCTATCGGGCTTTCTTTGGGGTTAAGCCCAAAAGAGGCTTACCAGAACATCCTCGATTTACAGCAAAGTCGGCAGCCGTTTGATGTCGTCACCGGGAAGCGGCAATACCAAAACATGCTTATCCGAAACTTGGATGTCACGACGGATAAGACCAGCGAAAACGTCTTAATGGCAGTGGTAACGCTTCGCGAGGTGATCACCACCAGAACGCAATCCATTAGCGTTGCCGACAAGGGCAACATGAAGGAGGGCGTAAGCACCTCGGCGGTGCAGAATTCGGGCGTTAAAACGCCCAAGCCTGCAAATTCTTCCATCCTGAATAGTCTCTTCGGAGGGTGAGTGAATATTAATGAAATTCCACTGTCCCCCGACAACCAGACGTTTAGCACCACACTCGCGGGATTAACCCTCACCATGCGCCTTGTGTGGCGCGAGGGCGTGGGCTGGGTGCTGGACTTGCTCGACAACAACGATGCCGGAATAGTCACCGGCATTGCGCTGGTGAGCGGCGTTGATTTGCTCGCGCAATACAGTCACTTGCAACTGGGCTTTAAACTGGTGGTCGGCTGCGATGATGCTGCTCAGGAATACCCAACGAAAACCGATCTCGGTATCAACAGTCACTTGTACGTTCTGACGGAGTAATTATGAGCCTTAACTGGATGCGCCACTTTGAGTTGCAGCTGCTCGATGAGAATGGCGACGGCATTTCGCTGTCCGACCTGAAGGTGACGTTTGAGATTGAAAAAATGCCGAACACCATCTTCAACGGTTTTGTCGGCAACTTCAAAATTTACAACCTTTCCCCGGAGACGCAAAACCGGATCATGGGGAAGGAGTTTAAGCGCGTTCGCGTTATCGCGGGTTACGACGGCCTGAAGGATGCCGCCGGTGATCACCCTGACCAAAATATTGGCCTGATTTTCAACGGCGATATCCGCTTCACGATAGCCGGGAAAGAGAACATCACCGACTCGTGGGTGTTGCTTCAATGCCTCGACAGTTGGGAAGGCCACCTTAACGCCAGCGTTACAACGACGCTGGCCGCCGGTTGGACGTTTGCCGACCTGTTTGCTGTAGGGATGAAATCTTTCGAACCCTACGGCATCACAGCCGGCAGCATACCGGAAATGCCCGATACCGTTTTCCCGCGTGGCCGCGTGGTGTTTCGCTCAACTAGCGTGCTGATGAACGACATTGCAGAGCAGTGCAGGGCGAACTGGTGGTACGAAAACAATCAGGTGAACATCGTGCCGCACACGAAGTACATCCACGAGGCTGTCGTGCTAAACGCGAATACCGGCCTTGTCGGTATGCCCCAGCAGACGATGGGCGCGGGCGTTAACGTGCGCTGCCTGATTAACCCAAACATTAAGCTTGGCGGCCTGATCCGCCTCGACCAGCACTCTGTGTATCGCGCTGCGCTGTCGAATGAGCAAATCGCTGGCACGCAGGGAAGCGGTGGGCGACTACGCGAAACGGACACGAACGGCAACTTCTATGTGGATGGCATCACAGGCGCACAGCCTGCCTCGATTAATACAGACGGTGATTACATTGTAGGCAGCATCAACTATACTGGGGACACTCGCGGGCAAGCTTGGTATATGGACCTGCTTTGTATCGCTAAAGGAGCTGCTGAATTGCAGTCAACGAGCACGTTGAATAAGAGTGCAGGGGTGTAATGAAAAAATTTATTTTGTTGGCTATGTTGGCTTTATCTGCAAATGCCGCAGCTGATGACATAGCAAAACCATTGATGAAATGTGGCCCGTTCACACTTTCCTCAAGTTATGATGGTTTCATGCATATCAACAACGTTAGGCCGGAAACGCAAAAGTTTACCTTCCTAAAAGCAAAAGATGATTATACCAACATCATGTATCAGTGGATGCTACCTGATCCGAAGGTAGGCCGCTGGCTTGGGCTGGATTACGTCAAGCAAAACAACAAAGCCATTCTCAACGTCGAAGTCGTCCGCACCAACATGAACCAACCGCGCGAATTCTGGTCTTATGACTGCGTGAAGGTGAAGTAAGTTCTCTCGTTGTGCCAACCGCGCCACTCCCGCCTTAGCTTTTAGAAAAAATCGATTCTGCCATGCTGAATGAACGCGGAAAGCTTGAACTTTTCGTGCTCAGCTAATGAGCGATTCGATTAATTTTACTACTCATGCGAAAAGTGAACGTTTTTGAATGCCCTTTATGCGCGATAGGAAGCTCGTGGAGAGGCGCATTTCGAAACTGTGTGGTGGTATGTGTCAATTTGGCGCATTTTTGAGAGGGTTTTAGATGTGTTTTACGTCAGGTAAATTCATTTCAGAGTTGAAGAGTTACCCTTTAGGTAATACACTTTTTAGCAATATTCAAAAAACAACTTCCTACTTTGAGATCGTAACATCATAGATGTTATGTGATACGCGCAACGGAAAGCTAAGATAATCAAATGATTGCACCTCAACCAAAATCTGGCGAGTTGATAGATTTGCTAAGCCCATCTTTGATCAAAGGTGAGAACTTGCTTAGTGAGTTTGAGATCAGAAGGATAGTTTCAGAATCCAGAAAACTTCCTGATCGTTATCAGGGTCTTTCGATTGAAGGGTTAGCTAAAATTGTCTCTGGCGACCTTGAAGAAGGATACGAGCTTCTTGAGAGAGCACTGAAACTAGCTCCTTTTGATGTTGTCTCGTGGGGGAATTATGCGCGTTCAGTGGGTAATAAAAATCTTCACTCAAAGCAGCTCGAAGTATTAAGAAGAGCCTTGGTTGTTAGAGACCCAATTTTGATTAGCGATACTATCGTTGTTGCTGCATTTTGGCTCGATTTAGAATTGTTGGATAAGGTGGTAGCTATGGCGCAAGCTATGGAAATTCAACTATCAGAAGCTGCGACTCATGCTTTAAAAACTTATGAGCGCTTACATGAATATGGTGACGAAATTTCAGCTGCCAATGAAGTCGCTAAACTTGTAATGGAAATCGCTGAGAGGCACGATTTGCCTGCTTATAAGAGTTTAGTGGATGACGATGGTGACGGTCTACTGGGGTTCAGTTTTGTAGTCAAAACTGAGGACCCAAAGTTTTTAGCCGACCTAAACAATGAACTAATTGATGAGATGATCAAGCACGGTCTTGAGTCTAGTAATTGCATTGGATATTTCGAACCGGACGACGAATAAATGCCTGTAAATTACGAATGTTTTATAGAGTTGGCTAAAGGCTCACTAGAGAATACTGGTGAGCAGTGGACCAGAAACGCCATCAGTAGAGCTTACTATGCTATGTATCATTCAGCGTTACGAGTAGTCGATGGAAAGATACCAACTCATGACGAAAATGGTACCAAGCTACCTGGCGGTTCTCACCAGCGGTTTTATGATTATCTTTGTGATGGGGTTGCCTCCAAAGACCACAATCTCGATCCTGTTCTTACTAAGAAACTCGGACTGAAGTTAAAGACTAATCATTATCTAAGAGTTTCGGCCGACTACAAGCTGAAAGAAAAAATTAACCGCGTTTCAGCTATCAGTAGCATTTATGATGTTGAAGAAGTTGAAATGATCGCCGTGAAACTTTTAGAACAACATAGCAATTTGCATACAGTTTAACCCGCTTCGGTGGGTTTATGCATTTAAGACCAATCAAACCCGCCTTGAGCGGGTTTTTTTATGCCCGGAGAAAAGTATGCCAGTACCGCTTAATTCGCAGCTTGGTAGCGAGCAGCACCTTGATACCGCTTTGGCTAAAGAAATCATGGGTACTCTGCGCGTCGCGATGCCCGGTATCATTCAATCATTCGACCCTGATACGGTGACGTGCGTCGTTCAGCCAGCTCTAAAGGGATCGGATACTGACAGTGCCGGGAACCCAGTGTCACTCGATTTGGCGCTGCTGGTTGACGTGCCTGTGGTGTTCCAGCGCGGCGGCGGCGTCACGCTGACTTTTCCGGTTAAGGCAGGCGATGAGTGCCTAGTCATTTTCGCTGACCGTTGCATCGATTTCTGGTGGCAGAACGGCGGCGTGCAAGAGCCGGTTGATTCTCGCCAGCATGCCTTATCGGATGCGTTCGCCATTGTCGGCCCTCAGTCGCAGGCAAAGAAGATCAGCGGCATTAGCATGACCGCCGCGCAGCTGCGTACCGATGACGGCGCGGCGTTCGTTGAAGTGTCAGCGGGCCATGACATAACAGTTAAAACGCCCGGCAAGCTGACCGCCAGCGCGGAAGGCGGTACCGAAATCACTTCGCCGACCATCGTGTTTAACGGCGCTGTGACGATAAACGGCACGCTTAGCCAAGGCATGGGCGCAAGTGGTGGCGGCGCGACGATGCTGGGGCCAATCAGCGTAACCAACGACGTGACCGCAGCGGGCAAGAGCCTCCAGAATCACGTTCACGGCGGCGTGCAGACGGGCGGTGGCCAGACGGGGGAACCGGTATGAGATATCGACGCGAAGATGCTGACGGTGATTATACGTTCGGGCAGGGTGATAACACCTTTTTGGTTAACTCGCCGGACACAGTGGCGCAGGCCGTCAAAACGCGATTTATGCTTTGGCGTGGACAGTGGTTTCTTGACCAGACCAGCGGCACGCCGTGGATACAATCGGTTCTCGGCAAGCAGCCGCCGGACGTCTACAACCTGGCTATTCGCCAGCGCATCCTTCAAACGCAGGGCGTCAGTTCTATTATCAGCTTTGACACCTCTGTAGACGGCAAAACGCGGCGCGTTTCATTCACGGCAACCATAGACACTATCTACGGAGCAACGACCTTCACAAGCGAGGCATAATGCTTAATCTCGATACGCTGGGGCTGTCCGCCACCGTGACCGCCTCCGGGATCAGTGCGCCCGATTACCAGACAATCCTCTCGACCATCACCAGTTACTTCCAACAGATTTACGGTACTGACGCTTATATCGACCCAGACAGCAAAGACGGCCAGATGATCGCCCTTTACGCCTTGGGAATTCATGACGCCAATAATGCCATGATCACCGTATACAACTCGTTTTCCCCGGCAACGGCGCAAAGCGGGGCATTGAGCAGCAACGTTAAAATCAACGGTATCACGCGCCAGGCGGCGACGAAATCCACGGCTGATTTAGTCATTACAGGGGAACCAGGCACGCTCATAACGGCCGGTGCTGTACGTGATGCCAATAGCGGCTTATGGGACCTGCCAGTCAACGTCAATATTGATGTGTCTGGAACAATGACGGTGACGGCAATCAGCCGCCAAAGCGGCAATGTTGCGGCGCTGGCAGGAACTATAAATCAGATAGCGACGCCGACGCGCGGGTGGTATACGGCTATTAACCCGTTGGCAGCCACGCCCGGCAGCAACGCTGAAACAGACCTACAGCTGCGGCAACGGCAGGAGAGGAGTACGGCCCTGCCTTCACAGACAACCCTTGATGGTATCGACGGCGCGTTATTTGAAGTGAATGGCGTAACGCGTGTTCGCATCTACGAGAACGACACTGATGTCACTGATGGAAATGGACTCCCGCCCCACTCAATAAGTTGCGTTGTAGGTGGAGGAGATTCAACAGCTATTGCGACCGTGATCGCCAAGAAAAAAGACCAAGGGACTTTTACCTTTGGCACCACGGCGATCGGCATTATTGGGAAGTATGGGGAACCAAAAGTAATAAGGTTTGCTCGTCCATCCGACGTTGGCATATTCGTCAATATCAGCCTTTCAGTTTATGCCGGTTACACATCATTGGTGGGGGATTCTATTAAGGCCGAAGTCAAAAAATATATCAATTCTCTCCAAATTGGCGATGACGTACTGGTAAGTCGCATCTATTCCCCAGCCAACCTCGGAGTGATGTCGGGTGGTGATAGTCGCTATTACGATATCAACTCGCTGACAATCGGCAGGAGCGCAAGCACAACGGCAGCGTCAAATATCTCCATTGCCTATAACGAGGCGGCGAGCAGTGATATAGCCAATATAAATATCACGGTGGCATGATGAGTAAATACACTGACCTGATCACTAATTATCACGCTTTAAAGCCCCTCTATTTTCAGCACATCGATTTAATCACACGGCCATTTACCAACATCTCAAGCGCTGCAAAAGGCATGCTTGATCAATTTGATTTGGATAAGGCCGCCAGCCAGCAGCTGGATATTCTTGGGATTTGGATAGGACGAAAGAGAACAGTCTCAACACCGATCACCAATGTCTATTTTTCGCTAGATACGGAAGGGCTGGGATTTGATCAAGGGAGCTGGCAAGGGCCTTTTGACCCTGATAACGGTTTTACTTCGCTGAGTGATGATACCTATCGCTTAGTGCTAAAAGCCCAGATAGCGATCAATCGGTGGGATGGAACTGTGGGGGGGCTTGAGGATTTAATGGAGTCCATCTTCGCGGGAACGGGGATCGAAGTGCAGGTGATAGACAATCAGGATATGTCGATAACGATAAACGCCATCGCCATTAATGGATTACAAAACACCTCAGCAGAATTAATAGAAGTCATTAAATCTGGTGAGTTAACGGTAAAAGCCGCTGGGGTACGCGTTAAGAGTCTGAATATTGTAGACCCGCAACACCCTGTTTTCGGTTTCGATATTAACAGCATAGCAACGTCCGGATTTGATGCCGGCTATTGGAGTTAGAATGCCAACCAATGATTTTAAACCTTTCGCTACATCCCCAGGCGCGAACGTTCTTAGCCAAGCTGATTATAACGCGCTGACTGCCGTCTTAACCGGATGGCAGAGCGGCGTTGCTAAGTCTACGGAAGTTAACAAAGCAATGCGGCAGGCCACTTTTATCGCGTCCGCTATTGCACAGTTTGTGGCTGATTCATCAGGGCGGGACGTTCTTGATGACGGAAGTGTCGCTAATTTCATTACTAAATTGAAGTTAGCAAATAGTTCTCAATACCTAGGAAATGGAAACAACCTATCAGAGATTGCAGCATCGGGTGGGGCAGCCCAGCTACAGGCGAGGGAAAGCATTGGATTGACGGGAATGGGCATTGGAGTCGCCCCCCTGCAGGCACTGCCATCGCTAGATTGGCAGCAGTTCGATTTTGTGGCTGGGGCGAATTACGCCTCGCTCTTTAGCTCGTGGGTGAACCAACCAGCAGGCGTTACCTACCCTTCAGGAAGCTTTATCTCAATTACGGTGGACTATCTTTTAAATGGTGGTGATTTCGGGGTGACCGTGCTTCCAAATACATCATCTAATCCCAATTACATGGTTTATAAGATAAGAGGTAGCGGAGGGAAAGGGGCTAGGACTTTTAATGTAAGGCAGGTGTTCACATCAGCAGACACAATCCCACTTTCCAGCGGCGGCCTAGGAGCAACAACTCCAGCAGGGGGAAGGGCGGAATTGGGGCTGGGTACTGCTGCTTTGGCCAATGTGGGTAATGGCTCCGGACAACTTCCTGACATGTCATATTTCACCGCTGGGGCGGGATGGATAAAATATCCAAATGGGAAAATAATCCAATATGGATATTTGCAAACTAGCACCTCAAGCTCCGTTGTTGCTAGTTTCCCAATCCCATTCCCATCACAGTGCTACGGAATTACAAGCTCAGGCACGGATGCAAGTGCAGCAAATATCAGTGGGTGCCAAATTATAGACCGAACCAGTTTTTTTGCATCAGCATGGCTTGCAACTGCGGGTAGCGTGAACCGCACGGCGACAAACGTTTCATGGATAGCGGTGGGAATTTAAAATGACATATTTATTTAATGCAGCACAAAAGGCCTTTTATCCGACATCCCTCAAGGATGCTTATGAGGCGGCAGGGACGTGGCCAGACGAAGGGGCCGAGGTCGATGAGAGTGTATTCGATGAATTTACCGCTCAGCCTCCAAAGGGAAAGGTTCTTTCCTCAACAGAGCAAGGACTTCCATGCTGGGATGATGCGCCAAAGCCCACGCCAGAGCAACTAGCTCAGCAAGCGGAGAGTGTTCGCCAACAGTTAATATCGCATGCGAACAAAGTTACTTCCGATTGGAGAACTGAACTATCACTGGGAATTATCAGCGATGATGACAAGGCATCTTTAACAGCATGGATGCAATACATTAAGGCTGTAAGGGCTGTTGATGTGACCCAGTTGCCGGTGACTTTCCCTGCTCAGCCTAAATAATTTTCTTTCCTTCCCGATCAGCAGCATACCAGTCGTAAACAAAATCGAGCTTTTCAACCCAAAAAACTCATGATTATACTGTATGCATAAACAGTATTTTGTGGGAGTGGATTATGGGTAGACGATACGAAATTGACGCAGCATTCAAAGCTGCAATCAAGATCAGTGAGAAGGGGCGGCGCACGGTCGCTACTGAGGATTTCTGTGCCGAATTGGAGAAAGTGAATTGTCGCTGGGAATTGAAGGAGGCGAACCAGTGGATTGAAATATATGTCAGCGCATTCCGTGATGTATCGGAAAGAGACGGAGAGCACCGCATTTTCATGCTTTATAATCCAAACGGAGGTCTTTGACATGGGCTTCCCATCTCCAGCAGCAGACTATGCAACCAAGCGATTAACACCGAACGATGCCTGTCACTGGTCCGACAGTCCGGGCCAATATCTCATGCGCGCTGCTGTTTCCAGTTGGCGCGTAGGAATTAAAAAGGACGCATTGTTGATAATCGACTCAGCCCGCAAGCCTTGTGACGGCAGTATTGTAGTTGCTGAGGTTTGCGGCGAGTTCATTCTGAAGCGTATGCGGTTCCACCCTACTTTGTGCCTCGAGTCATTAGATCAGTCGGATGAGGTTACGCTAATTGACGGCGGGGACTGGGAAGGGGAAGAGACGATGATTTTCGGTGTGGTGACACATGTGATCAATGACACGACCACCGAAGAGTTTGACGATAGTCCATTCATGTAAAAAGTGGGTGCGCATCCGTTAAAAGGACATCACGGCGTTCTGTCCGCCGCAGAGAGAAGGTACGCTTTGATGAACTGGGTGTGAAGCGTGGGTTTTTGTTCTTGGAATACAGATCGAGAAAGTAGGCAGAGGGGAGTGAGACAGGGATGGGACGCATAAGAAATGACAAAGGTTAATAACGTTTGTCATCTTTTTGCATGATGGGACGTGTGAGCGAGGTTTCATGCGGTAAGTTAATGATTTAGTGCATAGTTCTTAGAACTTCTAAGCCGTAGGTCACAGGTTCGAGCCCTGTAGGGCGTACCATTTCAAATCAAAGTGTTACGTCAGCTTCATTCCAACCTGTTTTAACCCAAGTGTCTTATTCGTGCCGTGATCACTAGCTTGTGAATTCAATTTATTGGCGTGCTCGGAAAGAAGATTCGGTGAAAGCTGAGCACAGCGACGAACCCTTTCTATGCTTTCCCATTTCCCATTTGTTCTCACGACACCCTGCATGCAATGTCATTTAGAGCGACGCCAATAGCCATGCTTACTTAGGTATTCTCTTGATTTATACATGTAACCTATCGTGGCATGTCTATCTTTTGCCATTCGAGATTTGCGATATTGGGATTTGTGCGGGATGGTAACCTCAGCAAAAATCACTGTTGGCTTTAACGGTTATGAACATTTATCAACTTGATACTGTGCATTATTGGATTCGAGCCGTCTGACTCTCTCATTTTTTGCTTGCAGGAATTTTATCACTTGCGCTTTTTGTAGCTGTTTTCAATCTCGTTACGCAGTGCGCAATAGTGACTTCCTTAGGGCAAGGTTGAGCGTAGTCCAAATCAACGTAGCATAGTTTGTTGGGTCAAGGCATTAGTACGGAGGCGACGGAAAATATGATTCCATTTGGGAGGCTACCTATCCAAGCGGCAACCGAGCAATTTATATAAAGAGACATCCACAATTGCCGTATCAATATGCGCGACGATTGAAGACAATATGGATTTAGCTAATAAGGTTATCGCGACTGATAAGACTATTACATTAAACGGATATTATTTTTAGTACTCACCTTCGTCAGTGTGGGGTATTGAAGTATGGCTGATGGTTGTTTTATGTCGATACTGCGTTTAATTCCGTGGTCGGCTTTCCTGCGTATACTTTAAATGTCACCAATGCTATTTTACAAATAGCCAATGAAATAATTGGATGTTTTCAGCAGTCGCTGGTGACCACAATCTGCCAACGACCCTTTAAACTGAAAAAATTATTTTATCAATTTCTTAATAACTTCGGATAGTCTTTTAAGATATAAATACTCCCACATTTCTATAAAGATAGCCAAAATTATGGCAAGTACTATGCAACAAACTGCAAGCATCATTATTTGAAATTTACTTAAAGGATATGTGGATATTATGCCTGAAAATACGGTGGTTAACACGACAAAATGTATTGCATAAAGAGGGTAAGATATTTTACCGAGGAAGTTGAAAAACCTCATCGACAATATATTTTTGAGTGGTTTATTCGAGTAAACTAAAAGGAGCATCGCTGGGCATATAACAAAGTAAAGATCCTCCAACTCGCTATGGCCTTGTAAATAATATTTAATGAAAACTATTGATGAAATGATGAATAATATGGCTAAGAGAGATAAGTTCAGCAATGTTCCAATTCTTTGCTCAAGTGTTTTAAGGAATCCATCCCTTCTTAAACTGCAAAGTAACATGCCTACGAAGAATAGGGAAATATAAGAGCCAATAATCGCAAGGAAAATATAAATACCAAAGCAAATTAAGTTGGCATTTTTGATGTGATTATAGCAAAATAAATAAAGAAGGAGAAAGTAGGACCCAATCAATTCAACACTCATTGTCCAGAAGAAAGGGTTGTAATTATCACCTTGCCTTATATATACGTTGCTAAGAGAGTAGCTAAATACAGTGTTGATGTTGGGCGTGAAGTTTAAAAAGCTACCTAACCATTCTTTAGAATTTAAAATAGCCCCAGCCTGCTTGTTGAACGTAAGCCCTAGTTTCATTGTTAGGTAAACAATTAAAGCTGTAAGAAGTATAATGAAAGTAAGTCTAAAATATCTCTTTAATAATATTGGGGCTAATTTCTTTTCATCCCTATCCTTGAAGAAAGATATGGATAGAGAGTCGCCGGATAATATGAAAAATATCATCACTGCTACCGTTCCATTTAGAAATAAAGCAGTGTAATGACTTCTAAGCCCAGGAATGTAACCTCCCAAACTTTCCCAAAAAAAATGAAAAGTTACAACTGATAGTGAAGCTGCACCCCTAATTCCGTCTATATATTCGATTCTATCACTTTTATTTATGTCTAGCATGCCAACCTTCCAGTACTACTGCTCAAGATAAATAATTATCGATAATAATAAGGCTTGTGACAAGGTAAATCTAAGCTTCGCCAAGCTTGAATAGGTGAGTCGAACCAGCAAAAGAAACAGCGTCTCCGTGTATCTAAAATTTCTTCTTTTACAGATAATCTTCATGCCCCTGGTACCAGCACGTTGGGTTTGCGCCCCGCGAAATCTCATGATTATACTGTATATATAACCTGTATTTCGAGTCGCATATAGGTATTGGTCTGACTAAGTATGTGAAACTTCATCCAGTTTACATTTGAGTGGGTTATTTAGCTTAGGGAAGAAATAAAGTACTCAATGGCTTTGGCTGACAACAAAAAAAGATAGATGTTTTTGATGATAGTCTGGATGAATTAAGGCTGAGATGACAAGTTAATATTAAGCAAGGTTTTAGCTTGTTCGTCATTAAGTATAACTACGTCCATATCGGCAATTTTTGCAGGCAGCGTGAGGCTAATAACCCGCCGTGGAGAGAGCTACAAGAACGCTCTCGAAAAAACGTCTGTTACCAATGTATGCGATGCGGCAGTGGTTTGACCAGGTACTGGTGTTTTATCACGACGAGAATATGACCGATGACTAGCTGTGACAGGGTGATGCAGGAGGTAATCTTGGGGCGTCAAACTTATCAGTTGTGATGTATCACTGATGGGTTGCAGGATGTAGAACAGGCTAAAAGTGCCAATTGGGCGCGTCACTCTGGCGGCTGCGGCCTCGGACTTTCCATTGCCCGCGCGATATGTCAGGCGCATGGCGGCACCATTCACGCCAGACAGCTGGAAGCCGGGGGATTGCTTATCTCGATCTTTTTGCCTTCTTTATTACCCTTATCGCCCTGAGAGCCAAGACGGGCAACAATAATTGCCCGTCTTGATACATCCTTGATGAAACATCGCGTAACTCTGGACACGGCTTGAGTTGAATAGCGTCATCGCCATTCAGGAACCGCGTTATGACGCTGATATTCATCGATTACGCCAGACGGGCATTAGGCCATCTTTTTACCCTGCATCGGCTGCGTCATTTACTGCCATTTCTTATCCTTTTTCCCACTTTTTTCGTGGTGAATTATTACTCGACGAGACTTCGGCTTGGCTTACTGCTGCACAGACGGCGAGGGCGGGAGAATAGTCGGGATAGCCTGCGGCCCCGAGGTTTTAGAGCAAAACCGTGCTTGCCGGCGAAAGAAACAGGGAAAAAGTGGTAAAGGGTTTTACATGATCCCGATGGTTAATGCTTTATGTAAAATTACTACTATGAATTTTGATATAACCAATCATTTATGCTAAAAAAACTTACCAAAGTAATTCTTTCATCTGAGAAAGGTTCTCAGAGAACACAAACATAGGGATTGAATATGAAACTCATGGCCTTGGCACTGTCTGGAATGATGATGGCTCTCTCTGCTAATTCGATGGCGGCGGCGACGGGGGATTCTGCTGATATCAGCAAGCTGCCGCTGGAGAAAGTCGCGCCTTACCCGCAGGCAGAAAAGGGGATGGTTCGTCAGGTGATTTACCTGCCGAAGCTGGAAAATGAGGATAATTTCAAGGTTGAACTGCTGATTGGCAAAACCCTAGAAGTGGACTGCAACCGCCACATGATGGGTGGCAAGCTGACCAGCAAAACGCTGCAAGGCTGGGGCTATGACTATCTGGTGCTGGAGCAGCTCTCTTCTCCGGCCTCTACCATGATGGCCTGCCCGAATCAGACTAAAACCAAGAAGTTCATCGCCGCGAACCTCGGCGACCAGACCCTCGCTCGCTACAATAGTAAGCTGCCAATCGTGGTCTACACCCCAAAAGATGTGGAAGTGAAGTACCGCGTCTGGACCACGGATAACAATGTGAAGACGGCTGAAGTGAAATAGGAGCCACTCGAAATAGTATGAGGGGCAGTATTGCCCCTCGATTTGCTATCAACGATAACTCACATCCAGCGCGCCATAAGCGACCACGGCTTCGGAGCCGTCGCTGCTGGAATCCTGATTATAATTCCCCGCCTTGAAATATAGCTCGATGCCCTGCCAGCTCTCTTTTGGATAGCTGAAGGTCTTCTTGCTGGTCTTGCCGTCTGCCGTGGCTTCGACGGTGACTTTTATCTCGCTTTTAGTGCCTTTGGCCTCGATTTTATAATCGATTTTGTCCTTGAGTACGACGCCGGAGAGCAGGGTGGTGCGTTGCTCTGCATCGCCGTAATGCGGTTTTACGCCCGCGACGATGTCGCCGTTCTGCCAGCGCAGTTTCAGCAGCTCCGAGCCGCCCGGTTTGTCGCCGTGGATCTGGGCAAAAATGATAGATTTGGTGTCGGGGTTTTTGACGATATACACCGAGCCGGTCTGGGTATTAGTGAACTCATCGCCGTTGAGGAAGTTTCTCTTGGCTCTGAGTTCGACTCGAGGGAACTCGCTGTTCGGCGTTGAGCCAAAGCCTGACGGCGCTCTGAACATGGTCGCGCCCTGCGGAATGGCGGAGTCGCAGCGCTCGGCGTCGGCACAGTTGCTGTAGAAATAGCTGTTTTTCAGGCTGCTGGTGATTGGCTCTTCATTGGGTTTTTTATTGCTGTCGAAAGCCTGCAAAATATAGGCGTCTTGCAGTATCGGGAAATTTTTACCGGGGGTATTTTGCCCGTCCTCGGCCAAGGCGTTGGCGCTGCTCAGTGCCAGCAGCAGGGCGCTGAATAGGGTGCTTTTACGCTGAATCTTCCACTGCATTTTTACCGTCATAACTCGCCCTCATCAATCATGCTTATCTGGTGGGTTCTGGTACTTGAATCAGTAAAGCACTGGCTTATTAAACGAACACCATTCGCCCGGCATTTAGCGCTATTTGTTAGTAACAACCTTTGTCTAATTCTCTTTTTTCCTGGCGTTTATTCCGCCGAAAGCTCTGCTTACAATAACCCGATCCTGTGAAATAAAGTCTTCAAGATCTCTGCCATTTTCTATGCTGTTATAGAGTCAATATCTGCCCTCACTCATTAGGAAATCCATGGATCGTCGTCAGTTTATTGTAGGTTCCGCCGCTGCGATGGTGGCGATACGCACGGGGTCAGCGCTGGCGCGTAAACACCCGGCGTCGGAAGAGGGCGCTCTGGCCGCGCCGCCGTCGGGGCAGTACACCGAAATTGCTTTATGGAAAGGGACGCCGCCGGGTGGCGGTGGGCCGTCTGGCAGTGAAATTCTGTCGGCTAAGGGCGCGCTGAGTAATGTGACTCATCCGTCGCTGCGCGTGTTTCAACCGTCACGCCCGAACGGGATGGCGGTGCTGGTGGCGTCCGGCGGGGGCTATAAGCGTATGGAGATGGGGCAGGAGGCGTGGCCCGCGGCGGACTGGCTGACCCAACTCGGCTACACCGCCTACGTGCTGACTTATCGCCTGCCCAGCGAAGGCTGGAATGATGGCAGCGTGGTGGCTTTGCAGGACGCCCAGCGCGCGCTGCGTATCGTGCGCAGCCGCGAAAAGCACGTCAGCGTGCTCGGCTTCTCTGCGGGCGGACACCTGCTCGGCTTGGCGGCGACGCGCCCGGATTTCCGCTCATACCCGGAGCAGGACGCGCTGGATAGAACCCCGGCCTATGCCGATCGCGCGGCGCTGATTTACCCGATTATCACTCTTGAGAAGCCTTACACCCACACTTCAACCCACAAGATTTTGGTCGGGCCGCGGGCCACGGATCAAGAGAACGCCGAGTGGTCGGTACAGAATTTTGTTACTCCGCGCACGCCGCCAATGTTTTTGGTGCAGGCTGAGGATGATCCCATTTCTGACCCGCATAACACGCTGATTATGGCTGCCGCCTGCGAGCGCGAGCACGTGCCGGTGGATATGCACCGCTACTCCTCCGGCGGTCACGGTTTTGGCATGGGTAAGCCGGGCACGCCAACCGTGGAGTGGCCTGCGCGCTACAAGGCGTGGCTGGAAGCGTAAGGTTTAAGATGCAATTAGGGCAGCCAGGGGCTGCCCTTTTTTATGCGACGAGTATGTTGAAAGCTTAACCCTGATTGCCGCCGACGGTGATGTAATCGGTGTAAATCTGCGGCGCGCCGGAGAACGACGCCAGCTCCTTCCACTCGGTGTACATCTGCTCGGTGTCCTGATGCTCGGCCACGAAGTTCAGGGCTTTCTCGGTGGAAACGTCCAAATCCGGGTGGAACGAGTTGAGCGACTCGAGGCTCTCGATGATCAACATCACCGCGTATTGATCCAAACGGTTGCCGCTCTGGCCCTTCAGCATATGGAATTTCCAGCCCGGATAGTCCTCGACGCGATGAATGTTGTCGCTGATGAACTGCTCAAACTGCTGTGGCGACACGCCCGGCTTTAAGGCCAGGTTGTGAATACCGACAATGCGCTCGATTTTCTCCTGCCCCGGCACGTTGCGGTAGTTCGGGCCAGCGGGCAGCGAGCTGTTTTGGTTTTCCGCCACCAGACTGTAGTAGGTGTAAATGGTCGGCAGCTCGGCGAAGGTGCCGAAGGTTTTCCACTCGGCAATCAGCTTGGCGGCCTCGGGATGCTGCTGCCAGAAGGCGCGGGCTTCCGCCGTTTGCTCGCCATTGCTGTCGACATAGCGGGCATAGGTGGCGGCATCCTTGGCCTGATAAACCATCAAATATTGGTTCTCGCGCTCGCCGCGCAGCCCGCGCAACAGCGTCCACTGCCAGCCCGGATAGGCCGGAATGTTCACCCCTTTTTGGCGCACGAACGCTTCGAACTGGTCCGAGGCCACGCCTCTTTTCAGGTTGATACCCACATAGTGCAGGGAGAAAACCGGGCTAGATGCTTCATTCATAAAAACGTCCTCTTGAGATGAAATGGCTGAATTAGCGCGTTAAGGCGCGGGCGCTGAGACTGACCAGCAACAGGCAGAAAATAGTGCAGCCGAAGGCCAGCGTAAGGTTGGAGTATTTAGCGATAAAGCCAATCAGCGCGGGGCCTGCCAGCAAGCCGACATAGCCGACGAGCGTGACCGCCGGGAAGGCCAGATTGGGGGGCACATGCTCTTGATTACCCGCCGCGTTGAACAGAACGGGCACCACGTTGGCGATGCCGAGGCCGACCAAAATCAGCCCGGCGAAAGCCACCCACGCCAGATTGACCGTGGTCACCAGCAGTAGGCCGAGCACCGCGCAGAGGCTGCCGAGCAGCAGCATGCGATAGCGGCCAATGGCGTTGATCAGCCGGTCGCCATACAGCCGCGCGAGGGTCACGGCGATGGCGTAGAGGGTGTAACCCAGTCCGGCCTGGGATTTCGCCACGCCGCGCTCGGCATTGAGCAACAGGGATGACCAGTCGAGCATCGCCCCTTCGGTAAGGAAAACAAAGAAGCACAGCAGCGCGATAAACAGGATCTTGCCGTGGGAGAGGGCGAACAGCGTGCCGCCTTTCTGCTCGCCGCCGATCTCGCTTTTAGCTAATAAATCTGCCGAAGCGATCACTAGCAGCAGGGCGATCAGTGCCGCAATCAGCCCGATGGCGGTCGCAGGGGAAACGCCCGCCCACAGCAACAGGCTGACGCTGCCCGCGCCGAAGATGCTGCCAATGCTGTAGAAGCCGTGAAAACCGGACATTTTGGCCTGCCCGCTTTCCCGTTCGACAATGATCGCCTGCGAGTTCATCGCCACGTCCATGATGCCGTTGATCGCGCCGAACACCAGTAAGGCCGCCCCCATCAGCAGCGGGGCGTCGAGTAAGGTCAGCAGCGGCAAATCCAGCACTAACAGCAAACCGGCGGCCAGAATGATTTTACGACAGCCCAATTTGCCAATCAGATGCCCGGTAAACGGCATAATCAGCATCGAGCCGGCGCCAATACAAAACAGCAGCAGCCCCAGCGAGCCTGCGTCAATGCCAATGCGCGACTTCACGAAGGGAATTAACGGAGCCCATGCTGACATGCCTAATCCCGCCAGAAAGAAGATCATCCGGGTGGCGATTTGCTGACGGACATTCTCCGTGGCACCTCGACTCAGCAGATTGATTGTCATAGCGACCGGCTCTCCTCGGCGGGCAGGCTTTCCGCGACGCACAGATAGTCGGTGTAGATTTGCGGCGAGCCGGAAAAAGAGGCCAGCTGTTTCCACTCTTCATACATCTGCTTGGTGTCGCGATGCGCCTTGGCGAACTTCGCCGCCTCGTCGGTGGCGATGTCCGGCTCAGGGTAGAAGACGTCCAGCGCGGCCATGCTGGCTATCTCCATCATCACCACGTACTGGTCGAGCCGGTTGCCGCGTTCGCCTTTCAGCAAATGGAACTTCCAGTCGGGATAATCTTCAATGCGGTGATGATTGTCGGCAATAAACTGCTCGAACTGCTCCGGCATCACCCCTTCGCGCAGGGCCAGATTGTGAATGCCGATGATGCGCGCAATCGGCTCCTCGCCGGGCTGGTCCCGATAGCGGGGGCCGTAGGGGACATCACTTTTGGCGTTTTCTGCCAGCAGTTGGTAGTCGGTGAACAGCGTCGGCAACTGGCTGAAGGTGCCGAGCTTGCGCCACTGCGCCAGAATCTCCAGCGCCTCGGGATGCTGCTGCCAAAAGGCTTTTGCTGCCTCGGTTTTCTGTCCAGTGGCGGTGACATAGCGGTCGCGGTGCGCCAGACTCTCCATCTCATACAGCATCAGATATTGCCCGACGCGCTCGCCGCGCAGGCCGCGCAGCAGGGTCCAGCGCCAGCCGGGATAGCAGGGGATTTTCACCCCCTGCTCACGGACAAAGGCTTCAAACTGCTCGTTGGAGACGCCCGCCTCGGTATCAATGCCAATGTAGTAGAGGCTGAAAACCGGCTGGGTGGCGGATGAAGGTGTTGCCATGGTGAAGCTCCTTATTCCGCGTCGGTGGTGAATTGGGTATTGATAATCGCCTCGACCAGCGTGATACCGATGGGCGTCAGGGTCACGACTTCGCCAGAAACCGTCACCAGCTTCTTCTGCACCAGTTTGTCCAAGGTGCGATTAATCAGCGGGTTTTCGAAGAAGCTATTGCCGTCGAAACGCTGCTTGAACACCTTGTCATCCACCGGGATTAGTGTGGAAAGCGCCATCTTGAAGGCGTTGACCTCGCGCTGAGCGGGTGAGAAGCCGCGGCTCTCTTCGATGGGCAGCCGGTCTTCGTTCAGCGCTTCTTTGTACTTCTTATAGCCGGTGATGTTGATCGCCTCGGATCGGGTCGACTTAGAGCTGCCGCCCAGCCCAATCGCCACTTCCGGGTACTGTTTATCGAGGTCGGTGATAAGCGCTTTCCATTTTTCCGGCTGCTGATCATTGCGGTGGAAGTACATGGTCGGGTGCTCGGTATAGCCATCGGCCAGATATTTCTCCACCAGTTCGCGCATCTGGTACTGCTTGCCGAGGCCGGGGAAGCTCATGTTGTTAATGTTGATCAGCCCCTTTTTCTGCCACAGGCTTTCGCGCTCGCCGGAGACGCCGGTGCGGTTTTTGATGAATTCATCCATGTGCAGCTTGGTGCAGACCACGTGGGACAGCCCCAGCTCGAGGGTTTTCTCCATGTCATATTTCACGTCATCCACCGTCTGGCCGAGCATGCCGTAAATCAGGTCGACGCTGACCCAGTCGATGTCGATTTCCCGCGCCTGATAGATGGTTTCCACGCACTCGTCCGCCGAGTGCATACGCCCGCAGGCGGTGATGATTTCGTCGTTGAAGGACTGGGTGCCGAAGCTGATCTTGCTAAAACCGAGATCTTTTAAGATCGCCAAATACGCTTTGTTCAGCGTGCCCGGCTCGCCCTCGAAACGCATGGTGGCGGTGGAGAAGTTAAAGTGGCTTTTGTAGAAGGCCATCATGCGGCGCAGTTCTGGCTCTGGCAGCAGCGACGGGGTGCCGCCGAAGATATTGAATTCGCCGACTTCCACCGTGGCGAGGCTCGGCACGCGCTCCAGCCACATCAGGGCTTCTTTGATATTGAAGTCCACCAGATCGCGGAATACCTCCTGCGAGGAGGCGGCTTTCGGGTTGAGGATCACCGTCGGGTACTGGCAGAAATGGCAGCGATAGCGGCAGGTGGGGATATAGGCCCAGAGGTGGATTTTGCCCGCTTTCTTAATGTCGCTGTCCATATCGGCAAAGAACGACGGCAGCGGGTAGTCGGTGATGTCGCCGGGGAAGACGTGACAGCCAAAGGGATCTTTGTAGACATACTCCAGAAATGCGCGGTTTTCCGGCTGGGCCAGAAATTCATTCACTAAGGGAACGGGGTAGTTTTCGTCAATATCCAGCAGGGAGTTCAGGGCTTCGTTGTTCATCAGAATACGCCTCCATTGGCAAAATAGTTGTGGGCTTCACCGGACTCGCGGTCTTCGCAGAAGTAGTAAACAAAGCGCGTGAAGTCTTCGGCTTTCACCTGGTCGAAACAGGCGGGCAGGGCAGGCGGATAGCCAATGTCGTCGCCGACCGCGCGGCGCATGGCGGCAAAGATCTCATCGCGGAATTCGAAATAGAGGCGATAGGCCGGGGTCTTATAGGCGTGGATCGGTTTGAAATCGATAATACGCATTTCATGTTTTAACTCGTGAATGCGGCGGTAGAGGTTGTCAGCCAGCGGGCCGGAGAAGAAATCGCGCACTTCGCTGTTTTCTAACAAGATATAAGGGTTGAGCAGGGCGGGCAGAATGATGTTTTTCGGCGTATAGTCCTTCACCGAATAGTCCCACGCCTGTTTGGATTCGGCCGGGGTGGTGTCAACCAGCGTCGGCTTTTGCTGCTCAACGTCCGGGCGCACGTCTTTCATGATAATGATGCCGTCGCTGCCGTAAGCAACGCCGGTGATCACTTCATCCAGAATGGTATCGACCCGGCGGCTGTTGATTTCGACATAGGAATTTCTGGCGTAGACCGGCTTGCCGCCGTAGGCGATGATTTTGATGCCGAAGTCCCAGTCGTCGGACAGGTGCTCTACAAAGCGGCCTTTGTTGAGCTGGTAGAAGATTTCAATGCCGCCAATGGCGTCGTACAGGCCGCGCTCGACCCCAAAGCCTTTACCGTCGGGGAAGCCGCCAAACAGCGAGAAAGAGTATTCGCGCAGGCGTAGGGTTTTCTTAATTTCGTTGAACAGGTTAGGGCGTTTTTCGAAATCTTCGGCGTTGTAATAGTAGTTACAGGTGCCTAAATCGCCCTGCTGGCTGACCATGGTGTTAATCAGCTCATACAGCCAGTAGGTGTCCACGGTGCAGTCGGCGTCGGCGGAGACAATATAGTGTTTTCGCTTCTGCCCGAGGCGGCTGTCGCGGGCTTTAGATCGCAGCGAGGCGTAATCCATGCCGCGCTTTCTGGCAGAAGAAACTCCCTGAACTTTCTCATCAATGACATGAATATCCATTGAGGGGTTCTTGGCGCTAAATGCGTTTATTTTTGCCACGGAATCATCGGTGGAATTATTATCCACGATAATTAACTCATAGCTGTCGTGAGTGATCAGGTTATCTTTGGTTTTCTGATTGAAGAGTGAAATTAATACTTCATCAATACGGTCGCTTTCATTATATACGGGTAGCACTACTGACACGAAAATTGAGCCGCGCATAAGTTCTCCAGAATAGAGTAATATCCAGAATGAAATGGGTTAGGTTTTTAAATTAATTCACATTTAAAATGTCGATCACATTATTGGAGAGCACCTGCTGCCCCAAGGCGAAGTTTTTATCCGCCACGTGCGCCATATATTCCTTATTGTTAAGAAACTGATATAAATCATGAATAAACTCAGGGTTGGGTAAACCGTCCTGCTGCTCGGATATGGCCATGACCGGGGCTTCGAAGCCGTGCTGGCCGTACACTTCGTGGTAATACTCATAGCTGGTGGTGATGTAGCAGCGCCGGTGGCTCACCGCCTCGCCAATTGGGTTGCCGTAGCTGTCGTAGTCATAAGAGGTGAGGAAAGAGACAAGATCACAGGAGTGATATAAGTCTTCTATGGCGATGGCGTCGCTTTCTGACTGCATACACTCATGGGGCAGCGCGCCGATAAATTTAATATAGGGTTTTACATTCAGTTTTTCAGACAGTTTATCCAGCTCTTGGAAATAACCGTGATTTTCATTTTCATTGCCGGCAACCGCTAAATAGACTCGCCGATCGCTGTTGCTATTATGGAATAATGTATTGAGATGGCTTACCAGCATGACATCGCGGTCTAAACGTTTTTGCGGAATAATACGGGTGGTGCGGGCAATTAAAATATCATCGGCGCGAACGCTTAACCGGTCTCTAATATTGCAACGCGCCTTCTGCGGCGAAAAGTCATAGGTATTTTTCTTCACTTTGACGTCTACGTCGTAATTACACCAGGCTTCAAGTTTCTGCTTCAGGTGATCATTGAGCGTGACATAAGTGATGTGTTTGGATTTTACCGGCTTAATGGCGTGAGAGTAGGGCGCAGGGCCATATTTCATCACCGTCTTTTCGCTGTTCCACATCAGGTCGTGGTCGCGCCAGATAACAAAATTCCCTAAATCTTGCTGCTGGCCGTATTGTTCAATCGCCAGATATAACGCCTTGGTATAAATGATATTTTCCGGCAGGGTGCCGTTTTCAACCACCAGATTACTGATACCCAGCTGCTGCCAGAGCGCCACGATGCGCTGGGCAAGCAGCCGCGCCGTCTGGTCGATGGTCTGTAACAGCGCGGTCTTTTCATTGTCACCGATCGGGCTTTTTTGGCTGATCAGCGCACTGTGGGCGTATTCAATAAAATCCAGATCGTAATTGGGGATCGACGTGATGTCGTCGATGCGCACCAGCGTGAAGACGTCGCGATAGATCGAAAGCTCCACGTCATAGGGCTTATTAAAGTTTCCCTTATCAATCTTGATGTCGTATCCCAAATCCAGATACGACCGGAACCCCCGATCTTGCAGCTTCTTGGCAATTTTCATTGCCTCGACCGTGATCCCTGATACCGCGACAGCATCGAACGAAACAAACATTGCACACTTATCTTGGCTATGTCGCATTGCACACCTCAGACTATTTCCATTTAATTCATGTATTTAATATCATTTTGTCTTTATGTCTTTTTCTCCGGTAACGATCCCAGTCGAACGGTGCAGACGGCCTTCTTGTGCTGTTCGACTTCCTTCAATGAGTGAGAAGAAATTTTCACCAGTTCCACAAACTTTAGAGGGATTTATGTTTTGTGAGGGACTTCTCAAATCTTCAAAAAGCGCAGGGAATAGATGGGTTATTTTTTGACAGGTAAAAATTCATAAACTATGTGGGTATTCTCTCCACCAGGGGAGAGAAGTTTGGCGAGGGGAAGGGGATTAGTGGCGCAGCGCGGCGAGCAGAAAATCAACCATAGTGCGGGTGCGCAGAGGCAGGAAGCGGGCATGAGGGTAGAGCAGGTAAAAAGGGCGGTGGGTGCCGCCGAACTCTTTGAGCACTTCCACCAGTTGCCCGCTGTTGAGATCTTCTTGCGCCACGAAGCGATAAATTTGGAACAGCCCCGCGCCGTGGCGAGCCAGAGTCAGGCCGCCGATATAATCTTCAGAGCAGTTGATGTGATGATTCATCACCCTTTCACTGATTCCCCCTTGCTGGCGGAACAACCACGGCAGGGAGCGGCCGCTGCTGGAAAGTTCATAACCAATACAGTGATGATGAGTTAAATCGTCCGGGGTATTCAGCGCGGGCGCGCTCGCCAGATAGTGCGGCGAGGCCACCACAATCAGCTCGGCATCCTCGATTTTACGGGCAATCATATTGGACTCGGCGGGTGCTCTGCCGCGAATCGCCAGATCAAAACCCTCGTCGAAAAAATCGATATTGCGATTGCTGATATGCGTGTCGACGGCCAACTGGGGATAGAGTGCCTGAAAACGCGCCAGCAAAGGCAAGACTCGCCAATGGGCATAGGCCGTCGGCATGCTGAGGCGCACTTTTCCCGCAGGCTGTGACTGCTGCCCGCTGAGCGACATTTCGGCGTCTTTCAACAGAGTCAGGGCTGCTAAACACTGCGCCCGATACTGCTCGCCCGCCTCGGTCAGCCGGATTTGCCGGGTGGTGCGCACAAACAGCCGTACGCCAAGGCGCTCTTCCAAACGCGATACTGCCCGGCTCACCGCCGCCGGGGTCACGCCCGCCTGCGTCGCCGCCTTGCTGAACCCGCCGGTTTCCGCCGCCAGACAGAACAGTTCCAGACTGCCAAGCATGATGTCGTCGAAGTCGCGTTGCATGGGTGAGTTACACCTTATTGATTACATGAAGTAATAAATGAATGTCATTTAGCCTTATTTATCGCACCTGAACGCATAAGTAAAGTGGCCGCAGTGAGTCAACAGCGGCATTTATCCGAGTGCCAACTTAGCGTTTAAAGGAGTGTGTTATGAGTCAACAAACTGTGGTGATCACCGGCGCATCAAGTGGTATTGGTTTTGCACTGGCTGAAGCGTTCTTAAAGCGTGGCGACAATGTGGTGGGCAATGCCCGCACCAGCGAGCGTTTGGCAGAGGCGGCACAAAAACTCGGTAACCCGAAAAACTTCCTCGGCGTGGCAGGGGATATTGCCTTGCCGGACACCACCAAGCGCCTGTTTGACACCGCCCTGGATCAGTTCGGGCGAGTGGATATCTTGATCAACAACGCCGGTATTTTCATCGCCAAGCCGGTGCAGATGTACACCGCCAATGATTTGGACTCGCTGCTGGCGACCAACCTGAAAGGCTTCTTCTTCCCGGCCCAGCGCGCGGCGGAGTTGATGAGCAACCAGCGCAGCGGCCACATCATCAACATCACTGCCAGCCTTGGGGTGCAGCCACTGCGTAAAGTGCCGTCACTGCTGCCGGTAATGGTGAAAGGGGGTCTGAACGCGGCGACGCAGTCACTGGCGCTGGAGCTGGCGGATAAAAACGTGCAGGTCAATGCCGTGGCGCCGGGCGTGATTGAAACTCCGCTGCACAGCGGCGGCGACGGCGTATTCCTGCGCTCGTTGTCACCCGCCGGGCGCACCGGAAGTACCGACGACGTGGTCGATGCGGTGTTGTATCTGGTGGATGCGAAATTCACCTCCGGCGTGGTGTTGCCGGTCGATGGCGGCTCGACCGCTGGCGTTTGGTAACAGGAGATAGGCTATGCCATTCATTAATATACAAGTTACCCGCGAAGGGGTGACCGCCGAGCAGAAAGCCGCGCTGATCGCCGGGGCGACAGATTTGCTGGTGAAAGTGCTGAACAAAGATCCGCAAACCACCTTTGTGATCATTGACGAAGTGGATACCGACAACTGGGGCGTGGCGGGTGAAACCATTACGGTGAGGCGTAAACGCGGATAGTCAGGCTAGGGCGAGGCGGCTTGATTGAGCCTCGCCGTTAACTGCTGGCCCATTTGACCACTATCCGCTGGTTGGGGCCTTTTATACATTCCACCTCTTTTTGATTTTTATTTTCATCGCGATATATAAAGAAGTAGCGGTTTTTTATTTTATTGACCAACAACATGTCATTATTTCTAAATTGATACACCGTCAACACATCCCCGCTTTTATCCGTGTAGCTGGCCGGGCGCGGCGCGACAATAAATCCCTCACTCCAGAGTAGGGTCGTTATCACATAATCTGTAATACTGACCGTCATATCCCCTCTGCCCGGACAATTAAGGGCGTATTGCTGCATTGCGTAAATAGAAGAAGAGTACAGGCTGCAACACAGTGTGAGGAGTAACATGCTGAGTAATTTGGTTTTTTTCACTCCGTGATTATTCTTTCTCTCTCCATGAATAATTGACATCTTATTTCCACTTGGCCGGTACTCTGTATTAGTCTTAGGACCAGCAAGGTATAGGAAATATTTAACTGAGTGAACCCTGCTGAGGTTTAAACAGTATTAACTTGAGGTTTAGTATGAATAAGCTAAAAGCTATGGAGGTATTTATCTCTGTTGTTGAAGAGGGGAGCTTTACCGGCGCGGCCAAAAAAGAAGATATGTCCGTGGTGATGGTGGCGAAATATATCAATAACCTCGAAAAGACTTTAAAAACGGATTTATTGCAAAGAACCACCCGTAGCATGATGGTGACCTCCGCCGGGCAGCTGTTTTATGAGTCAGCGCAGGGGATTATCGCCAACGTCAACCAAGCCTATGAGGCGATGGAAGGGCTGAACAATGAGCCGCAGGGCTTATTACGCATCAGCGCGCCGATGACCGTCGGAAAAGAGATTGTCGGGCCGATTGTGGCGGAATTCATGCAGCTTTACCCCAAAGTTCGAGTTGAACTGGTGCTCAATAACAGCGTGGCGGACCTGATTGCCGAAAGCTATGACTGCGCCTTTCGCATCGGCGATTTGAAAGATTACGCTTTGGTGGCCAAGCCGCTGTTTCTCTATCGGATGATTATTTGCGCCACGCCGGAATACCTGCGCCAGCACGGCACGCCCACCGCGCCCGAGGGGCTTAGTCAGCATCGCCTGCTGATCCATTCGACGTGGAATTCGCGCTTTGCCTGGAACCTGCGCGAAGGGGAGAGTGACATCGCCTGGCCGAATAATTGGGTGATGAAATCCAACGACGGCTATGCCCTGCGCGACGCGGCGCTGGCCAGTAATGGCATTCTGATGCAGCCGCATTTTCTGGTGCAGGATGAAATAGCCAGTGGCAAATTGGTTACGCTGTTAGAGGACTTTCTACCTAAGCCGCGCCCCGTTCATTTGCTCTACGCGCCGAAGAAAAACGACGTGCCCAAGCTGGATAAGTTTGTGCAATTTGTGGTGGAGAAGTGCGAAGGGATGATGTGAAGAGAGGATTCGCCGAATCCTCTCTGCTCACTAAAATCAGTTACTGAGGCTTAGCTGCCAGCCAGAACAGCCCTTTCGACGGCTGGTGCAAGAACTCTTTATGCACCATATCCAAATCGGCCTGCGGGTCGAGATCTTTGAACAGCTCCGGATGCAGGAACTTGGCGATAGCTTCAATAGCAAAGATGTTCAGCGGGCTATCGTAATACTGATGATAAACCGCCAGCACCCGATGCTGCTTGATGGAATCCAGCACGTTGACGCCGTTGCGCGCCATCAGCTTGTCCAGACGTTGCGCCGAAAGCGCGGCGTCAGCGTTGTAGCCCAAAGGCACGCCGATGCTCTCTTTAAAGCTGCTGCTCCAGTCCGCGCCGGTCATCAGGTAAGCATCCGGCTTGCTGGTGATCAGCTGCTCCAGATTAATGGTGCCGCTTTTGCCCGCAAACAGCGCGCTGCCCAGATTCACCCCGCCCGCGGTTTGAATAAACTCCCCAAAGCTGCCTTTTCCATAGGTAAAACAGCACTCTTCGCCGGTCATGCCCGCGTGACGTTCGATAAACACTTTTGGCTTCTGCTGGTCGGTCAGGGTCGCTACGCGCTGGTTAATCATGTCGATGCGCGACTGGTAGAAGTGTAAAAAGCCTTCGGTTTGCTGCTCATTGCCCAGCGCCTGACCTAACAGGCGAATGCTCGGCACGGTATTGGTCAGCGGATGCAGGCGGAAATCGATAAACACCACCGGCACGCCAATCTTGGTTAACTGCTCAAGAACCCGGCTCTCTTCCAGTTTCTTCTTTACGCCCGCATCAAAAATAATTAAGTCAGGCTTCAAACCAACGGTCTTCTCCACGCTGAAATCGCTGTAGTAGGCGTTCTCCAGCATCGGCAATTTTGCCAGTTCCGGGTAGTCGTTCTGGTAAAGCGTGAACAGATCCGGGGCCTTGGCTTTTAGCGCGTTGTCCCAGGCGATGATTGACTCGAACGGCTTAGTCGGATGAACAAGCTGAAGAGCTTGTATCGCGCGTGAGTCGGCCAAGATGACGCGTTCAGCAGGCTTTGGTAAGACCACTTGCCGGCCGGTGACATCGGTCAGCGTAATGGGGTCAGCCTGAGCAACAAAAGACACCAGACTACTCAGTCCTAATAACAGCAGGGCCGGCAATGTTTTCGCGAGCATAAGAGGTCTTCCTGAAAGGCGGCTTGAATGGGGATAAATCTTCAAAAAACACAGTATTTACTAATACTTACACTCCTGATTATAATGCAAACAATTCTCATTACAATTAGCATTAAACATACGTTCTTTACCTAAAGTTAACACTTTTTATAACAGGAAAAAACAAGATATGTCAGCGCGTTACCGCCTTTCAGTCCTTGCCACGGCCGTGGCCATCGCACTTCCTTATTACGCATCAGCAGCCGACACCAAAACGCCAACCACAGCAACGCCATCGACAACCGCCACGCCGGAAGACAGAACGGATTCTGTGACCGTGGTAGGTAACTGGTTAGACAGCGGCGACAATGAAACGGCGGTGCTCGATCACCCTGGCGCGCGGACTATTATCGACCAAAAGCAGATCCGTGAAAAAGGGGCTGAAACCATTGGCGAAGCGTTGCGCGGCACGCCGGGCGTTCAGGTACAGGAAAACAACGGCACCGGCGGTAGTGACATATCTCTGAACATCGGCGTGCGTGGCTTAACCTCTCGCCTCTCCCCGCGTTCCACCATCATGATGGACGGCGTACCTTTGGCGGTGGCGCCTTATGGTCAGCCACAGCTCTCCATGGCACCTCTGTCTATGGGCAACATCCAGTCGATTGATGTGATTCGCGGCGGCGCGGCGGTGCGCTACGGGCCGCAGAACGTCGGCGGGGTGATTAACTTCGTTTCCAAAGACATTCCTAAAACCTTCGGCGGCGATGTCAGCACCCAAACTGAAGGCGCGGCGCACGGCGGCTTGAAAACCTTAACCAGCGCCTCGGTGGGCGGCACGGCTGATAACGGCTTAGGCGCGGAGTTGCTCTATTCCGGCCTGCATGGTCAGGGTTATCGCGAAAATAACGATAACACCGACATCGATGATTTCATGTTCAAAACCAAATACAACTTCACTGAAAAAGATGAGTTGTTGGCTAATTTCCATTACTACAACGCCAGCGCCGGTATGCCGGGCGGCCTGACCGCGCAGCAGTATAAAGACAACCCGTTCCAGTCGGTGCGCCGTTTTGACCAGTTCGAAGGGCGTCGTCAGGATATGTCCTTCAAATACCGTCATCAGGAAGACAACAGCCAGTTCGAATTGCTGACTTACTTCACCAAAAGCTTCCGTAGCAGCGACATCGGCTCTACCGGCGCAGGGGCCAACGCTGGCCTGAGCCGTTTCAGCGCCGCGCCGCGTAACTACACCACTTACGCTATCGAGCCAACTTACTCGCAGCTGTTCCGCTTCTGGGATATGGCGCACGAAGTGACCATCGGCTATCGCTACTTGAACGAAACCTCTGACGAGAAGGGCTATCGCTCCGGCTGGTATGATCCAAGCACCACTTACTCCGCGCCGGATTCACGCGCCACTTACTACCAGCACTCTTCCGGCGGCAGCGAAGCTCACGCGGCCTACATTGATGATGCGATGAACTTCGGCAACTGGACCGTAACGCCGGGCCTGCGCTATGAAAGTATCAAAACTCACGTTGATGATGGCTTCCTGCAAATCTCGCGTGAGAAGCAGTACAGCGAGCCGCTGCCTTCCGTCAATGTGATGTACCACCTGACCGATTCGTGGAAGCTGTTTGCGAACGCCAACACCTCCTTCGGCAGCTTACAATACTTCCAGCTGACTCGTGGTGGCAGCGGCGGCCAGCCAGCGCCGGGCCTCGAGCCAGAGAAAGCCAAGACCTACGAAATCGGTACTCACTATGATGATACCGTGGTTAAAGCTGAGCTGACGGCGTTCTACATCGACTTCGACAACCAGCTTCAGTACATCAACAACACCATCGGCTGGACCTCTCTCGGCGCGACCAAACACAAAGGTGTGGAACTGGCGCTGAGCTATGATCTGAGCGAACTGAGCCATGCACTGGATGGCGCAAGCGTCTACAGTTCATACACTTACACCAAAGCGACCTCGGTCAACGGTGAGTTTGCCGGTAAAGACTTGCCGTTCTACTCCCGCCAGGTTTTCACCGTGGGGACCCGTTATGAAGTGGGGAGCTGGGTGTGGAATGTGGACGGCTTCGCGCAGTCCAAGCAGCGTTCACCTGGCTCTGCTGACTCCGGCAACGGCTATATCACCGACGAATCTGCCGATGGCCAATATGGCGACATCATGGGCTACATGACCTGGAATGCTCGCGGCGAGTATGACTTCGGACCACGCTGGTCGCACCTGACCGTCGGCGCAGGGATTAAAAACCTGTTTGATGAGCGCTATTTCACTCGCTCCACCGACAACAACAGCGGCAAATATGTTGGTGAACCTCGCACTTACTTCATGCAGGCCTCCATCAAATTCTAATAAAATTAAGCCACTTAGCGGTGGCTTACTCAATAAAAATCCCCCGAGGGCTAGCGCCTGCGGGGGATTTTTTTATGATTTAAAGACAGGTTTCGAAGATTAGAAGCTGGCGATCAACTTACTGACGCCACGCAGGTTAGCGCGCGGGATCCACTCCAGATTATCCAGATCCTGCAATTGCAGATTAGGCAGGCGAGTCAGCAAGACGCTGAGTGCCGATTCCAGCTCAATCAGTGCCAAGCGATGCCCCATGCAGTGATGAATGCCCGCGCCAAAAGCCAGTGAGCGCCCAAGGCGACGAGTAATGTCGAGCTGCTCCGGCTGATCGAATTGCCCGGCATCGCGGTTGGCGGCGCCGATCAGTAGCAGAATCATCGCCCCTTTCGGCACTTTAACTCCGTCGATCTCCACCTCTTCCAGCGCGGTGCGCATGGTCATTTGTACCGAACTGTCGTAGCGCAGACACTCCAGCACGGCATTCGTCAGCAGCTCTGGGTTGTGCTTAATCTGCGCCAACTGCTCGGGGTGGCGGAACAGGGCAATCAGCGAGTTGCTGATCATATTGGTGGTGGTTTCATGCCCGGCCAGGAACAGCAGCACCACGTTGGAGACAATCTCATCGTGGGTCAGGGTTTCGCCGCCGTCATTGATATGCACCAACAGGGAGATCAGATCATCACCCGGCTGCTCGCGGCGCTGGTGGATCACCGCCGAGAAGTACTCATCCAGCACGCTAAAGGCTTCGTTGGCCTGCATGATCTCCTCTTCACTGATTGAGGGATCGAAGGCTTTCACCAGCAGGCCGGTGGCAAGGCCGAGCTTGGTGGCGTCACTCACCGGCACGTCGAGCATTTTACAGATGATGCGCACCGGCAGGGGGAAGGCGAAGTCCTTGGTCAGATCCAAAGTGCCTTGGTCTTCAATCTGGTCAATCAGCTCATGGGCGATTGCGAGCGCCATTTCGCGCAGTGAGTCGATTTTTCGCACGTTGAACGCCTTCATCATTAGCCCGCGAATGCGGCTGTGATCCGGCGGATTCAGCATCAGGAACATGCGGCTAAAGGCGCTAAACAGCGGGATGCTGTCGGCTTTGTCTCCATAGCGAATACGCACGGTATCCATATAGCTTTTACCAATTCGCTTGTCGCTGAACAGGGCGTCGACCGTGGCGAATTGGGTGGCGAGGAAGGTATTTGGCCCAACCTGCAGCAGCGGCCCGCTGGCGCGCAGCTTTTGGTAAAACGGGTAGGGGTTTGCGATAAATTCGGGTGACGAAAGGTCTTTTAATTGCATGGCAGGGTACTCCCGGGTGAGTAAAAAAGGCGCTCTGTAGCTGAGTGGAAAATAATCACTAAAGAGCACTAAAAAATTATTGTTATTGGTCATCCTCCCTCATGTTTTAGCGGGATAGATGCAATGAAGTAGCGTAATTCTGCGAAGCTTTATAAAACCTGATGGCAGTTATTTTCTGTATAAATAAGCCATGGGGTGGCAGAAAATAAACTGCGAGGTGAAAGGGTGTCAATTAAGAAAAGGTGAAGATTTTGCGTCTAATCATTTCACTCAAAAAATCACTAAATATCTATAATTATTGAAGATTTGAACAGGTTGGATTTGGCATTTTAAGGCCGATATTCCCGCTGACTTAATTCAAATGATTCGCCTAAACGGCTTTTTAATTCTATTCGCTGTCTTTTAACTGTCATATTTAAAATATTGCCTATCGATTTCATCGGTAAAAAAAATCATTCCATTTTCATAATCTCGCGCATTTTCTGGATTTTCATATTTTGAAACATAATGTCCCTAATAACCACCAAACTAAGCTTGCGCCATAGAGTATAGCCAATGCTATATTCGTTACAGCCGGGTGAAAACTACACAAAAAAATAACAAGCAAGAACAGGGTAGGTGCAGGATGAGTGGAACAAGCCAGAGTTCTTCCTTAACTGAAAGAACCAACGCCGCGATCGATAACGCGCTGTCGGGCCGCAAAAGCGGTTTGATGACGCCGTTGCTGTTCGCCGGTCCGGCGGTGATCGCCTCGATCGCTTATATGGATCCGGGGAATTTTGCGACCAATATTCAGGCCGGATCGCGCTACGGCTATACGCTGCTGTGGGTAGTGGTGATGGCGAATATCATCGCCATGCTGTTTCAGGCGCTCTCCGCCAAGCTTGGGATCGTCACCAACAAAAACTTAGCCGAAATGTGCCGCGACCAGTTCCCCAAACCTGTGGTGTGGGGCATGTGGGGCGTCAGCGAAGTGGCGGCCATGGCGACGGATCTCGCCGAATTCCTCGGCGGCGCGCTGGCGCTCTCTCTGCTATTCCATATGCCGCTGCTGGTCGGCATGGGCATTACGGCGATCATTACCTATGCCTTGCTGATGGTGGAAAAACGCGGTTTCCGGCCGATTGAGCTGATGATTGGCGGGCTGGTCGCCATCATCGCCCTGTGTTATTTGGTGGAAATGTTTATCGTGCCGGTCGATTGGGCCGCCGCCGGGCTGGGAATGATCACCCCACAGCTGCCGGACGCGCAGGCGCTGACCATTTCAGTGGGGATCATCGGCGCGACCGTCATGCCGCACGCCATTTTCCTGCATTCGGGGCTGACCCAGCATCGCACCCACGCCAAGAATCAGGGCGAACGCCGCAAACTGCTGCGCTTTTCTAATATCGAAGTGGTGATTGCCCTGAGTATCGCCGGTTTGGTGAATATCGCCATGGTGATCATGGCCTCCAGCGCTTTCCACGCCGGGCACAGCGACGTGGCGGAAATCGAAACGGCTTACCATACTCTGACACCGTTGCTGGGGATTGGCGCGGCGGGCTTCTTCCTGCTCTCGCTGATCGCCTCCGGTATTTCCAGTTCGGTGGTCGGTACAATGGCCGGGCAGATGATCATGCAGGGCTTTGTGGGCTTCCGTATTCCTATCTGGCTGCGGCGTCTGGTAACGATGATCCCGGCCTTTGTGGTGGTGGCGCTGGGGGTGAATGCCACCGATGCTTTGGTATACAGCCAAGTGGTGCTCAGTCTGGCGCTGCCCGCGCCGATGATTGCGCTGGTGATGTTCACCCGCCGTCGCGACATTATGGGCGAGTTCGTCAACAGCCGCCTGACTGCGGGGATCTCCATTCTTGGCACCGTGGTGATTGTGGCGCTGAATATCATCCTGCTGCTGCAAATTTTTGGGGTGAACATCCCCGGTCTGGAATAAACCTTAACCCCGCCTCTCTTGCTTCTTCCCCTTGGCTTTCGCGCGATTGATTCGCTGAGCCAAGGGGGAACTTTTCCGCCCAGACCTCCACATAACCAAGACCCGCGCGCGCGGCATGGCTCTGCTTTGTGCCTCGCGCCTTCTGCGTTTTGTCCGGAGGCATTTATGAATTCAGCCATCAGTTCTGTACCTCTTCCATCCATGGTGAAAACCTCCGGGGCCGGCTCCAGCTCGGGGCCGAGCGGCAGCACCAAGGCCAGCGGATTTACCGCCGCCGGGCAAGCGAAACAGGTGAGCGTTTCTTCCAAAGGTTCTGGCGCGATGGCGTCGGAGTGGAAAATGTCTGCCTCGGATGAGCAGGGCAAAGCTTCGGCGCAGGACGCGGGCGGGCTGAAAAGCGTCACGCCGCGCTCGCGTGAGGGCAAAGCTTTTGTCGGCGCGGAGGGTGAGGATCAGGCGGCGCGGCTGGTCACTTACGCCATGCGCCGCAATATGGGGCAGAAAATCCATAAACAGATGCTGGCGGAAGGGGCGCGTTGGGATGATTTGACGCCAGAAACCACCGTCAAATCTCTGTCGCGCGAAAACATCAAAGGCCTGCACATTCGCTTGCAGGGGCCAGCCTTGGATAAGCCGCTGGCCCCTTATGAAAAAGCCTTTATGAAGCGACTGCTGGAGTCGCCGCTCAGCATTACCCACGCCACCAATGCGCTGGATAAAGTGCAAAATACCGACACCGGCGTGGTGTCGCTCTCCTCGCGGCAAAAGCTGGTGCGCGACGGCGTGCCCTTCCCGAAAGATAACACCTCGAAAATGGATATTCAGGCGCTGGCCAACGACGACAACGTGTTTTTTGCGCTGGAATCGGGGGAAAAACTTCAGAAGCCGTCCAGCCGTTTCGGCAAAAGCGTGATGCGCTTTGACCTGGATTCACCGGCGGTGCAGCAGCACGCCACGCTGCACCTGTTTGACGTGCTCAACGGTTTCCCCGAGGCGGTCAAACATCTCAACACATTGAAAAGCTTACCCCACCGCGACCAGATGCAGACCGCGCACATGTTGGATAAGCACGAGCATTCGCGCTATGGCATGGACCCGAAGGGCAGTCTGTTTCAAGGCAAGGATATGAAGCGCGGCCTCGGGTTGGCGATCATCGACCGAACCCGCGCACTGCCAGAAGGGCTGCGGGCCAGCATTCTGGAGAAAGAGGACATTAACGCCCTGATCAACGGCCTGTTCCGCCCGCAGGTGCTGGTGCCGCGTATGTTTGTCGGCAAGCCGACCGATATCAGCGAGGTGGAAAATATTCGCTCGGCGGCGGTGGATGCCGGTGCGCTCGACGCCTTGCTGACTTCCTATCTGGATGCGGCAGACTCCGACAGCGACTCCGAAAGTGATGAGGAGAGCCTGCTCAGTGATTATGACCTGCCCACCTATGGCAGCGCCGCGCCCTTTAGCTATGACGACAGCTCTGACGAAGAATTCCCAATGGGCTCCCACGCCACCTCGGCGGCCATTCCGCCGTTTATTCCGGATGCCTCTTTCCTCTCTTCGTCGCCGACCAGTTCATCTTCCGGCGGCGGAAATCCGCTGTTGGGCACGCAGTCACCCGGCTCAGTTTCCTCCTCATCTTCCTCCGGTTCTTTCCGCGCGCCGTCGGACACCGACGCCGCCGACACCCTGCTGGAGATGATGAACGCCTTTGCGGCCGAAGATGCGCAGGCACTTTTATGATCCACACTGTGATGTTTTTCGTTGAAGCCAGCACCAGCCGTATGCGGGAGGTTTGTTATGAGCTCTGCCATTAATTCTATGCCCAAGCTGGCGTCAGTTGCGCCGCTGAATATTTCGAAACCCGGCCCTAGCTCGGGCACCGCCAAGGCCAGCAGCCAGACGGCCGCCGGGCAGGCCAAGCAGGTTAGCGTTTCCTCACACGGCGCGGGGGCGCTGGCGTCGAAATGGGACATGTTCCCGATTCAGGAAGATGACGAAGGGGAGGCGCATCAGGCCGGTGCGCTGAAAAGCGTCTCCACCCGCGAGCGCCCGGTGAGGAACTACACCGAAGATGAGGCGGCGAAGATGGTGACTTACGCCATGCGCCGCAATATGGGGCAGAAAATCAACAAAGAGATGTTGGCCCGAGGCACCCACTGGCGCGGGGTGCCGAGCAACAGTTCGGTCGATAAACTCTCCCGCGAGAATCTCAAAAACCTGCATGTCAGGTTGCAGGGGCCGCTGATGAACCAGCCGCTGGCACCTTTCGAACAGGCATTTTTGAAGAAAATGCTCGAGTCGCCGCTGCGCATTACCCACGCCACCAACTCGCTGGATAAAATTAGCGATCCGGCCACCGGCAAGATCTCGCTTTCGTCACGCCAAAAGTTGATCCGCGACGGCGTGGAGTTCCCGCGTGAAAACTCCTCGGCGGCGGATATCGCCGATCTCGCCAACGACGACAACGTGTTCTTTGCGTTGGAATCGGGCGAAGAGCTGCAGAAGAAGTCCAGCCGCTTTGGTAAAGACGTGGTGCGCTTCGACTTCGATTCGCCGAATGTCCAGCAGCACGGCACGCTGCACCTGCTCGACGTGCTGGAAGGACAACTGCCAGACCCGAGCAAACGCTTCGCGACCCTCAATGAGTTGCCGCCGAATGCCAAAAATAATGAAATTTTCGACCTGAATAAGCACGAGCGAAAATTCGATTTTGATGCCAAAAACAGTGTGTTCAAAGGCAGTGATATGAAGCGTGGTATGGCGCTGTCGATCATCGACCGCTGCCGTTCGCTGTCGCCGGGTGTGCGCCAGGATATGCTGGAAAAGGAAGATGTGAACACCTTAATCAACGGCCTGTTCCGCCCGCAGGTGCTGGTGCCGCGCGTGTTTGTCGCTAACCCGACTGACGTGAATGCCATAGTGCCGCCGCGCATGCAGGGTGCCATTCCGGGTGACCCAGCCAAGGCTGCCGCCGCTCCCACGGAAAGCGTTAGCGACTCTGAAAGCGATTACGGCCATCTGCCGAGTGACTCGGAAGACGAGGCCGACGACGCCTCCTCCACCAAAGGGTTGATGACCAAGAAGAGCAACGATGCGCCAGCCTTTGGCTATGACTCGGATTCTGACAGCGAGTACAGCCAGCCCTCTGCGCTGCCAAGCCCAACTCTCGGCCCTGGCCCGTCAATTTTTGGGTCGAGCGGTGCCGCGCAGTCGGTGGTGTTTGGCGCGTCCAGCGCGGCGCGGCGCGCGCCCTCGGACACCGACGCGGCGGATACCTTATTAGAAATGATGAACGCGCTG
This sequence comes from Ewingella sp. CoE-038-23, assembly GCF_040419245.1. NCBI lineage: Bacteria > Pseudomonadati > Pseudomonadota > Gammaproteobacteria > Enterobacterales > Yersiniaceae > Ewingella > Ewingella docleensis. Next base: position 3,278,041 of record NZ_JAZHOH010000001.1, on the reverse strand, counting down.
GAGCAAGAGCATGGCAGCGCCTTCCCGAGCGCTCTCGATAATCTAAGCAACCTATAAGGAAGAGTCGAAATGGAACAGGAGGATTTTTACTATCATCTTCAACCACTGTTTGAAGGGCTGGGGGCTGACCCCTCTTCGCTGGGACCGGCGTGGAACTATGAGATAGCCTTTGAGCATTTGCAACTGCACCTCTCAGGGGCCAAAAGCGGGCGCTTGCTGATGGCAACGCGGCTGGGTAAGCCGATGAGCGAGGACGATGGCGAGCTGGGGTGGAAGCTGCTGGAGATGAACGGCTTCAATCAGGAGCTGCCGGCGTTTCATCACAGCGCCACCGCCGACAAATTTATCGTGCTGTGGGTCGAATTGCAGATTGAGAACTGGCAGGGCATTGAGCTGACCGCCATGCTCAACCGCTTTTTATCCCACGCCATGCAGGTCAGTGAACGCCTGCGCCAGCCGTCGGGCAGTCCGAAAGCCAAGAAATTGGTCCCTGCTGCTCATGAGTTAATGATTCGCCAAAGGCATAATTTTTAAAAATTAATAATTGAAGATTTATCGTTAAAAATCATCAAGTTTAGTGCTGTTATCCTGCCCCTTTTCGCCCGAATGCGACCAGGGGCTTGGTTTTTTCTGGAACCAACTCCCTCCCCGCCACACATATTGTGTAGATAAATTAATACTTCCCCCGTAGTTGCATAAGGATTATCACTATGGCACTTAATTTTTCCGCACTGCTTAAACCGAGTCACATGATCAGCAATGCAGATATTGCCCGCCAGCAACAGGGGACAACCTCTGCTAGCCATCTCGCCCAGCAACCCTCCAGGCCACGCCAGACGGGGGGCGGCACCTTAGCTCACAGCGCTACGCCGCGTAACGATATTAAGCAACAAAGCTGTCAGGGGAAGCTGTCTCGCGGCGGCGTGTTTGGACGTTTTTTGCGTTCAAAGCATGAACCCGTTGGTGCGGGCATTCAGGATCTCGCTCCGCCACGCCTGCCTGAGCTTTCCGAACTTAGCACCGCGCTGGGGGTGCCCGGCAGCGACGGCTGGGGAGCGAAAACCCAGGCCGAGCTGAGTGCCGTGGACAACGCGCCGTCGCCGAAGGTCAACGTGGCGCTCAATGGCAAGGGGCAGGCCCACTTTAGCGTGCCGGACGGCAACCCGCCTTTTGACCGGCTGCTCAATGTCACGCTAGGGCGTTCCGAACATAAATATCAGGGTCATGATGCTAGCGATGGTCAGCAAGTGCTGCTGGATACGCGCGGTCGGCTGATCTCTTTGCAGCAGTCGCCGCTGAATTTGGTCGGCATGGTGAATAGCAAAACCTATGAGAAGCCGATAGAAACCCGCACCGGGCGGATGCCGGTATTGCAATCCACTTCGACTGAAAATCATCAGGTTCGCTTGAGTGCCAACAGCCAGCACGCCGAGATCCTCACGCCCGGCGGGCGACCCGCCTCCAGAGCCAAACTGCCTGATGCCGCCATTCAAAGTGAACTGACCGGGATATTTAGCCATCGGACCGCCAAGGGGGAAGAGTCCCTGCGGCTGCATGAGAAAAAGATTTATCGCCACGACGCCGCCAGCGGCGAATGGCAAGTGCACGACGCCTTCGACGGAAAGATGTCCAAGCTCAGCCAGCAGGGCAATGGCCATCTTTATGCCGTTGCCGACGACAAAAAGCTGCTGGATCTGACCACCGGTAAGTCGCTACAGGCACCGGGGAAAATCTCGCAGGTGGCGATGGACGCCAGCGGCCACGCCGTGATCCTCACTGCCGATGAAACCAGCCACGAGCAGCAACTGAGTTTCTACCCGCAGCTGAATGCGCCGATGGCCGCCGCGCAGAAAATGACGATTGCTCCGGCAGGCTTTGCCCCGAGCGCGCTGGCGCTGCACAACAACATGCTCTACGCCACGGACAACATTGGTGAGCTTTATCAGGCGAAGCTTCCGACCAACGGCGGACAGACCATGACCTTTGAGCCGGTGCCTGACGTGCTCAACCAGAACCTGACGATGCAGTTTGGGCAGGGCGTGCGGGTGGAATCCTTGTTCACCGACGACCAGCAGCAGCTGCACGCCAAGTTAAAAGATATGCAGAACCAGCAGCACGCCGTCACGCTTAATGGCAACAACGTGGCGTCGAGCTGGTGTCTCAGCGACAGCATGGTGCTGGATAACCAGAAAGGATTGCCGCGCCCGGAACCCGAAGCTAAGAGCATCATGGATTTCGGCCCGCTCGGACAACTGGCGCTGCACGACGGCAAGGTGCATTACCTCGACCGCGCCACCCAAAGCTGGGTGGCGTCGAAGGAGTCCGCCGAGCAGCTGCGGCGCGGGCAGGACGGCCAGCCGTGGATCCTCAATGAAGGCGAGCTGCGCCGTCTCAAGGTCAACCTGTCGAGTGATGAAATCCGCCACGACAGCAGCTTATTCTCGTTGGGCCGGGTGAAGAACAGCGTCAAGGCCGACCTGCCAGCGGGCGGCTTGGACAAAAAACAGAAAACCGTGGCGATTGATGCGTTATCAGAAGGGCGCTTTGTGGCGCTGAGTGGCGACGGTGACGTGCAATACCAGCAGATTAACAAAGAGAATCGCCGCGAAAAGGTCAGTACCCAAACCCTCAAAGCCGACGCGCTGAAAACCGCCATCGCGGGACTCAACGACGGCGGCAAGGCGGGGAAAATCGTCGATATGGCGCTGGGCAAAAACCAGCAAATGTACCTGCTTAGCGAAGAGGGGGCCTTGTTCAGCCTGCCCGCGACCTCGTGGCAGAAGGGCCAGACGACCGGGCTGGCGCGCGAAAACGTCCCGGCCACCGAACCGAAATTGCCTGCAACGCCTGCGGGCACCCCCGAACCTGAGATTATGGAAGTACCGCGCGAGGGGCCGAAGTACACCTCTCTGACCCAGCGCGGCGCGGACAACTTATTGCTCAGCAATGAAGAGGGCGATCAGGCTACCTTGCATGAAGGCGAATGGAAAAAGGGGCTGGTGGACTTAGACGAGCGCCCTGAAAAACGCGTGGCGGAAGAGGTCTTCCAGCGCCTCGAAGTAGCAACCAAGGACACCCATCTGCCGGGCACCCACATCACGGTGAAGCGCGAGGTCAACATTGCCGGTTCCACTGGGCAAGACGGCCTGCGGGTGCAAACGCCGTTTAAATCGCGGGTGCGCGCCTTCTTGTTCAAACCGACGATGGAAACGCCGCGCCCGGTGAAAAACGCCGGATATTTTCTCCAGCACGGATATGCCGGTCGCGAAGGGCTGCGCCCGGTCTATCAGGAGCAGGGTGAGTTGCTCAATCGCCTGCGCGCCGCCGATCCCGCCACTTCAAAAGAGGGGATTAAAGCACCACGCCCGCCAATCAGTTCGCGCATCGACAGCATGGACTGGACCGGCAACGAAGATTTGAAACGCGCTTTGATTCGCTTCAACCAAGATTTGACCGACGTCTCCAGCCACCACGCCAATCTGCTGGGCCAGCACTATGGCGTGGTGGACAGCAACAACCAGTTAGTTCTCGGCGAAGGTAAAACCAAGAACAGCGGCAGCGGGCGCTTCAACCCGGCCAGTACCCGCGACGGTGAACTGACCGAAAGCCTCAATCGCATGATGCATTATTACCCGTCGAGCGAAAACAGCCCGGCGAACAGCATTCTGTCACTGATGGAAAGCAAGAAGGTGGTGCTTAACCATCAGAAACCGGAGGTGCCTTTTGGCAAGCAGCGCGACACCCACGACGACGTGGGGCTGGTGAAATCGCAGCTGATCCTTACCTCGCTGACTCAGGCCGACATGCATAACCTGCTGACCGAAATGCAGCAGGCGATGACCAAAAAGGGGCCGGAGAAAGAGGCGGCGATGCAAACCCTGCGGTCGAAATTCAACGAGCTGCGCGACATGACCTGGGGTGAAAACCCGATCAAAAAAGCCACTTCCATGGGCTTCGTCAACAACCGCGGTCTGGAAGCCAACTATGACGCCATCAAGTCGATGACCAAGGCGTTCTCTAAAGAGGACCACGGGGTGCACGTCACCAGCCGCAACGTGATGAGCGCCAGCGATAAAGCCGAACTGAACAGCCGCATGAAGGAGACGATTTTGTCGCTGGAGAGTGGCGAAGACATTACTTTCAACCGGGCCTATGGCGCGTCGGGGACCGGCACCATGATCCCCGGCTCGCAAGGCTTTGCCAGCCCCGGCGTGCGGGTCAACGTGGATCGCAGCTACAGCCTGAACTTCTCGCGGGGCGAGACGGGCATCAACGTCAGCTTTGGCCGCAACGGCGGCGGCTCGGGCACGGTATTCGGCGCGGCGGGGTACAACATGCTGACTGATTATCTTCACGAGCACAAAACCGCGCTGGACAGCGAACGCACCCTCTCCCCGGGCTTCCGCCTTGGCGGAACCGTCTCGGCCATGTTGCAGCGGCAGATGCAAAACGGCATCAGCTTTAGCCTCAGCGAAGCCGAGCTGCCGGAGTTTCTGGACGCGCTGACCGAGGGAAACCTTGACCCGCAGGCGCTGATGGATAAAGGGATGGATCACAGCGTGAAGAACGGCAACACCATGCGTATCAGTATGGATATCAACGCCGCCGCCGTCGCCAGCGTCGGCCTGCCAATCACCAACGATCATGAGAAGAACTCGTCAACCAGCGCCCGCTTTGGTGGCGGGGTTTACGCCGGGGCTAACCTGCTCAACGGCACGCGCGAGCGCAGCACCACTCGCCGCGAGGCCAGCGACCAGCAGTCGCAGAGTGACAACCGCCTGCGCGCCTTTAACCAATTTAACGCCGGGGCCAACATCGCCATCCCGGTGGGCGTAAACCAGAAAACCGGTGATGAAACTCACTTGCCGCTGTTTGTCGGGGCAGGGGCCAGCATTCAGGCCTCGGTGGATAACCGCACGCGTCAGAACATCAACCTTCAGCTGAAAGACGTCCAGCCGCTGGCCGACGTGCATATCGACAAGCTGATCAAAACCTTGGGGGATCAGTTCACCGATCCGGCCACCAACAAGCTGCTTGAAGAGTTGAAAGAGGATGAGGGCAAGCTGCCCGCAGAGAAGCTGAAACTGCTGGTGGGCCACTTTAAAACTCAGCTCAATACGCCGTTCGAGCCGGGCACTACGCTGCGCGGCAACGCCCAGCGCGACGCCATCTTGCAGCTGGCGCAGAGCAATCGTCAGCAAATCCTGGCCGAGCGCAAAGGCAAGGAGATCGGCACCGCCGAGTACCGTTCCACTTACAGCAACCTGAGCAAGCTCGACAGCAACAGCTTCTTCCACAACCTGTTCCACATGGTCAGCACCCGGCCATCGGACAGTAACGCCGACCGTATTGCCAAGATGATGGATGACGACCCGCGTCTGAAACAGATGGTGCGCGAGTTGCAGCAAAACAGCAGCACCGAAGCCGTGGTGACGCTGGAGCTGAACGAGTCGCAGAAAGACAAAATGGCCGGTGAATGGCAGGTGGGCGGCATCACCCCGCAAGAAATTGTGGCCGTGCTGAGTAACAGCGACAACCTGCGCATTAAGTCGATTGGCTTTACCCGTTCGCAAAGCAAAGGTGACGGCTTCGCTACCCCGGCCTTCTTGATTGCCGGCTCTAACAGCGCCTCGGTAGCGATGAGCGTCAACCTCGGCAAAATCAACTTTAGCTACGCGGAGGACCAACTCGACCCAACAGGATTCACCCTGGAAGGGAAAATCACCCGTCCAAATGAAGAGATACATCAGGCGCTTTCAGCTACGCAGAAACAGGGTTTTGTTATTAAAGGGTAAGAGTCAGGGTTAGGGACGCGGCCCGCATCGCGGCGGGCCAGCAAATGAATAACTGAAATGTTAATCACAGGAAAATAAGATGAACGAAAGCGCATATTTGCAGAATTTATTGAGCCACTATGGCCGTCGATTGAATACATCGCTGAAACTGGAAAACGGCGTTTGCGCACTGTTCACCCCGCAGAAACAAGAAGCTGCGATCATTGAGTTACCGCCGGGCAGCGACGCCGTGGTGTTGCATTGTCAGGTGATGGTGCTGGAGCCAAACAGCTCTGCCGCCTTGCTACACAGTATTTTAACCTTGAACTTTGAGATGGACGCCATGCGTGGCTGCTGGCTGGCGCTGGAGGAGCAGAACCTGCGTCTGTGTACTCAGCAGCCGCTCTCCTCGTTGGATAACCGCAACTTCTCCGGCCTGCTTGATGGCTTTATTCAGCAGGCCAGCGAAGTGCAGTCATTTATTCGCGAATTCGTCCACACCCTCCCGACGGCTCTCCCGGCCTGACGGCATTTGCTCCAGCGTCAGCAGGGTATCCTGACTGACGCTGTGCAGCAGGCGCTGGTAAATACGCCGTACATCACTGGCGTAGCGATCGCGCTGCGGTTGGCGTGATGGCGCGGCTCCGGCGTTATACATCCCTACCGTGTTCCAGGATTTTCCGTACTGCTGGAACATGCCGTACAACACCCACGCCCCGGTATTCACGCAGGTACAAGGTTCATTCAACAGCTTAGTGCGCGACACCCCAAGGCTTGCCAAATGGGCGAAGTGCGTGCTGTTCACCTGCATCATGCAGACATCTTCCGTGTGGTTGCGATTGGCGCTGTTCACCGCCGACGGATTGAGGTGTGACTCTTTAATGGCAATCGACAGCAGCAGGGCGGGAGGGATGCCGAAGGCTTTTCCGGCGTCCTTAAAGCAATTTGCCTGACTGCTGGCGGAGAGACAGAGAGTGATGGCCAGCAAATGTCGCTTCATCGCCGCGCTCCATGATAAAGGCTGAAATTCGAATGCTTTTATGTGGTCGTTGCCGGGCGGCGGTTCCACGGCATAGCGTTTTTTGCAAAAAGTGTGATGGCTCGGAACTAACCCGCGACAGGACGCACACAAATGACAGGGTAGAAGCGCCATGAGCGTGGCTTCCTGTCTTTTGATTCATCCATAACAGGGTTGCTCAAACGGGTGGTCTGTGGCAGCGCCGTGTGAGAGCAAAAGCATCACTTATTATGAGGATTGAGGAAGAATGATGAATGTTAACGGTTCGGGGTTTACCCCTCAGTACATTCCCCCGGCGGATCTCGGTCCGTCCGGCGGGGTCGGTAACAATAGTGGTGCGGTGAACAATAATAATTCAGGGGCCGGCGCGCTTTCTATGCCGTTAACGGTCACCTTTAGCGCCGCACCGGGTATCACGCCGGTAGATTTCGGTTCGCCATCAGTCTCCGGCGTTAATGGCCCAACGCAAAACAATGCTCCGACTAACCCATTGCAGTCGATGCAAGGACAGGATGGCGCGGCGGGCGCGGGCGGCGGCCAGATGGCCGAGCTGATGAATATGATCCGCCAACTGCTGTCAGAACTGTTGAAAATGCTGGGCGGCGGCGACAATTCAGACCAGCAGAACAGCACGCCGTCGGCCTCTTCGGGCGGTGGTGGTGGTTCAGCGGCACCGTCGTTGGGTGACGGCGGCGGCGGTGGCCCATCTGTTGGCAACAATCTGTTAGCCCAACCGGGCGCGGGGGCGGGTGCAGCGAATGGTGCTAGCGGGGCGAGTGGAGCCAGCGGCGCGGGCGGGGCCGGTGCAACTTCTGGCATGGCTGGCCTCAGTGGTTCGGGTAACTTACACCTGCCGCCGCAGCTAGAGCCTTACCGTCAATCCATCAACAACGCGGCGCAAGCCACGGGAATGCCAGCCAGCGTGATTGCCGGTCAGATTTGGGCGGAATCTCGCGGTAACTTGTCTGCGGCTTCCACCAACGGCGGAAATGGCAAAACCGACGCCGGGCTGATGCAGGTCAACCCAGACACCTACAATGAGATGGCCAAAGAGAACCCGGGCCTGCTTTCGGGTGACCCGAACAGCGCGCAGAACAATATTATGGCCGGGGCGCTCTATCTTAAACAGCAGACCAATGCCTTTGGCGGAAATATTGGCGCAGGTCTGCGTGCTTATAACTCTGGCCCGGATGACGTGAATTTATCCAACCTGTCGGATATTTCGAAAACCGGAACCGGTGCCGCGCCTTATGTCGATAATGTTTTAAGCTTTGCTAAAATTATTGAATCAGGCCAAGGCCAATTACCGGCCTAAATAGCGGATTATGTCATTTGAATTGATTTAATAAACTTCATCCGATAATGAAAGAAATTCATTATCGGATTTTTTTATGGTTATTATTTTGAAGATATAACTTTTCTGAAACCTAATTTGGCTTAGTTTTCTAATAAAATTCCCAGTTAAGTGGTAAGAATAATCTCAAATCTTATGGGTTTCGCGTCGGCTGGAATATGTCTAATTGTAAGAAGTATGTCAAAGCGCGATTTTTTTGCCGATTCTGGTGAGCGTTATATTAAGATTTCGTTAAGAAGTGAGATCTGACGCACTATTTTTATGCAAGATTCAGCGAGTTTTAATCGGTTTTTTCAATGGCTGGCACGGTCCATTAGGGGAAATATATTCAAAGATTGAAAATAAATTAAACTGGGAACGTGCCCAGCATCCCATTGATTGTATAACGCTTTTTTGATGCTCTTTAATTGACCATTTTGCTGGCGATCCGCGCTAACCCCTTGTTTGAGCGAAAGGTATCATTTCCCGAAATAGGCAAATGATGACCTATATGGGGTGGTTTTTGAATGTTGTGATAGGTAAAACCGTATTGAGTAATATCTTTGTTAATGATTTGAACCTTGTAAGGATTTCCCTACAATCTTCATTCCGTTTTCCTGATTGCCAGTCTTATTTCTAGTGATAATTTATCTGCAGATTAACGCTGTCAGAGAAACTAAATATGCATCGTTCCTGCATGTTTAACTTTTAATATGCCTACCGGGCGCTAATTCATTCCTGAGTCATTATTTTATTTTAATAATCACAACATTATTATTTTCTTGATAGAAATGGATGCGAGGAAAGTATGAGAGACAATCTTCCGAACTCGACAAAGCCGGCTAAAATAAACCACCACGTTTATGAAGAGTCCCTGGATGAGGATATTCCTGAACAGCGAGAAGTGCGTGAAGAGTGGGATATTCATAGCGACTTTGATTCCATGCTCCAGACCTTAGCGCCGCTGAAAGTTGACCTCACCCTCGAGGGGGAAACTGGCACAGGTAAAGACACTTTCGCCCGCCGCCTGTATGAGCGTTCCGGCTGCAAGGGGGCTTTCGTGCCGATTAACTGCGCGGCGATCCCCGAATCTCTGGCCGAGAGCGAACTGTTCGGCGTTATGGCCGGAGCCTACACCGGCGCGACCCACGCCCGCGCGGGCTATATCGAAAGTGCCAACGACGGGATTTTATTCCTCGATGAAATCGACAGTATGCCGCTGAGCCTGCAAGCCAAGTTACTGCGCGTGCTGGAATCGCGCAGCGTCAGCCGACTGGGCAGCACGCAACAAATTCCTCTGGATCTGCGTATCGTGGTGGCTTCGCAAAAGCCGCTGGCCAGCCTGGTTGAGCAGAAGCAGTTTCGTCAGGATCTCTATTTCCGACTGACTACCATCAAAATCACGCTGCCCGCGCTGCGTTCCCGCATTAAATATATTATCCCAATGTTTGCCCGTTTCGCGCAGGAGGCGGCGTTGCGTTTAAATTGCGCGCTACCCTCTATCACCGCCAATCTTAGTGAATCGCTGATCATGCACGACTGGCCGGGCAATATTCGTGAGCTAAAAGGGGCCGCCGAACGCTTTGTGCTGGGCATGCCACCTCTGGGTAATGCCATGCGTATCGACAGCGGATCTTTCCGCCTGAAAGAGCGCATGCGCCGCATTGAACACTGCCTGATTGAAGATTGCCTGATGCGCCATCAGAACAAAATTGTCAGCGCGGCCAATGAGCTGGGTATCCCGCGCCGCACGCTGTATCAGCGCATTAAATCTTTGAATAGTTTGGATTAATTAGTTTTTCTAGGCGGATTCCTAATCCGCTAAAATCCGTGAAAATAATTACCCCATGATGGAACCCATCGCCGCCAATTACTACTCAACTAGTGAATGAACACTCATTCACTCTATTCACCTTGAGAGGAGTAACACTATGGGCCCGTTAAATATTCTTGGTGGTTTGGCGTCAAGCGCCGCTGGTAGTGCTTCAAGCCAAGCTCTGCAAGCTGGTTCCGATGCAATCCAAGGGCAGTCTGTTGCAGACACCCTGACCAAAATGGAACGTGACCGTCAGAACGCACAGATCGCTGGTGTGCAAGGTTCTGCGACCACTTTCATCAGTGCTATCCAACAGAACAAAATTTCGTTCTAAGTGTTAACAGGGAACCGATGCTGGTTCCCTGTATTCCCTTCCTGTGCAGTCGCGGAGTGACATTATGAAAATCAATCAACCCCCTGTTATCCAGCCGCTGGCGGCACCTGACCTGTCGGGCAGTGAAGGAAGTGCAATGACCCCCGCCGATGCCAGCTTCTTTGCCTCAGAAATTGGCCAGAGCAGCGATGTCGACGGCAATGATTCTAATGGTCTGCTGAACCACGTCTCCGGCATGTTCAAACAGATCAATATGGACAGTCGCCACATCAGCAATGAGTTAACCAAGGCTGCCGGTTCTACCGACCCGATGGCGCTCAACAAAGTGGGCGGCGACCTGTCGAAGTACGATTTAGAAAACCTGATGAACGCCAAAATCGTCTCTAAGTCCGTACAGGGCCTGGATAAACTGACCAACTTGCAATAATGACCATGGTTAACATCGCGCTGAAGATCTTCTCCACCCTGCTGATTGTTTTGGCCTTAGCTGGCTGCGAGCAAAGGGTGGTTCTCAATACCGGTCTGACCGAAAACGACGCCAACGACATTATCGCCGAGCTGTCCCGCTACAAAATCTCTGCCGATAAGCAGATAGATAAAACCGGCGTGACCGTGCTGGTGGACCAAGACACTATTGAGCGTTCGGTGCAGATCCTCAACGCGGCCGGTTTGCCGCACAAAGCGCGCACCAATCTGGGTGAGGTATTCCAGAAAAGCGGCATTATTTCCAGCCCGCTTGAAGAGAGAGCGCGCTACATATTCGCCTTATCGCAGGAAGTGGAGTCCACGCTGGCGCAGATTGATGGCGTAGTGGTGGCGCGGGTTAACGTGGTGCTGCCAGAGCGCGTCGCGCCGGGCGAGCCGATCCAACCGGCCTCCGCATCGGTCTTCATTAAGTACCAGCCGGACCTCGACCCGGACAGCATCGAGCCGCAAATTCGCCGTCTGGTTTCTACCAGTATTCCGGGGCTGGCGGGCAAAGATAACAGCGCGCTGTCTATCGTGTTTGTTCCGGCAGAGGTCTACAAAGATCATATCGAAATGGTCAACCTCGGGCCTTTCCAGCTGACCATGAACCAGTACGGCACGGTGAAAATGCTGTTTCTGGCTCTGCTGGTGATACTGGCGTTAATCGCCATCGCGCTGGTGGTGAAACCGAAAATTCAGCGGCGCATGTCAGCCAAAAAGGGCGCTGACGTCACCCCAGAAAACGCATGATATTCAGGGGCAATAACCGATGAATGACGCACAAGCCTGGTTGCACTGGTGGACCGAGGGTTATTGGCAGCAGGCGGAGGAGAGCTGGCAGGGGCTGGCTTTCTTCCAGCAGCCTGAGTCTTTAATCGCGCGGTTGCAGTCTATCGATCCGCAGCTGATTGCCCGCCAGTTGGGCATTGAAGCCCGCCTGCCGTCTGCCCCTCACACTTTGACGCTCAAGCTGCTGGCGCTGACGGCGCAGCAGCAAAACCTCGTGCTGCGCCTGACGGCTGAAATTTGCGGAATCTACTCCCCCGAACCCAACGACCCGTTATTGCCTGAAGAAGCCCGGCTGTGGAGCAAGCGCATCTCCCGCGCGCTGCGCCCCGGCCTGTGGCTGCCGGAAAACCTTACGTCGCCTTGGCAAGTAACCATCCTGTTGCTGTTGCGCCACGTATTGCCGATAGGTTGCTGGCAGCGGGTGCGTTTTCTCTTTCCCCAGCCGTGGATTATTGCCTGTGAAGCCGAGCAGGGCGCGGAACTGGCGGCAAACAAGCTGCTGCCGCTGTGGGAAGCCGCGCTGTGGCGGGCTTCACTGCCGGTAGCCTTGGCATCCGGTCCGGCGCAGGAGACGCAAGATGTGGCAGCTTAAAACCCTCGAACTGCTGGCGGAGGCACAGCCAGCAGACAGCATTCGGCTACCGCAGGCCATGTTGCACCAGCATCAGCAAGGTCTTTCGCTGATGGCAGAGGCCCGGCGGCAGGCCGAGCAGATTGTGCAACAGGCCGAAATTCAGGCCCAGCAGCTGATTGACCAGGCGCGCTACGACGCAGAGCAGCGGGTTGCCGACCTGCTCGCCAATAGCCAAGCCGAGTTTTTGAGCCGGGCGGAAACCCTGTTCGCTGGCTGGCAGGAGCAGCAAATCGAGCAGGAAGCGATGATCGTCGGGCGAGCCAGCGAGTTGCTCAATCAGGTGATGACGCGCCTGCTGGAAGACACCGGCCCGGCGCAGCAGATGAATGCCTTACTGCGCCAGCTATTGCAGGCCCAGCCGCGCGGCCAGCAGGCTACCCTGTGGTGCCATCCGGCCAATAAAGAGCATATTACTCAATGGCTTGAAGCGCGCCCGCATCTCACGTGGGAGCGGCAGTTTGATGAATCCCTTGAGGCTGACCAGCTGCTGTTAGAAACCGCCAGTGGTGAATTGCGCATTGGCTGGCAGGCTCTGAAAACGCAGTTGCTGCGCGCTTCGGCCTAGAACGCCTCATTCATCAGTTTAAATAGCCCAATCTTCACTGATTAAATAAAAGCATTGATGAAAACCCGCCGCTTTTTTGGAACCAATTCACGTCCACCGCTACTCATTATCACCTTTAGTCAAAGCAGGAGGTGAGTATGAGCAGTTTCGATAAGGTACAGCGCCGTCTCGATTCGGCACTGATAACCAGCAATTCCAATGTCTATGACTTAGCCCGTGACTCGATGGGCGGGGCGCCGGACTTCTCCGATATCGTTGAATTCAAGCAAGCCATGCTGCGCGAATCCACCGCTAACTGGGCGTCTGGTCAGTTGAGTACGCTCACGCACGATCTGAGCAAAGGCATCATCGATTCAATTAACTAATGTCTGCAACGGCTCGTGGCTGGCTGAATCTGGGTAGCTTCAGAGCCGTTTTTTGCTTTTATCCACTCATTAAGACTCGACGGAAATCAGGGCAACGATGCGCACAACGACTCTCTTTATCTCTTCGAACGGATTGGGTCCTTTATTGAAGAGAGACATTCTCCCTCAGAGGGGAAAATCGCTATGAAGACCTTTTCAACCACACTGACTCATACCCTGATGGCCGCCACTTTGGCTTTAAGCCTGGGCAGCCTCTCTTTTAGCGCCTCGGCCCGCGCCCCGGACGGCTGGAGCAGCGGCGCCTACGCCTATTCGGCACAAAACACGCCGCTGCGCACCGTGCTGGCCGACTTCGCCAGCAGCCACGGCGTCACCCTGAAACTGGGCAATGTGCCAGAAGCCACGGTCAGTGGCCGCCTGCGCGCCGACAGCGCCGCGACCTTCCTCGACCGCCTCGGACTCGAGTACCAGTTCCAGTGGTTTGTCTACAACGACATGCTCTATATCAGCCCGCAGTCTGAGCAGATCTCCAAGCGTATTCGCGTCTCCTCGGAAGCTGCCCCGGATTTAAAAGATGCCCTCGACGGTATCGGCCTGCTTGAGCCGAAATTTGGCTACGGCGAACTACCCGACGACGGCGTGATTCTGGTTACCGGCCCGCCGGAGTACGTGGCGCTGGTCAGCCAGTTCAGCGAGCAGGAGAAAGATTACAAAACCGGCAAAGAGATGATGAGCTTTCCGCTGAAATACGCCTCGGTCTCTGACCGCGAAATTCACTATCGCGACAAAACCCTCACCGTGCCGGGGGTGGCGACCATCCTCAACGAGCTGTTGGGGAAGAAAAACAATAAAAGCGCGCAGGGCGTGAAGGCCAGCGGTAACGGGCAAGACGGCCTGAGCCAGCTGTCGCAGCAGCAGGCGGACAGCATTCTCTCCAGCCTGATCCAGAGCGGCGATCCGCGCGGCTCCAACGATGATTTTGACGATGGCAAAAGCGGCCTGAACCCGCTGGTTTCCGCCGACGTGCGTAACAACGCCCTGCTGGTGCGCGATGATCCGAAAAAACGCGAGCAGTATCAGGCGCTGATTTCGCAAATTGACGTGCCGCAAAAGCTGATTGAGATTGATGCGCTGATCGTTGACGTCGACCGCCACGCCATGTCGGCGCTCTCCGCCAACCTCGGCGGTAGCTTCGGCAACATCACCGCTGGTTCAACCTTGCTCGACGGCAGCAGCACGCTGTTCGTCACCGACTATCAGCGCTTCTTCGCCCAGGTGCAGGCGCTGGAGGGCAACGGCAACGCCTCAATCGTGGCGAACCCGTCGGTGCTGACGCTGGAAAACCAGCCTGCGGTGATCGACTTCAGCCAGACCGCCTTTATCTCCACGGTCGGCGAGCGCGTGGCCAACGTCACGCCAGTGACCGCGGGTACCAGCCTGCAGGTGATCCCGCGCGCCATCGATAACGGCGGCAAATCGACGGTTGAGCTGATTGTTGACGTTGAAGACGGCAAGCTGGACAAGGGGGATGACGGCCAGGCCACCGGCGACAGCCGCGCGGTGGTGAGTACGCAGGCGCAGGTGCAGGAGAAAAACTCGCTGGTCATGGGCGGTTTCCACTCGCGGGAAACCGGCGACGAAGAGCATAAGATCCCCATCCTCGGCAGCATTCCGCTGATTGGTAAATTGTTCACGTCGACGCGCCATGAAACCTCGCAGCGCGAACGCCTGTTTATCATCACGCCGCACTTGGTGGGGGATCAGGTGGACCCGTCGCGCTACATCGGCGACGAGTTCCGCTCACAGCTGAATGGCTCGCTGGAAGAAGTACAGCGCCGCCAGAAATATGGCTCGATCAAGAATGACGTCGAATCCGCCATGCGCGATTTGGCCGAGAGCGATATTCCGGCGGGCTTTAATCCGGGCGGCGAGGGCGTGGGGATCAACACCCTGTGTGACCCGCTGCGTGGCATCGCTTACGACACCTCGCACAGCCAGTGGTTTAGCAACAAAAACGTGCAGATCACCGTCGGACTCGTGCGCAACACCTCGCTGGCCCCGCTGCGTTTCGACGAAGCAAGCTGCCGTGGTCAGGACGTGCTGGCGGTGTCGGTCTGGCCAAGTGCGTCGCTGGCACCGGGCCAGTCGGCTGAAATCTATGTGGCGTATGAGTCGCGCGGCACGGCTCGCCGTACCCGTACCTCTCTGCTGAGCACCACCCGTTAAGGAGCTGCAATGAAGATTCGTTTAGCATTACTCGCGGTAGCCAGCCTGTTGCTCAGCGCCTGCGCGGCCTCCAATGACAACGGCTGTGACAAGGCGGCCTGCCGTCCGTTGTCTAACCCGCACAGTCTGACTATCTGGTGGCCGTCGGATATCCGCAGCGGCGTTCAGGATTATTCTCAAATCCCGGTCGGTCGTTAACTCTACGCGCCGTGTGCAGTTTATTGCACACGGCGCAGTTTTCTGATTTTTCTAGTTTTTATCTCTTATCATTTCTCACTTTTCTTTTGCCGTTTATCGCATAAATAAAGCGCATTTCCCTGCCGAATTGGGGAACCCACGAGCCGATTTTGTCACTTAATCATCAGACTTCTGCACATTGTTAGCGAGTCCGGACATCTTTAGCAGATGCCCATTTTCCTACATATCCACGATAGTGAGAGGCGACAAAATGAATAATGCTATTGGCGGTGCCCTGACCTTTACCGTTCCGTTATCTGGAAACTCCGCGCCAACGCAAAGCTTCAGCCCGCTGAACTCGGGCGGCGGTGACTTTATGTCTCAACTGGCTGCTGCCATTACTAACGCGCTGTTCGGCGGCCAGCATGGTGCGCAGGGCGCACAGGGCAACCAGGGCGGCTTTGGTAATCAGGGCGGTTTCGGTGGAGGTCAGGGCGGCGGTTTTGGCGGCGGCTCACCGGTTGGCGGTCAACAAGGCGGCAGCTCGCTGCAACAATTGCTGGCAGAAGTCATGCAAGATTTGGGCATCACGCCGCAGAATTCGCCGTTTAACGGCCAGTCAGGCCAAGCGGGTCAGGCTAACGCTGGCGCGTTTAGTCAGGGGATGCAAAATGGCCTGAGCAACCCATCACAGGGTGGCGGCATGGGCGCTACCGGCGGGCCTGGCGGCTTCGGCGGCCCGGGCCTGGCGATGCCGCCACAGCAGTCCCAGTTTAGCCCGGCTTCTATGCAAGGTCCGGGCAACTTCCAGCAGCTGGGTAACCAGATGGGCAGCGCGATGTCTAACAAAGCCGGTCTGCAACAAATTGACGATATGACCGCCAAAAGTGGCCCTTTCCCGGGCATGAATAAAATCGAAGGTGGCTCGAAAGAAACCGCCAAAGAAATGGGTAAATTCATGGACCAATACCCAGACATCTTTGGCAAGCCGGACGCCGGTAAACTGCCTGGGCTGGTGGGCGGTAACAAGCATAACGGCAGCTGGGAAGATGCCCTGAGCAACGGCGGTATGCTGAGCGATGACTCAGTGAAAAAATTCCAGCAGGCCAAAGGCATGATGAAAAGCGTGATGGAAGGCGACATGGGCAACCCGAACCTGCAACTGCGCGGCGTTGGTGGTTCTTCGGTCGGGATGGACGCTGCAATGACCGCCGGTAACATCAACAAAGCGGCCATGAATCAACTGGTTTAAAACCTTAGTACCTCTCGTTGTGCCGAACGACAAGGACGTCGTTAATAGTTGATAATAAGAAGTTTTACCAGCATTACCCTCTTTGGCGACTCTCATAGGTCGCCTTTTTTATTGGGCATTTTCGTTCGTGATTTCACTCTTCGTATTCAATTATCTGGTCGCTAACCTGCTCTTCCAACTCGCGCAGCAGGCGGTAGATTTGTGCCACGGCTTTGAGGGTTTCGCGCGGGATGTAAGCCCCTTCGCGGGTGGTGCGGTAGAGGGTGCGGGTCAGCCAGATATAGCGAATGACCGGGATTTTGGCGTCGTGCGCCATTTTGATCACTTCGCGCACTTCCTCATCTTCGGTCTTAAACACCAGCTTCGGCAGCGGCGTTTCGTCCGGGCGATAGTAGAGGCCGACGGCGAAGTGGGTAGGGTTGATCAGCAGCACGTCGGCGTTTTCCACATCGGCCGGCGCGACGCGTTTTTTCGGCGCTTCGTTGGCTAACTCCTGCGCCAGCTGTTTGCGGTGGCCCTTGGTGTGCGGGTCGCCTTCGTTCTGTTTGTACTCGTTTTTCAGGTCTTCCATACTCATGCGGTTCTGCTTGAGGAAGAAGTATTTTTGCAGCCCGTAGTCCGCCACGCCAAAGGCCAGCAGTACGCCAAAAATGGTGCGAGTGAGCTTCTCGAGGATCTCGACGGCGGCGTGGATAAAGCCCTCCAGCGAGGTGGTCGACAGCTCGGCAATCTCCCCCAGTTTTGGGGTGATCAACTTGTAGAACACAAAGGCCATCACCACGGCTTTCAAAATACTCACCAGCAGCTGCACGAACTGGCGGCCAGAAAACATCTGCTTGAACTTGCCCATAGGGTTGAGCGCGTCCAGCTTGAGCTGCAACGCCTCGGTGGCGAACAGCGGGCCGAACTGCGCCCAGCCGCCGACGATGCGCAGCAGCACCGCCACCCCCAGCGTCATCATGAAAAACACCGCCACCAGCAGCAGGGCGCTGCCGACAATATCATTGAGCGCCGCGTCGAACGGCTGATCGAGGCGTTGCAGCGGCAGCATGATCAGCGCCTGTAGCTTCTCCAGACTCTCATCCACCATGGCGAACACGGTTTCGGTCACGCCAAGCATAATCAGCAGCTTGGGGATGTCCTGACTCTGACTGACTTGCCCCTTGCGTCGTGCTTCCTGAAGTTTCTGGGGGGAAGCTTTCTCCGTTTTTTCGGCCACTAAAGAGGACCTCCCTTCGGGAAGACCAGCGCCAGATGGGCAATCAGGTCATGGAATGTCGAGAGCTGGTGGTTGGCGAGGTATTCCAGCGTCGGCAAATACATCAGGAAAAACAGAATGCCGACGATGCTTTTCAGCGGCACGGTCAGCACCGTGGCCTGCAGCTGCGGGCTGTAAATGCTCAGCACGCCGACGCAGAAGTCGAGCAGCATCAGCACCAAAACCAGCGGAGCGGCGAACAGCACGATGTGGGTGAACATGTCGGCCAGCAGGTCGAGGAAGTAGCTGAAGCCCTGTGCGGTGAAGCTCGGCAGCCAGGACTCCAGCGGCCAGAGCCGGTAGCTATCCCAGATCACCTGAGTCATCAGCGACAGGCCGAAACTGAGCATCATCAGCATGATGAACCACTGTTGCAGCATATGGCCGATGATGGTGACGTCGGGGCCGAGCGACGGGTTGAGCTGGCCGCCGGACATCGCCCCGCGCTGGTTATCAAACAGTGCGCCGACGGATTCGAAGATCCAAAAGGGCAGGGAGAGCAGGATGCCGAGGAACATGCCGATCACCACCTCTTTCATGGCGATACCCAGCAGCACGTAAGGATCTTCCGACAGCGCCGATACCGCGGGTTGCAGCGCCGGAACCAGAAACAGCGACAGCGAAACAATGATCGCGCTGCGCACCATGCCTTTTAGGGTGAAAAAGGAGAAGGCCGGTACAATCAGCAGGCAGGGGAAAATCCGGGCTATGCCAAAGCCCAGCGCCAAAATATGGCTGAACAGGCCGTGCATCAGCGTACTTAACATCTTACGGCGCGTTCACTGTCGCCATCATGGCGAAGGCGGACTGGGTGAGATCCAGTAGCTGAACGCCAATCCAGCGCCCGGTCAGGGCAAGGGTGGCCCCTACGGCCACCAGCTTAATGGCGAAAGGCAGCGTCTGGTCCTGCAACTGCATCACCGCCTGCAACAGCGAGATGATGATCCCGATGATCACCGCCACGGCCAACGGCGGCGCGGAGAGCATCACCACCAGTACCATCGCCTGCTTAAACATGTAGATAATATCCATACTTCCTCACCCTCAAAAGCGTCACAAATAGCTGTAGAACAGCCCGTCTAGCAGGCGCGTCCAGCCGTTGGCCATCACAAATAACAGAATTTTTAGCGGTAACGAGATGGTCATTGGCGACACCATTTGCATCCCCAGCGCCAGCAGCACGTTGGAGACAATCAGGTCGACAACCACGAAGGGGATGAAGATCAGGAAGCCGATTTTAAAACCGCTTTGCAGCTCGGACAGCACAAAAGCCGGGATCAGCAGCATCAGGTTACTGCGATCTTTCACCGCCGAATCCGCCATATCCTTCGGCCACATGCGCTGGGTATTCTCCTGCAAGTGCGTCTCGATATCGGCGTCCGTGTTGTGCTGCATAAAGACGGTCAGGGGCTGAATGCCATTGGCTAAAGTACTTTCCAGCTTTTCAGACGACGTGGTGTCTATCGGCCGGTCGGTAAACCGCTGGTGCATGCCGTTAAACACCGGAGCCATCACGAACAAGGTGGCGGCCAGCGCGATGCTGTAGAGCGCCATGTTTGGCGGGATCTGCTGCACGCCGAGGGCGTTTCGCGTCAGCATCAATACAATGGAAATCTTTAAAAAGCTGGTGGTTATCATTAACGCCAGCGGCATTAAAGAGAGCGCGCCAAGCAGCAGCGCCAGCGCCAGCGGGTTAAAGGCATTCAGGTCGGTGGTCATTACACACCTTTCTCGGCGCCAACAGGCTGGTTATTGATGATACTGGTCAATTGCAATCCAAGGCGTCCATCGACGTTAACCAACTCCCCTTTGGCAATCGGGAAACTGCCGTGGCACAGCATGGCCGCGCCCGGCGTGACGTTATCCACCACCACCGTCGAGCCGACGTCCAGCTGCTGCAATTCGCCCAACGTCAGTTTGAGCTGCCCACAGCGAATGCTTAACTCCAGCGGCAGAGCGTTGAGTGCTACGTTGAGCTGACTCTCACTGCCGATGTCGTCGTGCATTTCGCTTTGTGCGTAATACCCGGAATCTGTCTCATCCACGTGGGGATACGGATTATCTTCATCTTCAGGCAGCAGTGGGTCATTCGGGTAGCTCATGGGTAACTCCTTGATATCGTAAAGTGAAAAGTAGGCGCTGTGCGGGGAGTCGGGCGAAGGTTGTAACGCTCCGTGCAGTGCCAATTGTCCGATGTTAATCACGCCGTGGCCTTCAACGCTGAAGTGTGAAGAGGGCGCACGCAGAACATCGCCTGACTGTAATTGGGTTATCTCCTCCAGCGGCAGCGAGAAGGTCGCCACCACCAGAGGTAAGTTGAGCGGCAGGGCTTCAATCAGCGCCGCGCCTTGTGGCTGCCAGCCGGGCGTGGCCGCCAGCTGGTTAAGGCTTTCTGCCGACAATCGCAGTTGGCTGCGGGCCTGCTGACCGGTAAAGCTGACCTGAATCTGCAAACAGAGCGCGTCCGGGCTGCTCTGCGCCGAGTCCAGCGGGCGCAGGCTGCCAAACAGCGACGCCACCTCACTAAACAGGCTCTGATTGAACAGCCCCCAGTACCATTCGCCGTCGTCATCGCTGTCGCCGCTCATCGCCGGGCATTCGCTGAGCAGGGAGAACAGCGGGGCGAAATCGCTAAATGCCAGCGTGCCCGCCGCACAGCTAAAACGCTGCCAATGGGCATCGCTGGCGCCGTTTTCGCTCAGGCGAAGACTCAGCTCGCCGGGCTGATTGTCATGAAAGAAGGTCAGTGTCTGGCCCTTACCTATCCAGCGGCGGGCATCGGCCTCGGCGCGGCTTTGCTGTCTAAAAATGAGTGAACTCATGCCCATTTATCCTGCGGGCGGCCGTCTTGCAGGTTGAAGCGCAAGCGCACTCGCTGCCCCAGACGCTGCGACAGCGAACGTCCGCAGTTCTCCTGTGCGCCGCGCACCGCCTCAAAACTGCCGCGTGAGAAGGCCAGCGCGATATCCAGCTCGCCGCTGGTGTTTTGGTTCACCTGCGCGGTGACCTCCCCCAGCTGCGGTAGCAGCAGGCTGAAGGTCGCCGGGAAGGCGGGCTGCTTGTCGATACCCTCCGTCAGCGCCGGTTCGACAATCTGCCAGCAGGCCGGAGGCGGAGCAGATGGCGCGGTTTCACTGGTTTCCGACAACATCGGCTGGAAGCTTTGCCCGGCGTTATTGTCAGTCAGCATCACTGGCAGCATTGGGGCCAGCGGCTGGTCGTCGCCGGAGAGCAGGCTGGTGAAATCGTCTTTATCGCGGTTCAGCCGCTGTTTGTCCGCGCCGCGTGACGGCGTAGAAGGGCGGCTGCTCTGCTGGCTTGATGCTGGAGTAAACGGCAGGTTTTTGGGCTGCGCGGGTGCTTTCGGCTTGTTGTCATTCGGCGTTGGGTCCGGGCGGTTTCTCGCCTGAGCCTCGGCCTGCGCGTCGCTGTTATGGTGCTGCGGCGGGCGGGCTGTCGAGGCCAATGGGTGAAGCAGAGGGCGATGCATCATGAGTGATTTCCCTGATGTTGCTGGAGCAGATACTCCACTTTTTCCACTTCGCGCTGGCGCAGGGTGACGTCGCGCTGGGCATTTTCATTCTGACGCTGCTGCTGTTGGCGGTCGGCGTCTAACTGCACCAGTTGGTGCTGTTGCTGTAATACCGCGAGGCGGCGCGACTGCTCATCATTCAGGGCCTTACGCAGCTTGTTTAAGGCCTCGGTTTGGCCGACGTGCTGGGCATCCACCAGCTCGCTGGCGGTGCTGTAGTGCTCGCGATGCTCGGTGAGTTTCACCTCACCGGCGCTCAGCGCGTGGTCGCAGGCCACCAGCTTGGCGGCCTCGGCGCGTTGCAGGCGCTCGCTGCGGCTCAGGCGCTGTTTGCGGATCGGCAACAGCACTTTGAGAATGCGGTGCAGCTCTTCGGCTTGCAGATCGGGCTCTGGCGGGGTTTCAGCATCAATGTGTCGGCGCATAGCGGCTTACCTCAGCAAGGGCGTAACGAACATCTTCGAAGGCGGTCGGCGAGCGGCCCGCCTGACGCAAATAGGCATTGATGGCGTCCTGCGCTACCACGGCGGCGTCCACCATGGCGTCGTTGCCGGGCTGGTATTCCCCGAGGCGGATCAGCATTTCGACCTGTTGATAGGAGGACATCAGCTGGCGCACCAGCGAGGCGTCCTGCATCTGGGATTTTTCCACCACGCTGGACATGGTGCGGCTCAGGCTGGCTAACACATCAATCGCCGGATAGTGGCCGCGCTCGGCCAGACGGCGGGCCAGCACGATGTGACCGTCAATCAGCGAGCGCACTTCGTCCGCCACTGGGTCATTCATCGAGTCCTGCTCGATAAGCACGGAATAGAGCGCGGTAATCGAGCCTTTAGAGGTTTTCCCCGCGCGCTCCAGCAGGCCGGGCAGCAGGGTGTAAACCGACGGAGGCAGGCCGCCGCGCCCCGGTGGTTCACCCAGCGCCAGACCGATTTCACGCTGGGCGCGGGCGAAACGGGTCAGGGAGTCGATGATTAACAGCACGCTTTTGCCGCTGTCGCGAAAGGCTTCGGCAATCGAGGTGGCGGTAAAGGCCGCGCGGGCGCGTTCCATGCTGCTGCGGTCCGAGGTGGAGCAGACCAGCACGGTGCGGCTGCGCAACTCGGCGTCCAGCTCGTGGTCGAGGAATTCGCGCAGCTCGCGGCCACGCTCGCCAATCAGCCCGAAAACAATCGCGTCGCACGGCGTATTACGCGCCAGCTCGGCCAGCAGGGTCGTTTTGCCGCAACCTGCACCGGCGAACACGCCGACGCGCTGGCCCACGCCGATGGTCAACAGGCCGTCAATGGCGCGAATGCCGGTGGTCAGCGCGGTGTCGATGCGCGGGCGGTCGGTCGGGGAGGGGGCGTCGCCCAGCACCGGCGTGGCATTAGGGTGTTCGCTGGATAAGGCAAAAGCTGAAATGCTCTCTTCATCAATGGCGCGGCCAAATCCGTCGAGCACGCTGCCGAGCAGCGCTTCGGACACCGCGATGCTGTGCGGCTGGAACAGCGGCACCACCCTGGCCCCTTGCGCCACGCCGTCCAGCGGACCGAGCGCCGAAAGCAGGGTGTGGTGCGGGTTGAAGCCCACCACTTCCGCCATCATCTCTTCGTCGCCGCTGCGGCTAACGCGGCAGAGGTCGCCAATGCGCGCCTGCGGCAAACTGCTCTCCAGCAAAATGCCGTTGATGCCGGTGATTTTGCCGCTGGCGGTCACCGCCGAAACGGCACCCAGCGCCTGCGAGCGTTGCTGATACCAGCTGTCCAGTGCGTCGGAGGCGTTCATTACCAGTTCACCGTGATGTCGCTGTTGTCCTGCCCGCTAAACTGCACTTCGCTCGCGCTGATGCGCACTAAGCGGAAGCCGTCGTGCTCGTCGCCCACGAACAAGCGCTGGCCGTCGTCAGTGACGATATTGGCCTTGCTGCCGTCGGTGATTTGCGTAATGCGGAATGGCAGGGTGGTGGCGCGCGCCTCGGTGTCGTTAATCAACGGCACGCCCAACTGATAGTTGTTCTCCACGTTGTCGACCATTCTTTGGACAATGGGTAACTGTTCTTTAGCCAGCGAGCCGCGCAGGATAATGCCTTTTTGCGAAGTATCGATTTTCACCTGATTGTTCAGCTGGCGCTCACGCAGCATGTGATCCACCACGGCGCGCATGGCGGCCTGATCGTCGAGGCGCGGCTTGCTGATTTGCGCGGTGGTGTCGGTGCTTTGTTCCGCCATGCCCGGCTGTAAAATCCAGCTGGTCACGGTGATGGCGAACAGCAGCATCAGTGACACGGCGGTGATCTGCGCCCAAGGCGGCAGCAGGCGTTTGATCAGCGATTTTTTCGCCGGAGTTGGCGCAATACGGCCATCGTTGCTGGCAGCCTGAAATGCCAGCTCGGGCTGGGCCACGGACTGCGCCGCAGGCTGGGTGATGGCCGGGCCGCTGGCCCACGCGGCTTCGGCGGCTTCCAGACAGATCCACACGCCGCTGAGGGTGAAAATCTCTCCCGGCACGATAGTGAACGGCATGGTCTGGCGCTCGCCTTCGCGATTGCACACCACGCCGTCTTCGGCCTGAATCTGCCACTGAGCGGGCTGACCCGAGGGGTCGTCTTGACGCATGAGCTGACAGTGGCGCGCCTTGATGCCATTGTCACAAAGTTGCAGGTCGCTCTCGACCGCGTTGCCTATCCACCACAGGTTGCCGCTGAGGGGGAGTGCGGCACCTTCATGAAGACCATTTAAGACTCTGAGCTCATACATGATGACGTCCTTATGCGTTGAAGGATTCGAGTGAAGTATTCAGCTCAATACGACCCAGCACGTTCACCGGCAGATTGAACTGCAGCTCGGCAAACGACAGGACAGGTACATGGTTGAATTCATCCTGAATCAACATGCGTAGCGGGCTGCGTAAGTCTTGCGCCGTTAACAACACGCCGGATAACGAATCAAAGGGTGAGAAGATCTCTCTTAGGCGTTCTAGTAATTGGGAGTGCTGCTGTTGATCCAGTGCGAAGAAGGTATCGCTCTGGGTCTGACGCAGGCTGTCGCGCAGCACTTCTTCGGTTTCCGGCGTCAACAGCCAGACCGGCATGCCGTCGTCACCGGCATACTGGTGGCAAATGTGCTCTTTCATGTCGATGCGCACCTGATCGACCAGCAGGTTGACGTCGCGCTCGTGCTGGCCGTGCTCAATCAGCGATTCGGTAATGCTGCGCACCGCGCGCAGTGGGATGCGTTCCGCCACCAGACGCTGCAACACGGCGGTCAGGCGCGGCAGAGGGAAGATGCGCTGGAACTCCTGCGCCAGCTCAGACTGCTCGCTCTCCAGCCAGCCCAGAATGGCGCGGGTTTCCTGCAAGCCGAGGAAGCGCGGGCTGTTGGCGAACAGCGCCTGCTCCATGCGGGTGAGCAGCAGCTGGGAGGCGCTCCACACCGGGATCTCTTTCTGTTGCAGCAGACTGTCGTTGTCACTGAGCCACAGGAATTGGCCTTCGTTGCGGCGCTCGTTGCCCGGCGTGCGGCCACTGGCTTCATTGCGCTGCTCTTCGGTCAGCCAGCGCGAATCCACGGCGTAGCGATCGCGGCTAAGGCTGGCGATCACCTGTGGGATTTCATACACGCTGAAACGAAACTCGTCGTCAGGCATGGCGGTGGTGAATTCCACATTGAACGGCGGCAGAGTAAAGCCGTAGCGATAGACAATGCGGTTACGCATGCGGCGGATCTCTTCCGTGATTTGCTCCACCATCGGGTCGCCATTGAGCGCTGCCGGGAAGCTGAGCAGGAAGAAGCGAGACGGATTGAAGGAGCGCAGATCTTCGCTGCCGTTCATGTCAGGTGCGACGGCGTCGCCCCCTTCATGCACCACCTGCGAGGCCTTCTTGCGCGCGCTCCACAGCTGGAAGGAGCCGGTGGTACAGGTGATGGCGGCCAGAATAATAAAGATAACCGTCGGCATCCCCGGCAGCAGGGCGAAGCACAGCATGCCGAACGAGGAGATGATCCAGGCTTTCGGCTGACTGGTGAGCTGCTCGGTGATCTCGCGACCAATGTTATTGTCCTGAATCTCATCGTTGCCCGACACGCGGGTGATGATCATCCCGGCGGTCAGCGAGATCAGCAGGGCGGGGATCTGGGCAATCAGGCCGTCACCGATGGTCAGGATCGAGTAAGTGTGCATCGCGTCGCCCGCCGCCATATCCAGCTGTAAGACGCCGATACAGAAGCCGCCGATCATGTTGATGAACAGGATAACTAAGCCGGAGATGGCGTCGCCTTTAACGAACTTCATCGCACCGTCCATGGCACCGAACAGCTGGCTCTCCTTGGCTAAATCTTCACGGCGCTTTTTCGCCTGCTGCACGTTGATCATGCCGGCGCGCAGATCGCTGTCGATGGACATCTGCTTGCCCGGCATGGCGTCGAGGGTGAAACGCGCCGCCACTTCCGCCACGCGCTCAGACCCCTTGGTGATAACCAGAAAGTTGACCACGGTCAGAATCAAGAACACCACCAGACCCACGGCCAGGTTGCCGCCCACCACGAAGTCGCCGAACGCCTGCACAATGTGCCCGGCGTTCTGTTGCAGCAAGATTTGGCGAGTGGTGGAAATCGACAACGCCATGCGAAACATAGTGGTCAGCAGCAGCACCGCCGGGAAGGTCGAGAAGGCCAGCGGCTTTGGCAGGTACATCGCCAGCACGATAAGCAGCGAGGACAGGCTAATGTTGACGGCAATCAGCACGTCAATCAGAGGCAGAGGCAGCGGAATAATCAGCATGAACACGATCGCCAGTGCGATAGCCGCCCCGACGATTTCTGAGCGCTGCATCGCGCTGATGGCAATTTTATTTAACAGGTTAAATAGGGTATTCATCTACAGCCTCAGGCCATCTCCATGCTCAAAATGGGTAACGAACGGGCATTAGCCGCCGGTGGATGTTTTAGTTTGTCGGGCCATTTTCTGTTCCCAAGTGACGTACTCACCAATCAGCGAGCGCAGCATAGTCAGCGCGCTGCCACGGTTCTTATCGTCGCGCCACAGGGTGGCCGGCAGCTGTTGTAACAGCGGCAAAAGCTGGTTGAAAAACACCGACTGATGCTGCGGCTGCGAGCCAGCCACTTCCTGCCCAAGATTGGTCAGGTCGCGTGCGTAGAAGCCGTTCTGGGTCAGGTTGAGCAGGCGGCGGGTCAGCTGCGAGCCGTCGAGAGAGATGTGCGGATATTTGCTGTTCATGCGCTGCAACAGGGTATCGACCGCCGCCATGGTGTGGGTAATGGAGCGCGTGTCATTCAGGCCGCTCAGCACTTTGCGCAGCGCCACCGGCGTCATCGACGGAGCCAGCGCGGCAATGTCGTCGGCTAGCGCGCGTTGCAAGGTGCGCAGGGCGGGCATAAACCCCTCTTTGCCGAACTTATCGAGCAGGGCGTCGAAAATCGACCCCGAGGATTGCTGACCAATCACCGAGTTGTAATAGATTTGGCGCATCGCCTGTTTCTGCTCAGGCTGGGTAGTAAATAGAGAAATAGCGGCGGCGGTGTTTACGCCAGCGGCAATCTGCTCGCCGAACTTGCTGCCAAGGCTGGCCAGCGCCTGCTGAATACTTTCAATCGCCGCACTGTCCTGACTCTTCTGCGCCTTCTCCAATGACATGCGCAGCAGCGTATCCGCCACCGCCGGGTCGCCGTCGGCGGCAGACACATACTCTTCCGGCGTGGCGCCGCCGCTGCGTGAGGTCAGGGCGTCAATCGCTCCTTGCTGCCTGCTTTGGGTGGAAGAGGGTTGGTTGTCCAGCAGCTGATACAGCTCGGTCAGGCGCTCGATTTTGTCGATAGCCACCCGCAGCCGTCCCGTCGGGCGGTTATTCGCCGCGCGCTGTTCGTCAATCTTCGAACGGCTTTCGATCGACTCCGCCAGCTGGGTCCCGCCTTTCTCCATGGCTTCGGCAAATTCCACCGCCGGTGATTTCACCTTGCGCAGAGTGGTGATGCTCTTACCGCTGTCGTCGCTATCGCCACCATCAATGTCATTCAGCTCATCGGCCGTCGGCTGAATCTGGTGATGTACTTTCGGAAGGGGGGGATGAATTCGCATAAACACCTCTACAGGTCAATGCAGTTGTGTGGTGCGTAATGCGGCGCGGTTCCGTAGGAATTGAAATTTTTAAAGCCGGAATGGATTTGTGTCAAAAGTTGCACAAGTGGCCAAAAAAGCTGTGTCGCTTCAGACTCAGAATGGTCCTAATACGTCTTTGTGATTTATATAAATCAATGGGTTAAAGTGGTTTTTTATGCTGGCACGGCGCTTGCTATAGGAGTAACTCCACCCCTTATAAGGAGTTCTCAAATGTCAGCATTATTAGATTATGAAATGCACTACGTGGATCAGCCTTTCCCACTGCCGGTTCCGGCCGTTCGTTGGGAGAGCGTGATGAGCCAGCAGGAAAAGCGCCTGATTAACTTCATTCGAAAACGCGTGGCGAACTATGCTGATGTGGAAGATTTAGTGCAGTCTACGTGGCTGGAAGTGTTGAAAAATAAGCATAAGTATTCGGGCGCTTCTCGCCCTGAGACGTGGGTTTTCGGCATTGCGCTGAATCTGGTGCGCAATTATTATAAATCGCGGGCCACCAGTTTCCTGCACGATGAGTTGAGCGATGAACTGCTGAGCCAGCTGCCTTGCCACGACAAGCCAGATGACCTCACCGCCGGACACCGCGCCTTAACCAAAGTGCTCAGCGTTGTGGCGCACCTACCCGAAGAATCCCAGCAAATGTTACAGCTGATCGTCGACGGTGATATTAGCTATCAGGAAGTAGCGCTCGAAATGGCAATCCCGATTGGCACCGTCCGTTCCCGGCTGTCGCGCCTGCGTCAGTCACTGCGAAACGAGCTTGATCCGGATATCGCTTTCTAATTTCACATGAAAAATATGAAAATTGGTCGCCAATAACGTTGCCCTGTTCTGTGAACGCAGGGTGATGTTAATGCGCCACAGGATCAACCGGCAATGCTAGACAACCAACCGCAGCATGAAGAGTTATCTGCCGCTACCAATCTGACCGACGCGGCTTTCGAGAATTTGCGCGAATCGGTTTACATCATTGATGACAATAATCGGATCGCCTACGCCAACCGACATGCGATGAAGCTAATGGGCGAAACCGCCCAGACGCTGTATGGCAAAGACATACTCTCTTTCCTGCATGGACATCAGGAACAGAATATTTTGGCCCTGCTGTGGCAAGTGGAAACCACCAGCTACGGCGACAAATTTAACGTTTTTTATGCCACCCAGACGCAGGGCATTATTCCCGCTGAAGTCTGCACCAGCCGATTTATCTACCAACAGCGCCAGCACGCGACCATAGTGATTTGCGACACGCGCCACCGCAACGATTTACACCGCTTTTACTACGAACGCGAAAACAGCCTGCGCGGCATGTTGAAAAACGTGCCCGACGTTATGCTGCGCGTGGATACTCATCTGCGCTGTCTGTACGCCAATGAGGCGGCCCAGCGCTGGCTGGACTATGTCGACGGCCCGCTGGTGGGGCAGACATTACAAAACGTGTTGGAAAACAGCCTGTTGTTCCAACAAATCGCCCTGTCGGTGCGCTCCGTAGTGCAGACCGGCAAGCTGTTCGAGAACGTGTTACGCAAGCTCGATGGCGAAGAGGAGTCGATTCTTCAGCTGCGCTTCATCCCGGAATTTAGCGATCGCCACGTGCTGAAATCAGTGCTGATCACCGGCCAGGACATTACTCGCCAGTTCAAAGATGACCAACTGCTGAAACGCACCCACGAGCAGCTGCGCCAGATGACCCAGCAAATTCAGGTCAGCGTGGAGAACGAGCGCAAGCACATCGCCCGCGAAATTCATGACGAGCTGGGCCAGCGGCTGAGTACGCTGCGGGTGGTAATCTCGCTGATGCATGCCGAAGGGCGTGAGTGCAGCGAGCAGATGCAGGCGCTGAAGGATTTTGTCGACGGTACCATTCGCGTTGTGCGCGACCTGTCGACCATTCTGCGTCCGGCGGTACTCAACATGGGCCTTATCCCGGCGCTAAGATGGCTGCGCGATGAGTCGAATAAATATCACCGCGACTGCTGCTGTACGCTGGAGGTGAGCGAGGATGACATTGCGCTTTCCGACGAGCACACCACGGCGATTTTCCGCGTGGTGCAGGAGTCGCTGACCAATGTATATCGCCACGCGCAGGCCAGCCGTGTGCATATCAAAGTGGTTCAGACCGGGAGTTCGCTGGCTATTGACGTGCGCGACAATGGCCAGGGCTTTGACGTCAACAGCGTGCCTTCTACCGCTTTTGGCCTGCTGGGCATGCGCGAGCGCTGCACCATGCTGGGCTGGGAATTACAGTTTTGTAGCCAGCCGCAGCAGGGAACTCACGTGCGCATCACGGGTGAATTACCAGCATCATATTAAGAAAGGTTATGTTTAATGCCGAAACGGATCATTTCGGCATTACTGCTGAACTGCATCTTTTCCACCATCCGCGCCTTGTGCGTACTCACCGTTTTATTGCTGATTTTCAACGCGTCGGCGATGGCGTTAATGCTGTCGCCGCGCGTCAGCATGGAGAGGATCTGCTTCTCACGCTGGGAAAGAGTGGCGTAGCGATATTGCTCGCTGGTGTCGCCGTTGGAGAAAATGATCGCCTCTGCCAGACTGGGATCGATATAGCGCTGATGCTGGCTGACGCGATGAATGGCGTTGAGCAGGGTTTGCGGGTCCTGATCCTTGGTGATAAAGCCCTGCGCGCCGCTGTTAAGCACGGTCATCGCCACCTGCGGCTCGTTATACATGCTCAGGACCAGCACCGGCAGGCTCGGCCAATCTTTGGCAATTTTGCGCACCATCTCTGTCCCGCTGATGCCGGGCATGGAGAGATCGAGCAGCAAAATGTCGCATTCAGTCTGCGCCAGCGCGGCTAAAACCTCTTCGCCGTTGCCCGCTTCCGCGACCACGGTCAGTTGTTTATCCAGATTAAAAATCTGTTTTAGCCCTTCGCGCATCAGAACGTGATCGTCGGCGAGCATTAATCTTATGGTTGTTTGCATGAGGATAACGATTTTTCTTATTGTGGCGACCGACTCGGAATAATCCGGAAATGATCGATTTTTGAGTGAGTGTAAGCGGCGAAAAGAAGGGGAACAAGCTTAAACCTTCGTAATGAAACGGACTGAGTCACTCAGCCCGTTTCTGTTTAACATTTGTTTAGGATGTGAAGAAGCGATAGGTCGCGGTATAAGGCACTTTGAGGGTCGCGCCGTACTGCGCCTTGGCGCAAATCGCTTTGCCGGGGGTACCGCCGTGGGTGTCAACGCGCTGAATAGTCGAGACGTGCGCGAAGATGCCCGGCAGCTGGTGCGACGAGCCGGACAGAATCAACCACGGAATATCATTGGCATCGGGCGCGGCCTTGGTGGCGCGGACTTTGCCGCTCACCTGACTGCCGTCCAGCGCCTGCCACTGCGGGCCGTCGAAGTGTTTGGCGACTAAATCCGTCATGGCTTTATCGCTAAACAGATCGGCCTCTGGTGCCTGAAACACCCACTTGCCGGTCTGGTTGTCGTCGTTGGCGGCGCAGCGATAAATCTGCACCCCGCGCGCATAGAGCTGGGTCTGTAACTTCTCCCAAGAGGCCATTTTCCAGCTGCCCGCCACGGTATCGCTGTTACCCGCCCATGCGCCGACTGACAGCAGGGCTAACGTGGCTAATGCTAAACGTGGACGCGTGATACTTACCATTTAGTCACACCACACACCATGCGCGCACCGCCACCGCCGAGCATGGCCGGATGGTCAGAATGGTTGTCGCCGCCTGCGTGGATCATCAGCGAGTGGCCATTAACGTCAGAGATTTTCAGGCGTGGAGCCATGACCGGGTAAGTCGCGGTGCCGTCCATGCCGACATACAGCGCGGGCAGGTCGCCCAAGTGGCCGTTGCCCCACGGGCCTTCATGCTTGCCAGTATGGGCCGGGTCGAAATGCCCACCGGCGGCCAGACCGGCCACCATTTTGCCGTCTTGCTTAGCCGGGCCGCAGTCCGGATTGGTGTGGACGTGGAAGCCGTGGATGCCCGGCGGCAGGCCCTTCAGGTTAGGCGTAAACAGCACGCCGTACTGGGTTGCTTCGACCGTGATGGTTCCGGCGGGTTTAGAAGTGCCATCGGCAAAGACTTCATTCATTTGAACAGTTTGAATCGTTGCGCCATGGGCCACACCGGCGAATGCCAACGCGGAAGAGAGTAGGGCAGCGTGCTTGATTGTGCGTAGTAAAGTCATTATTTCCCCTTGGAACAGTCAATGCTGGAAACCAGCCAAGCTTATGGGGCGCCACCGAGGATTATCACCCCGTTGTTTTGCCCTCAGCTAAGTAGTTATAACAACAACAATGGTTCCAACTGGGGCGACTATCGCTTTAATAAGCCAAACCGATTATTTCCAACGCGAGTTAAGACACGGATGACAGTGAACCGTCAGTAAGAGTATAGACAGCGCCTTCTGACTGCGAAGGCGCTGAACGTGTTTAACCTCCCCAGTTGTGATATTCGCCTTTTAACTTGCGCGGGGCGGTTTCCGGGAGCAGGGCCAGCCCGATGATAGACACTACGCCGAGCACCATCATGTAAATCGCCAGCCCGTGGTAATCACCGCCGGTGACCTGCAAAATTTTCACGGCGATCAAGCCCAGCACGCCGCTGCCGATCAGCGAGCCTATTTGCCAGATAAGCGCGATGCCGCTACAACGAATTCGCGTTGGGAAAAGCTCTGGGAAATAAGAGGCTTGCGGTGCGTAACACATGCTGTGGCCGAAGGTCAGCGCCAAAATCATGGCGATTTGCGTCATCCAGAAGCTGTCATGTTTGAGCACCAGGAAGAAGGGAATAATGCCAACCACCAGCAGCAGCGCGCCCGCCATATAGACTGGTTTTCGGCCGATTTTGTCGGACAGGTGCCCCATTATTGGAATGGCGAATATCTCGAGGATCACCGCCACAATCATGGTTTGCAGCAAGATGCTTTCACTCAGATGGTTAGCTTTGCCGAAGGCTAAAATAATCACCGTGAACATGGCAAAGGCGCAGGCTTCAATCAGCTTGGCGCAGACCCCTTTGGCAATGATGCCCGGATAGAGTTTGATCACTTCGACTACCGGACGCGACTCCACCGCCTTGGTTTTGCGGATTTCAGCGAACACCGGCGATTCATCAATGCGTAGGCGAATAAACAGCCCGACTATCACCAGAAGTAGACTGAGCAGGAAGGGAATGCGCCAGCCCCAATCGAGCATCTGGCTTGGACTAAGGGTAGAGGTGAGCAGTGCAAACAGCGCCGAAGGCAGCAAAAAGCCTAATGGCGCGCCAATCTGCACCCAACTGGCGAAGAAGCCGCGCCGCTCGGGGCGGGAATATTCCGCCGTCATCAGCACTGCCCCGGCCTGTTCACCCCCCACGCCAAATCCTTGCAGCACGCGAATGAAGATAAGCAGTGCTGGCGCCCAGAAGCCAATCTTCTCGTAGGTCGGTAGAATCCCAATACAGAATGTCCCCAGACCGACGATAAGAATGGTGATCACTAAAGCCTTTTTGCGCCCAACTTTATCGCCAATGTGCCCAAAGACAATTCCCCCTAACGGACGAGCGAGAAAGCCGACAGCGTAGGTCGCAAAGGCGGCGAGGGTGCTGACCAGCGGATCTGAGCTGGGGAAAAATAGCTGTCCGAAGAACAGAACGGCGGCGGTGCCGTAGGCGAAGAAGTCATAATATTCTGCCGCCGTGCCAATCGCCGATGCTCCCGCGACGCGTCTTAACAGTGCGCGTTCTTCTTGTGGGGTATGGGCGTTTGCGGCTGTACGTGCTGTTGAAACCTGAGACATAGGCAGGGCTCCGGTTGATAAAAAGCAGGCTTACCAAGGGAATAACTCCCCGCAAAAGGTCTGCGGGGAGGAGAGAATTACTCCTGAGTTACGCCGCTGAGTGGCAGGTGTTTAGGCGGTTTAATGACGAAGAACACCAGAATCGCGCCCAGCGCGGCAACGCCGCCAGCCAGCATAAAGGCGCTGTCGAAGCGTCCGGTGTTTTGCACGATATACCCCGTCACTACCGGGCCGATGATGCCCGAGACGCTACCAATCAGATGGATAAATCCGCTGGTGCCGCCGACGCGTGACTTATGCACCACGTCCTGAATGATCGCCCAATAGATAGCGCCGGTGGTGTAGAGGAAGAAGATAGAAATCGACATCAACACCACTGCCGGCACCACGCTGGTCACTACCCCTGCCAGCGCCACGCAAACCGCCGCGGCTAACAGGCTGACCACCAGAATGATTTTGCGCGACAGCAACAGGCGTCCGGTAATGTTGAAAATCTTATCGGAAATGATGCCGCCCAGCGCCAAGCCGACGAAGCCGACAATCCATGGGATCACCGTGGTCAGGCTCATCTCTTTGATATTCAAGCCGTGGGCCTGGACCAGATAAGCCGGGAACCAGCTGAGGAAGAAGAACAGAATGTAGTTGTAGCTGAAGAAGGCGAAAGCGGTGACCAAGATGATTGGTTGACGCAGGTAGTAGCCCAAGCCGTGTGCGGCCTGCGCTAAGTCCTCTTCTTGGGTCAGATTTTCATTTTTCATCTGGTCGATGAGACGCAGCTCATCTGGTGAAATGCGCTTACTTTTCAGCGGGTTGTCCGCCACGACAAAGAACCAGACCAGCATCCAGACGATACCAATCGCGGCAATCACCATAAACGCCGGACGCCAGCCAAAGGAGATCGCCAGATAGCCGACGATCGGACCCGCCACCGCGCCGCCAAGGGGCGAACCGGCACTAAGCAGCCCCATGGCGGTGGCCGCCTGTTTCTTCGGGAACCAGCCGTTAATCATCTTATTGGCCGACGCGCAGATGGGCCCTTCCGCCATCCCGAACAGCACGCGCAGGATAAGCATGGAGTAGAAGCCGGTGGCGATAGCCGTCATGCCGCAGAAGATTGACCACAGGCCGACGGCGATACCCAGCACCAGCGTCGGGCCGAACTTATCAACCGCCAGCCCGCCGATGAAGTTAAAGATGGCATAGCCGAAGAAGAAACTGCCGAAGATCATCCCGAATTGCTCAGGGTTGATGGTCAGCTCTTTTTCAATCATCGGCACAGTTATCGACAGCGCGACGCGGTCGAGGTAGTTGATCATGTAGACCAAGAACAGCAGGAAGACGATGATCCAGCGTAGGTTTTTAAACATAGGTGCTCCACTGAGTATTGTGTTTTTTTAATTAGTGTTGCGTTCTGTAGGGTGTTGACGACTTAAAAAAGAAGGATGAAAACTCACCCTTCCAGGACTTCAGGTTTCTGCTTTAACCATGCGCGCTTTCCATCGGGAACCGCAGCAAAACCTTGCAACAGGCGCGCTGGTCCTTCTCGAACAGGGTCATGGCCGCTTCAACGTCGCTGGCGGGCATCCAGTGCGTCACCAACTTCTGCGGGCTGATTTTCCCTTCCGCCATCCATTCAATCACCTGCGGGAAGCGATGGCTGTTGAGGCGCGAGGAAAACAGAGAAATTTCTTTGCTGGTAATACTCTGTTGGGTTAACGGGCTGGCTTCGCCGGAGAAGCCCATCATGCCGATGCGCGCCGCCGGCGAGGCCAGCAGGATCGCTTCTTGCAAAATAGCCGGATGGCAGGCGGCATCCACGATAAGCGTCGGTTTCACGCCTTCTGCTGCCAGCGCGTCAGCTACCGACTGGTGATGGTTGTTGATGGTCCAGTCCGCGCCGCTTTCCCGCGCCATGGTCAGGCGTTCATCAATGCGATCGGCGACGATCACCTGTTTCACGCCATAAACCCCTTTCAGCACTTGGATCACCGTCAGGCCCATCGGCCCCGCGCCGTAAATCAGCGCGGTGTCCTGCGGCTGTGGCTTGAGGAAGGCGGTGATGTTGGCGGCGATGGTGAAGGGTTCCACCATGCTGGCTAACTTATCTGGAATGCTGTCCGGCACCACATAGGCATTACTGGCCGGAACGCAGGCCGCATCGCTAAAACCGCCGTCGCGGTGAACGCCTATAACCTGCAACGTGCTGCAAACGTTCGGCCTGCCGATAGAGCAGGGGTAGCAATGGCCGCAGCTCACCACTGGGTCAACCACCACGCGCTGGCCGACACGGCTGCTTTCCACGCCTTCTCCCACGGCGTCAATATGGCCGAAAAACTCATGGCCGATGACGCGCGGGTATTTAGCAAAAGGGTTGTGCCCGTGATAAATGTGCACGTCTGAGCCACAAATTCCGGCATAGGCGACTTTCACCCGTACCTCGCCCGCCGCGGGCTGCGGCAAGGGTTTCTCTGTAATGACCAGTTGGCCAGGCTGTTGGATAACAACGCTTTTCATGATGATTTCCTTACCAGTTCCACAAAGTACCGTCATCCAGACGGGCCACCGGCAGGTGTGCCGGTTCATACGGATATTTCGCGGCCAGCTTCTCGTCAAACTCAATGCCCAGCCCCGGTTTTTCGCCCGGATGCATATAGCCGTCGTCGAAGGTCCAGCTATGTGGGAAGACTTCCAGCATTTGCTCGGAATAACCCATGTACTCCTGCACGCCAAAGTTAGGCACCCACAGGTCGAAGTGCAGGGCGGCGGCCATGCAAATTGGCGATAGGTCAGAAGGTCCGTGCGAGCCGGTGCGCACCTGATACAGCGAGGCAAAATCGGCAATGCGGCGCATGCCGGTGATGCCGCCCGCGTGGGTCAGCGTGGTGCGGATATAGTCGATCAGCTGCTCTTCAATCAGCTGTTTGCAATCCCAGATGCTGTTGAACACTTCGCCTACCGCAATTGGCGTGACGGTGTGCTGGCGGATCAGGCGGAAGCACTCTTGGTTCTCAGCTGGCGTCGGATCCTCCATCCAGAACAGGCGATACTCTTCGATGCTTTTACCAAAGCGCGCGGCTTCGATAGGGGTCAGGCGATGGTGCATGTCGTGCAGCAGGTGCTCGTTGAAACCGAATTTGTTGCGCACCGCCTCGAAAAGTTTTGGCGTGAAGTCGAGATACTTTTCGGTATTCCACAGCTGCTCTTCCGGCCAAACGCCTTTGGTGGCTGGCTCGTACGCCAGACCTTTGCCTTTCGCCATGCCGTAAGTGGTTTTCATCCCCGGCACGCCGCACTGCGCACGGATAGCCTTGAAACCAAGCTCTTTATGTTTGGCGTAGTCGTCCAGCACTTCATCAATGGAGTGGCCGGTGGTGTGGCAGTAAACCATCACGCCGGTGCGCGAAGCCCCGCCCAGCAGTTGATACAGCGGCATATTGGCGGCTTTGGCTTTGATGTCCCACAGCGCCATGTCCACCGCCGAAATGGCTGACATGGTCACCGGGCCACGACGCCAATAAGCGCCTTTGTAGAAGAACTGCCAGATATCCTCAATCTGATGTGCGTCGCGGCCAATCAGCTGCGGGCAGACGTGATCTTGCAAATAAGAGGCCACCGGCAGCTCGCGCCCGTTGAGCGTGGCGTCGCCAATCCCCGTCAGGCCGCCGTCGGTGGTGATTTTCAGGGTGACGAAGTTACGGCCCGGGCAAGTGACAAATACTTCAGCGTTAACAATTTTCATCAATCAGACCTTTTTCCAAGTAGGAAGAGATAAGTACATTGAGTGAAAAATACGCTTTATGCTGACTACCATACAAGTATCCATATTGGATTTTGCTGGTGGGGATCACAAAGATCTTAGGAGGAGGGAAGATAGAGATGGCCTTCTCCCATGTAAGGAGAAGGCAGAGGGTTTGCTAGCGAAAGTCTGGAAGGACGGTGTTAGCCCAGCAGCGCACAGTGCGGCGGTAGGCGGCACTGAATGGCGTTAGGCAGAATCTCAATGTGGAATTCGGTGCCGGTGAGCGGCTCGCCGTCCAGATTAAAGGTCATGTCATGGGGGGCTTTGATTTCCAGCCAAGGCAGAGAGATAGAAATAACGTTTTTATTCTCTTCATTGCTGACCAGGCTACGAATAAACGACGGCAGCAGCTCTTCTGAGGTGAGCAAACGCAGTTGCAGCAGGCCGTCATTGATCAGAGCGTCGGGGCAAATCTGCTGCCCGCCGCCGGCCTGACGCCCATTACCAATGCCAATCACCAGCGCATCGCCAGCCCATGAAAAATCCGGCCCGGTAATTTCGCAGCTGTCGGCTTTAAGGGTGTCCATGCGCAGCAGGCCATGAATAAAGTAAGAGACGCCGCCCAGTGCTGATTTCAGCTTTTCAGGCGTCTCGGTGGTGATCCGCGTGCCAAAACCGCCGGTAGCCATATTGATGAAGTAGCGATCGCCGTTAACACGCGCCAGATCGATATCCACCGCACGGCCTTTAATCGCCAGGCGCAGCGCCTGATCGAACTCTGGCGGGATACCGCAGCTGGTGGCGAAATCATTGGCGGTGCCCAGCGGCAGCAAGCCTAGCGCCGGACGCTGACCCTCTGGCAATTTGGCAAGCGCGGTGGCAACTTCATTGATGGTGCCGTCGCCGCCACCGGCAATCACCGTTTCACAACCTAAATCAATGGCTTCATGCACATAGCGTGCGGCGTCGCCGTGTTCCCAGGTGACACGGACTGCAAGGGCAACGCCTTCGCTGCGCAGGGCGTAAATGGCTTCGCGTAACATCTCATTGCCTGCCCCTTTTCCATTTATTATCAGAAGCGCCCCGGTCGTTTCTTTTATGCTTTCCTTCATTAATGTCTCCTGTCCGTAACAAGGTTCAGACTCTGCCTCTAAGGATAGATGACAAACAACCGCCACGGCTATCGGAATAATCAGGTATTCAAAAGGCAAATCTTAGGGATATTTCCTGCGAAATAATTAAGTGGGAAGATTAATATTGGTGAGCGTTAATTGAACGCATGAATGAATTGCTATTTAATTATCGGAGTTATTAATTCTATTAACCTATTCTGTTAATAGAATGAGTGCCACCAATAATAAGCTTCTGTAAAAAAGAAAAGCCAGCTCAAGGGAGATTGAGCCGGCCAAGGAGGTGGTTCTTAGTATCGTTGGATAACTTATTTTTCATTCGTCTAAATTGCGAAGAGGATAGTATCTAAAGCCTCTGTTGCTGAATGTGACCGGATTCTTATTTTTAGATTTTTTATTGTTTTTGTTTTATTTCATTCCAATAAAAAAACGCCACGGTTAGTGGCGTAATTAGCGCTAATTATTAAGGTCAGGGTTTAGCGTGTGGGTTACGCGTGTCAGTCTCTACCAGATTGCGCAACAAAATAGCGAATTCTAAATTGATGTCTTCCGGCAGTGAGACGTAAACAATATGACCATTTCCCGGTGCGACATCCACCGGCTGGCCTTTTTTGTTGCGCATGGCTTCGAGGGTGAACTGCACATTTCCCTTTGGCGTCATCATCTCGACGCTGTCACCGACGCTGAACTTGTTTTTCACGTCAATTTCCGCCCAGCCGTCAATGCGATTGCCGGTAAACTCGCCGACAAACTGCTGGCGATCGCTCACCGAGTGACCATATTCATAGTTCTGCTGCGCGTCATGGGTGTGGCGGCGCAGGAAGCCCTCGGTATAGCCACGGTGCGCCAGGCCTTCCAGCGTGGTCAGCAGGCTTGGGTCGAAAGGCTTGCCCGCGGCGGCATCATCAATTGCGCGGCGATAGACCTGCGCGGTGCGGGCGCAGTAGTAGAAGGATTTAGTGCGACCTTCGATTTTAAGCGAATGCACGCCCATTTGGGTCAGGGTTTCGACGTGCTGAATGGCGCGCAGGTCTTTGGAGTTCATGATATAAGTGCCATGCTCATCCTCAAAGGCGCTCATATATTCGCCCGGACGCATCGCCTCTTCCAGCATATACACTTTATCCGTCGGCTGGCCGACGCCGAGTGTAGGCTCGACCTTTTCAGCCGCAGCCACTTGTTTTACCGGAATCGGCTCGTACTGGTGCACAATATTTCCGAGATCATCCTCTTTGCCTTCCTGCACTTTGTATTCCCAGCGGCAGGCGTTGGTGCAAGTTCCCTGATTAGGGTCGCGCTTATTAATGTAGCCAGACAACAGGCAGCGGCCGGAATAAGCCATACAGAGCGCGCCGTGGACGAAGATTTCTATTTCCATATCCGGCACCTGTGCACGGATCTCGGCAATCTCTTCCAGTGACAGCTCGCGGGACAAAATAACCCGCGTCAGGCCCATCTGTTTCCAGAATTTTACCGTCGCCCAGTTCACCGCATTGGCCTGCACCGACAAGTGAATGTCCATCTGCGGGAAGGCTTCGCGCACCATCATAATCAGGCCGGGGTCGGACATGATCAGCGCGTCCGGGCCCATGTCGATCACCGGCTGTAAGTCGCGCAGGAAGGTTTTCAGCTTGGCGTTGTGAGGCGCGATGTTAACCACCACGTAGAATTTTTTACCCAGCGCGTGGGCTTCGTTAATGCCGATAGCCAGATTCTGGTGGTTAAATTCGTTATTGCGCACCCGCAGGCTGTAGCGCGGCTGACCGGCGTAAACCGCATCTGCACCATAGGCAAAGGCGTAGCGCATGTTCTTCAGCGAACCGGCCGGAGAGAGTAATTCCGGAGTAAACATAAGCAATCTCAGTCTGATATCAAGTCAGGGCCGTCCCAGAGCGGGGCGACGAAAGGTCGAAATTGTAGCCTCTGAAAATGCAAAAAGCAGCCGATCAGTGTGGGTATTTGAGGTTTACTGGGGCTAGATCAATTTTGCGTAAATTACAGGCTTGCCCGGAAAGTTTTCTTCCGTAAGAGAAACGCCTCTTCCGGAAAGAGAGTGTAATGATCACTTTCTTTTTCTAACTAAATGATTATGCGAGGCTTTTAAAATTGGCATAGATATTGCTTTAACAACAGTCATTTGTAAAGGAGGAGCGGTTGTGTCGCCACTCGTGAGTGTTATTGTAACTAGCTACAATCATGCTAAATATATTGTAAGAGCATTAGATAGCGTATTTTCGCAAACTTATAAAAACCTTGAAGTTATCGTGGTGGATGATGCATCTACAGATGGCTCCCAAGAGATTATCAAGGAATACCAACGTAAGCATGATTTGAAATTTATTAACAGGAAAGAAAACTATTTTAGCAATAGCGCATCTCAGGATGAAAATTCTGGGATTGAGGCCATTTTGGGATCTCATGGTAAATATATTGCTGTTGTTGATTCTGATGACTTCATTTATCCGGATAAAATTGCGATGCAAGTCGCCATCATGGAGGGTAATGAATCCGCAGTGCTGTGCTATGGCGGCATAGAGGTTATGAATGAAGATGGAAGTCGACATGAATATAAGGGTAATTATAAAGATAAATTCCTGTCTGGCGATCTTTTTGAGCCACTGTTGACCTATGGAAATCATATCCTTTTTATTGGAACATTAATTCGTAAATCTGCCTTTGTCGAAATCGAAAAGCCTGCTAAAGGTCTGATGCAGGTAGACTGGGATGTTTTTCTCAAACTGGCAAAGAAAGGTCCATTTATAGCTGATAAACGCACTGTTGCCTGTTATTGCCGTCATGGCAGTAATACCTGGTATCGAGCGGATAAAGAAACATTGATGTATAAAAATAGAATGATGATTCTTGATTGCTGGATGGATGAAGATGCATGGCCTACAGCCATGAATATTCGCTGGAAGCGTTGCATGCAAAACCCGTCACTTGATCAAAATGCGATTGATAGCTTGTTAATTGAAAGACCCAAGGATGCGCTTCTGCACTTTTTGAAGTGCAATGCGTGCGTTGACGATAAAAATTATAATGATGCTGAGAAACATCTTTCACTCTCCATTAAATATTGCGACGACCGGCTTGCAGTACTACCGGATTTATACCGGCTAAAAGAAAACTTTATTAAAGACGAACGCGCAAAGCTGTCCCATGCGGAAGAGTTGAGACGACGCTTACAATCGTCTCAAGTCCAGAGGGAACATAAATAATATGCCAGTAATTAAATCGGATGCGGCAATATTTAGTATTACCCACATCGACATAGATATTGTTGGGAATAGGTTATGACTCAAAAAAAAGAAGTGCTTATTCTGGATGCGGGATTTTCCGCAGTGCCATTTATTGAGATAGCAAAAGAACAAGGTTTTTTTGTGACGGTGTGTAGTGGTAAAGAACATGATCCGGGCCATCAATTTGCGGATCGTAGCATCATCGAAAACTACGCTAGTCGCGAAACCGTGCTGGATATTGCTCAACAGCATAGCATTAATGCTTTGCTACCCGGCGTCACCGATATTTCTTATTTAACGGGAGCCTGGGTTGCCCAGCAATTGGGGTTAGCCGGCTTTGATACGTCAGAGGTGAGCGAAATCATCTTTATGAAAGATGCATTTCGCCGTTGGGCCAAAAAACAGGGTTATCCGATACCACAGGCGGTTTATAACCTTGAGGATGCTAAAAGATTGCCATTGCCGCTATTGGTAAAACCGGTAGATGCATATAGCGGGCTTGGCATTATAAAGATAAATAATCTGGCAGAATTAGATGCGGCAGTTAAAACCGCCCGTGAAGTTTCTGCATCGGGCCAGATAGTCATCGAGACTTTCTGCGAAGGGCAATTATATAGCCATTCTGCTTTTATTCGCGATGGAAATATCGCTTGTGAATTTTTTGTCGACGAGTACTGCACGGTTTATCCGTGGCAGGTTAACAGTAGTTG
Organism: Ewingella sp. CoE-038-23; assembly: GCF_040419245.1. NCBI lineage: Bacteria > Pseudomonadati > Pseudomonadota > Gammaproteobacteria > Enterobacterales > Yersiniaceae > Ewingella > Ewingella docleensis. The sequence goes on along the minus strand of NZ_JAZHOH010000001.1, from coordinate 3,235,799 downwards.
TATTAGCGTCACATTATCGGAAAGCATGCGTAAAAATGTGCACGAATGTATGCAAACTCTGGTCAGAGAACTACAGCTAACCGATGGTTTATTACATACCCAGTTTATCGCCAATGAAACATGTTTTTGGTTGATTGAATTAACGCGTCGTTCTCCGGGGGATCTCTATTCTCGCCTAATTGAACTTTCGACGGGGATTCCCTATTCCCACTATTTTTCTCAGCCATTTCTTGGTTTAAAAAGTGCCTTTGAATTGCAACGGCCCACGCCATGCAGGGCGATTGTGCGCCACACTGTTTCACTCTCACAGACTCAGCAATTTACTTCTTTCGACTTTAGCAAGCTCGATGGAAGGGTCATTGAAACAGTGCCGTTAAAATTACCAGGAGAGAGTGTGAATCCGGCACCCCATGATCGGGCTGGGGTCATATTTGCCGAGCTTGATAATTTTTCAGCACTTAAAACGATAACCCCTGAATTAAAAAACTATATACAAATTAACGAGCAGTAAGGAATGTGAAATGAAAAAACCTTTGGCTTTAGGTTTCATTGGTGGGGGCAAAAACTCCGCTATTGGAGAGGCACATAAAATCGCCTGTCAAATGGATGGCCATTTTAAATTAGTTGCAGGCTGTTTCAGCCGTAATAGCGAAATTAATACACAGACGGCTCTGGATTGGGGGATTAACACTGACCGCGTTTATCGCGATGCCCACGCATTTCTCGAAACGGAACATAAGAAGTTAGATGCGGTGGTTATTCTGACGCCAACTCCCACGCATCGTGAAATCGTGATGGCATGCCTTGAATATGGCTTAACTGTTATTTGTGAAAAAGCACTGGTCAGCAATGTTCAGGGTGCTTTGGATATTCAAAAAAACCTCGGAAATTTGGATGGAAGGCTATATGTAACTTTCAATTATACCGGCTATCCGATGGTGCGCGAGCTGCGTCAGCGTATTCAGACAGGCGAGCTGGGGAAAATTCAGCAAGTGATGGTTGAGATGCCGCAGGAGGGTTTTGCCCGAATGAGTATTGAAGGAAACGCTCCCTCTCCGCAGCCATGGCGCTGTGAAGATGCTGATATTCCTACGGTTTACCTTGACCTGGGTGTCCACCTCCATCAGTTAGTCGATTTTCTGACCAATAAGAATGCAAAGGATGTTTATGCCGTAAACAGCCATTTTGCTCTGGTCCCGGGCGTGGTTGATACTGTGAATATTGTTTCACGCTATGAGGATGACATGGTGTGTAACTACTGGTTTGGTAAAGCAGCGTTAGGTTACCGAAATGGATTGAAAATTCGCGTGTTTGGCGAAAAAGGAAGTGCTGAATGGCTGCAAATGGATCCGGAAATTTTGCGATTCAATAATGTGTATGGTGAAAATATACTCATTGACAGAACAGCCGCAAATAATTTAGTCGCATCAGAATCGCGTTATTGCCGATTCAAGGCTGGGCATCCTGCCGGTTTTATTGAAGCATTTGCCAACTATTATGCAGATATCGCGGCAAGTCTTAATAATGAGAAAACACCATTCACTATTGGTGCTGATGCGGCAATAAGAGGGTTACATTTTTTAACTCAGGCTCAACGCAGCGCTACTCATAATAGTAAAGTAGATGTCTGATTTTCCATTATGCATTGAATGAAAAAGGCACGTCATGAATTTTCTTGATTTGATTACAGAAAGAAACAATTACTTTATCGACACAGTTGAAAGAATGAAAAAAAATGGCAAGCCTCTGGTCTTGATTGGCGCAGGCTGCCTTGGGGAAATGACGTGGGATTTTTTACAGCGTCAGCATACTGATATTGATTTGGTCGGGTTAAATGAGAAATACATTACGCCAGATTTTTCATTTCATCATGCCCCTGTTATTTCTGTTGAGGAGCTAATAGAAGGGTCAGCACACTATAACTATATCATCGCACTCCAAATAGTTGATGATGAGATGCTTAAATTATTAAAGGAAACTGCGAAGGAGATACTGGTATTCGACCCCGCCTTTATTGGTGTGAATACCAAAAAATACTATACGGCCGATTTTTGCTTGGCCCATGCACAGCCCTTGAGCACTCTGTATAATGAATTATCGGATGATAAATCCCGGGCGACAATGGTAGCATTCATCAATCAGCGTATCTGTGCAGAACGCAGCTACTGTCATACCGTTTATGAAGCGCAACATTATTTTCCTCAGGACGTGGTTCAATTAAAGGATAATGAGATTTTCATCGACTGCGGAGCCTACAATGGTGACAGTATTGAAGCCTTTATGGCTGAAATTACCCGACAGAATAGAATGTTACCCCAGCGTATTATCGCCTTTGAGCCTGATGATAAAAGTTTTTCTCAGCTAGTAGAAAATACACGCTTAATGGATTTTTGCGAGTGTATTAATAAAGGTGTTTGGGATAAAGAGTCTGTTCTGTACTTCCATTCAGGAAAAGAGCTCTCTTCACATATTAATAGTGATGCCAGCACAGGAAATTCTATTATCGTGGGTAGCATTGATGCGACTTTACAGGGCAATGCAGCTACTTTCATCAAGATGGATGTCGAAGGTTCTGAACTCAAAGCCCTGCATGGTGCCGCTGATACCATTAAATCGTATCAACCTGTTCTGGCAATCAGCGTCTACCATAAGCCAGAGGATCTGGTTACGATCCCGCAATTTATTAAATCTCTTTCACCAAACTACAGGTTTTATTTACGAGCCCATCATCCAGAGTTGTCCTTTGAATTAGTGCTTTATGCAATTCCTGTTGATCGTGTAGTCGTTTAACTTTTTAAAAAACCCGTTCTGAAGAGGGGGTATGATGGCTAACGCAAGCAGATGATTTCACCAACTCGCTGATCATCACAACATCATCATGGGTTAAATCAGGATAGATGGGCAAGCAAAGAACTTCATCTGCCACTGCGTTGGCAATCGGCAAATTTCTTGCTGTGGCACCCGAGCAATCACTATACATCGGCAAATTCGATATTAATGGATAAAAATAGCGTCTTGTGTGCACTCCCGCCTCTTTCAGTTTGTCGTATAATGCGTCTCGCGTCAGAGGATATTCAGTGCTAACAAAAATAGGGAAATAACTGTAATTATGGGTCGCAGAATCCCATGGTTCAGGATTCCTGATCCCTGAAACTCCATTTAAAAGCTCGCGATATAAGCTATCAATGGATTTACGTTTGGAAATCGCCTCATCAATATAATCCAACTGCAGTAAGCCAAACGCCGCCTGAAGTTCATTCATCTTTCCATTAATACCTGATGCGACAATTTTAGTTTCATTAGCGAAACCAAAATTCTTTAAATAATCAATGCGCTTTTTCATATTAATGTCGTTACAAACGATTGCACCGCCCTCGAATGTATTGAACACTTTAGTTGCATGAAAACTCAGTACAGAAAGATCGCCATGCCTTAAAATTGAACCGCCTTCATCTGTAACCCCAAAGGCGTGAGCAGCGTCATAAATACAGCGCAAACCATAATTATTGGCAATTTCGCCAATTAACGTGGTGTTACAGCTACGGCCATAAACATGGACTGGCATGATTAAACTGGTTTTAGGTGTAATAGCCTGCTCAATTTTATGGGGGTCCATGCAGCAACTGTTTTTATCGATATCAACAAATACCGGCGTAAGATGATTCCAGATGACACTGTGTGCCGTGGCGACAAATGAGTAGGGTGTCGTGATCACTTCCCCCTGAATTCTTAGCGCCTGCATTGCTACAATAAGTGCTAATGTTGCATTGTTAAATAAGCAAACATAAGGCACGCCTAGATACTCAGCCAGAGCCGTTTCCAGTTTTTGGTGAAACGGGCCTCCATTGGTGAGGTTTTTGGACGCCCATATATCTTTCAAATACTCTAGATATTTATCTAAAGGTGGCATGAAGGGTTTTGTTACGGTAATTACACTCATCTTTTCTGCGTCAGCTGTATTCATTTGTTCCGCAATGCCTGTTATATGCTTTCAAAATGGATCAGTCGGAATTACCGCTATTAGCAATAGCCGTAACTCAGGACTTCATTGTTCACAATTCAGTAATAAATAATGATTAAGCAAGTCCCGTGCCATTAAATATGTTGTTTTATTTCAATGGGATGGGTAAGCGGTGGAAGGGCGTAGGAAGAGGAACTTCCGCTTATAGCGGAAAGGAAGTGGGCTTTACAGTCTCGGACTTCAATGAGGTGTTAAATGATATTTCTAAGGTAGTAAGTATTTTAGGGAGTATTCATTATTATTCAATAATGGGTAAATTTCCCATGTGACACTTATGGATACCCCAATGTAAAACCTGAAATTTGGTCATTTATCAATTGGGGTATCACTTAAGTGCCACTGAGGTGGGTATTTAATGTTTATATCACAGAGACTGATTTGACCATTAAATAGTCGTTGTAAAGGATGATTTGCCTTTCCAAGTCGCCCCATTTTCTGGTGAACCTAAGCGGTCAAATCACGGATATCCGTGGTTGGGCCGTTTTTCGTCACCGAGGCAATGCCTTTACGGGCCGAGGCTTCGGCGGTGTACATTTCGCTGACGCCGATAATCTGATGATTTTTCGCCTTGAGGACAAAATAGTGCTGACCGTCTTTTGCCGGTTTCACTTCGTACTGCTTCTCATCCGGGGAGTTAGACTGCACTGAGGCAATGCCATTCTCAGCAGAGGCTTTACTGGCGTACATTTCGCTGGTGAGAATAGTCTCGCCATTGCTCGCCTTTAAATTAAAGTGGAACTGTCCATTCTTGGCTTTCTTGAGTTCGTAGTGACCGGTAGCCATAAAAGTTTCTCCAGTGAGTGATTTCATCCAGAGATAAGTGTAGTTAATGGCTGATTTTTCACAGGCAGCACTCCGCCGCCGGATGTTTTTATAACCAAAACTGTGATCTGTTTAACAGACTCTCAGGTTCTTTACATTTATCAGCCGCCGGTAGCGGCACTCAAATGATCTGGCAGGGTTCGGCTTCCCAGCGATATCCCACGCCGTAAACCGCGCGAATAAAGGCTTTATCGCCGTCGATGGACTCCAGCTTGCGGCGCAGGTTCTTGATATGGCTGTCGATAGTTCTGTCGGTTACCACGCGGTAGTCATCGTATAAATTATTCAACAGCACTTCGCGGGTGAAGACGTAACCCGGTTTGACCGACAGGGTTTTCAGCAGGCGGAATTCTGCTGGAGTGAGATCCAACTCGTGGCCCTGATAGCTGGCCTGGAAGCAGGCTTCGTCAATATGCAGGCCGAAATCTTCGCTGACGCCCTCCACCGGGCGCACGCAGCGGCGCAAAATAACTTTGACCCGCGCCACGACTTCACGCGGGCTGTAAGGCTTGCAGATGTAGTCATCCGCGCCGATCTCCAGCCCCAGCAGGCGATCGATCTCTTCGGTTTTCGCCGTCACCATCATGATAGGAATGTCGGAGAACTGGCGAATGTCGCGGCAGATACTCAGGCCACTGATGCCAGGCAGCATTAAATCCAGCAGGATCATCGCCGGTGGGTTGGCTTTCACCAGCGGCACCACGTCGCTACCGTTGGACAACCACTGAGTGGCGTAACCTGCGGCTTCGAGGTAGTCCACCAGCAGCTGTCCTAGCTTTGGCTCATCTTCAACAATCAAAATTTTCAACGGCGCGTTGGCGGAGAGTGTGGAGTCGTTCATTCAGTTTCTCTGTCCGTGTGGGATCGAAAGCGGCAGGCAAATCGTCATACAGACGCCGCCGGAAGGTGAATGGCTAGCGCTAATCCGCCCGCCGTGGGCTTCGACAATGTTCTGGCAAATCGCCAGTCCGAGGCCGGAGCCGCCGCTGGCGCGGTTGCGTGAACCTTCGGTACGGTAAAATCGCTCGAAGATGCGCTGAAGCTGCTCGTCGCTGATGCCCGGCGCGCTGTCCTGAAAGCAAATATGCAGCGATTTGTCTTTTTTGCTGGCGATGATTTCCAGACCGCCACCGGGATCAGTATAGCGCAGGCTGTTTTCCAGCAAATTATTGAACAGTTGGGAAAGGCGCTGCGGATCGCCGAACAGCAGCACTTTTTCCGGCAGTTGGGTAGTCAGGGTCAACTGCTTTTGCTGGAAACGGTCACGGAAACCGGCCTCGGCAAGTTGGATCAGATGAACAATGTCGATCTCTTCTTTGCGATAGGCCAGCGCTCCCGCGTCTGATAGCGACAGCTGATGCAGATCATCCACCAGCTTGGTCAGAATCGACACCTCGGACTGGAGCGAGCCGAGTGAGTCGAGCGACATCTTGCGCACGCCGTCCTGCATCGCCTCCAGCTCGCCGCGCAGCACCGCCAGCGGAGTGCGCAGCTCGTGGGAGATATCGGCCATAAAGGCCCGGCGCATCTGCTCATTCTTCTCGAGGGTGGTCGCCAGCTGATTGAAGTCCTGCGCCAGCTTGCCCAGCTCATCCTGGCTGTCCACTTTAACGCGGGTGCTGAAATTGCCCGCTGCCAGCTGGTGCGTACCCTTCACTAAACGTTTTACCGGCGCCAACATGCCGCGTGACAGCAGCCAAGTGACCGCCGCTGCCAGCAGGGCGGTGAAACCGACGATGATCCAACTGGTGCGATTCTGCTGGCGATCAAAGTTGATGTCGGCATTGCGCGTCAGGCGTTCGGCGGGGGTCGACAGCACGGTGCCGATAGTCACGCCGTTCACCACCATCACGCGGCGCGGGCCGCGCATGTCCGGCGGGATCGGGTAGTCGGAGCCGCCAATGCGCTGGTCATGGCTGTCGAGGATCCAGAACTTGGTGCGCCAGCCCTGAGGCGGCAGGCTGCTGCCGTTACTCTGCTCAAACGAACGCATAATCTGGTAGATCAGCTTGTCGTTTTTTTGCAAAAACTCCCAGTTGCCGTGCTGCTTGTACTGGTCTTGCAGGGTGTCAGCCAACAGCTCGACGCGCTGCTCATTGCTCTGGCGGATATAGTCGATGAATCCACGTTCGAAGCTCATCCTCACGCCCCAGTTCATGGTGATTAACACCAAGCCGCAGGTGAAGAAGATGGCCATAAACAGCTTGGCGGTGATTCCTGGTCTCATGATTTTCTCATCGGATCGGGTGAGCCTGCTTGCGCGCGGCGACGGTCAATCAGGGCATTTTTTCGGTCATCGTTCGGCACGCGGGAGAAAATCCACGCCGGAATGGCGATAACCAAGGCCATGCATAAATAGCAATAAAGGAAGGCGGTGTGCATATTCTCGCTGCCCGCCTGCACCTGCTGATGGGCGAACAGGCCGAGGAAGATACCGGCGACGCTCACCCCGACGCTCATTGACAGCTGCATAATCATCGATAGCAGGCTGTTGCCGCTGCTGGCAAGGCGCGGCGGCAGGTCTTTCAGCGTCAGCGTGTTCATCGACGAAAAGCGCAGTGAGTTCACCATCCCTTGGAAGAACAGCACGATAGGGATCATCCAGAACGCGCCGTAAATGGCAATCAGTGGGAAGATCAGGGTTATCAAGGCCAGCAGCAGCGTAGCGGTGACCAGCGCCCGGCGATACCCCAGTTTGTTCACCAGCCGCACCACCACGCGCTTCATGCCCATGCTGCCGAGCACCATCGGCACCATCATCAGACCGGCGTGGAAAGGCGTGAAGCCGAGGCCGAGCTGTAAAAAGACCGGCGTCATAAAGGGCAGCATGCCGCTGCCGATGCGGCCAAAAAAGCTGCCAATCAGGCCAATTTTAAAGGTGGCGGTGTGGAACAGGCGCAGAGAGAACAGGGCGGAGAGGTTACCGCGCGCGTGCAGCCAATAGATGCCGAGCGAAGCCAAACCGACCGTCACCAGCAGCGCCAGTTGCCAGCCCGACAGCCCCAGCCCGCGACTGCCGTCCAGCGCCAGCGTTAGCGTCGCCATGCCAATCGCCAGCATCACAAAGCCGCTGATGTCGAAGCGCCGGGTCTGCATCTGGTAATTGGGGATAATCATGATGGTGGCGATACAACCGGCGATGCCCACTGGCAGGTTAATCAGGAAGATCCAGTGCCAGCTGGCGTACTCCACCAAAAAGCCGCCGAGCGCCGGGCCAAGTAGCGGGCCGACCTGTCCGGGCAGCGTCACCATGGTCATCGCCGCCATATATTCACTGCGCGGCACGATTTTCAGCACCGTCAGCCGCCCGACCGGCACCATCATCGCGCCCCCCACGCCTTGCACCACGCGGGACATCACCAGCTCCTGTAAGCTGGAGGACTGCGCGCAGAGCAGCGAGCCGAGCGTAAATAAAACAATCGCCGAGAAGAACACCCATTTGACGCCGATACGGTCGGCCAGCCAGCCGCTGGCGGGCAGCATCACCGCTACGGTCAGCACGTAGGCCACCACCACGCTGTGCATATGCAGCGGGTTTTCACCCAGACTTACCGCCATCGACGGCAGGGCGGTATTGACGATGGTGGTGTCGAGCGCCTGCATAAAGAAGCCGAAGGCGACAATCCACAGCTGCCAGCGAACCGAGGGCGGCAAAGGTGCGGGTGGGGGTGTTTCTGTTATCTCTGTCGGTGAAGTCATAAATCCGTATCCGCCAATGGCGCAATTTTGGTTGTTGTTGAGTTAGGACTAAAGCGGCTGCGCAATCGGTCAAAGAACAGGTAAACCACCGGCGTGGTGTAAAGCGTCAGTAGCTGGCTCATCGCCAGACCGCCGACAATGGTGATACCGAGTGGCTGGCGGAGTTCTGCACCATCGCCCGAGGTGAGAACCAGCGGCAGCGCGCCAAACAGCGCCGCCAGCGTAGTCATCATGATTGGCCTAAAACGCAGCAGGCAGGCCTGAAAGATAGCTTCGCGGGCGGTGAGTTGGCCCCGCCTTTGTGCATCGAGCGCGAAATCCACCATCATAATCGCGTTTTTTTTCACGATACCAATCAATAACATAATGCCAATCAAAGCTATCAGACTAAAGGGCGCGCCAAACAGCTCCAGCGCCAGCAGCGCACCCACTCCGGCTGACGGCAGGGTAGACAATATAGTCAGCGGGTGAATGTAACTCTCATATAATATGCCCAACACAATATACACCGTCGCAATGGCGGCGATAATCAGCAATAGCTGGGAACGCAGCGTTTCCTGAAACACTTGCGCCGTCCCGGCGAACTGGCCGTGAATGGTCGCAGGCACGCCGAGCTGGGTCATGGTGCGCTCAATGGCCGCCGAGGCGTCGGACAAACTGCCACCCTCCGGTAGGTTAAACGACACCGTCCCCGCCGCCGACATCCCCTGATGATTGACCTGCAACGGCGCGCTGGCGGGCTGCCACTTGGCAAAATCAGACAGCGGGATCGATTTCCCCTCGCTGTTGATAATAAACATTTTGCTCAGCGAACTGACATCCTGGGTGTACTGGGGTGCGACTTCCATCACCACTTTGTACTGATTGAGCGGCTGGTAGATGGTGGAAATCTGCCGCTGGCCGAAGGCGTTATTGAGCAGAGCGTTGGCGGCCGAAATGGAGATCCCCAGCCGGGCCATGGTGGCGCGGTCATAGGTCAGCTGCATCTCTGCACCTTTATCCTGCTGGTCGGAACTGACGTCAGCCAGCTCCGGCAGATTGGTCAGCGCGTCGGTGACTTTCGGCACCCACTGGCGTAAATCCTGCAAATTGTCCGACAGCAGCGTGTATTGGTAACTGGCGTTGCCCTGCCGCCCACCGACTCGCACGTCCTGCACCGCCGACAGGTACAGCCCCGCGCCCGGCTCTTGGGCGGCGGCCACGCGAATGCGGGCAATCACCTCTTGGGCATTGCTTTTACGCTCGGACAGCGGCTTGAGCGAAATAAACATCATACCGCTGTTAGTGCGCGACCCGCCGGTATAGCCGGTGACGTTGGCGACATCTTTGTCCTGACTGACGATGCGAATAAAGTCCGACATTTTGCCGCGCATCGCCTGAAACGAAATGCTCTGGTCGGCCTGAATAAAGCCCATCAGCCGCCCGGTATCCTGCTCGGGGAAGAAGGTTTTGGGAATCGAGATATAGAGCCAAACGTTGAGCGCGATGGTCGCCAGCAGCACCACGCCTACCCAGCGGGCGTGGTTGAGCACCCAGTTCAGCGAGCGCCCGTAGCCCTGCTGCATGCGCAGCAACAGGCTAGTCAGCCCGCGTTTCTTCGGCTGTTTTGGCAGGGAGGAGGCGCGTAGCGTCCAAGCGCACATCATCGGCGTTAAGGTCAGTGAGACGACCAGCGATATGCCGATAGCCACAGAAAGCGTCACGGCAAATTCGCGGAACAGGCGCCCCGGCAAGCCACTCATCAACAGCAGCGGGATAAACACCGCCACCAGCGACACGCTCATCGACAGCACAGTAAAGCCCACTTCCTTCACCCCTTGCAGGGCGGCGTTCATCGGTTTCATTCCCGCTTCGATATGGCGCGAAATATTCTCCAGCACCACGATAGCGTCATCCACCACAAAGCCGGTGGCGATGGTTAGCGCCATCAGCGACAGGTTATTGAGGCTAAATCCGCACAGATACATGGCAGCGAAGGTGCCGATGAGTGAAACCGGCACCGCCACGGCGGGGATCAAGGTGGCGCGGCCCGAGCGTAGGAACAGGAACACCACCAGAATCACCAGTCCGACGGCGATGGTCAGCGAGGTTTCGACCTCTTCCAGCGAGGCGCGAATGGTGGGCGAGCGATCCTGCGCCACCTGCATGTCGATAGAGGCGGGCATGGATTCGCGCAGGGCGGGAAGCTCGGCGCGGATCCTATCAATGGTGGCGATGATATTGGCGTCGGCGCTGCGGCGGATCACCAGCAAAATCGCCGGGCGCACGCTGCCGTCGGCCAGACTGGTTTGCCCGGCATTGCGCTGATCCTGCACGCCATCGGTGACAGTGGCGACGTCGCTCAGGCGCACGGTGTTGCCATTGCTGACGTGGATCACCAGCGGCGCGTACTCTTTGGCGGTTTTTAGCGCGTCGTTGGTGCGGATTTGCCAGTGCGAGTTGCCATCTTCCAGCGCGCCCTGCGGCTTGCGCACGTTGGCGGCGGCGATGGTTTGACGCACGGCGTCAAGGGAGACGCCCTGATTGAACAGGGCTTCCGGGTTGAGGTCGACCCTCACCGCCGGTAAAGAACTGCCGCCGACCGTGACGTCGCCCACGCCGTCCATCTGCGAAATGGTCTGCGCCAACTGGGTGGAGGCGTAGTCGTAAAGCTGGCCCTGACTGAAGGTGTCGGAGGTCAGGGTGATGATCATGATGGGCGCATCGGACGGGTTGGCTTTGCGATAGGTCGGGCGGCTCGGCATGCCGGAAGGCAGCAGGCTCTGCGCGGCATTGATCGCTGCCTGCACGTCGCGCGCCGCGCCGTTGATGTCGCGGTCAAAGTCGAATTCGAGAGTGATGCGGGTGCTGCCGAGCGTGCTGGTGGAGGTCATTTCATTCACCCCGGCAATGGTGCCCAAGGTGCTCTCCAGCGGCGTGGCTACCGAGGCGGCCATGGTTTCCGGGTCAGCCCCCGGCAGTGACGCGGTGACCGAAATCACCGGGTAATCCACCTGCGGCAGCGGCGCGACCGGCAGCAGGCGGAAGCCCAAAATGCCCGCCAGCAGGATAGCCAGCGTCAGCAGGGTGGTGGCCACTGGCCGGTGGATGAACAGCGCGAAAACCTTCATCCGTCAGTCCGTGGGTGGCTGGTGCGAGGGCGAACGCGGCGCGCCAGTTTATCAAACAGCAGGTAAATCACCGGCGTGGTGAACAGGGTCAGCACCTGACTGACAATCAGCCCGCCGACCATGCAGATCCCCAGCGGGCGGCGCAGTTCGGCACCCACGCCGGTGCTGAGCATCAGCGGCAGCGCGCCGAGCAGCGCCGCCAGCGTGGTCATCAAAATCGGCCTAAAGCGCAGCAGGCAGGCTTGGTAAATGGCCTCGTACGGTGTCATGCCCTGATCGCGCTCGGCGGCCAGTGCGAAGTCGATCATCATGATGGCGTTCTTCTTCACGATACCAATCAGCAAAATAATGCCGATGATGGCAATCACGTCCAACTCGCTGCCCGCCAGCATCAGGGCCAGCAGCGCCCCGACCCCCGCCGTCGGCAGAGTCGAAAGGATGGTGACGGGGTGAATAAAGCTCTCATAAAGCACCCCGAGCACGATGTACATCGCCACTACTGCCGCCAAAATCAGCCACAGCGTGCTGCCGAGTGCGGCTTCAAACGCCAGCGTCGCCCCCTGGAACTGCACGCTGATATCCGCAGGCATCGCCAGATTTTGCTGGGTGTGTTTAATCGCCTCAACCGCCTCGCCGAGTGAGTAACCCGGCGCGACGTTAAACGACACGCTGGCCGACAGGAACTGGTCGAGGTGATTGACCGAAAGCGCGGTTTTTCGCTGCTCGAACTGAGCGATGGCGCTGAGCGGAATGCTGTTGCCGTTGCTGCCATTGAGGCGAATATCCTGCAACGCGCTAAAGCCCGGCGTTTGCGCCGTGTCGTGCACCAGCACCACGCGGTACTGGTTGGCTTGGGTATAAATAGTGGAAATCAACCGCTGGCCGAAGGCGTTATACAGCGCGTTATCGACGTCGGTCAGGCTGATGCCCAACCGGCTGGCGCTGTCGCGATCCACCTTGATATAGGCTTCTAGCCCCTGATCCTGCCAGTCGCTGCTGACATCCTGAAGCTGCGGCAGGGTGCGTAATTGCTCCAACAGTTGCGGCACCCAGCGGCCGAGCGAATCCGTGGTCAGGGTTTGCAAGGTGAACTGGTACTGCGTGCGGGCGACCTGCGTGTCGATGGTCAAATCCTGCACCGGCTGGAGATAAAGATCGACACCCGGCACCTTGGCGACCTCGTCGCGCAGGCGCGGAATAATGGTATCAACGCGATCGCTGCGATCGCTCAACGGCTTCAAAGCTATCTGCAAACGGCCGGTATTCAGCGTCGGGTTGGCGCCGTCCACGCCGATAAACGAGGTCAGGCTTTCGACATCCGGGTCTTGTAGCAAAATCGCCGCCACCTGCTGCTGGCGCTCTGCCATATTGCTAAAGGAAACCGACTGCGGCGCGACCAGCGTGCCTTGAATCAGGCCATTATCCTGCACCGGGAAGAACCCCTTGGGGATGAGTAAATAGAGCAGGGCGGTGAGCGCCAGCGTGCCCAGCGCCACTCCGAGCGTCAGCCACTGGTGGCGTAGCACCACGGTCAGCCCGCGACCGTAAGTAGCAATCACCCGGTCAAACATGCGTTCGGAAGCGCGGGAGAAACGGTTCTGTTTGCGCAGCGATTCGTGGCTGAGCATGCGGGCGCACATCATCGGCGTTAGGGTCAACGACACCACGGCGGAGATCAGAATGGCTATCGCCAGCGTGACGGCGAACTCGCGGAACAGCCGTCCGACGATATCGCCCATAAACAGCAGCGGGATCAGCACCGCAATCAGCGAGAAGGTCAGGGAGATGATGGTGAAGCCGATTTCTCCGGCCCCCTTCAGCGCGGCATTGAGCGGCGTTTCGCCCTTTTCGATGTAGCGCGAAATGTTTTCGATCACCACGATGGCGTCATCCACCACGAAACCGGTGGCGATGGTCAGGGCCATTAGAGTCAGGTTATTGACTGAAAAACCGAGGAAATACATTGCGGCAAAGGTGCCAATCAGCGACAGCGGCACGGCCACGCTGGGGATAAGCGTCGCCGCCATATTGCGCAAAAACAGGTACATCACCATCACCACCAGCGCGACGGAGAGCAGCAGTTCGAACTGCACGTCGCTCACCGAGTGGCGAATGGTCACGGTGCGGTCAGTCACCAGCTCGACCTTGACCGATTTCGGCAAGTTCTCTTGCAGAATCGGCAGGATGTTGCGAATGCTGTCCGCCGTGGTGATCACGTTGGCCCCCGGCTGGCGCTGAATATTGAGCACGATGGCGGGCTTTTTATCGGCCCAGGCCGCCAGTTTGTCGTTTTGCGCCCCTTGTTCAATCTCCGCGATGTCCTGCAATCTGACCGGCGCGCCGTTTTGGTAGCTGACCACCAGCGCGCGGTAGTCGGCGGCGCTTTTCATCTGATCATTGGCTGATAGCGTCACCGAGCGCTCCGGCCCGTCGAAGCTGCCTTTGGCCGAATTGACGTTGGCTGCCGCAATCGCCGTGCGCACCTCTTCGCTGGTTAAACCCAGTGCCGCCATGGCGGGCGCATTGAGTTTGACGCGCACCGCCGGGCGCTGACCGCCGGAAATACTCACCCGGCCGACGCCGCTGACCTGCGCCAGCTTTTGCAGCACGCGGGTTTCCACCAAGTCTTCTACCTCCGTCATTGCCATCGCGCTAGAGGTCACCGCCAGCGTCATGATTGGCGGGTCAGCCGGGTTAACTTTGCTATAAACCGGCGGGTTCGGCAGGTCGGTCGGCAGTAGGTTGGTGGCAGAGTTGATGGCTGCCTGCACTTCCTGCTCGGCGACGTCCAGCGACAGGTCGAGGCCAAACTGCAAGGTGATAACCGACGCGCCGCCGGAGCTTTGCGACTGCATCTGTTTCAGGCCGGACATCTGCCCAAACTGGCGCTCCAGCGGGGCGGTAATGGCGGACGTAGTGACGTCGGGGCTGGCGCCGGGATAGAGCGTCACCACCTGAATGGTCGGGTAATCCACCTCCGGCAGCGCGGCGACCGGGAGGGCGCGATAGCCAATAATGCCCGCCAACAAAATGGCGATCATCAGCAGCGTGGTGGCGACCGGGCGGAGGATAAACAGGCGGGAAGGGCCGCCCTGTGGTCTGTCTGGCATCACCTGCATTAGGAAGAAGACCTCTGGCGATGGTGTTTGCCCGCGTGTTTCTCAGCGTTTTTCTCCGCCTCGGCGGCCTGCGCGGCGGTTTGCGGCGCAATCACTTCCACGGTCGCGCCTTCCGTCAGACGGTCAATGCCGTCAGTGACCACGTTTTCTCCGGCACTCAGTCCGCCGGTTATCACGGTTTGTTGGCTGTCTTGTGTGCCGGTGGTAACAATGTGTTTGCTGACTTTCTTCTCATTGTCCACCACCCAGACGAAGTGGCCTTCGTTGCCCATCTGCACGGCGGCGGTCGGCACCACTACGGCGTTTTGCAGGGTGCCGATTTTCAACCGCGCGTTGACGAATTGGTTAGGAAACAGCGCGTTATCCTGATTGTCGAACCGCGCTTTCAGCTTGATTGTGCCGGTGGTCGGGTCGATTTGGTTATCCAGCGTCAGCAGCTGGCCCTGAGTTAAGAGGTGCTGATTGGTTCTGTCCCAAGCTTCCACCACCAGGGGGTGACCTGCGCGCTGCGCCTCAACAATGGTGCTGATGTTGGCTTCCGGCAGAGTGAAAACGGCGTCAATCGGCTGGGTTTGGGTGAGAATAACAATGCCGGTGGTATCGCCGCTGGAGATAATATTGCCGATATCCACCTGTTTAAGCCCGACGCGGCCATTGATTGGCGAAGTGATTTTGCTGTAGGTCAGTTGCAGCTTGGCGCTGTCCACCGCGCCTTTGTCCACGGCTACCGCGCCTTCGCTCTGGCGAACCAGCGACTGCTGGGTGTCCAGCTCTTGGCGCGAAACCAGATTGGTTTTCACCAGTTGCTGATAACGGGCCAAATCGCGGCGGGCGTTGTCCAGCGTGGCCTGATCTTTGTCGAGCTGGCCCTGTGCCTGCGTCAGTTGAACCTGAAACGGTCGCGGGTCGATTTCCGCTAGCAGGTCACCGGCTTTCACCTGCTGCCCTTCGGTAAAGTGCAGCGCCATCAGCTGGCCGTCCACCCGGCTGCGTACCGTCACGGTGTTGGACGCCGTTACCGTGCCTAGCCCACTGAGATATTGCGGTACCGATTTTTTCACCGCCAGCGCGGCCTGCACCGGCGGCATCGGCATATTGCGGCGACCCCCGCCGGAGCCTGAGGCGCGTTTCTGCTGGGTTGCGCCCGGCGTATTGTTGCCCGACGCTGAAGATTTATCGACATAGAAATACCATACCGCCAGCGCGGCAATGACCAATACCAGCAAAGTAATAAACAGTCTCAGAGGGCTTTTTCGCACAGTATGGGTCTTCCCTTGGTAGATAAATCTTATTAATTAAAGGGTAGCAATGATTTCCGCCGATCTACGGGCGTTTTTCGGTTCTTTTAGGGGTGATATTGTAGCCAGCAGGAGGCAGTGAAAAATGGAGGAAATAAGGAGAGATTTTCATAATTTGTGTAAATAAGGCCTTATCCTGCCTGACTTTTTTTGAACCAATGCTACTGTTATTGTTCACCTTAAAATAGTTAATAAGCGAAGCATTATTCACGTCAGAAAAAGGAAACGTTATGAGTAAAAGAGAATTAGGTCGTTCAGGAATTCAGGTGCCGGTGCTCACTTTTGGTGGCAACGTATTTGGCTGGACGGCGGACGAATCCACATCTTTTAGCCTTCTCGACGCCTTAATTGACCATAAGCTTAATTTTATTGATACCGCCGATGTCTATTCCAGCTGGGTTGAAGGCCACAGCGGCGGCGAATCAGAAACTATTATCGGCAAATGGCTGAAAAAAAACGGCAAGCGCGACCAGATTATTTTGGCGACCAAGGTCGGCAAGCCGATGGGCGAGGGCAAAGTGGGCTTATCGCCGCGCTACATTAAACAGGCTGTTGAAGCTTCTTTGAAGCGCCTGCAAACCGACCATATTGACCTCTACCAATCGCACGATGACGACGCCGACACGCCATTAGCCGAGTCGATGGCGGCCTTCGACGCCTTGATTAAAGAGGGCAAGGTGCGCGCCATTGGTGCTTCGAACTACAGCGCGCCGCGCCTGGCAGAAGCCTTAAAGGTGAGTAAAGAGAACGGCTTGGCGCGCTATGAAACCCTGCAACCGCTCTACAACCCTTATGACCGCAAAGTCTACGAAGAAGCGTTAGAGAAGGTGGTGACGGACAACGGCCTGGGCGTGATCAACTTCTATGGCCTTGCCGCTGGCTTCCTGACCGGGAAGTACCGCACCAAGGCAGATGCCAGCAAAAGTAAGCGCGGCGAGTCGGTGGTTGAGCGCTACCTGAATGAGCGCGGACTGAAGGTGCTGGCAGCACTCGACAGCGTGGCGGAGAAACACGGCGTCAAGCCGGGGCAGGTGGCGCTGGCGTGGCAAATCGCCCGCCCGAGCATCACCTCGCCAATTGTCAGCGCGACCTCCCTCGAGCAGCTAGACGAGCTGGCAACGGCCGCCACCTTGAAACTCGATGATGCCGATATTGCGTTGATCAATGAAGGCAGCCGCTGGGAATAAGTCAGCCAGCGAGAAACAAAAAAACCGCCCTCGGGCGGTTTTTTATTGCGGCTAAATCTTAGCGGAACAGCGTTTGTGCCCAGCGCGCCAAACCGGCGGTGACCGAGCCAAAGTCGTTGCCACCGACCAGTGGGATGCCCGGCAGCTGTGCCTGTAACGCGGCGCGCAGCAGCGGCGAACGGGCGCTGCCGCCGGTCAGGTAGATCACATCAGGCTTAATGTCGCTGGTGGAAAGCGCCAGATTAACCTGCTCCTGAATACGCTCCAGCGGCTGGGCGATGGCCTCGCTCAACTGCTGCTGGCTGATGCTTTCCGCCAGACCGGCTTCGATAAACTCCAGTCCGGCGATCACGCTTTCACGCTCCGACAGCGCAATTTTGCTCTCCTCTGCGGCACGAACCAGACGGTAGCTCAGGCGCTGCTGGTGGACTTTCAGCAGGCGCTTCACTTGGTCAGGCTGCGCGGCGTCGCGAATCAAATCGCGCAGCATGCGGCCATTGGCGACGCTGTAGAAATCGGCCTGCGCCGGCACGTCATTGGTCGCCACGGCGTTCCAATAAGGCAGCGCGGGAATGGCGATCCCCTTGGTCATTTCAGTGCCCATGCCCAGTTGCGGAGTCAACTGCTTGAAGGCGGTCATGATGTCGAGGTCGTTACCACCAACGCGGCAGCCGCTGTGCCCCAGCAGGCTTTGCTGGCGCTCGGCTTTATCACGCCACTGTGGGCCCATCAGCAGTACCGAGCAGTCAGTGGTACCGCCGCCGATATCCACCACCAGCACGGTTTTCTCTTCCGTCAGCGTGGCTTCAAAATCCAGCCCCGCCGCAACAGGTTCGAACTGGAAAGCGATATCGCGGAAGCCCGCGCGTTCGGCAGCGCGTTGCAAAATGCCCTGCGCCTGACGGTTCGCCTCTTCGCCACCCATCCCCTGGAAGTTGATCGGGCGACCAATCACCGTCTGCTCGATACTCTGCTGCAAAGCAGATTCAGCCTGACGCTTGATGTGGAACATCATGGCGCAGACCAAGTCTTCGAACAGGGCAATTTGTTGCGGTTTCAAGCCATTAGCGCCCAAGAAGGATTTCGGCGAGCGCACGAAATAGACTTCTTCCGGGTCTTCCATATAAGTAGAAAGCGCGTGCAAACCGAAGTTAACGCTGTTGGCATTGACCGGAATATCTTCTTCCCGGTTAAAACTGATACTGCGGCGCAGCAGAGCTAAATTCTCATCGCTGCCCGTCGGAACCTGCCCATGACGGTTCAGCCATTCGCTGACCGCTTCACGCGTAGGCGCACAGAGCATGGAGGGTAAATAAGGATCGTTGTTTTCCAACGCCAATAAGTGGGCGTCATTGCCGCGCATCACTGCTACCGAGCAATTCGCTGTGCCGTAGTCAAATCCAATAAACATCACGGTTCCCCATGCCAAAGAAGGGGGGGGACTTTATGTGGTTTTGGTTTTAATTTCAAATTTAAGTGTGGGGTTGGTTTTGATCCCTCCTCTTTCAGGAGGGGAGGCTAGGTGGTGTGTGGGGTTGGTTGCATTGAGCGTTGAATTAAACCACTACTCATCCCAGCCTTCTCCTCTGAGAGGAGAAGGAGCAAACCCAGCCGAAATACACCCTAAGCCACTGAGTTTTTTTGCAATACCCCCTCCCAACCCTCCCCTAAATAGGGGAGGGAGCAAGACAAACCCCACTGAAACGGTACGACATAAATGCCAGTAGGTCGCGTTCAGAAGTGACGCCGAGCAAGAGGTGGAAAACCGCGTGTCTCTTTACGCGGGTTGTAATCCCGCAGCGAGGGAACCGCCTAAGCGGCGGCACTTCGCGACGATCATCTTGGCCGCTGAAACATGTCCATCCCAACCCTGCGCAGCCTCGATCACACAACAATAAAAACGCAGGGTTCCAAGGGAGGCGCGTTTACGCCTCCCTTGGTCGGTGTGGGCCGACGCCCACGACCTTGAAGTTGAAGTTGAATTTGAATTTAAAAAGCCAGTCAGCGTGGCAACGCCCCCATTTCCTGTTACCTTTAATTTCCAAAAATAAATAGGCCCGCCCCGTGACTAAACCCCGCTACCTCCCTTATACGCCGCCTTACGACTGGGACTGGATGACCTCCTTCCTTGGCGCTCGCGCCTTAACGGGCGTTGAACAGATGCTGGATGGCTTCTACCAGCGCACGCTGCTAGTGCAGTCTGAAACCGGCACTATTGCGGGGTGGCTGCGTTTACGGCCATTGCTGGAAAGAAATTGCGTGGAGCTGAGCCTCTCGCCGTCGCTTGAACCTGTGGCAGAGCGCGTTGAGCGGCAGGTTAGCCTGCTGCTGGATTTAGACGCAGATCCGCACCTGATTGCCGCCGGGCTAGGGGAGTTGGCGCAAAACAACGTTGGGCTGCGGCTGCCGGGGTGTATCAATCGGTTTGAACTCACGGTGCGGGCGATCCTCGGCCAGCTGGTGAGTGTCAAAATGGCGGCGACGCTGGCGACGCGGCTGACGCAGAACTGGGGCGAAGCCATCGACACGCCTTTTGCCGGATTAACCCACCTGTTCCCGACGCCGGAACGCATTGCTCAACTGAGCGTGGATGACCTGCGCGGTATTGGCGTGCAGGCCAAACGGGCGGCCTGTTTGATTGGCGTGGCGCGGGCGGTGGCGGAGGGCAGCCTGCCGTTGGATAACATGCCGGATGTGCAACAGGGCGTGAAACAGCTGCTGGCGATGCCGGGGATTGGCGGCTGGACCGCCAGCTATATCGCCATGCGGGCCTGGTCAGCGCCGGACGTTTTTCTCGGCAGCGACTACCTGATCAAGCAGCGTTTTCCTGACACGACGCCGGGCAAAATCGCCCGCTACGCCCAGCGTTGGCAGCCGTGGCGCACTTACGCCACCTTGCATCTGTGGGCCAATAATGACTTTCTACCCGACGATGAGCCGCAGACGTAAACTGCCTGCTTAATGAATGCCAAAATAGCCGGTGTTGAGCAGCGTATTGAGCGACGTCAGCGGCGCGATGGTATCGCCTTCCACCAAATCAATGCCAATGCTGGTCAGCTTTTCCAAGGTTTCGTTTAAATCTGCCGGGCCAGCCAGCGTCTGCGCCGCCAGCCGATGAGTGTTGCCATGGAGAATCGTCACCAGCACTTCATCCATCTGGTTATAGTGTAGTTGGCTCATAAAGGTCGGGTCGATTTGCACGTAATCCACACTGCCTTCCGGCAAGGCATTAAATTCATTCAGATTTTTTCCAACGTTGCGCAGTACGATTTTACAACCACGCTGCCTCAGTTCGGCAACGTACCGCCGCAGATGCTCATATTTGAGCAACACATCGGGTTCAATCATCAGATTCACCGAGCCCATCGGCATCAGGGTGTTATCCAGCAGGCGATTTAACTCTTGCCGCAAACTCTCTTGCAGCAGGCTTTCCGTGGCGAGCGGGATAGCCACGCAAATTCCCTTATTATTGATACCCTTAGCATGAACCTCGAGGACCTGACGCAGCATCCACAGGTCGATTTCGGGCATCATGTCGTAAAATCGTGCGGCTTCCAACAGCAATTCGGCGTGCTGAATGCCATTCACCGGCTGCACGAATTGCAGCGAAAGTTGATAGAAGCAGACGGAAAGCGGCGTTTTCGGTGGTGACGCGGCGCGGCAGTTGAGCGACAGCTGATTTTCATTCAGCACGCGGCGAATATCCTCGGGGCGGAACAGCACTGCGTGGGAGGCCAATAAGCGTTTTTGCTGCTCTTCATAGGCAAATACCTGCCCCCGGCCGCGATTTTTGGCGGTGTAGCAGGCAACATCGGCTTGGGCCATGTATTCGCTGCTGCTGAGGGAAGCGTCCGTGATGCGCGTAATGCCCGCGCTGGCGCCAATGCGGTAAATTTGATTTTCCCACATGAATTGGAATTCATTGATTTTATTGACTAATGACTTTACCACTTGCAAACCCTGCTCGTGCTGACAGTCTAACAGCAATAGGGCAAACTCATCGCCGCCGAGGCGAGCCAGCCGGTCGCTATTGCGAATATGATCCTGCATGAGATGGCTTAATTGGCGCAGCAACTCGTCTCCCGCCGCGTGCCCGGCGGTGTCATTGACCGCCTTGAAATGGTCGAGATCGATAAAGGCCAGACTGTGATGTTGCTGCTGCTCGGCAGTCAGTTTTAGCGCTTCTTTCAGGCTATCTTCAAAGCTGCCGCGATTGGCTAAATCGGTAAGCAAATCGTGGGAGGCGCTGTAGCTGAGTTGGCGCATCAGCTCACGCGATTTACTTACGTCCTGTAGCACCAAGACTAAGCCGATTGGCTCGGCATTTAGTTTACGCATTGGCGAAATCGCCAGCTGCACGTCGAACTGCCCGGTGTGATAGCCGTGCAAAATCAGCGATTGCTCGAGGGAGGAGTGCAGATACTGGCTGCTGTACATGGCCATTAGGTCGTTAATCAGCTCGCCGTCTGGCCCAATGGTCAAGTGCACCACATCGCTGACCGGCTTGCCCTGCGCCTTCTGCTGACTCCAGCCGGTCATCTTCTCCGCCACCGGATTCATAAAGGTGATGTTCATCTGCTGATCGGTGGAGATCACGGCATCATTGATGGCATTCAGCGTGATGTGCAGTAGCTCTTTCTCTTCGTGCAGAGCTTCGCTCAGCCGGTTATTGGTGATTTCGGTGTGTTTTAGCTCATTGATATCTTCAATCTGAGCGATGAGATAGACCGGATTTTGCTCATCATCGCGCACCAGTGAAACCGCCAGCAGTGCCCAAACAATCTCGCCATCACGGCGTAGATAGCGTTTTTCCATCTGGTAGTTCTGAATCTCGCCGTCGAGCAGTTGCTGGAGTAGCGTCAGGTCTTTGCTCAGGTCCTCGGCGTAAGTAATTTCCTGAAATGTCAGCGTTTTCAGGTAGTCCGCCTCATAACCCAGCAGATTGCACAGGGCTTTATTCACCTGTAGCCATTTGCCCTGTGGCGACACCAGCGCCATGCCGATGGCGGAATATTCCATCGCATTGCGAAAACGGTTTTCGCTCTGAGTAATGTGTGACTTCTCGACGCGCAGGGCGTGCATCGCCATCGCCATGGCATTGGCGGGTAGCAGAATCAGCAGCAGCGGCGTGAAAAGCAGGCCCGGCGGCACCACGGTAATGTGCGGAACGATGTCGATAATGCCGGTGGTTTGCAGCAGCGCAATCATCAGGGTCAGGCTGAGGAAAATGAAAAATGCCTCAACGCGCGGCAAGCGTATCGCCGCCCACAGCAGAGGAATGGTGATAAAGGCAAAGGGGTAAGGCAGCCATTTTAGCGCCAGAAAAGCCGCCACCATGTTGATAATTAGGGTCGCCATCAGCTCAAGCAGGCGGCCTGAGTTGTGGAAAAGTTGCTGTAGATAGCCTCTCTGGTAAATCAAACCCAGCGGAGTGAGTGCCAAAATGGCGACCGCCTCGGACATAAACCAGGTCGCGAACCTTTGCTCTGACGCCTGTGGCGCAAGGGTGTGCTGGACAAAGATCGTCATGATAATGGCGCTGAGCAGCGGACTGAACACCACGGCCACCAGCAGGAATTTTGCCCAATTCGCCAGACCAGAGAGCGGGTCCTTGGTGGGCAGAAAGCGTCGCAGCAGCAGCGCGCAGGTGCCCGCCTCTAACAAGTTAATAAATAGGTAGGGCAGGTAGCTCGTAGACCACGAGTACGCCAAAAAGTGGGAGGCGGCGATGCCCAAGCCCGCGGCGCAAAACAGCGGAAACCAGTCGCGGTAGCGATGGTGGAATAAAACCGGGATGAGCAGTGCCGTCGGCAACCATACCGACGCCAGACTGGAGGATTGCTGGATGACCTTCATGCAGGCGAGTGCCAGCAGGCAGATGCTCACGGCCAGAACCAACAGGATTTTCCAACTGATGGGTGACTGTGAATCCAGACGGGATATGTTCTTTTCCACGGCAAAACCCTTTCTTAAACCCGTCCGGCCACGAACGATAAGCTTGCTGAATTCTACAACAGTAATGAATTGATAACGAACCTTGAGTGAGAAGAAGATCAGGTTTTTATGGGTTTAATGAGCTGAAGGAGTCAGCTATGGCCTTATCAGGGAAAACGAAGAGTAAAACCTTTGCTGCGCCTTGAGAATAAGGCGCAGCAAAGGGGGAGTTAAAGCAGGAAAATTGTTGCCAATCCAAGGAAGATGAAGAAACCGCCCGTATCGGTGATAGCGGTGATCATCACGCTGGCGCCCACCGCCGGGTCGCGGCCAAGCCTTACCATGGTCAATGGAATAATCACCCCCATGCTGGCGGCAACTAATAGATTGAGCACCATCGCCAATGTCATGACCGCGCCCATCTCCCAGTCGCCATACAGCAGCCAGGTAATGATGCCCATCAGGCCACCCCACACCAGACCGTTGATCAGTGCGACGCCCAACTCCCTGAATATCAGGAATTTAAGATTGCCGAGCTGCACCTGATGCAGCGCCAGAGCACGCACAATCATCGTGATTGTCTGATTACCCGTATTACCGCCAATACCGGCAACAATCGGCATTAATGCCGCCAGCGCCACCAGTTGCGAAATCGTACCTTCAAACAGGCCGATCACCCGCGACGCGACAAACGCGGTACAAAGATTAATGGCCAGCCACGCCCAGCGGTTTTTCACTGCCTTGCCTACAGGCGAGAACACGTCCTCTTCCGGGCTTAAGCCCCCCATGCGGCGCAGATTGGTGTCGGTATCGTTATTAACGAAATCGACAATTTCCTCGACCGTCAGGCGACCCATCAGTTTGCCCTTTTTGTCGATGACGGGCGCGGTGATTAAGTCATAACGTTCGAAGGCACTGGCCGCGTCTTCGGCTTTGTCTTCGGGTTCGAAGCAGGTTGGGTCATCGTTCATCACCTGGAAAACCTGGCGATGCGGCGAGTTAAGCAAAATGGTGGTGAGCGGCAGCTCGCCAAGTAGCATGTTGTTTCGGTCAGTGACGAACAGCTTGTCACTGGCTTCGGGAATGTCTTTACGGTAGCGCAAATAGCGCTGCACAGTGCCCAGCGTGACATCCGCGCGCACGGACAGCAGCTCGAAATCCATGATTCGCCCGACGGTATCCTTGCCGAACTTAACCACTTCGCGCACTTTTTCGCGCTGGCGCGGATCCAGCGAGGTCAGCACGCGGCCCATCAGGTCACGTGGCAGATATTCCGCCAGATAAACCTGATCATCCACGTCCAGCAGCGACATGGTTTTCAGCAGGTCTTTGTCGCTCATTTCCTCAATCAGACTGTCCCAGACGGTTTCTGAGACTTCTACTAAGGCTTTACCGCGATCTGCGGGATCGACTAAACGCCACAGCGCCAGACGTTCGCGCTCCGGCAAGGCTTCTAAAATATCGGCAAGGTCAGCCGGATGCAGCCCGTCAATCAGATTGCTGAGCTCGGCAGTCTGGTCCATTAGCAGGGACTGCGTGGCGGGGTCGATATCTTTGGATTCGCCGAGAATGCTGTCGGCAAGGTCGTCGCTGTCAAGCAGCAGGTTGAGGATGCGGGTACGTGTTTCCGCCAGCTTTTGTACGTGATAGCGATGCTTATTGGCAGACATGCTGCGTCCTTATCCTTTGAATTCCAAAACTAAAATATCAGGGTGTCGGTGTCGTCGATTGTTCTACCTGAGTCTGTTTTTGAGTTTGATGATGTGACCAGGCCCCGACGGCGGAGTAGACCAAGCGGCCGAATAAAATAATAAAGCTGATCGCTAATACGATCTTAGTCATCTTGATGTTGGCTTTTTTAGACATAGTAATTTCAGCTTATTAAACCGTAGCTCCATCAGGGTGAAATAATGATTTAAAACAGACTCATTCGCATAATCAATATATAGCACAACGCCTAACCCAGCCAGAAAAGTCTCATTGTGTAGGAGTGTTCCGTCAGGATATTCAGAATAATCTCGCACTCTGGGCGCTGGATTGAATTGTGAATAAAAATATCCGGCAGAGAATCATACGTGTATGAAATTTATAGGGTATTTTTTCACTCTTGAGTGAATGCATTTGAGGCGATTTTTACGCTAATTAGCAAAGTCTAGGTTTATTGATCCCCATCAAATAGTTTAATATGAGCCAACTTAGAATCTGGTTTTATTTTAGTGATGCTGCGAAATCTGTTTTTACCGCTTTTTGTGGCCAGTCTTTTGACGTTTCCTTAAACCCGTTGTTTCTTTGGCGTTGTTGACCGTTCATCTGGCCTCTCAATGATTCCAGCACGCGACCTGCGTGGATCGCCTGCGGAAAAACATGGCATATCCTATGAGTAAATTTTTATCTTGGCGTGAATACAGCCGCCACTGGTGGGGCCTGCCACTGCTGTGCGCACTGGTGTTTATCAATATCTCGTCTTACTTCTCGCCCATTATCTTCTTGCCGGAAGGTCGTACTTATTTGATGTACATGCCGCTGGCGGTGTGTGTAGCGCTAATGATGGTCTTTGATTGGCGCGCCTTGCCGGGTATCGCGATAGGCATGTTCATCCGCTATGACCTGCGTATCGGCGCCGAAATGGCATCGCTACTGACGCTTATCTATCTGTTCTGCCTGAGCGTTTCTTGGGCCGGTTATCGCTGGCATGCCGGTAAACGCTGGTCTGCGACCTTTGGGTTACTGCGTCTGCCGCTCCCGCGCGTCTTCTGGCTGGTGATTTTCCTCTCCTGCCTCTACATCTTTATTTTGCAAATCGTAGTGGAGTTGGGACTGCTGCCGGGCTATCTGGGCATGGTGACCCGTGAATTTATGACGCTGCGGACCCTGATCAATCTTCAGGCGATGATGCTGGGTATCTTGCTGAGTGGGCATCTGTGGTACCTGACGTTTCGCGTTTTGCGTAAACCTCGCTATCTGCGCGTGCTGCGCCAAATCATGCTTAATCAGCGCTCGCCGGGCGTGAAGTCTGTCGAGATTGTACTGTGGTTTGCGTTGCTGAGCGTGATGGTGATTTTGCTGAGCATGGAGGGGATCAGTGAGCCGATTGCCAAAATTCTGCTCAGCGATTACACCTTAACCCTGCTGCTGCCGGTGCTGCTGTTTGGTGCGATGCGCTACGGCTATCACTTTATTACGCTCGTCTGGACGGGGGCGCTGATTGTGCTGTTTAGCAATTATCGCGGCTTCATCAACGAGAAGGACTTTGTCCATAATCTGGTATTTGTTTCTGCCCTGATGCTGGTGTTTACCCTCTGCCTGCTGCTGATGGCCTCTATCTCGTCAATGCAACGCCAGCTGATGAAAAAGACCCGACAGGCCGCCCTGCTGGACCCGGTTTTTGGTTTGCCGAACCTGCGGGCCTTCAATCGTGACTTATCGCGCTATCCGCGCTCTTTACTCTGCTTTGTTCGCGTGTCGGAAATGGACGTGCTCAGCCGCAACTACGGCATGCAGTTACGCATTCAGTTCAAACAGCAACTGGCCACTGGCCTGCGGCCTTTCTTGCAGGAAGGGGAGAGGGTGTATCACCTGCCGGGGTACGATTTGGTGTTGCGTCTCAACTGTGATGAAACGCTGGAGAAATTGGACCGCTTGCAGCAATACGTCGATGATTTTCGCCTGATTTGGAACGGCTTGCCGCTGCATCCGAATATCGGTTTGTCCTACTGCACCGTCTTCCCGCCGGTTGAGCATCTGCACATGCTGCTGGGGGAGTTGAGCGGTATTGCCGAGGTGTCGCTGACCACCGGCAAGCCGGAGTCCAACAAAAGCGACCACAGTCAGGTGCAGAAAGAGATCAAATCCAAAGTGGCGATGCTGCATAAAATCCAGCGCGCGCTGGATGAAGATCGCTTCGTGCTGATGGCGCAGCCTATCGCCGGTATTCGCGGCGACAGCTACCATGAGATCCTGCTGCGCATGCAGGATGACGAGGGCGGGTTGATGACGCCGGAAAAATTCCTGCCGGTGGTGCATGAATTTGGTCTGGCCTACCAGTTGGATATCTGGGTGCTGAAGCACACCCTCATGTTTATCAACGATAACCGTGAGAAGCTGCCGAGCGTGCGCTTCGCGGTGAACTTCTCGCCGTCGACCTTCTGTCGCCCCTCTTTTAGTAGCCAATTCAAGGCGTTGATGGCGCAGTATCAGGTCGAGCCGTTCCAAATCGTGCTGGAAGTGACGGAATCTCACCTGCTGCATAATGTGAAATATGCTGATTTTTCCATGCGCGATTTACGCCACTACGGCTGCCGTATTGCGATTGATGATTTCGGCACGGGTTATGCCAGTTATGATCGCTTGAAGTTTATTCAGGCGGACATCCTGAAGATTGACGGCAGCTTCGTGCGCAACATGATGACGGACCCACTGGATGCCTACATCGTACAGTCAATTTGTCAGGTTGCGCGGATGAAACACTTGGCGATAGTCGCTGAGTTTGTGGAAACCGAACAGCAGCGCGAAGCACTGCGGGCGCAGGGCGTGGACTATATGCAGGGATATTTGATTGGAATGCCTGAGCCACTCAGCCAGCTGGTTCAGGAGCCGATAAACTCGGCAATAAACTAAAAGCGTTACCGCGATCCTCTCCTTGTGAAAGGGCAGGATCGCGTCTAACCAAAGGCTGGCGGGTTATTTAGCAGGATCTTCCTGCTCGCCGTCCTCTTCTTCCAGAATCAGCTTCCAGCCCGTCACGTCGTCCCAGTAACTCTGTTCCCGTTCAAAATCCAACTGCACCAGGTTGTTCTGCGCCAAATAACCGGCGGGGAAGCGCAACGTCCAATGATTATCATCCGTAAGCAGTCGCAGCGTCTCTGGCGTGGTGGTGGATTGACGCTGATTGTTCAGCAGTGCGCCGAGGCGCAAAAGCTGCACCAGCGGCAGGTAATGCTTTTTCTTGAACAGGTTAAGGCGTGGCAGCTCTTCCAGTTTCACCCCTTTACGGTGGAAACGCACCAGCGTAGCCAGTAGGGTTTGCTGCTCCTGATTGAAGCCCGGAAGGTTGGTATTCTGCAAGATATAGGCCGAATGGCGATGCATGCCGCTGTGGTTAATGCTTAACCCCACTTCATGCAGCATGGCAGCGAATTTCAGCAGAGATTCGAGCTGTGGCTGCACCAGTTTTGAGTTTTGCGCCAGCCACTGGGCATAGAGTAATTCGGTGGTTTCCAGCACGCGGCGCGCCTGCTCGCGGTCAATGTTGTAGTGCTCGGCCAGGCTTTTTGCGGTGCGAGTGCGGATATCCTGATGGCGGAAGCGACCTTCCATCTCATACAGTACGCCTTCGCGCAGCGCGCCGTCCGACAGTCGTAACTCTTTGATTGCCAACGCATCGAACACGCCGCACAAGATAGCCAGACCCGGCACAAATACCGACTGACGATCTTCGGACAGGCCCGGCAGGCTCAGCGAGGAGAAGTTTTTGTAATTCATCACTTCTTCAGTGAGCATTTTCAGGCGTTCAGGGGTAATAAGGCCGTCTTTTTCGCCCATTTCCACCAGCACTTCATAAGTGGCTTTAATGGTGCCCGACGCGCCTAGCGCGTACTGCCAGCCTTGCAGACGATACTGCCAGGCCATGGTTTCCAGCTTTTGCGCGGCGGCCAGCTGGGCGCGTTTAAAGTTAGCGCGGCTGATTTCGCCGTCGGGGAAGAAATATTGCCCAAAGCTGACGCAGCCCATGCGGCGGCTCTCTGCCAGCAGTGGCTCGAAATCTTCGCCGATCACCAACTCCGTCGACCCGCCGCCGATATCAATCACCAGCTTGCGGCCTTTTTCGGGCTGAGTGTGCTCGACGCCCATGAAAATCAGGCGCGCCTCCTCCTGCCCGGAAATGATTTCAATCGGATAGGGGATAACCTCGGCGGCGCGCTGGAGGAACTCTTCAGCATTCACCGCCTGACGTAGCGAGTGGGTGCCGACAATGGTCACGTTCTGTTCGGGAAAGCCTTGTAAACGTTCGGCAAACAGCGCCAGACAGTCAAGACCGCGCTGGATAGCTTCTTCGCTCAATACGTTGTTGCTGTCCAGACCGTCAGCCAGATGCACACGCTGCTTCAGGCGGCCCAACACCTGTAGCGCGCCATTCACGACGCGCGCTATCACCATATGGAAGCTGTTTGACCCGAGGTCGATAGCCGCAATCTCTTGCGGTTTGGCGTTTATGGTGTTGTTCAGGGGCATAATATGTGGTGCTCCAAAGTGTCAGGCCTAATCGTGTTGCTGTTTATTATGTTCAAGCTCGAAGGCTTTGAGGTAGTCGTAGATAGCCAGCTGCGCGCGCACCTTACGACGATTTCCGCGTGGAACATAACGATTACTGAGATCTTTATCAATATATCTGGCTTTCACCGTGTCGCTGAACAGCAGGTCGAGGATGTCGAGCACGCGCTGTTTTAGCGTCGGATCCAGCAGGGCGACGGCCACTTCAATACGGTAGTCGATGTTGCGCGTCATCCAGTCCGCAGAGGACAGGAACACTTTGGTGTCGCCATTATTTTCAAACACATACACCCGGTCGTGCTCGAGATAACGGTCAACAATACTGGTCACCTGAATGTTTTCACTGACGCCCGGCAGTTCCGGTACCAGCGAGCACATGCCGCGGATCAACAGGCGGATTTTCACTCCAACGTTGGAAGCGGCGTAGAGGCGATCAATCAGGCCCTTATCCACCAGGTTGTTGATTTTCAGCGTGATCCCGCCGTTACCGCCAGCCTGCACGTTGGCAATCTCCTGATCGATCAGCTTATACAGCATATCGCGGGAGTTTTGTGGCGATACCATCAGGTGCTCGAAAGTCACCGGCCGGTATGGATTCTCAATAAAGTTAAACACCCGGCGCACTTCATTGGTGATGCGGCTGTCCGCCGTCAGCAAAGAATAGTCGGTATAAAGACGGGCCGTTTTCTCGTTAAAGTTGCCGGTCCCAATATGAGCATAGCGGACGATTTCATCGCCTTCCCGGCGTGAGATAAGAAATAGTTTGGCGTGAATTTTCAGGCCCGGCGCGGAGAAGATAACGTGCACCCCAGCTTCCGTCAGGCGCTTGGCCCAGTGGATGTTGGCTTCTTCGTCAAAGCGCGCCTGTAGCTCCACCACCACCGTGACTTTTTTGCCGTTATGCGCCGCGTGGATCATCGATTCGATAATGCGCGAGTCTTTGGCTACGCGGTAAATATTGATCTTGATTGACAGCACGTTGGGGTCGAAAGAGGCCTGACGCAGCAGCTCCAGCACGTGCTCAAAGGTATAGTACGGGTAGTAAAGCAACACGTCTTGTTGGCGAATCGCTTCAAAGCCGTTGCGGAATTTATCGAAGAACAGATGGCGCAGTCTCGGCAGCGGGCGGTTGACCAGGTTGGCTTTGCCGACATTTGGGAAGCCGATGAAGTCTTTAAAATTGTGGTAGCGGCCGCCGGGAATGACGGAATCATAGTTAGAGATCCCCAGTTTACCGCGCAGCAGCTCGACCATGTCATCGGGCATATCGCGCTGATAAACAAAGCGCACCGGCTCGGCGGTCAGGCGCTGTTTCAGGCTCGAAGACATTAATTCCAGCAGGCTCGATTCCATCTCCGTCACCAAGTCGTACTCGGCGTCACGGGTCATTTTCATCGAATAGGCGTTGAGCTGGTCGTAATCAAAGAAGCCTTTAAAGATGTCATCAAGGCAGTAGCGCAGGATGTTATCCAGCAAGATCATCGGCTTGCGGCGGCGCGGCGTTTCCGGCGGCAAGTTAACGAAGCGCGGCACTTTGTCTGATGGAATTTCCAGCAGCGCGTAGTGGATCTCTTCACCGCGAATAATTTCGACTGCCAGATAGGTGTAATCGTCTTTGAGGAACTGAACCAGATTGGTGTCGTGATTGATCAGAATAGGCGTGATGAACTGGCGCAGATGCTGTTTGAAATACTGACGCAGCCAATTTTGCTGATTTTCAGACACCTGGCGTTCGTTGATCAAGAAAATCTGGTTGCGCGCCATCTCTAGCAGCAGGTCGTTGTAAAGACTGTCAAACTCTTGGTCTATGCGCAGAACCTTGGCCTGAATCTTTTTCAGCAAATGGCGAGACGCGCCGATAAAACCTTGTTCTTCGCTGATTAAAATTCGGCGTTTTAAATCGGCAAAACGAACTTTATAGAATTCGTCCAGATTGTTGGAGTAGATGCCCAGAAAACGCATGCGTTCGATCAGAGGATTGCTTTTGTCTGCCGCTTCCTGCAAAACACGTTCATTGAAGGACAGCCAGCTCAGTTCTTTTTCTATATAAAGCTTTTCCTGACCCATTTTAACTCCATTCTTTATGGCCCAACATTCAGCGTTATCACGATGAATCACCAGGGAAAATCTCGCTATTTCCAGCTCACATCCTGTGGATGTTCGACATATCTCTAATGGAAAATATTGAGAGAGAGGGGCCTAGTGTCTACTACCAATATTGCGAAAGATTGACAGGAAAGTCCAATACAAAGCGGAGGTTAAATCAGAGGGTGGAAAGTGAGCATTAAATGGCGCAACGAGAGAGGAAAAAGCTTAGCGGTGAACAAGATATCTCATGAAGATACGCTTTAGAAAAGCAGCTTGTTCACCGCTAATAGGGCGGTTAAACCACGCCTGCGCCGATAGGATCAACGCGTTTGGATTCCGCCGGCTTGGTTTTGTACTTCGCCAAGAATTGCGGTTGGAAAATACACATACGGATGGCGCTGCGGTATTCCCCGTTAACGAAGAATTCCTGTTTCAGTTCGCCTTCTACTTCAAAGCCCAACTTGTTGTAGATATGAATCGCCTTTTTGTTCTCTTTATCGACGATTAAATACAGCTTGTAGAGGTTAAGAACGGAAAACGCATAGTCCATCGCTAACTTGACGGCATCACCGGCAAACCCTTTGCCTTGATGAGCGGGGTCGATAATGATTTGAAACTCAGCACGACGGTGTATGTGATTAATCTCGACTAACTCCACCAGACCAACAGGCCCGCTTTCATATTCAATGATAAAACGGCGTTCGCTTTGGTCATGAATATGTTTGTTGTAGAGGTCGGTCAGTTCGACAAAAGCTTCATAAGGCTCTTCGAACCAGTAACGCATGATGCTTGCGTTGTTATCGAGACGGTGAACGAACGCCAAATCGTCTTTTTCCAGTGGACGTAATCTGACGTGGGTCTTGCTAAACATAAAATTTCCCGAAATGTCGTTTATTCGGATACTTTTTAGAAACTAGGCTCTTTAAACAGTCCTGTTTTAAGAAAAGGTGAGCACACAAACGACTTTAAACGTGCACTCACGCAGTCATTATAGCGGTCAATATGTAAACGAACGTAAACAGATATAAAACAAAAAACCGGCACGTGGCCGGTTTATAGTGAAATCATCGCCTGCGGGCAGTTTAATCTGCGGCGTAACCCTGCTCTGGTAGCGGATTACCGTCGAGGTAGGCCACGCCATCTTTTAGCGCTAAACGACCATCGACAAACCAACTTACCACCAGCGGATAGATGCTGTGTTCCTGCGTCTGCACGCGTTCAACCAGCTCATCTTCGCTGTCATCACTGAAAACCGGCACCTTGGCTTGCAGAATAACCGGACCGCCGTCGAGTTGTTCAGTCACGAAGTGGACGGAAGTGCCGTGAACTTCATCTTGATTTTCAATTGCTTGACGATGAGTGTGCAGGCCGGGATATTTTGGCAGCAGGGAAGGGTGAATATTGAGCATGCGGCCAGCGAAACGCTGAACGAACTCAGCCGTGAGAATGCGCATGTAGCCCGCAAGCACGATCAAGTCGGGATTGTAAGCCTCGATGGCATCGGCCAGCGCGACGTCAAACGCCGCGCGGTCGGCAAAGGATTTTACATCTAATGCATGAGCGGGAATACCGGCCGACTGCGCCCGTTCCAGCCCGAATGCCGAGGCTTTATTACTGAAGACGGCGCTGAGCGTCGCGTAAATACGTCCTTGCTGGCAGGCATCAATCAGCGCCTGGAGGTTACTCCCTTCGCCTGATACCAACACCACGATCCTTTTCATCTCAACACCTGTCTGTAGTCGAATTTACTTGATGATAACGCGTTCTTCGGAATTAGAGGCTTTTACGCTACCAATTTTCCACGCTTTTTCGCCATTATCATTCAGTAAGGCCACGGCTTCATCGGCCAGCTCAGCAGGCAGAGCAACCAACATACCCACACCACAGTTGAAGGTGCGGTACATTTCGTGGCGGCTGACGTTACCGGCAGTTTGCAGCCAGTTGAACACGTCCGGCCACTGCCAGCTTGCTTCGTCAATCACCACTTGGGTGTTATCCGGCAGCACGCGTGGGATATTTTCCCAGAAGCCGCCACCGGTGAGATGCACGATGCCGTGAACTTCAACTTGCTCAATCAATTTCAGAATCGATTTCACATAGATTTTGGTCGGTGCCAGCAGATGATCTGCCAGAGACTTACCGGCCAAATCCGTGGTTTCTGGATTGGTTTTGCTCACTTCGAGGATTTTGCGCACCAGCGAGTAGCCGTTGGAGTGCGGGCCGCTGGCTGCCAGAGCAATCACTGCATCGCCGTCAGCCACTTTGCTGCCATCGATGATTTCTGACTTTTCTACCACGCCCACGCAGAAGCCTGCCACGTCGTAATCTTCGCCGTGATACATGCCCGGCATCTCAGCGGTTTCGCCGCCGACTAATGCACAACCAGACTGCTTACAGCCTTCGGCAATCCCGGTGATCACGCTGGCGGCGGTGTCGACGTCCAACTTACCGGTGGCGTAATAATCGAGGAAGAACAGGGGTTCAGCACCCTGAACAATCAAATCGTTAACGCACATGGCGACTAAATCAATGCCGATAGTGTCGTGGCGTTTCAAGTCCATTGCCAGACGCAGCTTGGTGCCAACGCCGTCGGTACCCGAAACCAGCACAGGTTCACGATATTTTTGCGGCAGCGCGCACAGGGCACCAAAACCACCCAATCCGCCCATCACTTCCGGACGACGAGTCTGTTTTACTACACCTTTGATGCGGTCTACTAATGCGTTACCTGCATCGATATCCACACCTGCGTCTTTATAGCTGAGAGAGGTCTTGTCGGTCACTGCGTAATCCCCAAGGCGGTTGGTAAAATAAAACGCGGCAATTCTAACAGCCAAGGCAAACGTTTGCGAGGGGCTTGTGAGGTTGAGAGTCATTCTGCTGTCTATACTGTTGATCGACATTCTATTGACCGCGATCAGGCTATTGGCAGTGGCGTTCAAAAAAAAAGGCGTTATAATCTCGCGATTTTTTTTTGCAGCACAACCACCTTAGGAGAAATAAAAATGAAGATCGTTGAGGTGAAACACCCGCTGGTGCGACATAAGCTGGGCCTGATGCGTGAGAATGACATCAGCACGAAACGTTTTCGCGAACTGGCTTCTGAGGTGGGGAGTCTGCTGACCTATGAAGCAACTTCTGATTTAGAAACTGAGAAAGTGACTATCGAAGGCTGGTGCGGCCCGGTAGAAATCGATCAGATCAAAGGTAAGAAAATCACTGTAGTGCCAATTCTGCGTGCCGGCCTGGGCATGATGGAAGGCGTACTGGAGCACGTTCCAAGCGCGCGTATCAGCGTGGTGGGCGTCTACCGTGACGAACAAACTATGCAACCTGTGCCTTATTTCCAGAAGCTGGTTTCTAATATTGAAGAGCGTCTGGCGCTGGTGGTTGACCCAATGCTGGCGACCGGCGGCTCGATGATTGCCACGATCGACTTGCTGAAAAAAGCCGGCTGCCAGAGCATTAAAGTGCTGGTACTGGTTGCTGCTCCAGAAGGGATTGCCGCGTTAGAGAAAGCGCACCCGGACATTGAGCTGTACACCGCCTCCATTGACCAGGGGTTAAATGAGCATGGTTACATCGTGCCGGGCCTCGGCGATGCGGGCGACAAGATATTTGGTACTAAATAAGCATTCGTTACAAAGCAGCCGACTGAGAAGTCGGCTTTTTTTTGATTTTTTATCAGGGTCTTACCTTTTTATCAGGCCGCCACGGCTGAAACATGACACCTATAATCGCCAACTCTTTGAGAGGATCTATTCATGACACGTCGCGTCATTGGGGTAAGTGAGCGCCCGCCGCTGTTGCAGACCATTCCCCTAAGTTTCCAGCATCTGTTCGCTATGTTCGGTGCCACGGTGCTGGTGCCGATCCTGTTTAAAATTAATCCGGCCACGGTGCTGCTGTTCAACGGCATCGGCACTTTGCTGTATCTGTTTGTCTGTAAGGGCAAAATTCCCGCTTATCTCGGCTCCAGCTTTGCCTTTATTTCGCCGGTCCTGCTGTTATTACCGATGGGCTATGAGGCGGCGCTGGGTGGGTTTATCGTCTGCGGCCTGCTGTTCTGCTTAGTCGCGCTGATTGTGAAAAAGGCCGGGATTGGCTGGATAAACGTCATGTTCCCCCCTGCGGCGATGGGCGCAATCGTTGCCGTCATCGGGTTAGAGCTGGCGGGGGTTGCCGCCAACATGGCCGGATTGCTGCCTGCCGAGGGCGCGTCGGCTGATTCCACCACCATTACCATTTCCATGGTAACGCTGGCCGTGACGGTGCTCGGCTCGGTGCTGTTCCGCGGCTTCCTGGCGATTATCCCGATTCTGATTGGCGTGCTGGTGGGCTATGCGCTGTCATTCTTTATGGGCGTGGTGGATGTGTCTACCATTGAATCTGCCCACTGGTTCGCGCTGCCAACCTTCTACACCCCGCGCTTTGAGTGGGTGGCGATCCTGACTATTCTACCCGCCGCGCTGGTGGTGATTGCCGAGCACGTCGGGCACCTGGTGGTGACGGCGAATATTGTCAAAAAGGATCTGCTGCGCGACCCGGGCCTGCATCGCTCGATGCTGGCAAATGGGTTATCCACCGTGCTGTCGGGCTTTTTTGGTTCTACGCCAAATACCACCTATGGCGAAAACATCGGCGTAATGGCGATCACCAAGGTCTACAGCACCTGGGTTATCGGCGGCGCGGCGATTCTGGCGATTATGTTGTCCTGCATCGGCAAGCTGGCGGCGGCGATTCAGGCCGTGCCGGTTCCAGTGATGGGCGGCGTTTCTCTACTGCTGT
This sequence comes from Ewingella sp. CoE-038-23, assembly GCF_040419245.1. NCBI lineage: Bacteria > Pseudomonadati > Pseudomonadota > Gammaproteobacteria > Enterobacterales > Yersiniaceae > Ewingella > Ewingella docleensis. The sequence continues at coordinate 3,199,463 of NZ_JAZHOH010000001.1, read as the reverse complement.
ACGGCGTGATTGGTGCCTCGGGTATCCGCGTGCTGATTGAGTCCAAAGTGGATTACAACAAAGCGCAGAACCTGATCCTCACCGCGGTCATTCTGATCATCGGCGTCAGCGGCGCGAAGATCCACATTGGCGCTGCGGAGCTGAAAGGCATGGCGCTGGCGACCATCGTCGGTATCTTCCTCAGCCTGCTGTTCAAAGTGATTGAACTGGTGCGCGGCGAAGAAGAGATCATTGATATCGAAGATGAACGCGAGGATCGCGCGGCGTAAATCTTCCCGCTAATCGCCGGTTGCGGGATCCTCCACCCGGCGATTAGCTCGGTTAGCAAGCGGTTGTGCGGGGCAGAGTTCAACTCCGGCAGGATCCTATGCTAGAATTCTGCCGTTGCCCGCTTTCTGTTTATGGCGGCAACAACCCGAAAAATAACCATGAGATACGACTTTTTGTTGATAACAACATTTGCGGTTTATAAGCCGTATTGGTTGAGGTGCTTCTGAATACGCCGGCACAGCTTTCCCTGCCACTTTATCTTCCTGATGATGAAACCTTTGCCAGTTTTTATCCGGGGGAGAACCCCTCTCTGCTTTCTGCCATTCAAACGGCGCTGCATCAAGAGCACGGCACTTACATCTATTTCTGGTCGCGCGAGGGCGGTGGCCGCAGCCATTTGCTGCACGCAGCCTGTGCTGAACTCTCCCAGCGTGGCGAAGCGGTAGGCTATGTGCCTTTGGATAAACGCGCCTATTTCGTGCCGGAAGTGCTTGATGGCATGGAACATTTGGCGCTGGTTTGTATCGACAATATTGAAGGGATTGCGGGGGATGACGAGTGGGAAGCCGCCGTGTTCCATCTGTATAACCGTATTCTGGAAACCGGCCGCACCCGACTGTTTATTACCGGGGATCGCCCGCCGCGCCAGCTTAATCTCAGCTTGCCTGATCTCGCTTCGCGTTTGGATTGGGGGCAAATCTACAAGTTGCAGCCGCTGTCTGACGAAGAGAAGCTGCAGGCGCTGCAATTGCGCTCGAAACTGCGTGGGTTTGAACTGCCGGAGGACGTCGGTCGCTTCCTGCTGAAGAGGTTGGATCGCGAGATGCGCACGCTGTTTATGACGCTTGATCAGCTCGACAGAGCTTCCATCACGGCACAGCGCAAACTCACGATCCCCTTTGTGAAAGATATTCTTAACCTGTAATTCGGTTCGCCGATTTACAGGATCTCCAGCACCTGCTCAGGCGGGCGTCCCAGCCGCGCTTTGCCTTTCGACAGCACGATCGGGCGCTCAATCAAACGTGGATGATCGGCCAAGGCTTGCAGCAGCTGCTGCTCATTCAGCGCCGGATCGGCCAGATTCTCCTCTTTATAAATCTCTTCCCCTTTACGCATTAAATCGCGCGCAGAATCAAATCCCAGCTTCTTCACCAGCTCTTTCAGCGTATCTACCGACGGCGGGGTTTCGAGATATAAAATCACGTCCGGCTTAATGCCTTTATCTTCGAGTAACTTCAGCGTTTCTCGACTCTTACTACAGCGCGGATTGTGATAAATCGCGACATCATGTTGCATAAGGTTCTCCCTCTCTGTTTATTGCTCAGCGTCCAATCAGCCCTTTTGATATTGGCGGAAGCGCTTCTGTAGCTGGCGCAACTGGTCAATACGGGCGTCATAGCGCGACTGTTCAAGACTGCCCAGCTTCTGCAATGCACTGGCGTTACTCAGAAGTTCGATGGCCTGATCAAGCTGGCCCATTAGCGCCATGCTCTCTGCTCTGGCCGCCAATTCCTGAGCGCGTAAGCCCTGCGCACCACTGGCTTGTGACAGTAAATCCCAACCATTTGGATCATTCGGGTAATTGAAAGTATAGCGGTTGAGGATGCGACTTGCGTTTGCAGGCTGGCCGCCTTCGAGATAAGCATTGGCTAAGTTGAGCAGCAACACCGGGTTTTTACTGGTTTCCGCATTGGCCTTTTCCAGCCGCGCAATGGCCTGTGGCGCGTGTTTCTGCTCGACATCGACGTCAGTGGCTAAGTCGAGGAACCAGTCATTGCCCGGGTTTTTCTCCAGCAAAGATTCCAAAATACTGCGCGCCTGATCGTATTTTTTCGCTTTGTAGAACTGCAGTGCCTGACCATATTTCGCCGCCATCTGGTCGCGGATATTGCCGTTGCTCAGTTGAGTTAAATATTCATCGGTCAGCGGATTTCTTTCCGTGCCGTACATGCCGAGCATACGCACTTTAGCCAATAAATAGCTCTGCGAAGACTGAACGTTAAGGTGCGGCATCTGGTTAGCGCGGTTGCGGATGTCGGCCAGACGGCTGTCCGGCAAGGGGTGGGTCAGCAGCATTTCCGGCGGCTTGCTGGAGTAGCTCGACAGGTCCGCCAGCTTTTGTAAGAACGCGGGCATCGCCTGCGGGTCGAAGCCTGCACGTTGCAGAACCTGAATGCCGATACGGTCGGCTTCCTGCTCGTTACCCTGCGTAAAGCTGATCATGCCCTGCTGGGTTCCAGCCAAGGTGCCGGTCAGGGCGGCCATACCGGCCTGCGGGCTGGCCATCGCCAACAAGATAGAGCCGAGGGCGCCGACCCAGGTGAGCGGGGCGTTTTTGCGCTGATCTTCCATCGCGCGGGCCAGATGGCGCTGGGTCACGTGGGAGATTTCGTGCGCCATCACCGAGGCCAGCTGGCTTTCATTATCCGTATAGCGGAACAGGGCAGAGTGCAGCACCACGTTGCCGCCAAAGAAGGCAAAGGCATTTAATTCATCATTATTGACGATATAGAAGTGGAACGGCGTGCGCACCGAGTAGGCGCTGGCCACCAGCCGCTGCCCCAGCTCGTTAATGTAACGGTTGAGCAGCGGGTCATTAATCAGCGGGGTACTGGCGCGCATCTGGCGGACATAAAAATCGCCCATTTGCAGCTCCTGATTGATACTCAGGGTGCCGCCAGCCGTGGTGCCCATGTCGGGAAGCTGGTCAGTAATCGACGGTTTATTCGGATTGGAGGACGCAATCGGCGTGGTCCAATAGCTGCTGTCATCGGCCAGTGCCGGCGTCAGGCTGCCGACCGTTAAGCTTCCCACTAATAGGGCTGTGAGCGTTTTTTTAAACCGCATCGCCATAATTAAATCATTCCTAATGAATTCATCAACACTCTGACATAAACCGCTTTAAGAGTTATCCTTCCATGAACGCACTCCGGTACACTCCGGTAGTGACATATTCTTGGCTATTTATCTGATACTTAACAATAGCGATTTCTGGAATATTTGCAGTGTCTCCCCCTGCACTCACTGTGACAACACATTCAACTAAAAGTTAGTTGCAGGCCGGGAGCTGACCATGAGTGTACGGGCTTGTCACATCAGGATCTAACAGGAGCGATATCCTATGCTTGAGATGTTATTACAATGGTACCGCCGACGTTTCACCGATCCTCAAGCCATTGCTTTGCTGGCCATTTTGGTCGCCGGTTTTTGCATTCTCTACTTCTTACACGGCATCCTCGCCCCTCTGCTGGTGGCAATTGTCCTGGCCTACCTGCTGGAATGGCCGGTGGTGCGTTTGCAGCATTTCGGGCTCTCCAGAACGCTGGCGACCAGCGTGGTGCTGCTGATTTTCGCCGGTATTGTGATGCTGGGGGTGTTTGTTATCGCGCCCGTCACTTGGCAGCAGGGCATTAATTTGATGGCCGACCTGCCGAATATGCTCAACCGTTTCTATGATTTCGCCGCCACCTTGCCGAAACGCTACCCCGCGCTGGTAGATGCCGGGATCATCGACATGATGGCTGAAAACCTGCGCAGTAAGCTCTCCGGCGTGGGTGATAATCTGGTGAAGTTCTCTCTGGCGTCGCTGGTCGGGCTGCTGACGCTGGCTATCTACCTGATTTTAGTGCCGATGATGGTGTTCTTCTTGCTCAAAGATAAAGAGCAGATGCTGTGCGCGGTGCGCCGGGTGTTGCCGCGTGACAGTGGTTTAGCCGGGCAGGTGTGGCAGGAGATGAACCAGCAAATCACCAACTATATTCGTGGCAAAGTCCTGGAGATGATTATCGTCGGCGTGGCGACCTATCTGGTGTTCTTCGTCATGGGGATGCGTTATTCGCTGCTGCTGTCCGTGCTGGTGGGGCTGTCAGTGCTCATTCCTTATATCGGCGCGATGCTGGTGACTATTCCGGTAGTGGTGGTGGCGCTATTCCAGTGGGGGATGGGGGCTGACTTCTGGACGCTGTTTGTCGCCTATCTGGTGGTGCAGGGGCTGGATGGCAACGTGATTGTGCCGCTGCTGTTCTCTGAAGCCGTGAACTTGCACCCTCTGGTGATCATCCTGTCAGTAGTGATTTTTGGCGGGCTGTGGGGCTTCTGGGGGGTGTTCTTCGCTATCCCGCTCGCCACGCTGGTGAAAGCCGTGGTGCACGTCTGGCCTGACGAACTGCTTAACGAAACTACCTAAGCTGTAAATCGGCTGATTGAAGACATAAAAAAAGCGCGTCTGCGCTTTTTTTTATAAATCAGTATCAGTACAACGCTTATTGGCCGTTGATGTAGGCCAAAACGATGTCGTGGTGATCGCTGGTTTTGAAGTTGTCGAATACTTTCTCAACCTTGCCATTGCCATCCAGCAGGAAACTGATGCGATGGATACCGTCATAGGTTTTGCCCATAAAGGTCTTCTCGCCCCAGATGCCAAATGCCTGACAGACCTGATGATCTTCATCTGACAGCAGCGTGAAGTTCAGCAGCTCTTTTTCAGCAAATTTCGACAGTTTTTCTGGTTTATCAGTGCTGATCCCCAGCACTTCTACTCCGGCCTTTTTCAACTGATCCATGTTGTCACGCAGGCCACAGGCCTGAACGGTACAACCTGGGGTCATGGCCTTAGGGTAGAAATAAACCAGGACCTTCTGTCCCTGGAAGTCGGCCAGGTTAATTTGTTCGCCGTCTTGGTCAGGCAAACTAAATTGCGGCGCAGGATCACCGGCTTTCAGTGGGTTCATTACAAATCTCCGTCAATTGTCATCATGCTGAGTGTTGCTCACGACGTTAATACTGCCTTGCGCTTTCAGTTCTGTACATAGCTGATGAAAGGCTTGTTCAATTATTGTGGCGTCAGTGTTAGCTGGGCTGTGGGCGGTTATCTGTATAGACAACTGCGCCGGATTTTCACTGTCCGCAGGGCGGGTTTTAGACGCCAGCTCAGCAATGTTCATTTGATGAGTATCGAATAAATCGGTGAATCGCTCAATCAGGTGCGGGGAGTCTTTTACGTCGACTTTCACCCAAACGGTGGCAGGCATGGGTGGCCGGTCATGGGCGCTGGTGCGTTTCATCACAATCAGTAACTCAAGCTCTGCGCCTTTTTGCGGCAGCGTGGACTCAATGAGCGTGATGGCGTTCCAGCTACCTGAGAGGAACATGATAAACGTGAACTCGTCACCGAGCATTGCCAGACGGCTGTCTTCAATGTTGCAACCGCAACTGCTGACCTGACGGGTAATGGTGTTGACAATACCCGGACGGTCGGCACCCAGTGCGGTGATAACAAGATAGTGTTGTTGTTGCTGCGGCAAAATTGCTCTTCCTGTCATGCTTGGGAGTATTCCCAAGGTAAACATAAAAAAAACCGCCGGACAAGCGCTTACAACACGTTGATTGCTTGCTTTTGCAGTGGTGTCAAAAGTACCATGGATGACCTGTTTGTGGAGGGGAAGGTCAATGTTTACGGGAAGTATTGTTGCACTGGTTACGCCGATGGACGACAAAGGTGTTGTCGATCGCGCGAGTTTAAAAAAACTGATTGATTATCATGTGTCCAGTGGTACTGCGGCGATCGTTTCCGTAGGCACAACCGGTGAATCAGCCACCTTAACGCATGATGAGCACGGCGACGTGGTCATGCAGACGCTTGAGTTGGCTGACGGGCGCATTCCGGTTATCGCGGGGACGGGAGCTAATTCGACCGCGGAAGCGATTTCTCTCACCCAACGTTTCGAAGGCACTGGCGTAGTAGGCTGTCTCACCGTGACACCTTATTACAACCGCCCAACGCAGGAAGGCCTGTTCCAGCACTTTAAAGCCATTGCTGAACACACGGCGCTGCCGCAAATTCTCTACAACGTGCCTTCGCGTACTGGCTGCGACATGCTGCCAGCCACCGTGGCGCGTTTAGCAAAAATTAAGAATATTGTTGCTTTGAAAGAAGCGACAGGGAACTTAAGTCGTGTTAGCCAGATCCAAGTGCTGGTTGATGATGAAGACTTCATCTTACTGAGCGGCGATGACGCCAGCGGGCTGGACTTCATGCAACTTGGCGGCAAAGGGGTTATTTCGGTCACTGCCAACGTGGCAGCGCGCGAAATGGCGCAACTTTGTGAGCTGGCGGCGCAGGGCAATTTTGCCGAAGCGCGCCGTTTAAATCAGCGCTTGATGCCGTTGCATCAGGATTTGTTTGTAGAAGCAAACCCAATTCCAGTGAAATGGGCCTGTAAGGCACTGGGGTTGATGGCAACCGATACTCTGCGTCTGCCTATGACGCCGTTAACAGATGCTGCCCGTCCGGTAGTGGAAAAAGCTCTTAAAAGCGCCGGTTTGCTGTAACTCTTAGGGAGATTTGATGGCCTGTTCATTAGTTCAAAAGACCAGATTGCAAAAGTCGATGGTAGCGAAAGTGGTGGGCGTGTCCCTCATTATGTTGCTGGCGGCATGTTCCAGCGATCAGCGCTACAAGCGTCAGGTAAGCGGCGATGAAGCTTATCTGGATGCCCCACCTGTCAGCGAATTAAAAACGCCAGCAGGGATGATTTTGCCACTGCAAAACGGCACTTACGAAATTCCTTCCGGCTCGCTGAAAGGCAACGTCGGTAAGCAATTGGATATCCGTCCACCGCAGCAACCACTGGCTCTGCTCAATGGTTCCCGCACTCAGTTCAGCGGCGACAGCGGCACGGTATTGCTGGAAAACACCCCGCAAAACCGCGACCTGTGGAACAACGTGGTGAAAGCCGTTCAGCAAAACAATTTCAAAATTGCTAACCGTGACGATGCTAACCAGACGCTGACCACGGATATGGTTGATTGGAACCGTGCTGATGAAGATTTCCAATATCAGGGCCGTTACCAAATCACCGTGCAGCAGCAGGGCTACCAGCTGGCGCTGATTGCCAAAACGCTTGAATTGAAACAGCAGGACAAGGCGGTGACCTCACCGGCTGAGATCCAGCGTTACAACAGCCAGATGCTGAACTCCATTACGGCTAGCCTCGATAAAGTCCAACAGGACGAGCAGGCGCGTCTCGAAAACCGTAAAGTGGGCGAGATTGACGTCCAGAGCGGCGCAGATGATACCGGCCTGGCCGTGTTGATCGTGCGTTCAAGCTACGGCGTGGTTTGGGATCGCTTGCCGAATGCCTTGGCGAAAGCTGGCATGAAAGTGACCGACAGCAGCCGCCCGCAGGGTACGCTTTCTGTGACTTACAAACCGTTGAATGACGACGCGTGGGACACTCTGGGTGCCAAAGACCCGGGCCTTGCTTCCGGCGACTACAAAATTCAGGTCGGCGACCTTGATAACCGTAGTAGCTTGCAGTTCCTTGATCCTAAAGGACATGCACTCAGCCAGTCGCAGAACGATGCGATGGTTGCGGTCATGCAGGCTGCGTTTAACCAGAGCAGCGCGGCGAAGTAAGAATGAACTAAAAGGGGCTTCGGCCCCTTTTTACATCCCTCTTTTCATCGGTTATTTTTAAAGAATCACCATTAATTGTTTACTACTGGAGTAAGTAAAGATGCAAAAGTTAGCTGAGTTGTATCGCGGAAAGGCGAAAACCGTCTATACCACCGAAAACCCAGACCTGCTGGTTTTGGAGTTCCGTAATGATACATCAGCACTCGATGGCGAGCGTATTGAGCAGTTCGACCGTAAAGGCATGGTTAACAACAAATTTAACCATTTCATCATGAGCAAGTTGGAAGAAGCTGGCATTCCTACCCAAATGGAACGTCTGCTGTCGGATACCGAAGTGCTGGTGAAGAAGCTGGATATGGTTCCGGTTGAATGCGTTATCCGTAACCGCGCTGCTGGGTCGCTGGTAAAACGTCTGGGCATTGAAGAAGGTCTGGAATTGAACCCACCGCTGTTCGATTTATTCCTGAAAAACGATGCAATGCATGACCCAATGGTCAACGAGTCTTACTGCAAAACCTTCGGTTGGGTTAACGAAGAGAACTTAGCGCGCATGAAAGAGCTGAGCTACAAAGCTAACGACGTGCTGAGCAAGCTGTTCGACGACGCGGGCCTGATTCTGGTCGACTTCAAATTAGAGTTCGGTCTGTTCAAAGGCGAAGTGGTTCTCGGTGACGAGTTCTCTCCAGACGGTAGCCGCCTGTGGGACAAGCAAACGCTGAACAAGATGGACAAAGATCGCTATCGCCAGAGTCTCGGCGGCCTGATTGAAGCCTATGAAGAAGTGGCTCACCGTATTGGTGTGAAACTGGACTGATCGGCAACGATTTTTTCAGGCTAGCGACGCAATCGTTTACGCGGTGGCGTTTGATGCAATCTAGCCTGAATGCGCAGCAAACGGGTGGCCTATCTGGGCTACCCGTTTTTCTTTTGGCCCCTGACTTATCTCAATTCCACTAAACCTATCTCAAATTCCATTCATTTCTGGAATAACTCCCGTAAAATTGCCCGCTTGGGGAAATGGTATTTCCCGCACTCATTATCTAGTCTTAAAAAAACAGCTGGGAGGTGGACTATGCGTTGGCAAGGGCGTCGCGAGAGCGACAATGTGGAAGACAGGCGCGGGCAGAGTTCGGGACCCGGTTTGGGCGGCGGCATGCGCCTGCCAATCCGCGGTAAAAGCGGCATAGTGATTATTATTGTGGTGCTGGTGGCGGGTTATTACGGCGTGGATCTCACTCCGTTAATTGACGGCGGCCAGTCCGGCGGGGTGCAGCAAACCCAGTCTCAGTCCATCAGCCCGAAAGATGATGAACAGGCTAAGTTCACCTCAGTGGTGCTGGCTTCCACTGAAGATACCTGGAAAGAGATTTTCCAGCGTCAGGGCCAAACCTATGTCGACCCTAAACTGGTGATGTATCGCGGCCAAACCCGTACCGGCTGCGGCACCGGCCAGTCGGTCATGGGGCCATTCTACTGCCCGGCAGACAGCACGGTTTATATCGATCTGTCCTTCTATCAAGAATTGAAAAACAAGCTCGGCGCGGGCGGAGACTTTGCTCAGGCCTACGTGGTGGCGCACGAGGTGGGACACCACGTGCAGCACCTGATGGGCATCGAGCGCAAAGTTCGCCAGATGCAGCAGGGCGCGTCGCAAACCACGGTGAATCAGCTTTCAGTGAAAATGGAGCTACAGGCCGACTGCTTCGCCGGCGTCTGGGGCCACAGCGTGCAGCAACAAAACATGCTGGAAGAGGGCGATCTGAAAGAGGCGCTGGACGCCGCGCAGGCGATTGGCGATGACCGTCTACAACAGCAGAGTCAGGGCCGCGTGGTGCCAGACAGCTTTACCCACGGCACGTCGCAGCAGCGCTATACCTGGTTCAAACGCGGTTTCGACAGTGGCGATCCTAACCAGTGCAACACCTTTGCCAGCCGCTAATCGCCTGATATTTCAAGGCTGAATCGCTGGTTTGCATGGCAAAACTGTTCAATAATTGACGTCCGACTCTGAGAGGCTTTCGAGCCTCTCTTTCTTCTTTTGAACCGCTGGAATCGTTATGGCCTTTCTGGATCCAACCTTGCTCATTCTGCTGGTGTTCGCGGGTTTAGGCATCATCAGCAATAACAGCTCGGTCACTATTGCGATGTTCTTCCTGCTTACCGTGCGCATCACGCCGCTGAACCAATTTTTCCCCTGGATTGAGCGCTATGGCTTAACCATCGGCATTATCGTGCTGACCATCGGGGTGATGGCGCCTATCGCCAGTGGGAAAATCAGTGCCAGCACGGTGGTTCACTCCTTTATGCACTGGAAGTCCATTCTGGCGATTTTGGTCGGCGTATTGGTGTCATGGCTGGGGGGCCGGGGCCTGACGCTGATGGGCTCGCAGCCTCATCTGGTTGCAGGGCTGTTAGTGGGAACTGTGCTTGGCGTCGCCTTCTTTAAAGGCGTGCCGGTGGGGCCGCTGATTGCCGCCGGGCTGCTCTCACTGATGGTCGGGAAGACCTGACGTGACGTCGCCATGGCCGCAGAAAATCACCTTGCAGCAGCAAATACAGCGGCAGGGTATTCGCCATCTGCTGGTGATCAGCGGAGAAGCCGGCTGGTGCGCCGAGCAGGCCGCCGACTTTATTGAAGGCCAGCCCGGCGACTGGCCGTGGATGTCAGATATTCCGCCTCTATGGGTTGCTGAACCCCTGCCGTTTTCTGCTGCGCATACCCTGCTTGGGCAGGAGAGGCTCCACGGCGTGTTTGACGCCCGGCTGGGGCTGAACGTAGAAGCGCTGGCCGCCTTTGCCGGGACTTTGCAGGCGGGAAGCTGGCTGCTGCTCTTAGTGCCTGAGTGGCAGCTGTGGGCTGAAAAGCCGGACACTGACAGCCTGCGCTGGAGCGAGCAGCCCCGGCCCATCGCCACGCCGAACTTTATCCAGCGTTTCCAGTCTTTGATTTTGCAGGACGTGGCTTGCACGCTGCACCGCCAGCATCAGCCTTGCCAGCTTACCGCTTTGCCAATGGCCGCCGACTGGGCGCCGCCGGACGGCCAGCCGACGCCGGAGCAGCAGCAGATTTTGCAGCAATTAAACGCGGCGCAGAGCGGTATTTATGTGCTGACGGCGCCGCGCGGTCGCGGGAAGTCGACGCTGGCCGGGATGTTAGTCGCCGACTGGCCCGGCGAGTGCTGGGTCACGGCTCCGGCCAAATCTGCCGCAGACAGGCTGGCCGAGGAGAGTGCGGGCAGGGTGCGTTTCTGGTCGCCAGATGCTTTGTTGGAGCAGCTCGAGCAGCATCCGGTGGAGAATGTTGACTGGCTGCTGATTGACGAAGCGGCGGCCATTCCTGCGCCGCAGCTTTCACGGCTAATTGCCGCTTTCCCCCGCGTTTTGCTCACCACCACGGTTCAAGGCTATGAGGGAACCGGGCGCGGTTTTATTCTCAAGTTCTGCGCCTCCCTGCCGCAGTGGCATGATTTACGCCTCGACGCGCCGATCCGCTGGTCGAAAGCGGACCCGCTGGAGCCTTTCCTTAATCAGCTTTTGCTGTTCAACGATGCGCCCGCCGAAGTGCCACTGGAAGTGCTCCCCAGTGAGCAATCACTTCAGCTAACAACCATTCAGCGCGGGGCGTGGCTAGCCGAGCCGGGCCTGCTGGCCGATTTCTACGGCTTGCTGACCAGCGCGCACTATCGCACTTCACCCCTGGATTTGCGTCGCCTGATGGACGCCCCCGGTCAGTCGTTTGCCGCCGCTATGGCGGGTGACCGCGTCGCTGGAGCCATCTGGCTGGTGGAAGAGGGCGGGCTTGCTCCAGCGCTGGCCCATGAGGTGTGGGCAGGCAGACGCCGCCCGCGCGGCAATTTGGTGGCGCAATCACTGGCCGCCCACGGCGGGCAGATTGACGCCGCGGTGTTGCGCTCCCGCCGGGTTAGCCGCATTGCCGTGCAGCCAGATGTGCGGCGTCAGGGCATTGCGCGGGCTTTATTGGCGCAACAGGCTGAGATGGCCGCCAACGAGGGGTTGGATTTTCTGTCCGTCAGCTTCGGCTATACCGCCGAGCTCAGTGCTTTGTGGCAGCAGGCCGGTTATCGCCTGTTGCGCGTGGGAAGCCAGTTGGAAGCCAGCAGCGGCTGCTACGCCACCATGGCCGCACTGCCAATCAGTGACGCGGGCCGGCGCATGGTCGAACAGGCCGAACAACAGCTGGCGCGCGACTGGCCTTGGTTGCAGCAGCTTATCGCCCTCGATCTGCATGTGGAACAGGACCAGAATCAGGCCCTCAATGAAACTGACTGGCGCGAACTGGCCGGTTTTGCTTTCGCTCATCGCGCCGTGGAAAGCAGCTATGCCGCCTTGCAGCGACTGCTGCTGGCAAGTGAACTGCCGCTGGCCGCGCTACGGGCTCATCTGCAAGATAAGTTATCCGTCGCCGAGTGCGTGGAACGACTCAGGCTCAGTGGTCGCAAAGCCCTACTTCAATGCTGGCGGCAAGAGGCAGCGCAGGCGCTAACGCAGCTCGACGCCGTGCGCTGCGAGACGTGGCGCAGCTTCGCCCAGACCCAAGATGACGGCGATAAATAGCCTGATTTCATTGCGATAAATGGAACGACTCGTTCAACAAAACCCAATTTACCCGGTTGTGAACCTAGGTATAGTGGCGGGAGAAACGCGCCGCTGTGCGCAGTAATGAGGATTGAAAGGAAAAGGTCATGGCGAGTCAAAATGTGATTGTCCAACAGCCGGAAGGTACCGCGAACAAACTGATCTTGCTGTTTCACGGCGTAGGGGATAACCCGGTGTCGATGGGCGAGGTGGGGAAGTTCTTCGCCAAGGCTTTCCCTCAGGCGCAGGTGGTCAGCGTGGGTAGCCCGGATGCCTGTGATTTTGGCCGGGGGTTCCAGTGGTTCTCCGTGCAAGGCGTGACCGAGAAAAACCGCCAGTCGCGCATTGACGAGGCGCTGCCGCTGTTTGTTCGCACCGTGCGTGAATGGCAGGCCAGCAGCGGCGTGGCGGCGCAAGACACGGTGATTATCGGTTTCTCGCAGGGCACCATTATGGCGCTGGAATCCACAAAAGTTGAGCAGGGATTGGCGGGGCAAATCATTGCTTACAGCGGGCGTTTCGCCAATTTACCCGAGCAGCCGATTGCGGCGGAGACCCGAGTGCATTTGATTCACGGCGAGCAGGACCCGATCATCAATCCGTATCAGTCGAAAACCGCCTTTGAGCGTTTGCAGACTCTGGGATGTGACGCGACCTTAGATTTGCTGCCGCACATGGCGCACGGGCTGGATGAAGAGATGATCGCGCTGGCGCTGGGGTATTTGCGAGGTTAGGTGATTGTTTTGGGCCCTCTCCTTTCTAAGGAGAGGGGGCAAAACCAGATTCAAATAAAAAAACTACTTTTTATTCGGCCCATCGTCTTCTTAGTCCCACTGGGGATTGTTATAACGATGCGGTGGGATTTAACGTTTATCATTGAGGTATTTTTTCACATCTACGCGGTTTAACTCTTTGATCCCGCTGATGATAATGCCCGCCAGTATGATCAAAATAATCCACCAGTAATCTTTAATCCACTCCATGGCTGACTCCTTATTGTTTTGGTATTGCGATAAAACGCGGGAAAATCGTTGCCAGATGATGCGTCACCCAGTCACAGCCCGCAACCTCTTGTCCTCGCCATGCTTCAATCAGCACCTCTGGCGTCAGCCGTGCTTCACACTGCGCTGCCAAAGGTCGATAACTCAAATGCCAGGGTTCGACGGCGACGCCGCCACGGTCGATATCATAAGGGCGATAAAAACCAAAGCTCGCCATATTCTCTGAAAGCCACTGATTCAGGTCGGCGAAATAGCCGCCCGTCTCATACTCCCACGGTTCCAGCTGCAGCTTGCTCCCTTCTGGCAGTAGGTCGGGATCGTAAATATCCAGATCACTGCCCCAGTGATGGCGGCTGGCACCCGGCAGGGCAGACCAGCGTAAAATCAGCTCGCAGCGCTCTGCATCACTCAGCGAAGCCACCTCAACCGGGCGGCTCTCCTTATCTAATACTGGGCGCTCGCCGCGAAATTTGCCATTCCAAATCGCTAATTGCCGCTCAAAATCACGAAAGGTGCTCGCCGGTTGCAAGTTAAAACCAGCCAGACGAGCCGCGTCTTGCATGCGGGTGAAAGCTTCTACGGCCTCGGGCTGTAGCCGATGTGGACCCTCACTGATGGGCGCAAGGTGGGCCGCCGATCGGCCGGTCAACATCAGATTATCTATCATGCGACCAGTTGCTCCATGATCCGCTGGTACATGCGGCTCAACAGTTGCAGGTCGGCGGCATGGACACATTCATTGATTTTATGGATGGTGGCGTTCACCGGACCCAGCTCAACCACCTGCGCCCCCATCAGCGCGATGAAACGCCCGTCGGACGTGCCGCCGGTGGTTTGCAGCTCTGGGGTGATTTCGCTGTAATGGCGAACCGCGTTCACTACCGCGTCAACCAATTCGCCACGGGAAGTGAGGAACGGCTGGCCGGAAACCACCCAGTTTAGCGTGTATTGCAGATTGTGCCGGTCGAGCAGCTCTGCCACGCGCTGCTTGATGATGGCGTCGGTCAGTTCGGTGCTAAAGCGGAAGTTGAACTGCACGTACAGCTCGCCGGGGATGACGTTGTTGCTGCCGGTTCCGGCATTGATATTGGCGATCTGCATGCTGGTCGGCGGGAAGAATTCATTGCCCTGATCCCACTCGGTGGCGACCAGTTCATTCAGCGCGGGCATGGCGCGGTGCACTGGGTTATCTGCCAGATGCGGGTAAGCCACGTGGCCCTGTACGCCGTGAACGTGCAGGTTGGCGGTCATGGAGCCGCGACGGCCATTTTTGACAATATCGCCTACGCGGGTGGTGCTGGACGGTTCGCCCACCAGACAGAAATCTAAACGCTCGCGGCGCTCCATCAGCGCATTAACCACTTTTACCGTGCCATTGACCGCGCTGGCCTCTTCGTCGGAGGTGATCAGAAAGGCCAGACGACCTTTGTGGTTCGGATTGCTGGCGACGAAACGCTCGGCGGCAACCACCATGGCGGCCAGCGAGCCTTTCATATCTGCCGCGCCGCGGCCATAGAGCATGCCGTCGCGCAGGGCTGGCTCAAATGGGCCTGTGACCCACAGGCTTGGGTCGCCGGTCGGCACCACGTCGGTGTGGCCCGCGAAGGCTAAGGTTTTACCTTCGCCACGGGTGGCCCAGAAATTCAGCGTATCGCCAAAGTTCATCGCTTCAATTTTGAAGCCAATGGCTTTCAGGCGCGCAATCATAATCTCCTGACAGCCTGCGTCGTCCGGGCTGAGAGAGGGGCGGCGAATTAACTGTTGTGCTAAATCGAGAACGGGGCAGCTCATGTTATTTCACCTGTTCGATAAATTGCTGATAGCTTTCTGGCTTGAAGCCAAGCAGCGATTCGCCGCTGGCGGCCAATAAAAATGGGCGCTTAATCATGGCAGGATGCTCCAGCATCAAGGCTTTGGCGGCATCCTGATTGTCACAGGCGGCGCGGGTGGCTTCATCCAGCTTGCGCCAGGTGGTTCCCTTGATATTGAGCAGCGCTTCCCAACTCTGTTTGTCAATCAACTGCTGTAACAGCTCGGCATCAAGCCCGTCTACGCGATAATCATGAAAGCGATAATCGCTGCCGTTATCTTCTAACCAGCGACGCGCTTTTTTAACGGTGTCGCAATTTTTAATACCGTAGAGGATGAAAGGAGTCTTTGAGGATGTTTCTGCCATGGGAAAACGTTACCTGTTATTAGCTGAAAGTGCCTGTCAACCAGCCTCGGGCTGATGTAATAAGATGAGGCACATAATGCGTGAAAATCCCTTAGGGATCTACCTGAGGCACGGACTGAAAGATTAAATTCAAAGAGTGTAAGAATTATTAAAAATATTAATGAATATTTACAGTGACTATTATTCGATTCGATCCAAGTCATCACTATAAAAGGTGATGGCTTTCTTATAGCGAATAATCTCTTCGCTGGAATTACTGCTGATCAGCAGCATTAATAATTGCGCCACGGCCTCTTTGGCATGGCCGAGATTATATAAGGTCATGGCGCGGAACATCCTGATTTCGCTGGCGTTCGGAAACTTCTTCAGCCCGATGTCAAACGTTTCCAGAGACTCGTGATAGCGGCCCAAAGCGCGGTAAGTGCTGCCTAAACCGAGGTAGGCGTCGCGTAAATCCTGACCACTCAGCTGGTGATTAATGGCGGCCTGATAAAACGGAATGGCCTGCTGCTCGAGTCCAAGACAGTCATAAAGCGACGCCACGGTATAAAGCAGTTGCGGGTTTTGTGGCAAAGAGGCGAGCAACCCCAGTGCGTTTTGCAGTGCATCCTCATAGCGCCCCTGAGCGCTTAAATTCTTAATAGTTTGCAGCATTACTCTGACCTTATGGGTTCTTTTTGTTGGATATTGAACAGTTGCGACATGCTTGTCAGCGACTTAAGCCAAATAAAATAACCTTTCGGCACGCGAAGGGCAAATAACTGAGGGATTTTTAGCCGTATTGCTAAGCGTATGATTAGTTTGATTACCGGTTTTACTACTGTGATCCTGATTAAAATATCGTTATTTAGAATTTGTGAGGTTAATTTTTGGCCGTATAATCCCTTTCGTCAATTCAAGGGGAGTACCATGGTCGAGCAAGAGTTAGTTAACTGGAAAGACTTTATCGACGCCATGCTGCGCGGTTAATCGCCAGTCTGAGATAAGATAAAGTAAAAAATAAGAGTGTAATGAAGTCCTTCTTAACGTTTTAAATGCTTTAAATTAAAAGCACCAACGGGACCAGAATTAGTACCTAATTAGAAAACATCTATTAGAGTACTCTAAATAAAAAGGCGCTAATTTGATTAGCGCCTTTTTCTATGGGGTATTTTCACCGTGGTTATTTATGCGGATCGCCATGCGGGCCGGAATGAGGCTCTGGCGCGGCTTCAACAATATCGCCAATCAGCGGCGCGACGGTTGGCTTCGCCGGGAAGCGGCGGCGCACTAGCATAAAGAACAGAGGCACGAAGAAGATAGCCAGCACGGTGGCTGAAATCATCCCGCCAATTACGCCGGTGCCCACCGCGTGCTGGCTGGCAGAGCCTGCGCCTTGGCTGGTCGCCATTGGCAGCACGCCGAAGACGAAGGCCAGCGAGGTCATCAGAATCGGGCGCAAACGCATGCGGGAGGCTTCAAGCGTCGCTTCCAACAGCGCCTTGCCTTTGAGGTTCAGGTCGTTGGCAAATTCGACAATCAGAATGGCGTTCTTCGCCGACAGCCCGATGATGGTCAACATCCCCACCTGGAAATAGACGTCGTTTTCCAACCCGCGTAGCCAGGTGGCAATCACCGCACCAATTACGCCCAGTGGCACAACCAGCATCACCGAGAACGGAATGGACCAGCTTTCATACAGCGCCGCCAGACACAGGAAGACTACCAATAGTGAAATGGCATACAGCGCCGGGGCCTGTGCCCCTGACAGACGCTCCTGATAAGAAAGGCCGGTCCACTCAAGGCCAAAGCCGCTTGGCAGTTTGGCGACCAGTTTCTCCATGGTGTCCATAGCCGCGCCGCTGCTGACGCCCTGCGCCGCTTCACCCACAATTTCTACTGCGGAATAGCCGTTATAGCGTTCGAGACGCGGCGAGCCGGTTTCCCAATGGGAAGTGGCAAAGGCGGAGAACGGCACCATGCCGCCGCTGCTGTTGCGCACATACCATTTATTCACGTCGTCCGGCAGCATGCGATAAGGCGCGTCGGCCTGCACGTAAACCTTCTTCACGCGACCGCGATCCACGAAGTCATTGACGTAGGTCGAGCCCCACGCGGTGCTCAGCGTGCTGTTGATATCGGCAATCGCCACGCCCAGCGCCTGTGCTTTGGCTTGGTCAATTTCGATTTGCAGCTGAGGGCTGTCATCCAAACCGTTGTGACGCACGCGGCTCAGGCTTGGGTCTTTGCTGGTCATATCCAATAGCTGGTCGCGCGCATTCATTAATGCGTCGTGGCCTAAGCCGGCGTGATCCTGCAATTCCATATCGAAGCCTGCCGAGGTGCCTAAGCCGTTGATTGACGGCGGGGCGCTGGCAATAACGCGGGCTTCTTTAATGTGGCGGAACTCTTTGGTGGCGCGCTCGATGATGTCCTGCGCCGAGTTGCCACTGGCAGTTCGGTCATCCCAGTCGGTTAAACGCACGAACATACGGGCGACGTTCTGCCCGTTACCGCCGGGGCCTGCGCCCAAGGTTGCGAACACCGACACCACGTCTTTAGTCTCTTTGGTCAGCAGGTAGTGCTCAATTTTCTCCACCACTTTCTGCGTCTGTTGCAGGGTCGAACCGGGCGGCAGCTGGACCTGAATGGTGAATACCCCTTGGTCTTCCTGCGGCAGGAAGGAGGTTGGCAATTTGACGAACAGGAACGCCAGCAGGCCGACAATCAGCAGGTAGCCCAGCATGAAGCGCACGCTGTGTTTCAGTACGCTGCCGACGCCATTTTCATAGCGATTGGCGTTGCGATCGAACATCCGGTTGAACCAGCCGAAGAAGCCGGTTTTGCCATGATGATGCCCTTTGGCAATAGGTTTCAGGATGGTAGAACACAGGGCAGGGGTGAGGGTCAGCGCAACAAACACCGACAGCACCATGGCGGCGACAATGGTGATGGAAAACTGGCGGTAAATCGCGCCGGTGGTGCCGCCAAAGAAGGCCATCGGGATAAACACCGCTGACAGCACCATGGTGATGCCAACCAGCGCACTTTGAATCTGACCCATGGATTTTCGCGTGGCTTCTCTGGGGCTTAGCCCCTCCTCGCTCATCACGCGCTCGACGTTTTCCACCACCACGATGGCGTCATCCACCAATAGGCCGATGGCCAGCACCATGGCGAACATGGTGAGGGTGTTGATGGTGTATCCAAACTGATGCAGCACCACGAAGGTGCCTAGCAGTACCACCGGCACGGCGATGGTTGGGATAAGCGTAGCGCGGAAGTTCTGCAAAAACAGATACATGACTAAGAATACCAGCACGATCGCTTCGAACAGCGTTTTCACCACGTCGGTGATCGCGGCTTTAACGAACGGCGTGGTTTCATAGGCGATGCGGGTTTCGAGGCCGTGCGGGAAGTACTTTTCCAGCTCAGTAAGGCGGGCGCGAACCAGCGTGTCGGTTTGCAGTTCGTTGGCACCGGAGGCCAGCTGAACACCCATACCGGAAGCCGCCTGACCGTTATAGCGGCTCAGAATGCTGTAATCTTCCGCGCCTAAACCGATGGTGGAAACATCGCCGAGCTTCACCTGCGAGCCGTCTGCATTGACTCGCAGCGTGATGTCGCGGAACTGCTGCGGCGTTTGCAGCTGTGACTGGGCGTTGACCGTGGCGTTCAGCGCCTGGAAATCAACCGACGGCGCGCCGCCGAGCTGGCCTACCGCCACTTGGCTGTTCTGCGCTTTGATCGCATTCACCACGTCGGTGGTGGTCAGTGAATAGTTATTGAGTTTATTCGGGTTGAGCCAGATACGCATGGCGTACTGTGAACCGTAGGCGGTGATGCTGCCCACGCCATCAATACGGCTCAGCGGGTCCTGAATGTTGGACGCCACGTAGTCGGCGATATCCTGTTTATCCATGCTGCCGTCGGTGGAGACGAAAGCCACGGTCATCAGGTTGGTATCACCGGTTTTAGAGACGGTAACCCCTTGCGTTTGCACATCCTGCGGCAAGCGCTTCAGGGCCTGTTGCAGCTGGTTTTGCACCTGCTGCAAAGCCTCGTTGGGGTCCGTACCGGCAACGAAACTGAGGGTGATTTGCGATTTACCGTTGCTGCTACTTTGCGACGACATGTACATCAGGTTGTCCAACCCGGTCATGTTCTGCTCGATAATCTGCGTAACGGTATTTTCTAATGTTTGTGCTGACGCGCCCGGATAGGTCGCGGTAATACGCACGTTTGGCGGTGCTAAGTCTGGATATTGCTCAATGGGTAAAGAGTGAATGGCCAGTGCGCCGGATAAAGAGATAATGATCGCTAAAACCCAAGCAAAAATTGGGCGATCGATAAAAAAGTTGGCCATGCGTCAAAAACCTCATTATCACCAGAACAGCGTGAAGAACATCAGCAAATAAACAGAATGTCGGTCACCTGGGGTGAAGTTATATTCTGACAAATAGTGCAGCGCTAAAGATCCCAGCGCGTCGATGCTGTGCATCGAAATTATTATCCATTCCCAATAAGGATGCCGCAATGCGACGTGTAAGCACTTTACCCGCAACTCGCTAAGAAAACGTGGAGAAATAAAGGAGATAATGTAAAAAATAATAGCCCTGACACATTATCAAACCGGTAATTTTCCTACGTTCAGACTACTATTTGATGACAGAAACAAGATGTGCACTATTTGCGATTCGGACGAATGCGCGCTGGAGATAGTCAGAATAAAGTGCCGTTAAACGTGAATGCAAACAAAAAACGAAGCAGATCAGGAGTTATTCATGGAATTGAATTCAGTCTTTGCTCGCCGATTATATCTCTGTTGGTTGTTGAAAAATGAACCACGCCTAAACGTACCCAAATTAATGGCGCATACCGGCTGGCCGCGCCGGACATTACAGGATGTTTTGAAAGCACTGCCGGGCATGGGCATCGAACTCGAATTTGTACAGCAGGGGATCAGAAATAACGACGGCTATTACCAGATAAAAGAGTGGGGGCCGATTGATGCCGCGTGGATTGACCGTCACCCGGATCTGCTGCTCGAAGCCATCGCCAGAGGATAAACGCCAGTGCGCGGCATATATTTCCTTTGTCATCCCCTCCCTAAGACGCCTATGATGGCTGGCTTCTCTCACTGACTTTTATTGGGCGGGGACGCGGTATGTCATCAAAGATTGAAAATGTGCAAAAGCAGTTACTTTCTGATAACTGGTACGTTTTACACAAATACACCTACGACCTCATTAAGAACAACGGTGAGCGCCAACCTCAGGTTCGTGAAGTTTATGACCGGGGCAACGGGGCCACCATTCTGCTCTACAATCGCCACAAAAAAACCGTCCTGCTAATTAACCAATTTCGCATGCCGACTTACGTCAATGGCAATGCCACGGGCATGTTGCTGGAAACCTGCGCAGGCCTGCTGGACGACGACTCGCCGGAAGATTGCGTGCGCAAAGAGGCGATTGAAGAGACGGGCTATGTGGTGGGGCCGGTGCAAAAGCTGTTCGAAGCCTACATGTCGCCGGGCAGCGTGACGGAAGTCGTACACTTCTTTGCCGCCGAATATGATGACTCGCAGCGCGCCTATTCCGGCGGCGGCGTGGACGATGAAGATATTGAAGTGGTAGAGCTGCCCTTTACTCAGGCGCTGGAGATGATCAAAGACGGGCGCATCAAGGACGGCAAAACCATTATGCTGCTGCAATATGCCCAGACGCAGGGTTGGATGGCGTAATCTTATCCGCTGAATCACCACGCAAAAGGCTGAGAAAAGCCCTTTGCGTGGTCAGCGTGAGGTCTGAAAGTAGCAAAGCTACTGCGGCAAGTGCAGCTTCACGTTACCTGTATGGCCATCAATGGCGCTCCACGGCAATATCGACCAGTCTGGTCCTTCGCAAGAACGCATCACGCGGGCAAAGGATGGACCAAAATAGATCCCCTTAGCTGTCAAATACCACGCAGGGAAATGCCAAACCTGTGCATCCGAATAGTCGCAATCATCATCGCTATCCTCGGTGGGCTTAACCATCTCTGTGGGATGAGCAAGGGCCATCTCTTTTACCAACCAAGGTGCAAATTTTTTCTCGCGATAGGCCGAAAAGGTGTCGAAGTCCACGTCGCTGGCACCCGGCGCGGCGCGGTCTTCTGCTTCGCTATAGTGGAAAGGTTTACCTTCACCTACCCACAGCACGTCTTCCAACGTCAGCGGCTCGGCGGTTTTCGCATTGAGGTTAATGGGGGACTCGCCGAAATCAGGGTGCGCGCCGCCACAGTCATAGTTGGTAAACAGACTAACGCTTACCACGTCTGCTGACATATAGGTCGGCGTCACCGTCTGGCTATAATCACCCTCGCCAAAGCGCGTGGCGCCCAGCATGCAGGCGTGCCAACTGATCACTTCTTGCCACAGGCGGGCGCGAAGCCGGGTATTGATGGCTTCCATCTGCTTTTGCGGGTAGCCAGAAACCACTTCGAACAGGCTGATATTTGACTGCGGCTCGCTCCACCACTGCAGGGTGAATCCCATGAAATCCTGCTGCTTGCCCTCCACTAGATTGATGCCAGAAAGGCGCAAATACTCATAAGGGTCACTGTGCAGCAGAGAACCCGGATAGCTGTCATCACTCTTATCTGGCAGGGCTGCGGGCTTGAAGCTTACAGGCAGCGATTTGCCTTTCGGATCGGTCCAGGTACCTTGCCAGTTGCCCTGTGGATCATGCTCCAAAGTGAGGGAAGGGTGTGGAGTATCATCAAAATCGTCAGCGCCTTCAGTCAGGCTCAACTCATTATTTTTCAGCGTGCCGCTCAAAGGCAGGTCCAGCCGATATTTCTGATAGAAATAGCGCCCGGTTACCTCTTGCGGCTTATTCAGGTCTAACTCGACGACTATGTTGGCCTTACCTAACGTGCCGGTGAATACTGAAAGAGGTTCTTCAGCAAAGGCCGACATCGAGAAAAGCGCCACCCAAACTATCCAAAACTTCATCCGTTTCTCCTGAAAAGACGATGATGCTTTTTGCATCTTTTTTATCTATTTTTCGGCCCCAGACAACCGCGCTACAGAATATCAGTCTGATGAGACAGTGAAAGTTTTGTCGCAAAATTAATTTTAATGGCTCGGCATCCTCTTAAGCTATTATCAGGTCGATGAATTCAAAAAAGAGCAGAAAGTGATGAACGCCAACTGGATAACCGCTCCCCTTTTTGTGCTGGCAGGCCTCTTCGCCTCTAGCGCTTTTGCCGATCCTCTACAAACTATCTACAACGACTGGCAGCTCAGTTGCGACAACCTCAACCACTGTTCCGCCAGAAATTCGCAGGACGGGCAGGAACTGATTCTCAATATTTCTCGCGATGCCGGACCAGAAGGGCGGGCCGCGATTAAAATTGATTACCAGCGCAGTGGCGATGATTTAGGCAGCGAGCAGCCTATCGCCAATCGTTTACAGCTTGATGGCAGAACTTTACCCTTTAATCACCGCGAATGGGATGTCAGTAAAAACAGCCTGACGACCAGCAATCGTCTGGTGGTAAATGAGTTTATCGCCGCGATCCGCGAAGGCAATACCATTCAGTTAACCGGCAAGCTGGATCCACAGCAGGCCGTTAAACCTGCTATCTCTTTGAAAGGCTTGAAGGCCGCGCTGCTGGCAATTGACGCCCAGCAGGGACGCGTCGGCACGAAAACGGCCTGGGCAAACCGAGGTAATAAACCAGCCAACACGGTTCCGCCAGCACCAGCGGCCCCTTTGCAGCCGCGCTTTAGTGAACCTCATCCTTTAACTGACACCGAAATCTCGGCCATTACCCAGAATGCCGCCGCCACTATTGATAACAACGATTGCAGCCTTGAGCCGTCCGAGCGGGAAGTCCACCTTTTTGCCTTGAGTAATGATAAGGCGCTGATGACGGTCAACTGCGATATGGGGGCCTATAACCTGTTTGTCCTTGGTTTTAGCGTGTCGCGTCAGGCTCCTTATAAAACGGAAGATTTGGCTCTCAATATGCCGTTCAAACTGGGGGATGAAGAGGAGTCGCCGGAGCTTATCAACGCCGACTTTGACCCCAAAACCGGCGAGCTGTCTACCTTTGACAAAGGCCGAGGCATTGGCGATTGCGGCGTAGCTTCTCGCTGGGTTTTCGACGGTAAAGCTTTCCAGCTGACCTCGTTCTCCTCCGAGCCAAGCTGTGATGGTTACAGCAGTGGCGGCGAGTGGCCGGTATTGTGGGTGACGCAAAAACGCTGACTGCCAACGGGTTAACGTTTCTCCGCAGACAAAAAAGGCATCCCTCGGGATGCCTTTTGCTTTTGGCTGTTTAGCTCATTACTTGAGTAATGACTGAGCCTGAGCCACCACGTTATCCACGGTAAAGCCGAACTCTTTGAACAGCAGGTCAGCCGGAGCAGACTCGCCGAAGCTGTGCATGCCCACTACCGCGCCGTTTAGCCCGACGTATTTGTACCAGTAGTCGGCAATCCCAGCTTCTATCGCGACGCGCGCGGTGACGGCTTTTGGCAGCACGGATTCACGGTAAGCCGCGTCCTGTTTGTCGAAGGCGTCGGTCGATGGCATAGAAACCACGCGTACTTTAGTGCCAGATGCTGCCAGCTTATCAGCCGCTTCCACGGTGATGCCCACTTCTGAACCCGTGGCGATCAGGATAATGTCCGGCGTACCTTCACTGTCTTTCAGCACATAGCCACCACGAGCAATATTGGCGACTTGCTCCTTGGTACGCGGCTGCTGGGTCAGGTTTTGGCGAGAGAAAATCAGCGCCGCCGGGCCATCGTTGCGCTCAATGGCATATTTCCAGGCTACGGCAGACTCCACCTGATCCGCCGGACGCCAGGTGCTCATGTTTGGCGTAACGCGCAGGCTGGCCATTTGCTCGACCGGCTGGTGGGTTGGGCCATCTTCGCCCAGACCGATGGAGTCATGGGTATAGACGAAGATATTGCGGATCTTCATCAATGCCGCCATACGCACCGCGTTACGGGCGTATTCAACGAACATCAGGAAGGTGGCAGAGTACGGCAGGAAGCCACCGTGCAGCGCGATACCGTTACTGATGGCGGTCATACCGAATTCGCGCACGCCGTAGTGAATGTAATTACCGGCAAGGTCATCGCCCAGCGATTTCGAGCCAGACCACATGGTCAGGTTGCTTGGCGCGAGGTCAGCGGAGCCGCCGAGGAACTCTGGCAGCACTTTGCCGAAAGCTTCCAGCGTGTTCTGTGAGGCCTTACGGCTGGCGATGTTGGCAGGTTTGGCCTGCAACTCTTCGATAAATTTCTGCGACTCAGTGGCCCAATTGGCTGGCAGTTCGCCTTGCACGCGGCGTTTAAACTCTTTTGCCAATTCAGGATGCGCTTGGGCGTAGGCGTCAAACTTGGCGTTCCACGCGGCTTCTTTGGCTTTACCGGCTTCTTTCGCGTCCCAACCGGCATAAATATCCTGTGGGATCTCAAACGGCGCGTGGGTCCAGCCGATGTTTTTACGTGTTGCCGCCACTTCATCGTTACCCAGAGCCGCGCCGTGCGCCTCGTGAGTCCCGGCTTTGTTCGGCGAGCCGAAGGCAATCACGGTTTTACAGAGCAGCAGTGAGGGCTTGTCGGTGACTTTGTGAGCTTCATCAATGGCTTTCTTGATGGCTTCGGAGTCATGGCCGTCAACACCGCGGATCACGTGCCAGCCGTAGGCTTCAAAACGCTTAGCGGTGTCATCGGTAAACCAGCCTTCGACGTGACCGTCAATGGAAATGCCGTTGTCATCATAAAACGCGGTTAGTTTGCCGAGCTTCATGGTACCGGCCAGTGATGAGGCTTCGTGCGAGATACCTTCCATCATGCAGCCGTCGCCCAAGAAGGCGTAGGTGTGGTGGTCAACGATGTCGTGACCCGGCTTGTTGAACTGCGCCGCCAACGTGCGCTCGGCAATCGCAAAACCTACGGCGTTGGCAATGCCCTGACCCAGCGGGCCGGTGGTGGTTTCCACGCCCGGCGTGTAGCCATATTCTGGGTGGCCCGGCGTTTTGGAGTGCAGTTGGCGGAAGTTAGCCAATTCGCTGATTGGCAGGTCGTAGCCAGTAAGATGCAGCAGGCTGTAAATCAGCATTGAGCCGTGGCCGTTAGACAGTACAAAACGGTCGCGATCGGCCCAGTTTGGGTTGGTCGGGTTATGATTCATATAGTCACGCCATAGGACTTCGGCAATATCTGCCATGCCCATCGGGGCGCCCGGGTGACCAGAATTGGCTTTCTGTACGGCGTCCATACTCAATGCGCGGATAGCGTTCGCAAGCTCTTTACGAGAAGGCATTATTCGACTCCAGTTAATTAAAGTTCAGCGGCCAGCATGTCTTCCAGCTTCTGCTGGTCAACGGCGAAAGTACGGATACCTTCGGACAGTTTTTCAACCGCCATTGGATCCTGATTGTGCAACCAGCGGAACTCGCTCTCAGTCAGTGGCTCAGGCTGAGGGGAACCTTTCGTTGAAGGTTCAAGTTTGCGTTCTACCGGCGCGGTGCTGGCTTTCAGCTCTTCTAACAAATTCGGGGAGATAGTCAGGCGGTCACAACCGGCCAGGGCCAGAATTTGTTCCACTTTGCGGAAGCTGGCCCCCATGATCACGGTCTGATATTTATGGGATTTGTAGTATTCGTAGATATCACGGACGGATTTCACACCCGGATCTTTTTCGACATCATAGGTCGCATTTGGCTCTTTGGCTTTATACCAATCATAGATACGGCCGACGAATGGGGAGATCAGGTATACGCCAGCTTCGGCACAAGCGCGGGCCTGAGCGAAGGAGAACAACAGAGTCAGGTTACAGTTGATACCTTCGCGTTCTAACTCTTCGGCGGCTTTGATGCCTTCCCAAGTTGACGCCAGCTTTATGAGAATGCGTGATTTATCAACGCCTTTCTCTTCATACATCGCAATCAGCTTACGCGCTTTGGCCAGACACTGTTCACGGTCGAAAGAGAGGCGAGCATCGACCTCTGTCGAAATGCGACCCGGTACGCTTTTCAGGATTTCTAACCCGATGTTAACGGCGAGCCTGTCGCTGGCATTGACGATTTGAGTCTCTTTGCTGCCACCTTTTTTGCGAGCGTAATCCAGCGCGTCTTTGATAAGCCCTTGATACTGCGGTAAATCGGCGGCTTTGAGGATTAAGGATGGGTTGGTGGTGGCATCCTGCGGTTCGAAATGACGGATAGATTCAATGTCGCCACTGTCGGCGACCACCGTGGTCAATTTTTTCAGTGCGTCTAACTGGTTCATCTCTACTCCTTTAAATGCTTTTCGTCTTGCAAGCATTGTTATCAAAAATCTTGCGCGCCGTTGCGCAACTCGTGGCGCAACTTTTTACGTGGGGCTCATACCCTGCATCAATTTGTTAACAATTTGAATGTGCTTTTTCTGATTGTTGTGATGGGCCAGAGCAATGGAAAACACAAAAGCTAACGCAAGGCTGAACGTTCAACCTGAGTTGCGCAAGGGGGAACTTTAAGCGTAGTTCATTTTTGCGAGATGTCTTCCGTGAACGAAAAGTAAGCGATGTAACGGCTCGATTTTGGTCGTGCTTCATAGTTTGTCGTGGCAAGTTACCTATACTAGATTTCGTGAAAGGCCGAACTCAAAGCCTTCCAGATCTCTACAGATGACCCTACAAAAACGACGAATAACTACCTCACCTACAACAAGAAAAGAGGCCCCGACGATGGATGAACAGCTGAAACAAAGTGCGCTCGATTTTCATGAGTTTCCTGTACCGGGAAAGATTCAGGTTTCTCCGACCAAACCCCTCGCCACTCAGCGTGATTTAGCGCTGGCTTACTCTCCGGGCGTGGCGGCTCCTTGCCTTGAAATTCAAAAAGACCCGCTGGCAGCCTACAAATATACTGCGAGAGGCAATTTGGTTGCCGTGATTTCAAACGGCACGGCGGTGCTTGGGTTGGGTAACATCGGGGCACTGGCGGGCAAACCGGTGATGGAAGGTAAAGGCGTATTGTTTAAGAAATTCGCCGGCATTGATGTGTTTGATATCGAAGTCGACGAGTTAGATCCGGACAAACTGATAGACGTGATCGCCGCCCTGGAGCCGACCTTTGGCGGCATCAATCTGGAAGATATCAAAGCGCCGGAATGCTTTTACATTGAGCAAAAGCTGCGTGAACGCATGAAAATTCCTGTGTTCCATGATGACCAGCACGGCACCGCCATTATCTGTACCGCCGCCGTGCTCAACGGTCTGCGAGTAGTGGGTAAAAACATTTCTGATGTCCGTCTGGTGGTATCAGGGGCCGGTGCCTCAGCTATTGCCTGCCTGAACCTGTTGGTCGCACTGGGCCTGAAGCGCCATAACATCACCGCCTGTGATTCGCGCGGGGTTATCTACAAAGGCCGCGAAGAGAACATGGCGGAAACCAAAGCCGCCTATGCGATAGATGACAACGGGCAGCGCACGCTGGCCGATGCTATCCCTAATGCAGACATTTTCCTCGGTTGTTCTGGCCCCGGCGTGTTGACGCAGGATATGGTCAAAACCATGAGTAAAGATCCGCTGATTTTAGCTTTGGCGAACCCCGAGCCGGAGATCCTGCCGCCGCTGGCCAAGGCCGTGCGCCCTGATGCCATTATCTGTACCGGTCGCTCTGATTTCCCTAATCAGGTCAATAACGTGCTGTGCTTCCCGTTTATCTTCCGTGGCGCGCTGGACGTCGGCGCAACCACCATAAATGAAGAGATGAAACTGGCCTGTGTCCATGCCATTGCCGATCTGGCGATGGCCGAGCAGAGCGACGTTGTGGCCTCGGCCTACGGCGAAGAAGAGCTCTCTTTTGGCCCGGATTACATCATTCCTAAGCCCTTCGATCCGCGCCTGATTGTCAAAATCGCTCCCGCTGTGGCGAAAGCGGCGATGGAGTCCGGCGTGGCGACCCGGCCGATTGAGGATTTCGACGCCTATGTCGAGAAACTCTCTGAGTTCGTCTACAAAACCAACCTGTTTATGAAGCCGATTTTCTCCCAAGCCAAAACCGACGCTAAACGCGTGGTGATGGCAGAGGGGGAGGAGGAGCGCGTGCTGCATGCGACTCAAGAACTGGTAACGCTGGGGCTGGCGAAACCCATTCTGGTTGGCCGGCCAAGCGTCATCGACATGCGGCTTAAAAAGCTCGGATTGCAAATTGAGGCAGGCAAGGATTTCGATGTCGTAAACAATGAGTCCGACCCGCGTTTCAACGAATACTGGAGCGAGTACTACCAGTTGATGAAGCGTCGCGGTGTGTCTCAGGAGCAGGCGCGTCGCGAAGTGATCGGCAATCCAACCCTGATCGCCGCTATCATGCTGCTGCGCGGCGAAGCCGACGCGATGATTTGCGGCACCATTGGCACCTATCACGAGCATTATGACGTGGTGGAGAAGGTATTTGGTTTCCGCGAAGGGGCGAGCGTAGCCGGGGCGATGAACGCGCTGCTGCTGCCGAGCGGCAACACCTTTATTGCCGACACCTATGTCAATGACGATCCAACCCCTGAGCAGCTTGCCGAAATCACCCTGATGGCGGCGGAAACCGTGCGGCGTTTTGGTATCGAACCTAAAGTTGCACTGCTTTCTCACTCAAGTTTCGGCACCTCGGATGGCGCGTCGGCGGTGAAGATGCGCAAAACGCTGGCGTTAATTAACCAGCGGGCGCCTGAGCTGGAAATTGATGGCGAAATGCATGGCGATGCTGCCTTGGTGGAGAGCATTCGTCAGGACATCATGCCGGACAGCCCGTTAAAAGGCGCGGCGAATATCCTCATTATGCCCAACATGGAAGCAGCGCGTATCAGCTATAACTTGCTGCGCGTCTCTAGCTCGGAAGGTGTAACCGTGGGGCCGGTGCTAATGGGTGTTTCTAAACCAGTGCATATTCTCACCCCAATTGCCTCGGTGCGGCGCATCGTCAATATGGTGGCTTTAGCCGTAGTGGAGGCACAAACCGAGCCGCTGTGATGGAGCTGGGTAAGCTGAAAAGAGATAAAAGAAGAGGGGAGACGAGGCGCTGAGTCAGCGCCTCTGTTTAACGCTTAGGTTGTGCCGACGCTTAAAACTCAACTTCACCAATGCGCTCAAGGGCATCGACAATCAAGTCCCAGAAACGCTGGTTGTCCAATTTAACCGCCACCTGTGTATGGCAGTCAGGTGGAGGAGGAGAGCGGAAGTCAGCCACGGTCATGCCCAGCGTGAGGGTGCCGGTAAGCTCGATATCAACCGGCGCTTTGCGCACCGTCATCACTTTCGGGTCGATGACATAAGCCACGGCGCATGGATCATGAACCGGCGGCGCGTCGAAACCCTGACGGTCTTTGTAACTCTGGCTGAAGAAATCGAGCAGTTCGGTCACGAATTTGGCCGGGCGAGTGCCTACGGCAGCAATGCGGTTGTAAACCTCCGGGGTTGCCAGTGCCTGATGGGTGAGGTCAAGCCCGACCATGGTCAGTGGCCACTTTTCGTTAAAAACGATATGCGCGGCTTCGGGGTCGATTTTGATATTAAACTCCGCCACCGCGCTCCAGTTACCCTCGTGGTAACCGCCGCCCATCAGCACCACTTCTTTAACGCGCTCAGCAATGCGCGGCTCTTTGCGCACGGCTAAGGCGATATTGGTTAATCCGCCTGTTGGTACCAAAGTAATGGTTTTTGGCGGATGGGACATGACAAGGTCGATGATCAGATCAATGGCGTGGATCGGCTCAATCTTAATGGCGGGTTCTGGCAGCACAGGGCCATCAAGTCCAGAGTCACCGTGGATTTCCTCTGCCACCTCAACCTGACGCACCAGTGGGCGAGTGGCCCCTGCGGCGAAGGGTACGCCGGTGATGTTCGCCACCCGAGCTACCGCCAACGCGTTACGAGTGACTTTCTCCAGCGTCTGGTTGCCGACAACGGTGGTGACGGCGAGCAGTTCAATCTCAGGGTTGCCGTGTGCTAAAAGCATGGCGATTGCATCGTCATGCCCCGGGTCGCAATCAAGAATGATTTTTTTAGCCATTATTATCTTCTCTTTGTAGGGGGACCTTCATACAGGTAAGTGGATAAAAATTAAGACATTGTTTTTATTATGGCCGGATTATTTTTTGGCTTGTTGCAGCCACTTATCCAGCTCATTGGCGAACTGTTGGCGGTCACGCTGGTTGAGTGCCGGTGGCCCGCCGGTCTGCACGCCGCTGGCGCGCATGGTGTCCATGAAATCGCGCATGTTCAAACGCTCTTTGATGGTTTCAGTGGTGTAGCGCTCGCCGCGCGGGTTAAGCGCCACGCCGCCTTTTTCGATTACTTCGGCAGCCAGCGGGATATCAGCCGTGATGACCAAATCCCCCGGCTCGGTGCGTTTGACGATTTCGTTATCCGCCACGTCGAAGCCCGCCTCAACGCGCAGGGTGCGGATAAACTTCGACGGCGGGGTGCGGATAATCTGGTTGGCGACCAGCGTCACCATCATGCCGGTACGTTCGGCGGCGCGAAACAGCACCTCTTTGATGACGTTCGGGCAGGCGTCGGCATCGACCCAAATTTGCATTAATTGGACTCCTTGTCGGCCAGCCAGTCGCGAACCGGCAGGAAGTCGCGGTACAGCGCGGCTTCCGGGCTGTCGGTTTCTGGCTGGAAGTTATATTCCCAACGCACCAGAGGGGGCATAGACATCAAGATAGATTCCGTTCTGCCGCCGGTTTGCAGGCCGAATAGCGTGCCGCGATCCCAAACCAGATTGAATTCGACGTAACGGCCACGGCGGTAGAGCTGGAACTGGCGCTCGCGCTCGCCCCACGCCATGGATTTGCGCTTCTCAACGATAGGCAGATAGGCCTCGTTAAAGCCATTCCCCACCGCCTGCATGAAGGCAAAGCAGTGGTTGAAATCAGGGGTGTTCAAGTCATCGAAGAACAGGCCGCCGATACCTCGGGCCTCCTTGCGGTGCTTGATAAAGAAGTAGTCGTCACACCACTTTTTATATTTCGGATAGACGTCGCCGCCGAAGGGCTGGCAAAGCTGCTGCGCGGTTAAATGCCAATGACGAGCATCTTCTTCAAAACCGTAGAAAGGCGTCAGGTCGAAGCCGCCGCCAAACCACCAAACCGGTGCTTCACCCGGCTTTTCCGCGATAAAGAAACGCACGTTGGCATGGCTGGTAGGAATGTAAGGGCTGAGTGGGTGGATCACTAAAGAGACGCCCATGGCCTGAAAGCTGCGCCCTGCTAACTCGGGTCGATGCGCCGTGGCTGAGGCCGGTAAGGTGGCGCCATGCACGTGGGAGAAGTTGACGCCCGCTTGTTCAAAAACCGCGCCTTGGGTTAATACGCGGCTGCGTCCGCCACCGCCTTCTTCGCGCACCCACTCATCTTCTGCAAACTGCGCCTTGCCATCGGCGGCGGCTAACTGTTGGCAGATAGTTTCCTGTAGGGAGAGCAGGAAGGCTTTTACTTGGGCGATGTCGGGGATCGGTTGACTCATGAGTTAACTCACAGACGTTGGCTTAAAAGACATTCAGCGCCCGAATAGGCGCTGAATCAAAAATGGGCCTCAGTATATACCCAAAATCGCCTGATATGCAGGAAGGCTGCAATAGGCAGAGCGCATTACTGGCGCGAAGCCTTAGCGCGGCTTGCGTTCAGTGGCGTCGAAATAGCTAAAGAAATTAACGATGCCCTGAGAAATCGCCTGAGCAATCTCTTTGCGGAAGGCCGTCGTGCTGAGCAACTGCTCTTCGTGGTGATTGGTGATAAACGAGGTTTCCACCAGAATCGACGGAATTGATGGCGACTTCAGTACCGCAAAGGCCGCCTGCTCGGTCTGCTGGCTGTGCAGATGGTGAATAGGGCGAATTCTCTCCAGCACGTGGTGGCCGAGGGTCAGGCTGTTTTTGATGGTGTCGGTCTGCACTAAGTCGAATAACACTTGTTGCAGATAGTTGGTGTCTTCCTTCGCCACTTTGGCACCGGCTACTAAGTCGGCGTCATTCTCTTTTTTCGACATATAGCGCGCCATCGCGCTGCTGGCACCGCGATTGGACAAGGCAAACACCGAGGCTCCCGAGGCGCTAGGGCTGGTGTAGCCATCGGCGTGAATCGACACAAACAGGTCGGCCTGATGCTGGTGGGCGATTTCAACGCGCTGATAAAGCGGAATAAAGTGGTCGGAATCGCGGGTAAGCTTCACCTCGATGTTGATATGGGAGCCAAGGATCTCGCGCACATAGTTGGCGATTTCCAGCACCACGTGTTTCTCTTCCGAGCCTTCATGGCCTACTGCGCCGGAGTCGATGCCGCCGTGGCCGGGATCAATCATCACCAGTTTTTTAGCATTCGCCGGTTTCGGGGCTGGTGCAGTTTTGGTGATATGCAGTTGTTGTTGCGCCGCAACGGCGGAGCGAGTGCCCAGTACGCCAAAAGCCAGCCCGAGGCCGGAGAGCAACAGTTGGCGGCGGGTTGCAGAAGCAGGTAAAGGTTGGAAATGGAGAAACTTATTTAAAGGGTTAAGCATGGCGCATACCGTCAACATCAAACAGAATGGTTATGTTATAGAGTATCCTTCCCGCGGGTTCGATCTGAGAACTATTACTTTTTATGAATTTTGTGTCGTAAATGAATAAATTAGAAGCGAATGTGAGTAACTGTCTATTTTGATATTGCGTATCAAGCAGATCACGCGATAATTAACCAATACCTATTAACTCTTTAACAAACAGCGGCGAACAGTGATGGACATTCGCATATACCGGCAAGATGATTTCGACGAAGTGCTGACCTTATGGGAGCGCTGCGATCTGCTGCGCCCGTGGAATGATCCTGAAATGGACATTGAGCGTAAACAGAACCACAGTCCTGAACTGTTTCTGGTCGCCGAAGTTGGCGGTGAAGTCGTGGGTTCCGTGATGGGCGGCTATGATGGTCATCGCGGGTCAGCATATTACCTTGGCGTGCATCCTGATTATCGCGGGCGAGGCATTGCTAATGCACTAATTAATCGTCTGGAAAAGAAGTTAATTGCCCGAGGCTGCCCGAAAATTAATTTAATGGTGCGTGCCGAAAATGACGCGGTAGTGAGCATGTATGAAAAGCTGGATTATGAAATTCAGGATGCGCTGACTCTCGGCAAACGGCTGATTGAAGACCAAGAAAATTAAAGCTCACTGCTTATTGAGCCGATAAAAAGCCCCGATGCACTGCTCGGGGCTTTTTTATTTACAGGCAATAACTGCTGACAAGGGGCGGAAACTTACTTGATGATTTTGATCGATTTCACATCAATCTCAACTGAGTTCCAGTCTTTATCGACTTCACCTTCGATCCGCACTTTATCTTTTGGCGACACGTTCTGTCCCTGCCAGCGGTCGTGGTCGATATCCACATTAATGGTGCCGCTGTTATCGCGGAAAATATATTTGTCGCTGCCAACGCGCTGATCGATATAGCCTTCCAGCTGAACCCATTGGTCATCGTTCATGGTTTGCGCATCTTTCACCGTGCTGAGCGCGGTGGTGTTTCCCGTAAAACCACCTTTATTGCTCGGCTGGGTTTGGGCCTGTGGCGCGTTCGGGTCTTGGAAGCCGCCAGTCTGCTGAGCCAACGCCGGAAGGGTGCAAAGTGCAATGAGGGTTGCCAGAGTGATCTTCTTCATCATAATAGGTCGTCCTTAATTAACTGGGTCTGGTGAGTGTAGCAATTCATCCTTTAATTGGATGTCTTGCCGCGTTGAGAAACATTAAAGCAGACTGTTCTTAACGGTTTCTTAAGCTGGGTTAGTTACTTTTCAGTCACGACAATTCGAAGGAAATATTTCTGAGGCTATGAACCCAGACGATTACAACAATCACGGCATGCTGCGTTTACCGCTGTGGTTTTGGACCATTTTGATTTTGCAGGCGCGCACGTGGTTGCTGTTTGTGATGGCAGGGGCGTCAAGCCAACAGGGCACGGATTTACTCAAGCTGTTCTATCCTGATACGCAAAGTTTTTGGCACGGAATGCTACTCGGCCTGCCTCCGGCGCTGGTCTTTATGTTAAGTGGGCGTCGCCATCTGTGGCCGCGATTGTGGCAAAGTG
The DNA here is from genome assembly GCF_040419245.1 of Ewingella sp. CoE-038-23. Classification (NCBI taxonomy): domain Bacteria; kingdom Pseudomonadati; phylum Pseudomonadota; class Gammaproteobacteria; order Enterobacterales; family Yersiniaceae; genus Ewingella; species Ewingella docleensis. Next base: position 3,164,919 of record NZ_JAZHOH010000001.1, on the reverse strand, counting down.
GCTACTGGCTGTTGCTGGCGGGAATGTTTATCACCTTTGTGCTGCAAGGGTTGGGGCTGTGGCAGGGGGCTGACACGCCGTCGCTGGTTGATTTGGCTCTCGCGCTGCTCGACGCCGCCGCGCTGGCCTATTGGCTATTGAGCCGCCGCCTGCGGGCCTGTTTTGACGCATCTCAGCAGGTAACATAAAGCTTGTTGCCTCGTGGCTGAACTTTTTGAGCCAATTAGCACTCGAACTGCCGCTGACCGATAAACTCCATTTTGTTATGAATGGGCTAGACGGAGTCCCGGCAGACTTAAATGGACATGAAAGGAGTGAACCGAATGACGACTATGTCGCACAGGGCAAAACAACAGCCAAGCGTGAAGCATCCGCTGAAGGCTCTCAGCCCACTTTTACTGGCATTACCCCTGTTATTAACAGGCTGTTCGACGGTTTCTAACATGTCCTGGTCGAGCATGAACCCGATGAACTGGTTTAGCAGCAGCCTGAAAGTCACCGATCAGGGCGTGGGCAAAGTCACCGCCAGCACTCCTCTGACCGAAGACGCGATTAAAGATGCCTTAGACGGCGACTATCGCCTGCGCAGCGGCATGTCGATGAATGACGGCAAAATGCTGGCGTTCTATCAGGCGATGGACGGCAAAGAGGTCAAAATTACCCTCAGCGGCGAGCCGAAGGGCCGCGTGCAGCGCATTGATGTCACTGACCCTAAAGTGGAAAGCGAGTGGGGCGTCAAAGTGGGAACGCCATTTAGCGACCTCTACACTAAAGCTTTCGAAAGTTGTGTGAAAGGCACCGGCGACGACGCGCAAAGCGTGGTGTGTAAAGCGCCGCAGAGCCAGCGCGTCAGCTACGTCTTTAGCGGCATATGGCACGGGCCGGAAGAGCTAATGCCGTCTGATGACGCGCTGAAAGACTGGAAAGTCAGCAAAATTGTTTGGCGAGCTAACTAAGCGCCATTCTCTCAACAAGTCTTTAAAACAAGCCTTTAAAATTAGTGCTGAAAAACTCTGCAATGCCTTGCGTCCGCGCAAGGCATTTTTATTGACTTCGGTTATGATAGCCGCCGTCAAATTTACGAGGATAAAAAACGTGACTCAGGTACAGAGTGGCATTCTGCTCGAACATTGCCGTTTCGGCATTTTCATTGAAGCGAAAGTTCAAGGCGAGCTGGATAGTCTGCGGCAGGGTTGCCGTGTGTTTGCTGCCGCATTAAGTGAAATGCAGCAGAAATTCCCCCAAGAAAAACTCGGCGCGGTGCTGGCTTTCGGCCATGACGTCTGGCGCGATCTTTCAGGCGGCCAGGGCGCTGATGAATTAAAACCTTTCGAGCCGCTAGGCAAAGGTCTGGCTCCTGCCACCCAGCGCGACGTGCTACTGCATATCCAATCTTTGCGCCATGACGTGAACTTCGCCGTGGCACAGGCGGCGCTGGCGGCCTTTGGCAAATCGATTCTGGTGGAAGAAGAGACTCACGGCTTCCGTGGTATCGAAGATCGCGATTTAAGCGGCTTTGTCGATGGCACCGAAAACCCGAAAGACGCAGCACGTGCGCAGGTCGCTATCATTCCAGAAGGGCATCAGGACGCGGGCGGCAGCTACGTGATGGTCCAGCGCTGGAAGCACAATTTAACCCAGTGGAATCGCTTCTCCGTCAGCCAGCAAGAAGAGGTCATCGGCCGCACTAAGCTGACCGACGAAGAGCTGGACTCAGAAACGCGCCCGGACACTTCGCACGTCAGCCGCGTGGATCTGAAAGAAGAGGGCAAAGGCCTGAAAATTCTGCGCCAGAGCCTGCCTTACGGCACCGCCAGCGGCGAACACGGCCTTTATTTCATCTCTTATTGCTCGCGCCTGTGGAACATTGAGAAGCAGCTATTGAGCATGTTTGGTGACTTAGACGGCAAGCGCGACGCCATGCTGCGCTTCACCCGCCCGGTGACCGGAAGCTACTATTTCGCGCCGTCCCTGACTCGCCTGCTGGCGCTCTAATTTTCCCCCTTGGCGCGCCTGTGTCGGGCGCGCCACGTCTCGCCTCACTACTGTTAATGCCCACCTAGGCCAGCCTTTTTCGGCTTATAGCTTTTCATGCTTGAAAATCACTAAACGGTATATAAAACCGTTACAGCCTGACCCTGAGTTATAAATACACTGTGGACTACTAAAGTGGCTGAGTTTTGCCATGTCGGATGTCCATACACTCAAGGCGGCGCATGAAAATGAACGGATTTAGACGCGGATTACTCAAGAGTTCTCTTGCCGCCATGCTGCTGGCCAGCGGCGCGGCCTCTGCCACGGAATTACTCAATAGCTCCTATGATGTGGCGCGCGAACTGTTCGCTGCGCTCAATCCGCCATTTCAAAAGCAGTGGGCAGAGCAAAACGGTGGCGACAAGCTGGAGATTAAACAGTCTCACGCTGGCTCCTCCAAGCAGGCTTTGGCCATTCTGCAAGGCCTGAAGGCCGATGTCGTCACTTACAATCAGGTGACTGACGTACAAATTCTGCATGACCGCGGTGACCTGATCCCCGCCAATTGGCAAAGCCGCTTGCCTAACAACAGTTCGCCGTTCTATTCGACCATGGCGTTCTTGGTGCGCAAGGGCAACCCGAAAAACATTCACAGCTGGGACGACTTAACCCGTGCCGACGTCAAACTGATCTTCCCGAATCCGAAAACGTCAGGCAACGGCCGCTATACCTATCTGGCGGCGTGGGGCGCGTTCAATCTGGAAGACGGTAAAAACCAGGAACAGACCCGCGCGAAAATGACCCAGTTCCTGAAAAACGTTCAGGTGTTTGATACCGGCGGCCGTGGCGCCACCACCACCTTCGTCGAGCGCGGGCTGGGCGATGTGCTGATCAGCTTCGAGTCCGAAGTGAACAATATTCGCAAGCAATACGGCGACGACAACTATGAAGTGATTGTCCCGCCGGTAGACATTCTGGCGGAGTTCCCGGTGGCATGGGTCGACAAAAACGTCGAGAAAAACGGCACTGAGAAAGCGGCCAAAGATTACCTGAATTACCTCTGGAGCCCGCAGGCGCAGAAAATCATCACCAGCTTCAACTACCGCGTATATGACAAAACGGCCATGGCGGCGGCGAAAGGGCAGTTCCCTGATACCAAGCTATTCAAAGTTGAAGATCAGTTCGGCAGCTGGCCGCAGGTGATGAAAACGCATTTCGATACCGGCGGCGAGCTGGATAAATTGTTAGAGCAGGGTCACAAGTAATGTTGTTGTCGAGCAAACGCGTACTTCCCGGATTCACCCTCAGCCTCGGCAGCAGCTTGCTGTTCGTGTGTCTGGTGCTGTTATTGCCGCTGAGCGCATTGGTGATGCAGTTGTCACAAATGACGCTGGCGCAGTATTGGTCGGTCATTACCAATGATCAGGTGATTGCGGCTTATAAAGTCACTCTGCTGTCGGCGGGCGTGGCCAGTATTTTTAACTGCTTCTTCGGCATGCTGATGGCGTGGATCCTCACGCGCTATGAGTTTCCGGGCAAGAGCTTGCTCGACGGCTTAATGGATTTGCCCTTTGCATTGCCGACGGCGGTGGCGGGCCTGACGCTGGCCGGGCTGTTTTCGGTCAACGGCTTTTATGGTCAGTGGCTGGCGCATTTTGATATCAAAGTGGCCTACACCTGGCTGGGTATTGCAGTCGCCATGGCCTTCACCAGCATTCCGTTTGTGGTGCGCACGGTGCAGCCGGTGCTGGAAGAGTTAGGGCCGGAGTATGAAGAAGCTGCCGAAACCTTGGGTGCTTCGCGCTGGCAGAGCTTCCGCCGCGTGGTGTTGCCAGAGGTGATGCCGTCGCTGATGGCGGGCACCGCGCTGTCATTCACCCGCAGCCTTGGCGAGTTCGGCGCGGTGATTTTCATCGCCGGTAACATCGCGTGGAAAACGGAAGTGACCTCGCTGATGATTTTCATTCGCTTGCAGGAGTTTGACTACCCGGCGGCCAGCGCGATTGCTTCGGTGATTTTGGCGGCGTCGCTGTTGTTGCTGTTTGCGATTAACACTTTACAAAGCCGTTATGGCCGTCGTCTTGGAGGTCATTAATGTCTGATATTCCGGCTTACTCAGGGGAAGTGCGTCGGCCAATCGACTGGACCAAATGGCTGTTGATTGGCACCGGCATGCTGATTTGCCTGCTGCTGCTGGTCATCCCGATGATCAGTATTTTCGTGCTGGCGTTTTCGGACGGCATTGCGGCGGTTTGGAAGAACCTGTCTGACTCCGACATGCTGCACTCTATCTGGCTGACGGTGTTAATGGCGCTGATCACCGTGCCGGTGAATCTGGTGTTCGGTACGCTGCTGGCGTGGCTGGTGGCGCGATTTAATTTCCCAGGGCGTCAGCTGTTGCTGACCCTGATCGACATTCCTTTTGCCGTGTCGCCGGTGGTCGCTGGCCTGCTGTATCTGCTGTTTTACGGCACCAATGGCCCGCTGGGGCCGTGGCTGGATGCCCATAATCTGCAATTTATGTTCGCCTGGCCGGGCATGGTGATGGTGACTATTTTCGTCACCTGTCCGTTTGTTATTCGCGAGCTGGTGCCGGTGATGCTCAGTCAGGGCAGCCATGAAGATGAAGCCGCCGTGCTGCTCGGCGCATCGGGTTGGCAGATGTTCCGCCGCGTGACCTTACCCAATATTCGCTGGGCGCTGCTGTACGGCGTGGTGTTGACCAACGCCCGCGCCATTGGTGAGTTCGGCGCCGTGTCGGTGGTTTCCGGTTCAATCCGCGGCGAAACCTACACGTTGCCATTACAAGTTGAATTACTGCATCAGGACTACAACACCGCTGGCGCGTTTACCGCCGCCGCGCTGTTGACCCTGATGGCGATAGTCACCCTATTTCTGAAAAGCGGCCTGCAATGGCGTTTGAAGCGTCACAACGACCGTCTTGAGCGGGAGGATAGCAATGAGCATTGAAATTAACGGTATCAACAAATACTTCGGCCGCACCAAGGTGCTGAACGATATCTCGCTCGATATTCCTTCCGGCCAAATGGTGGCGCTGCTCGGGCCGTCCGGCTCCGGCAAAACCACGCTGCTGCGCATTATCGCCGGTCTTGAAAACCAGAGCGCCGGTAAGCTGAGCTTCCACGGCAAAGACGTCAGTCAGGTTCACGCCCGCGACCGTCAGGTCGGTTTTGTATTCCAACATTACGCGCTGTTCCGCCACATGACGGTGTTCGATAACATCGCCTTTGGCCTGACCGTTCTGCCGCGCCGCGAGCGCCCGAATACGGAAGCGATTAAAAAGAAAGTCACTCAGCTGCTGGAAATGGTGCAGCTAAGCCACTTGGCGAATCGCTATCCGTCCCAGCTGTCCGGCGGGCAGAAGCAGCGCGTGGCGCTGGCCCGCGCTCTGGCGGTCGAGCCGCAAATCTTGCTGTTGGATGAGCCTTTCGGCGCGCTGGATGCTCAGGTACGTAAAGAGCTGCGCCGCTGGCTGCGTCAGCTGCACGAAGAGTTGAAATTCACCAGCGTGTTTGTCACCCACGACCAGGAAGAGGCAATGGAAGTCGCGGATCGCGTGGTGGTGATGAGCCAAGGCAATATCGAACAAGTGGGCACGCCGCCGGAAATCTGGCGTGACCCGGCAACGCGCTTCGTGCTGGAGTTTATGGGCGAAGTGAATAAAATCAGCGGCGACATTCGCGGCTCCCAGCTCTACGTCGGCCCATATCACTGGCCGCTGGAAAACCCGCCGTTGCATCAGGGCGCGGTTGATCTATTCCTGCGCCCGTGGGAAATGGAAATCACCGCGCAGCCAACCCAGCGCTGCCCGCTACCGGTGAAAGTGTTGGAAGTCAGCCCGCGAGGTCATTTCTGGCAGTTAATCGTCCATGCCGAAGGTTGGCACGACGAGCCACTGTCAGTGGTACTGTCTGATTTTGCAGGACAATCTACCCCGCAGCGCGGCGACAAGTTCTACGTAGGGGGCTTGAATGGCCGCCTGTACGCCGGGGACGAAGCACTGCAACCCGTTGCATTGGCGAAAAGTGCCTGATACTTTTTAGCCAATTCAGGTTAAATTTCTAAAAAAAGGGCGGTCTGCGAGCTGCCCTTTTTATCGTCTAATTCTTATTTATTCGTTTTTACATGGTGTTTATAACCCATAGCGATAAGGCAAGCACAGTGAGCACGCTCGAACAGTACATCGGCAATACGCCTCTGGTGAAATTACAGCGACTGACCCAGGATCTGGACAGTGAGATTTGGGTCAAACTGGAAGGCAATAACCCCGCTGGCTCGGTTAAAGATCGCGCCGCGCTTTTTATGATCGAGCAGGCTGAAAAGCGCGGGGAGATCCGCCCTGGCGATACGCTGATTGAAGCCACCAGTGGTAACACCGGTATCGCCCTGGCGATGATTGCCGCGCTCAAGGGTTATAAACTCAAGCTATTAATGCCGGAAAATATGAGCCTGGAGCGTCAGGCCTCTATGCGCGCCTATGGGGCAGAATTGCTGCTGATTAGCCGTGCGCAGGGGATGGAAGGCGCGCGAGACTTGGCGTTGGAGATGCAGAGACAGGGGCAGAGCAAGGTGCTGGATCAGTTTAATAATGCTGATAATCCGCTGGCACATTTCACGACCACCGGCCCGGAAATTTGGCAGCAAACGGCGGGACGCATAACCCATTTTGTTTCCAGTATGGGCACCACCGGCACCATTACCGGCGTCAGCCGCTTCCTGCGCACTCAGAGCAGTGAGGTGAAAATCATTGGTTTGCAGCCCGAAGAGGGCAGCAGCATTCCGGGCATTCGCCGCTGGCCGCAGGCTTATATGCCGGGTATCTTCAAGGCAGAACTGGTGGATGAAACCATCGACATGGCGCAGCAAGAGGCTGAAGACACCATGCGCGAGCTGGCTCGCCAAGAGGGGATTTTCTGCGGCGTTAGCTCCGGCGGCGCGGTAGCTGGCGCTCTGCGCGTTGCTCGTGCCAACCCCGGCAGCCTGGTGGTGGCGATCATTTGCGACCGTGGCGATCGCTATCTTTCGACCGGGGTGTTCGATCTCTAAGCCCAAATTTGACTTACAAGTGTAAAATTAGAGTAAAAGCGGCTGCGCGTGGTCGGGTTAGGGATAAAAATAACCAGAACTCAGTTAGGTGGAAATGATGATGAAAATTTTATTGGTCGATGACGATCTCGAACTGGGTACCATGCTCAGCGAATATTTGATTGCTGAAGGTTTCAACGCATCGCTGGTGCTGACCGGCAAGGCGGGCATTGACGGCGCGATGTCCGGCGATTATTCCGCGATGATCCTCGATATTATGCTGCCTGATATGAGCGGCATCGACGTGCTGCGCCAAGTGCGTAAAAACAGCCGTCTGCCGATCATCATGCTGACCGCCAAAGGCGACAACATCGATCGCGTTATCGGGCTGGAGATGGGCGCTGACGACTATATGCCGAAGCCCTGCTATCCGCGCGAGCTGGTGGCGCGCCTGCGTGCCGTGCTGCGTCGTGTTGAAGAGCAGCAGGAAGCCCCTTCTGACTCGTCCGTCATCCATTATGGTGACCTGACATTGAATCCCGCGACGCGCAGCAGCCAGTGGCGTGGTGCGCTGTTTGACTTGACCGCCTCTGAATTCAATCTGCTGGAGCTGTTGCTGCGCGCGCCAGAGCGCGTGGTGTCCAAGGATGAGCTGTCCGAGAAAGGCTTGGGGCGTCCGCGCGAGGCCTACGACCGCAGCATTGATGTGCATATCAGCAACATTCGCCAGAAACTGGCGTCCCTTGCTGGCGGTGATATCCTGACTATTGAGACGGTAAGAAGTATTGGCTATCGCATCAGGTAAACGCCTTCGCGGAAGGCTATTTTGGAAAATCCTGTTTGGATTTTGGTTCACCTTCATCGCCATCACTCAGGTTCTCTGGGTGACTTTTGCTTTCTATAACCACCACGAGCCGCCGGAAAGCGGCATCGCGCGACGGTTTGTGAAGCTGCAAATCACCTCAGCCGTCTCCACATTGCGCTCAGGCGGCATGCCCGCCCTCGACGCCATGATGGCCGACTGGCCGGATGATGACCGCCAGTTCTTCTCCGTCACCCCCTCGATGGTGCCCGCCGAAGGCGAAACGCTGCAGTCGCTGGCGCCGGGTAACGCGCCGAAAGAGATTGTCGAGTTCGTGCAGGGGCCGAAAGGGCAGGGCTATCGGCTGCGTTATAACGTTGAAGGGCTGATGAGCGAATACCGGCCGAAGCATCGCGAGCATATGCTACACATCCCGACGCCGCTGCTATGGATAGGCGGCCTCGGCGGCCTGCTGTTCAGCGCGGTGCTGGCGTGGAACCTAACTCGGCCAATGCTGCAAATGCGTCAGGCCTTTGGCCGCGTGGCTCAGGGGGACCTGTCGGTGCGCCTGTTTGCCAAAATGGGCAAACGCCACGACGAGCTGTCCGACGTGGCGCGGGACTTCGACTCCATGGCCGAACGCCTACAGGTGCTGGTTAAAGCGCGCGAGGAGCTGCTCCACGACGTTTCCCATGAACTACGCTCACCCTTGGCCCGATTACAGCTAGCGATTGGCCTGGCGCGGCAGAACCCCCTTAACGTCGAAACCTCATTACAGCGTATCGAACATGAGGCGGGGCGGCTGGATAAGATGATTGGCGAACTGCTGGCGCTCTCACGAACTGAAAACGACCAGATGCCGCACGAAGAGTATTTTGATCTGTATGGGCTGGTGGAGGCGGTGGTCAACGATGCGCGCTACGAAGCACAGCTTCCCGGCGTAGAGATTGAGCTGAGGCCAGACACTCCTGATCAGAATGACTACACGGTGAAGGGCAATGCCGAGCTGATGCGACGGGCAATTGATAACGTGGTGCGCAACGCGCTGCGTTTCTCCGCCCGCGAGCAAAAAGTGGTGGTGTCGCTGATTCAGTCGGAAGGTTGGTTGACGATTGAAGTGGAAGATCAGGGGCCGGGCGTCGAGGAAGACAAGCTCTCTAGCATCTTCGACCCCTTTGTCCGTGTGATGTCGCCGCTATCGGGCAAAGGCTACGGGCTTGGCTTAGCTATTACGCGCAAAGTGATGGTGGCGCACGATGGCAAAGTCGAGGCGCGCAACGCCACGCCGCACGGCCTGATCATCAGCCTGCAAGTGCCGCACTGGAAGATTTAAACCGGCAGGCAATCTAGCCAATCAGCACGTTTTCAAGAATACCAGGCAATAAAAAAGGCGCTTAGATTAAGCGCCTTTTCACATCATTGAGAGACTTACTTTTTGATACGGATGATTGGCGTTTCGCCAACGGTCACAGTACCAGTCAGTTTAATCAGCTCTTTGATCTCATCCATGTTAGAGATAACAACCGGAGTCAGGGTAGACTTGGCTTTCTCTTCCAGCAGAGGCAGATCAAACTCGATAATCAAATCACCTTTCTTAACGCGTTGACCTTCTTCAGCGATGCGTTTGAAGCCTTCGCCTTTCAGTTCAACGGTATCAATACCGAAGTGGACAAACAGCTCAATGCCGCTGTCGGATTCGATAGAGAAAGCATGGTTAGTTTCGAAGATTTTACCGATAGTACCGTCAACCGGTGCAACCATTTTGTTGCCAGCTGGTTTGATGGCAATACCGTCGCCGACGATTTTCTCAGCGAAAACAACGTCTGGCACATCTTCAATGTTGACAATTTCACCAGAGATCGGCGCTACGATTTCAATAGTGCCAACTTCTTTTTTATCATCAGAAACTAGTGATTTCAGTTTATCGAACAAACCCATGATCTTCTCCTAAGCATTAATTTGGGCAGCTTTCCAGCATCGCGCAATTAGCAGAGTGTTTTTTCTTCAATGAACTTGTTAACCAGGTTCATTAACTCTTGCGCCGTAGGTTGGGCCAGGGCCTGGTCTGCCAGCGCTTTCACATCTTCGAAGTTCGTATTACGAATAATTTTCTTGATGCGCGGGATAGAGATAGCACTCATGCTGAACTCATCTAAACCCATGCCCAATAGAAGAAGTGTAGCACGTTCGTCACCTGCTAGCTCGCCACACATGCCTGTCCATTTGCCAGCAGCATGAGATGCGTCAATGACTTGCTTAATTAAAGCCAGTACAGAAGGTGACATTGGGTTGTAAAGATGAGAAATCAGCTCATTACCGCGATCTACTGCCAGAGTATACTGGGTAAGATCGTTAGTACCAATACTGAAGAAATCGACTTCTTTTGCCAGATGATGAGCAATCACTGCCGCCGCTGGTGTTTCCACCATCACGCCAACTTCAATGCTTTCATCAAAGGCTTTGCCTTCTTCGCGCAGTTGCGCTTTCAGCAAGTCCAGCTCTGCTTTCAGTTCACGCACTTCCTCAACGGAAATGATCATTGGGAACATGATACGCAGTTTACCGAACGCGGAAGCACGCAGAATGGCACGCAGCTGGTCGTGAAGAATTTCTTTACGGTCCAAACAGATGCGGATTGCGCGCCAGCCCAGGAATGGGTTCTCTTCTTTCGGCAAGTTCATGTATGGCAGGTCTTTGTCACCGCCAATGTCCATGGTACGCACGATAACTGCCTGTGAGCCCATCGCTTCAGCAACTGCTTTATATGCCTGGAATTGCTCTTCTTCGGTAGGCAGGCTTTCACGGTCCATGAACAGGAATTCGGTACGATACAGGCCAACACCTTCAGCGCCATTGCGCTCTGCACCGGCGACGTCGCGCACGGTACCGATATTGGCACAAACTTCCACCTGATGACCGTCCAGCGTAATTGCCGGCAAGTCTTTCAGCTTGGTCAGTTCGTCTTTTTCTGAGATGTACTGGTTCTGAACGGCTTTCAGCTCGTCAATAATATCTGCCGTCGGGTTGACGTAGATTTTATTGTTTACGGCATCAAGGATCAGATAGTCATCATTTTTCACCTGCTTGGTCACATCGCTGGTGCCGACGATTGCCGGTAATTCCAGAGAACGCGCCATGATGGAGGTGTGGGAAGTACGGCCGCCCAGATCAGTGATGAAGCCCAGCACCTTGTTCAGGTTCAGCTGTGCAGTCTCTGATGGCGTCAGATCGGTCGCGACCAGAATAACTTCATCCTGAATGGAGCTCAGATCGACAATCGCCAGTCCCAAAATGTTGCGCAGAAGGCGTTTACCGATGTCACGCACGTCAGCCGCGCGCTCTTTCAGGTATTCATCATCCAGCTCTTCCAAAGCCTTGGCTTGCCCTTCAATAACAGAAAAGGCAGCGGCGTCAGCGGAAGCGTGCTCATCTTTGATAAGGGCTATGATTTCCTGCTCAAGCTCTTCGTCTTCCAACAACATAATGTGGCCTTCGAAGATGGCTTCTTTCTCTTCACCGAAGGTCTCGCCTGCTTTGGTCTTGATCGTCTCTAACTGTGCTGAAGCTTTAGCACGGCCTGACAGGAAACGTTTTACTTCCTGATCAACTTCTTCAGGAGAGATTTTTTTCCGGTTGATGACAATCTCATCTTCTTTCAACAGAAGCGCTTTGCCGAAAGCGATACCGGGAGATACTAAAATGCCTGAAATCATAACCCTACCTTTCTCTTGACTGGTTTAAACTATTAAGACCGGGCTTGTTACTCGAGCTCTGCCATCAGTTTTACCAAGTGTTCAACGGCTTTCTGCTCGTCTTCACCTTCTGCAGAGAGGGTTACCACTGTGCCCTGAGTCAGACCCAGAGTTTGCAGTTTGAAAAGGCTCTTTGCGCTAGCGCTTTTACCGTTAGAAGTCACGGTGATGTCAGCAGTAAAACCTTTAGCTTCTTTCACGAACTGTGCGGCAGGGCGGGTGTGCAGACCGTTAGGTGCGGTAATAGTAACTTCTTGCTGGAACATTGTTGTTTCCCCAACTTATTAAAGTAATGTTGTGGAGCTAAAGTCTAGCTCAATAGGCCGACTTTAGCCTGATAAGATTCGCGCCTGACTATGGTTCAGGGGCAAGGTGTGATGCAACAGGAAAAGGCGAAAATAAGCACATTGTGACAAAAAGAATGTCGGGCGCTTCCCAATTCCTAGCAACTTCCCATTATGCCGTGTTTCACCATCTTGTAACAAATCAGTAAATCGATTCAGCAGCAGACATTCAGGAAGCTGATTAATTTCGCGCATCGAAATAATTGAAGGGTTAAATACTAAACCTTGCCGATAAAATCAATCATAGACTGCTATAAACTTTGATGTAGGCCACAAAAAAGCACCCATTTGGGTGCTTTTTTAATCGATTTAAATAATGTGGCATTATTGTTGCAATTCTTTTTCCGTAAACAAATCTGCAAACAATGCGGTACTCAAATAGCGCTCGCCGGAAGATGGCAGGATGACGACGATAGTCTTATCGGCGAACTCTGGCTCTTCAGAAAGTTTCACCGCTGCGGCGACGGCCGCGCCGGAGGAGATACCCGCCAGAATACCTTCTTCTTCCATCAAACGACGCGCCATGCTGATGGATTCGTCATTGGTGATCAGAGACACGCGGTCGATTAGGTCTAAATCAAGGTTGCCCGGAATGAACCCTGCGCCAATGCCCTGAATCTTGTGTGGGCCGGGCTTCACTTCTTCGCCATTCAGCGTCTGAGTGATGACAGGAGAGTCGGTTGGCTCAACGGCAATCAGTTTTACGCTGCTTTTCTTGCCTTTCAGATAGCGACCTACGCCGGTGATAGTACCGCCGGTACCCACGCCTGCGATGAACACGTCAACCGCGCCGTCGGTATCTTCCCAAATCTCAGGGCCGGTAGTTTGTTCGTGAATTGCCGGGTTAGCCGGGTTGCTGAACTGCTGCAGAATCAAGTAGCGGTTTGGATCGCTGGCCTGAATCTCTTCAGCTTTAGCAATCGCACCTTTCATACCCTTAGCGCCTTCGGTCAGCACCAGATTGGCCCCCAGCGCCTTAAGCAGCTTACGGCGCTCAACGCTCATGGTTTCAGGCATGGTCAGGGTTAATTTATAGCCACGAGCAGCCGCAACGTAAGCCAGCGCGATGCCGGTGTTGCCGCTGGTGGGTTCTACCAGCTCGATATCTTTGTTCAGAATGCCGCGTTTTTCAGCATCCCAAATCATGTTCGCGCCGATACGACATTTGACGCTGAAGCTCGGGTTACGTGACTCGACCTTAGCCAGAATACGCCCATTGCCAATACGGTTCAGGCGAACCAGCGGCGTGTGGCCGATTGTTAATGAATTGTCTTCATAGATCTTGCTCATAACCCGTCCTTTAACTGGTTGGAATTCCGCAGTGTGTGGTTTCAACACTATGAAAATAGTGGGAATCACGAAAGCATACGCGATCGGTTTTCCCAGTGAAGTAAGGAATTGGTATATCTATATGTTATTAAGAAATATGTTTCCGACACAAGGATCAAGATGAAAAAACGGCCACTGGGTTGCAGTGGCCGTTGAGAAAATGGGGGCTTAGCGGCGGCGAGTTTGACTTATGTCCTGCCCGTCGACCACGTGTAGATCGCGGTAGCGATCGACCCACATTGCCGTTGCGCCACAAACGGCGACCGGCAGGATGACCAGATTCAGCACCGGGATCATGGTGAACAGGCTGACCAGCGCGCCGAACTGTAAATTGTCGACTTTATGGCGACCGAGCGAGCGACGCATATCAAGGAAGCTGACTTTGTGGTTATCGAAAGGGTAGTCGCAATATTGAATAGAGAGCATCCACGCGCTGAACAGGAACCACAGCACGGGCGCGAAGGTTTGACCGATGCCGGGAATAAAATAGAGCACCAGCAGCACAATGGCGCGCGGGATGTAATAAGCCAATTTCTGCCATTCGCGCTTCATGATGCGCGGCAGATCTTTCATTATTCCCCAAATACCGGTGTCGGGCTGGACCTTACCCGTCAGTCGGGCTTCAAGCTGTTCCGCCAGCAGGCCGCTGAACGGCGCGGCTATCAGGTTAGCGATGGTACTAAATAAGTAGCTGAACACCAGCAGCACGGAGAGCACGGCTATCGGCCAAAGCAGGTAATCCAGCCAGCTCAGCCAGGCTGGTATCTTGCTCATCATGGCCGGGATCCAGTCACCCAATTTGGCGAATAACCACCAAAATGCGCCACCCATCAGAATAATGTTCACCAACAGTGGCAAAACCACAAAGCGACGAATACCAGGCAAGGAAATCAGTGACCACCCCTTGCTGAAATAGTGAACTCCGTTTACCGCGTTAGCGCCTTGCGAAGATGTCATAAAAGAAATTTTCTCTCTGAGTTGAAGGACGTGAACTATCATATCGATATGATTTTCCACTGGCTAGCAGCGTATTGGCTGAAAAAGCGACAAAAAAAGGTGCCCTAATCATGTTTATTACTAGAAAGTAGTGTCCAGACTTGCACTTATCAACTCAGGCAAATAGAGTTAGAAATGTGAATGTTTGCCGTGGTGGCAATGAATTAGAACAACCTAGAGATAGCAATGATGCAGGATTTGCGTCTGATATTAATCGTTGTTGGCGCGATCGCCATAATAGCGTTGTTATTGCACGGTTTGTGGACCAGCCGTAAAGAACGCTCTTCGCTTTTTCGCGATCGTCCAACTAAACGTGTGAAAAAAGAACGAGAGCAATCTCCGGCCGACGATTTCGTCGACGGGGTGGGTGAAGTGCGCGTGCGTCCATCCTATCCTCAGGATGAACCTTCTTTTGGCGAGTATGATGAACCTGAGCAAGTTGCTCCTGTTCGCACTCAGCCACAGCGCCCACCGCAGGCTCCTCCCGTCCAACAGCCTACTGCGCCGCGTCAGCCGGCTCCTCAGCCCGTTGCGGCTCAGGATGATCCGTTGTTGAGTGGTTACTCAGCGGCTGATCCTGCTGATGCTCCGCGTCGTGAAACCAGTTTTGCGCCGCAGCATGCCGCTCCTCAGCGTGAGGCTGCACCTCAGCCAGCGCGCGAAATCGAGAAGCCACAGGCCCCGGTTCCACCGGAAGAGATCCATCCTGATGCTGCACCAGCGGCCAAAGCTGAGCCGCACAATGATTCACCTTTCTCTTTGGCAGAAGAAGCGCCGGTGAAAGAGAAGCTGAAAGAGACCGTTCTGGTGCTGCATGTTGCCGCACATCAGGGTGGCGTAATTGGCGGTGAAGTGTTGCTCAATAGCGTATTGCAGGCTGGCTTCCAGTTTGGCGCGATGAACATTTTCCACCGCCATGTTAGCCCGGCGGGCAGTGGCCCCGTGCTGTTTAGTTTGGCGAATATGGTGAAACCTGGCTCCTTTGACCCAGATACCATGTCCGACTTCTCAACTCCTGGGATCACGCTGTTCATGATGGTGCCTTGCTATGGCGATGCGCATCAGAACTTCAAACTGTTGTTACAGTCGGCTCAGCGTATTGCTGACGACGTGGGTGGCATGGTTCTCGATGATGAGCGACGCATGATCACACCACAAAAACTGGAAACCTATAAAGCGCGTATTCGCGAGGTTCTTGACGCGACGGCCAAATAAAGCGCCGGGCGTATCCAGATATTCAGTCCTTCCAATGACCCCCGCTTGTCGGGGGTTTTTTATCTTCATGGTGACTCATGGCCACAATCGAAAATCAAATCAATCAATTACGCACCCAGTTACGCCATCATGAATACCAGTATCACGTGCTGGACGCCCCTGAAATACCCGATGCCGAATATGACCGCCTGATGCGCGAACTGCGCGCATTAGAAGAGGCCAATCCGCAGCTGATCACCGCCGATTCCCCGACTCAGCGCGTCGGCGCGGCACCCATTTCAGCTTTCGAGCAGGTCAAGCATCAGGTGCCGATGCTGTCGCTGGATAACGTGTTTGATGAAGAGAGCTATCTGGCTTTCTATAAACGCGTTCAGGACCGTCTGAAAACCACCGAGCCGTTGACCTTCTGCTGCGAGCTAAAGCTCGATGGTCTGGCGGTCAGCCTGCTGTATGAAAACGGTGAGCTAGTGCAGGCCGCCACCCGCGGCGACGGCACCACCGGCGAGAACATTACCGCCAACGTGCGCACCATCCGCGCCATTCCTCTGCGCTTGCAGGGAGAGAATATCCCCGCCCGGCTCGAAGTGCGAGGCGAAGTCTTTATGCCCCAGCCCGGTTTTGAAGCCTTAAATGAAGAGGCGCGCCGGACAGGCGGGAAAGTGTTCGCTAACCCGCGTAACGCCGCCGCTGGTTCTTTGCGCCAGCTTGATCCGCGCATCACGGCAAAGCGCCCGCTGACCTTCTTCTGCTACGGCGTGGGCCTGCTGGAAGGCGGCGAGCTGCCGCGCAGCCATATCGCCCGATTGCAGCAGTTCAAAGCCTGGGGCCTGCCGGTTAGCGATCGCACCCAGCTGTGTACCGGTCGAGATGAGGTTCTGGCCTTCTATCGCCAAGTAGAGGCAGACCGCGCTACGCTCGGTTTTGATATCGACGGCGTGGTGGTCAAGATTGATTCCTTAGATATCCAAGAGACTCTGGGCTTTGTGGCGCGCGCGCCGCGCTGGGCCACCGCTTTTAAATTCCCGGCCCAAGAGCAGATCACTTTGGTGAAGGATGTTGAGTTTCAAGTCGGGCGCACCGGGGCGATTACCCCCGTTGCGCGCCTTGAGCCGGTTCAGGTTGCTGGGGTGATGGTGAGTAACGCCACGCTGCACAATGCGGATGAAATCGAGCGTCTGGGCCTGCGCATTGGCGACACGGTGATCATTCGCCGCGCCGGTGACGTTATCCCGCAGGTCGTCGGCGTGGTGCTGGCCGAGCGCCCTGAAAACGCCCGCGAAGTGGTCTTCCCAACCCACTGCCCGGTGTGTAATTCCGACGTCGAACGCGTGGAAGGCGAGGCCGTGGCGCGCTGTACCGGCGGACTGATTTGCGGGGCGCAGCGTAAAGAAGCCTTGAAGCATTTCGTCTCGCGCCGCGCCTTGGACGTCGACGGCATGGGCGACAAGATAATCGACCAACTGGTGGAAAAAGAGTATGTCAAAAACCCGGCAGACCTGTTCCGCCTGAGCGCGGGCAAGCTCACCGGTTTGGACCGAATGGGGCCGAAATCAGCGCAAAACGTGGTGAACGCGCTGGAAAAAGCCAAAGAAACTACGCTGGCTCGCTTCCTCTATGCGCTGGGTATTCGCGAGGTGGGCGAGGCGACGGCGGCGAATCTGGCGGCGCACTATGGCTCTATCGAGGCACTGCGCGCGGCCGACGTGGAATCGCTGAAAGGCGTGCAGGACGTCGGCGACGTGGTGGCCAAGCACGTGGTCAACTTCCTCTCCGAAGAGCACAACCAGCAGGTGATTGAGGAGCTACTCAGCCCGGAAATCAACATTCACTGGCCTGCTCCGGTAGTGGTGATTGCCGAAGAGATTGATAGCCCGTTCGCCGGGAAAACCGTGGTGCTGACCGGCTCGCTGTCGATTCTCTCCCGAGACGAAGCCAAAGATCGCCTCACCGCGCTGGGCGCTAAAGTGTCTGGCAGCGTGTCGAAGAAGACCGATTTAGTGATTGCGGGCGAAGCGGCTGGCTCGAAACTAGCCAAGGCGCAGGAGCTGGGCATCGAGGTTATCGACGAAGCGGAAATGATCCGCCTGCTGGGTGATTAATGGCCATGGAAAAGGAAGATTTAATCGAAATCGCCAACATGAAAATGCCCTTCGGCAAGTACGCCGGGCGCGTGCTGATTGATTTACCCGAAGAGTATTTGCTGTGGTTTGCGCGCAAAGATGAATTCCCGGCGGGCAAGCTTGGTGAGCTGATGCAGCTTACGCTGGCGATCAAAAGTGAAGGCTTGCAGAGCCTGATTAACCCACTGCGCCGAGGCGGGCCGGGGCTTTCCGGCACTGACGAGTAAAATAAAAGAAGGCGCTGATTTCAGCGCCTTCTGCTTTCTGTTTCAAGCTAAATCAACTCAGTTCATTCTTGCCTGAACCTGTGCTTCTGGCTCTGACTGCTGCTTCGCCAGCTGTTTACGCTGGTAGCGTTTCGCCAGCACGGCGCAGGTCATTAGCTGCACCTGATGGAAAATCATCAGCGGCAGCACCATCATGCCAATTGCGCTGACCGGGAACAAAATATTCGCCATCGGAATGCCGTTCGCCAGACTCTTCTTCGAGCCACAAAATACGATGGTTATCTCGTCAGCCTTGCTAAAGCCCATCCAGCGCGCCATATAGGTATTGATAACCAGAATAAAGGCCAGCAATACCAAGCTGAAGACCACGATAAACAGCAGCGAACCCAGCCCCACCTGATGCCAAATCCCCTGAGTTACCGCCTCGCTAAACGCGGTGTAGACCACCAGCAGGATGGAAGTCTGGTCCGTCTTACCAATCATTTTACGGTGACGCTCGACAAAGCCGCCAATCAGCGGGCGCAGCAGGTGCCCGGCCACAAACGGCACCAGCAGTTGCAGCATAATGTGCCACACCTGCTGCAAGCTGTCGCCGGTAGTGCCCTGCACGTGCATCAACAGACCAACCAGCAGCGGCGAGACAAAAATACCCAACAGGCTGGATGCAGAAGCGCTACACACCGCCGCCGCCACGTTGCCCCCGGCCATGGAAGTAAAGGCAATCGCCGACTGCACGGTGGCGGGCAGAATGCACAGATAGACAAAGCCACTGTAGATTTGCGGGCTGACATCAATCGGGTGCCACCACTGGAACAGCAGCCCGAGCACCGGGAAGATGATAAAGGTGCTGCACATCACCCACAGGTGCAGCCGCCAGTTATTACTGCCGGCGAAGATGGCTTCGCGCGACAGCTTCGCGCCGTGCATAAAGAACAGCAGGCCGATGGCGAAGATAGTCAGGTTATTGAAGAAGGCGACAAACACGCCGCTGGCGGGTAGGAAGGTTGCCAGCAGCACGGTGCCAATCAGCGTTTGAGTAAAGCGGTCGGGTAAAAAGCGCATGAGTTTCTCTGCATGAAAAGGAATAAAGCCATGCCGCTATTTTGAATCGCTGATATACAATTAAAAAATTGATTTATTTAATGCATTGATGAAATTTATTCATGAACTACTCTCTCAAGCAGTTGCGGGTGTTTGTCGCCGTGGCGCGCTACCAAAGTTTCAGCCGGGCAGGGGACGCCATTGGGCTGAGTCAGTCTGCCATAAGCCACAGTATGAAAGAGCTGGAGGCCGAGGTGGGCGTGCGTTTGCTGGACAGAACCACGCGCGAGGTGATTCTCACCAATGCCGGCCAGCGGCTGGCAAGTCGCGTTGAGCCACTGCTCGATGAGCTGCACGCGATGCTGCTCGATACCCGCAGCTTTGGCACGCAGCACAATGGTCGCGTGCGCATAGCCGCCAGCCAAACTATTTCCGCCCAGCTTATGCCGAGCTGCATCGCCCGTAGCCAAAAGAATTACCCCGATATCACCATCTTGTTGCGCGACCAGGCACAGCGGCTGGTGTTGAACAGCGTGCGCAATGCCGAAGTGGATTTTGGCATTGTGATCGAACCGGGGATTAGCCCAGACCTTGAGGGCGAGATTATTTTGCACGAGCCGTTCTTATTGCTGTGCCATCAAGACCATGCTGATTAGACTTGAGATAAATGACAGGGAATTAGTGAGATAATTATGGGATGAGCTGGGTCAACATGGGAAGAGACTGGATGGAATGTGCAATAACCTTACAGTATGTGAAAATCAGACCGGCCCGAAAAAAAACAAGTTCGAACCAGCCTGAACAGTGATTTTACTCCCGTGTTCCGGCATCGTCATCAGGTTCACCATCAAACAGCTTACCCTGCATCCGATCCAGTTCTTCTCTTTTAACCCGTTTCACCACGCTGTAGATCCACTGTAGCGAAACGCCAAACTTGCGGGCCAGCTCGTGATGGTTGCGTCCGTCGAACTCCAGGAAGATTTCCCTGTCGCGCTGGCTTACCTTCCAGACCATGCCCATCGGGAAATACACGTTCTGCCCGCCCCAGACCTGCATCATGCGGTTGGCTACTGCCTCGCCGATTTGGTCAGCCACTGCGATGTCAATCTCGATGATTTCACGCACCGTTGTAGCGGTATGCTGGGCAAGTTCAACCAGCAATTCAGGCCCTTTACTGCGAAACTGGCTATGGTCGCTCATGTTCGTTTCCCCGTTGTCCGGTAATGCCACTTTTTGAGCTTCTCAATAACACTGCTGGCCTGTTCCGAGTTCAGCCAGCGTAACCCGTCAACACCGGTTTCCCGTTTCACCCAACGTGCCAGCGAGAGTTCAGAACTGTCGCGGATAAAGCCTTCCGCAGCCATATCTAGCCAGAGAGCACGTATTTTGCGGGACTGTGGATGGTCATCCAGCGCAATACCGGTTTTAGCGTTTCCGGCAGGCTTAACCCTGAATCCTTTCTTTTTCATGGACTCCAGCACTTTAGTTAGCTGCGGAAAATCCATCCCTTTGGTTGAAGCCCTACCGGTTAGCCCCTGCAACATCTGGCGGTAGGTATCTTCATCCATCTTCAGGTCATTACGGGCAATGTGAATAAGTTGGATTAACTGTTGTTTAGTCATGGCTGTCGCCCCCAGCATCCTGTTGGCTAACAAAGTCGACAAAAAGCGGCAGGGTTAATGGCCAGAGCAGGCAGATAACTGACCAGCTAATCCAACGTTTCGCCCCCTGATAACGCGCATAAAAGCCCATATAAAGGTGCAGCTGAGCGGTACACCAGCCCACAAATCCATACCAGAACACACCCGATACAATGAATTCGGCCATTATTGTGCCCCCAGTTTCCGCTGTTCCTGTCCGTGGACTGGCTGGTGCAGCCTGATGTTCTCGCCTTCTCTGTAGCCAAGGTGGCGGGACATGTCTGCGTCACGGGATTTCCCGGCCTCACGGCCCATGGTTGTACCTGATTCCGGGTATTTCTGCTCAAGCCAGAGTTTAGCCAGCTCCCGTTCCTCGCGGGACATAGCAAATAAATGGACTTCGCTGCGCACGGCCAGAACCCAGCCTTCGGCAAATTTGTCACCACGGCTGGTTTTGGTTTTGTTCTTGATCCTTTTATTCTGCTGCCCGATATAGCTTTTACGTGCTGCTATTAATTGTCTGGCCAGTACCTCCCATGTGTATGAGGCCAGTTCCACGCGGTCTTTATTACCGTAAAAGCCAACGCTGGGTTTAAAACCAGAGTGAATAATAGACTTAACCCCAAATGCCACCTGGATAATATCCAGCAGGCCCAGCATATAACGCGGCGGATTAACGCTACCGGCAGCCCAGTAGTTACTGACGCTTTCATCAATATCACTGAGTGCGAGGTCAGCCTGGGTGATGTTATAGGCCTGCATCAGCTTCTGTGCGCGTTGTAGGGCCAGCGCAGCCTCATGGGGATTGTCAGATTTGGCCAGCGCCAGCAGTTTTTTTAATTTCTCCAGCTGCTTTTCATTATTCTGTGGCATAAGTCACCCCCAGACGTTCAGCAAGGCGTTCCAGCTTTTTCTGCTTATGAAAGTCAATCATCAGGCCCATCCCGTTGAGGCGGAACTGTTCAATCATGATTTCAACGTCGGCCAGTTCGCCAGCCAGGTCAACTTCACTGCCCAGTCCGTTCATGTTGCGGGCGGCAGCAGCGGCCAGTTCGGCGGCTTCTTCCATCAGCTTCAGCGCCTGTGCTTCAGGGCCAAAGGTTTTAAGGGCCAGACCGTATATAGTGGAGCGGTTATATAATTTCATGCCTTTCATTGTTTCGCCTCGCAGGGGATGAATTCCATTGCTGGGACTTCTGTGTAGTAGTGCTGGCTGCAGTGCGGGCATACCAGCGTGACGAGAACCGCAGGGACACGGTATTTACCGGAGGTAATGACGCTGGCCTCGCTGAACTTCATGGTGGTAATACCTTTCTGGCAGTTGGTACATTTGATGGACATGTTTAATTCCTTAAAGCTGTTTTCGGCGTGCAGAAACCCACGGCGCTGACGCCGAAATAAAAAAAATTGAATTAAAATTAAATGGCAGCGATATCTAACGGGATATTAATTAGCTTCCCGTGTTTGTCTTTCTCCCGGAAATTAATATAGGTTTTGGACATGGCTACCTGCAGTGATTCCGATATGGCCTCCATCGCCCGGTTCCAGCGTTCGTCCTGAATTTTGACCCGGCGCAGGGAAAGAATACGCCCGGTATTAAGCTGGCCCTCTTTATCAACCTGGAAGGCGTCACCAATGATGGCCCGCAGGTTGGCGTTCGCGCCTTCAGACCACTCGGTAACGCACTCGTCAATCAGGTCTTTGGCAATCTGCAACTCAGGCCCGAAAGTCAGGGTTTCCTGCACACGGATAGTGATTTGTTCACTGCCGTCAAAGCTGCTGAAGGTTACGTTACCCTTAACCCCGCCACGTGTTCTGCCGTACTTCTCGGCCACGAGGTCAAGCCAGGCATAGCACTCATCAAAAGCACGCTGCTTGAAGTCGCTGAGGTCAGCACTTTTGACCTTAGCTGCCGCGACCTGCTCTTTGACAAAGGAATCCATCGCCAGATCGTAATCGGACACCTGCGCAACCGGCACCAGACGGCCTTTGCGGTCTTTCATATATTCGTCTTTGTTTATTTCGCTCATTTTTGTTCACCTTGTGGTTAATGTAATGATTCTGACCAGGTAATCCGGCAGCCATGCAACTCAAAGACGCCCTGACGAAAGCGGCCTGAACCGTCATGGCCAACATGGATATAACTTGCTTTCCCCTGCGCCAGCAGGCGGGCACAGTGGCCGTTTCTGGCGATGCGGATGACCGGCTTACTGCCTACAATCATGATGCTCTGAACGGTGCTGTTCATGGCGTTCAGCGCTGCGATGGCAGACTGCAAATGGTGCAGCTGCTGGTTGATATCGGTGATGCATTTCATTGTTACACCCCTTTGACGACGTCCGCGTTAACCTGTGGAACCCCGATTTCAGCAGCCAGATTCATGGCGGCTATCACCAGGTTACTGACGGCCAGCGGATACAGCAGGCTGACCATGCTTTTACGGTTGCTGCCCAGATTGCTCAGGCGGGCGCGAATGGCGTCCACCGCGCTGGCGTCCATAACGTCGGCCAGCTGCTTACCGGCGCGTTGCAGCTTGAACGCCAGAAACTCTTCGAGGCTGTTGTCCAGTGGCAACAGTTCAACCACCTCGCAGCGCTGTACGACTTCACGTACCTCCATGTTGCGTTCGGAAAGTTTGTCTGCCAGCTCCGGCTGGCCAATCAGCACGATGGACAGCAACCGTTTAAACCCGGACTCCAGCTCAAAGAAACGTTTGAGATGCTTTAAAGTTGGGATCGGTAGGCTGTGGGCTTCCTCAATCACCAGTACGTGGTTGAAACCCGCTGAGCAGCTGTCTTTCAGTACGCGGTGCAACTGGCGAAAACGGGCGTCCTGACTGCGCTTGATATTCTCCAGCGGCGCGATGGTGCTGACGATGGCCTCGGCGATAGCCGCCGCCTTCAGGGTCTTCCCTTTCACGTCATTGTCTTCCATGGCGATGATGTAGGGTTCAATGACCACCACTGGCGCATTCTCACGGTTGATGCGTTCAATCAGGTCGCGGCGCAGCGTGGATTTACCCGCACCGGACTCACCGATAACCGCCATAAAGCCACCGTGGCGGGCGGTCTGGTAAAGCGCTTCACGCACATAGCGGATATCGGGCGTGGTGAACACATCCTCCGCGCCCTGCATGGCATCATCGGCAAACGGGTCACGGAATAGGCCAAACGCTTTTTTAGTTGCTGGAAATAACACCTGCTTTTTGAGTAACATGTTCTCTTCCTCACTGAGGTTGGTTTTATCGGTAGTGCCCGCTGTACGGGGCGTGACAGCGCCCTGTGCAGCATCAAAACTTTTCGCTGTATCAATTCCCTGACTTTCCAGATAAGACGCCAGACGCTGGCGCACCTCCTCCGGGCTGGTGCGGGGCCACTCGTTATGGTTCACAATCTGGGCCAGCGTGGCCTCGGAAACGGCAACGGCTCTCGCCACCACCGCCTGCGGGATGCGGGCCTCTTTCAGTTGTTGCTTCAGTACCAGCATGTCTTCCTCCTCAGTTGCCGTTAACGATGCTGATAACGCTGCTGCGGGCCGGAGTGGTCAGGGTGACCATCACCTCATCCAGCGCAACTTCCGGTACGCCATCCGGGTACTGTGCCGCTAACTGGCGGTAGTGCTCCGGCGTCCACTTGTGCCCACTTGCTGTGAACTTCTCACGCAGTACCTTCGCGGCTTCAACGTGAGTCAAAGGGCGCTGCTCAACACGGGGGCTACGCACTTCAGAAGCCTGCCCACGGCGCGGCATATAAGTCGGCAACGTGGTGTCGTCAATATGCTTGTAAGGGTCAAGCCTGCCGCCGAACGGCAGCGCTTTCGCTTTACGCGCCGCTGCGGCATCAGTGGCGTTTTCTGTGCCGGTGACAAGCTGTTCAATCTCTTTTGCCGCTGTCTGCGCCGGGGTGTCCGCTACTGCCTTATGGCTTTCGCCAAAGACAGCCGCTTTCTCGGCAAAACCGAATTCATTCTTTTTCACTTCATCGACCAGGAAGAACATCTCGTGGCCGTCTTCGCCAGTCAGAACAACCTGTGCGGCGTCGGTGCGCCATGGATTACGGGTAATCATCAGTTTCTCGCCTACCATCACGCCTGGCACTGCAGAGACGTCGTATTCGATACCCCTGAACGGTACGCGCAGTTTTGACGTCACCTTACGGCTTTCCGGCGCGGCGACGGCAAGTTCGCGACAGACCTCAACAGATGGTGCTTTAAGAAGTTGTTCGGCGGTAATTTTCAGCCAGATATCTGTGCGGGTTTTACGGTGGCGGCTGTGAACTGCTGTAGCGTTAAAGTGGCTGCGCCATTTCACAGCCAGTGTGTTCAGCTCTTCCAGGCTGTTGACCGGCTGGAATTTCAACCCCGGCTCCAGCTTGCGTTCGATAATGTCGCGGGCTTTTTCCACCTGGCCAGTCGCACGGGCGTTATGCGGTTTGTGCGCTATCAGGTTGATGCCCAGCGAGCGGCACATGTTTTTCGTCATACCGGCAGTGTTCGCCGAGCCGGGGTCGAGGTAGAGTATTTTCGGCACACCGTGCAGCACATCCGCGCCACCGCGTTCCTGCATCGCATTGATAAGAACGGAGCAGAGGTTCTCACCGGACTCAGCGCCCATCACGTACTCAACGTAAATCCAGCCGCTGGTATGGTCGGTAATCTCATAGCTCCACACGCGATCACTGGCGATACGTGCGATGTTGGCAGGCTTGTTCTTGTAGAACTTCGCGCTGTCCATCACCTGCAATCCCTTATGGCCGTTGCTCAGGTAGTAAAGCGTACAAAGCGACGCATCAATCTCCCAGACGTGGTTAGGATGCAGGCTGGCCATCTCGGAGGATGGTGCCGGTGCGTCCAGCTGTTCCGGGTGCAGGCCGTAGTTACGCAGGGCGCGGCTGATGGTGTCCTCAGACAACGGGAAGAACTCGCCGGTTTCTTCATCCGCTCTGCCTGCGGAGATAAAGCCGTTAGTGCGCAGGGTTTCCACCGCATCAGCGATGGAATACAGCCGCTTACCGTTCTTACGGGTGGCCTCGCGCAGCGTGGCGGATATCAGCGCGGCTTCTTCGCGACTCAGGGCGCTGCGTCCGGCATCAACGCGTTTTTTACGTTTATCAGTCACAGATACCTCCTTCAGCTTGCGCAGTAGTGTGGCGCGGGAGAAGCCCAGTTCAGCGCAGGCTGCGTCATATACCGCACCGCGCTTTCCATGCCCCGCGTCACGTGCCGCGCGGGCAACAGAAACCAGTCGTTCAGTCAGGGCGGCGCTCATCGGTTACGCCTCCTGCCGGTTAATCTCAGGTTCTGGCTCAGTCAGCCAGGCTGGAGCAGCGTTGCCTGTCGGTGTATCTGGAAGGTCAAAGGTCGAACGAAGGCTGCGGGCGGCATATTCCAGCTCACAAACAAGCCCTGCCATAAAATCTTTGGGCGTATCAATCTGATTTTCTGCGCAATATGCGCACAGAGTTTCAAACGCACTGAAAAGGCGAACGGTGATGGCTGATTCCGCTTCAGTGGATAATGCTGTTACCTCAGCCCGCAGTTTCTTCACCTCTTCGTCAGGCTTGGGTGGCTGGATACGGGATTTTTTCTCTAGTTTGGTGGAGAGCGCGTCAATCTTCTCATTCTTGTCAGCGAGAACACGCTGCTGTGCTGAGTTGGTTTCGCGGGCTTCGCGCAATGCAGCTTTCAGTTCACGGCTGGTCATGCGATCGATATCGTCAAGTGTCATACCGGCAACAGTGCCACCATCAGCCAATTCGACCAGATCGTCATCATCTTCGGTCATCAACTCGAAGAGTTTTGTTTTTCCCAAAAGCGCAAGCGCTTGCGCTTTTGATTCAAGTTTTGGGGAAAGATATTTGAGTGATGCCTGCATCATTACCTGTGCAGTCCGCTTTGGTAGAGATAACTGAGATTCAACTATTTCAATAAAGTCACCATGCGGTTCATTCTCTTTAAGAATAACCAGCCTCTTACCCGCTTCAAGCATGGCTTCCGCACTCTGCGCCATGTAAAAACGCGTCTCATGTACGATACGATCTCGTTCATACGGCAGGCCATCACCAAACTGCTGCATGATTTCAAGGCGATGTTCAGTCATTGCATTGAGGCTGATGTTAAGGTCGCCGCCTAGTGGTGCATCTTCAACTAATTCAACTGATTGTGATTTTGTACGTCCCATAATTTCTCCTTAGCGGCTGCCAGCCATGACGCGCTGGTTAATTTCATTGATGCGATCTTGTGCCCGAGCCATCTCGCTGCTGTGCGCCATGGCGATTTGCAAAAGCTGGACGCCAGGTGCAAAGCGGCCGTTGTCGAGTTTCAGTGCAAGACCTTCTTCAATAAGGGTATTCAACGCCCGGTTGATATTGGCCGGTGATTCTCCGAGGGCTGAGGCCAACTCACCGTTTGAAACACCGTTCAGGGCATGACCGCGAAGCGCTTTAAGAACTCGCAAGATGCGAGAGCCAGAGCTGGAAATATTTGTTTTGCTCATGAGGCCTCCTGAAGGATGCCCGGTGTAACTTCTTTGCCGATCACGACAGACAGATCGCGCAGAATGCGATACGTCAGACGTCCACGAGGAAGCTCATTTTTGCCAGCCCAGCGGCTTACCGCTTGGGTGACAGTTCGCGGCTCATAGCCTGCGTTAAGCGCGAACTGGCGCAGGCTGCTGCCCCGTTCAACCAGTCGTGCTCGAACCTGTTGTTTGTTCATATGCACCGTGTTCCTGTTGGGTTATGATGTACTCAATATGAATAAGTGTACTTATTCAAAATGAATAACTCAAGTGGGATTTATTTGAAATGAATAAAAAGGCCGTTGATGCAGTGCTTCTGCGACTCATGTCACTGTTTAATGTCGATAACGACAGTGAGCTGGCTCGGGCGCTGAACGTTAACAGACAGACTTTAGCTAGCTGGAGAAAGCGAGACTCTGTGCCTTATTCAATTTGCATAAACATTGCTGAGGAAAGGGGAATCTCCCTTGACTGGTTACTAACCGGCAAGGGGGAGGATGAGAGTGAGGTGCCAAAGGCTGAACCAGCAACGCAAAGCTTCAGTCAAGCAGACCTTAAAATGCTTGAGCTATTAAATCAGCTCGACCCTGAGGTTCGACGAGATCTCATGCGAGGCGCTGAAGAAAAACAGCGTGTAATTGAGATGGAAAAGCAACTTCAGGAGTTGTCCTCAAAGCTTAAAAATTTAAAAAATGTGGGTTAATTTGTTCCTATTAAGAACATTGAAGAGCTAATAATATGACTATACGAAAATTTCTATTACCAACGATTTTTCTTCTGGCTGGGTGTGGAGATAATGCTGACCCTACTGACGTACAAAGCTCAGCAGCAGATCACGCTGTCTTTAGTGTTGAGACCGATAATCCGATTGTAAAGCGCGAGCTGCCTTTTATTCGCCAACAGTGCCCAGGTCTGGACAAATATGCTGTTAATTTCGATAAGTTTGAGGTGTCTGATGACAGCATGCGGCCAATAACAACAGTGCAATTCCATATCAAAGACGATAATAATATCCCGAATGATTACGCTGCCTCTGGGAATAACTGCTTCTTATTTATATCGAATAATGCCCATGAAGTGAAAATATCTAAATCAGCCTGCCAGTCCGTTTGTCTCGACAGAATGGATGTACCCGGTGGTGATATGGTCATAAAACTCGATAAAGAAAAATCCCGTTAGTCGCACTCACTTCGAGATGAAGGAGGTGGTGTAGAAACTTCACCTCCTTTGCTCGCCTAACCGTCAAAAATTACAAATCACTAACTCTTTCCGTCGTGAGGCTTTCCCGGTGACTTTAAGGTTGTAACTGATATCCACCGTCTGGATATTCAGGCCGTCGAATGCCTGCCGCATTTCTGGGATATCGTTCACCGAAATAATCATCTTCCCTTTGATACTACGCGCCAGTTCCGCCATGTGGTCATAGTTTTCCAGCCCAAACTCCACGCCGTAGCCTTCCGTTCCCCAGTATGGTGGGTCGCAGTAAAACAGCGTATGGGGGCGGTCATAGCGCTTTATGCATTGTTGCCAGTCCAGATGTTCTATCAATGTTCTCGACAGGCGTAGGTGCGCCATCGACAACTCCTCCTCGATGCGCAGCAGGTTAAAGCGTGGCGCACTGGTGGTGGAGGTACCAAAGGTGTGATCTGCAACCTTGCCGCCAAATGCCTGCTTCTGGAGGTAGTAGAACCGGGCTGCACGCTGTATATCAGTCAGTGTTTCTTCTGGCGTATCCTGCAACCATTTGTAGATCTGGCGACTCACCAGCGCCCATTTAAACTGCCGGACAAACTCTTCCAGATGGTGTTTCACTACCCGGTATAAGTTCACGAGTTCCCCATTGATATCGTTGATTACTTCGGTCTTGCTGGGGGTCTTGAGAAAATACAGAGCAGCTGCGCCGCTGAATGGCTCTACATAACAGGTATGAGCTGGGAAAAGCGGCAAAATATGTTTGGCCAGACGGCGTTTACCGCCGATCCATGGAACGATGGGCAAAGATTGTTCTTTCATTATCCGTAAGCCTTTTACAGTCAGTGAAAATATGGCAGGCTAGTCCGGTCTCGCGAGACTGACTGAACCCTGGTTGGCTCACAGCGCATATCTGTGGGTTGATGGCCAGCCCGGTGTTGACGCACCGGGCTGGTCGTTCTTTCACTGTCAGGATGAGGCTTAGGGATACCCGCATGCTATTAATGCGGTTTACTGGATGGCGGCATAAGAGCACGTCATTTAGCTGATTTGATAAGGATGTACCTTCCGTTGGAAAAGTATTACACGCTTGATTCCGCTAATAGCCTGCGTTCACTCCATGAGATACCGCTGCGTCACTACACCCCAAAACAGCCAGAGCTGGCTGATTTCCTGAATCAAATGTATCCAGAAGGGTTGTCAAAGCACGGCCATAACTACCTCTACAACCCTGCGCTTTTCGATGAAGACCATCAAAGGGACAGCGCCTTACTGATTGGTCTCATCCTTGAACTTGTACGGCGTAGCGACTTTCCTGATAAACCGTCCCGATATCAGTCGCTGTTTGCCTGTCAGGAAATCAGTGAGGTTAAACAATTCAGGGAATTGCTGGCCAACGAGCGTGGTGATGATGGAATACGGACAGCGCCGATATATGAAGTAAGGAACCAGAACCCTGTTCACCGTGGTGATATGAGACTGCTTAACAGCGATGGTCCGCTTCTGGATATATATCGTCGGGCGCATCTGTACTGGTCAGGTGAAAGTCTTACCTATGCAAATGGTGAAGATCCATTCTGGGAGATACTGATCCCACTTCCGGCATCAACAGGCAGGCGGGTAACGGAATGAGCAATATGACGGCCAGATAGTTAGCAAGCCGATCTGCTTTTTGGATTGGCGCTGATGGTCAGTCTTATCTGTCCAATGAGTATTCCTTTCAGCTTATTTTCAGGGAGCATTCGTGGCGTTTTCTCCACCTGCTCAAGCGCGGTTTGCATCTCTCTTATTGCCTCTGCAAGATTGTCAGCATTGACGCTGAGGGTGTAAATTTTTGCCGCAGTTTCATACTCATCGCAGGTGATCCCCATCAGGCAGAGTGAGCTTGATTTAGCCGTTGCCGAAGTCATACGTTTCCCCTTCAGAAAAATATCTGTGTTTGTTGGCTAGTCAGGTATTGGTGCACCCGGCTTGTCGTTCTTTCAAAGTAATCATGCGTTTTGCCCCATCGCTTCACTATTAACGCTGTTTAAAATCCCTTTCCCCCGACATTTGTGATGCTGTCTCCCACACAACAAGGAGACGCACCATGAAAAACCTGAAGAAAATTATTCCCACCGTTAAAAAGCCCCGACTCAGCGGCTGGCTGCTGACCGCTGTGCTGCTGCTCGGTACCATCGGTCTGGTATCGCCGCAGCAGCTGCCGGTGGTGGTCTACAAGCTGTCGCTCATCACGCTCGCCGCGGTACTCGGCTACTGGCTCGATCGTTCGTTGTTCCCCAAAGCCCGCCCCGGCCAGTACCTGAAGCATGATGAAACGCTGATGGCGTCTGGTCGTTACCCGGTACAGACAGGTCTCCACCTGGTCTTTTCTGCCGCATTGATCCGCCGAGCGCTGATTGTTGCAGCGGTCTGTCTGGCCGTGGCGACGGGACTGTAACCATGAGCTGGCCTCAAATCACACTCATCATCCTGCTGGCCTTTGGTCTGGGCGTGACCGCCATCAAGCATGGTGAACCACGCAACGACAGGCATAGCTTCTGGTGGCAGCTTGCTGGCAACCTGGTGATCGCCTGGCTGCTCTGGTGCGGTGGTTTCTTCAGCCAGGCCAGAGCGGCACAGCCTCCGCACGCAGCCCTGCAGTACCGCGCCGATGTGATCCGTAATGCCCGGCTTGAATGGGGGATGTCAGCGCCGGTGGCAGACTTTGCCGCGCAGCTGCATCAGGAGAGTGGATGGCGACCCGATGCCGTATCGCCGGTGGGTGCTCAGGGGATGGCACAGTTTATGCCTGCCACTGCCGACTGGATCAGCCAGATGGTACCGGGGCTGAACAGCCGCGAGCCGTTTAATCCTGCATGGGCCATCCGGGCGCTGGTCAGCTATGACCGCTGGCTGTGGCAGCGCGTCAGTGCCGCCAATAACTGTGAGCGGATGGCCATGACGCTGTCGGGATACAACGGCGGACTGGGCTGGGTACAGCGTGATAAGCGTCTGGCCGTGCAGAACGGGCTGGACGGTACCCGCTGGTTTGAGCATGTCGCCACGGTGAATGCCGGGCGCAGCGCTGCCAACTGGCGGGAGAACCGTCACTATCCGCAGCGCATCCTGCACGAACTGGCCCCGCGCTATCTCACCTGGGGAGGCGGCAGCTGTGTGGACTAGCCTGATAAAAAAACTCCCATGGCGAGGCATGCTGCTGGCCGTTGCGGTTGCGGGCGTAGTGTATGGCCTCTACCGCTGGGGCTACAGCGAGGGACACGACAGCGCTGAGCGCGACGGGAATGCCTCACTCAGTCAGCTGCAGTCGCAGTTCGATACCTACCGCCGTGAGCAGACGGAGATGGAGAACACCGCGCTGCGGGCCTGGGCAAAACGCTATCAGGAGCAGGTAGCCGCAGGCCATCAGGCAGAGGCCGATTACCTTGAGCAGGTATCGCTGCTTGAAAACCAGAACCAACAACTAAAAGAGAAAATTGATGATGTCACACAGCGCTGGATTGATGAAAAAGGTAAGAGCCATCCCATTGAGTGCGTGTTTACTCGCGGTTTCGTGCGCCAGTACAACGCAGCCCTCGGATATGACGACGCAACCGTCGACAGCGGTCATACAGGCAGCACTACCACCGCTATCCCCGGTGCTGGCACAGCGCCCCGGCCTCCTGAAGCCCCTGACGCCGGGCTACGCAACTCAGGCGTCTCACAGCGTGACGTCCTCGCCAACATCATCGACAACGCCAGACAGTGCCGCGTCTGGCGAGGCCAGATAAACGGTCTGCTGGATGAACGAGAAGGATTACAGAAATGACGTTGCAGGTTGAATTCTGGACGGTGGTGGGCTTTCTCATCACCTTTATGAGTTTTGTCGGCGGCATCGCCAAATGGTTATTTGGCAAGGCTGAGGAGCGTCAGGCGGCGCGATTCGCCTCGCTTGAGCAGTCGCTGCAGCAGTCCGCCTCCAACTGGGGTGAGCTGGAAAAAGAATTTATGCGCTTCCGGGCTGAACTGCCCCTCAACTATGTCCGTCGCGAGGATTATATCCGGGGTCAGACGGTCATCGAGGCCAAGCTGGACGCACTTTACAACAAACTGGAAGTGGTACAACAGTACCGTCATACAGGAGGTCACCATGGTTGATATCGCCCGCGTGCGCCGGGAATCCCTGCGCTGGAGTCTGCTGGTCGCTCTGAACAAAACCCGCCCGTATACCGCCAGCGAAACGCTGCTGCTGGATGTGTCCCGCGCCATCTACCCGGACACCACGCATCTTGAGCTGCGTCGGGAGCTGGACTATCTGGCTGACCGCAAGATGGTTGATCTGGAGAAGAAGCCGTCCGGCGACTGGTTTGCCGATCTGACCCGCCTCGGTGTTGACCTGGTGGAATATACCGTTGAATGCGGCCCCGGCATTGCCCGCCCGGGAAAGTACTGGAGTGAATGATGGCCAGACGCAGCACGATAGATAAGCTGCCGGAAAACGTGCGGCGCTGGCTTGAGCGGGCGCTGAATGAATCCGGCTTCAGCGGCTATTCCGAACTGGAATCGCTGCTGCGTGAGCAGGGTTACGTCATCAGCAAATCAGCTATTCATCGCTATGGCCAGAAGATTGAGCGCCGCTATGGTGCCATCCGTGCGGCCACCGAAGCGGCCCGTATGCTGACCGAGGGGGCGGCTGACGATCAGGATGCGCGTTCGGAAGCCGTCATCGCCCTGATCCAGACCGAGCTGTTCGAGAGTATCGTCCAGCTGCAGGAAGCAGAAGAAGGCGAAGTCGACCCCAAAGAGCGCGTGGCGCTGCTGTCCAAGGTCGCTAAAAACGTGGCCACGCTGTCCCGCGCCTCCGTCAACCTGAAGAAATTTCAGAGCGAAGTCCGTGACCGCGCCCGACTGGCGGCGGGTAATGCCGAGAAGATTGCCCGCAAGGGTGGCCTGTCTGCTGATGCCGTACAGGCGCTGCGACGTGAAATTCTGGGGATTGCCACATGAGTCAGCTTGCTCCCGTTTTGCCTGATACCTCGGCGCTGGATGTGCCCGCTGTTCTGATGCCTTACCAGCAGCGCTGGGTGGCAGATACCTCTCCGCTCAAGGTGATTGAAAAGAGTCGCCGTACCGGTATTACCTGGGCTGAAGCATCCGATAACGTGCTGACCGCTGCCTCTTCGGCACCTGCGGGTGGCATGAACGTCTATTACATTGCCTATAACCAGGACATGACCGTTGAGTATATCCAGGCCTGTGCCATGTGGGCGCGGGCATTCAACTACGCCGCCAGCGAGATTGAAGAAGGTTTCTGGGAAGAGGACGAAGACGATAAGCATATCAAGACCTACACCATCAAGTTTCCCGACTCCGGCTTCCGCGTTGTCGCGCTGTCCAGTCGCCCGTCTAACCTGCGTGGCCGTCAGGGCATTATCGTTATTGATGAGGCCGCGTTCCATGAGCAACTGGATGAACTGCTGAAAGCGGCGCTGGCGATGCTTATCTGGGGCGGTAAGGTGCGCGTTATCTCTACCCATGACGGTGACGACAACCCGTTCAATACGCTTATTGGCGATATCCGTGCCGGACGTCAGGGGGGCAGCGTACAGCGAATTGCCTTCAAAGAAGCCGTTGCGCAGGGTTTGTTTCACCGTGTCTGCCTGCGAACCGGGAAGGAATGGACGCAGGACGCTGAACAGGCGTGGATGGCGTCGGTGTACAAGTTCTACGGCACCGGCGCATCCGAAGAGCTTGACTGTATCCCGGCCAATGGCGGCGGTGCCTGGCTGTCCCGCGCTCTGATTGAGTCCCGTATGTCACCCGATACGCCGGTGCTGCGTCTGACCTGCCCTGAGGGCTACGAGCTGAAGCCCGACGCTGAGCGCTTCAGTGATACACAGGACTGGCTGGATGAGAATCTGAAGCCGCTGCTGGAGGCGCTCCCCGCTGATGCCCGCTCATTTTTAGGGCGTGACTTTGGCCGCAGCGGTGACCTGTCGGTGGACTATCCACTGCTGCAGGAGAAGAACCTGGTACGCCGCGTACCGTTCGTGATGGAGCTGCGTAATGTGCCGTTCAAGCAGCAGGAACAAATCACCTGGTACCTGATGGACGGTCTGCCAAACCTGATGGGCGCGGCACTTGATGCCCGTGGTAACGGCTCTTACCTCGCTGAATACGCCATGCAGCGCTACGGCTCCAGCCGGGTGAAGCAGGTTATGCCTACCGAGAGCTGGTACCGCGAGCATATGCCGCCGGTTAAGGCGGCGCTGGAGGATGGCAACCTGATTGATTTGCCGAAGGATGAAGACACGCTGGATGACCTGCGGGCCGTTCAGGTGGTTAACGGCGTTCCCCGCGTGCCTGAACAGCGGTCAAAAGCGAAGTCGGACAGTGGCAAGCGCCACGGGGACTCGGCTATCTCGCTGGCGCTGGCGTACTTTGCCAGCCGTGAAATTAACAAAGGGCCGGTGAAGGCAAGCTCACGCCGTCGTCGCCAGTCGGCCCGTATGCTGGAGGGTTATTGATGCCGCGTGGACTCTGGGTTTCACCCAATGAATTTGTCAGCTTTGCCGAGCCGAACAAGACGCTGACGGAGCAGATTGCATCACGCAGCCGCTCCATCGACTTCTTCGGTCTGGGTATGTACCTGCCCAATCCCGATCCTATTCTCAAATCACAGGGCCGGGATATCCGCATCTATCGCGAGCTGCGTACCGACCCGCTGGTTGGTGGCTGTATCCGCCGACGTAAAGCTGCGGTTAAGTCGCTGGAGCGTGGGCTTGAGCGTGGTCATGCCCCGGAGCGGGTATTCAGCTTTATTAATGACATGCTCGACGACCTCGATATCTCCCGCATCATCGGCGAGATGACCGACGCCGTGCTCTACGGATACCAGCCCTGTGAAATCATGTGGGGCCGTTCCGTTAAGTCCTGGGCCATCACCGACATCGTGGGCAAACCACCCGAGTGGTTCCAGTTCGACAACGACAACCTGCTGCGATTCCGGGCTAAAGACGCCGGGCTGGAGGGCGAAC
Organism: Ewingella sp. CoE-038-23; assembly: GCF_040419245.1. Taxonomy (NCBI): domain Bacteria; kingdom Pseudomonadati; phylum Pseudomonadota; class Gammaproteobacteria; order Enterobacterales; family Yersiniaceae; genus Ewingella; species Ewingella docleensis. The sequence goes on along the minus strand of NZ_JAZHOH010000001.1, from coordinate 3,129,709 downwards.
CCGTACCACTGAATAAATTCGTGGTACCGCGTCAGGATGCGACCTACGACAACCCGTATGGCTTCCCTGATTTGTCGATGTGCTTCTGGCCTGTGACGTTCAAGAAAGGCGGGATGAAGTTCTGGGTGCGCTTTGCCGAGAAATTTGGCTCGCCGTGGGTTATCGGTAAGCATCCACGCGGTACGGCTCAGGGCGAGATTGACCTGCTGCTGGATTCCATGGAGGCGATGGTCGAGGACGCCGTGGCGGCTATTCCTGATGATTCCTCTATCGAAATCAAAGAGGCCGCAGGCAAAGCCGACAGCAGCGATATTTACCAGAATCTGATTACGCTCGCCCGCAGTGAAATCTCTATTGCCCTGCTGGGGCAGAACCAGACCACCGAGGCGAACAGCAACCGCGCCTCTGCGCAGGCCGGGCTGGAAGTCACCAGTGATATCCGCGATGCCGACGCCGAGATTGTAGTGAGTGCAGTGAATCAGGTTATCCGTCAGGCCGTCTCGCTGAACTTTGGCGATGTGGCCAGCCCCGTCTGGAAGATGTGGGAACAGGGAACGGTCGACGATACGCAGGCCACCCGCGATGAGAAACTCAGCCGCGCCGGTGTGGTCTTCACGTCGCAATACTTCAAACGCGAGTACCAGCTGCTGGACGGTGATATTGACGAGACACCGCCGTCAGAACGCCAGAAGAACAACATACTGCCGCTGTCGTTCGCCGAGGCGATTGATGCCGATATTCAGGCTCAGCAGGATCTGGATGATGCGCTGGATATTCTGATGAACGGCGGCTCGTTAAACGGCGTGCTTGAGCCTGTGCTGGCACCGCTGTTTAAGCAGGTTGAAGGCGGTGTTAACCCCTCGGCGCTGCTGGGTTCGCTGGCCGAACTGTACCCGCAGATGAACGCGGATGACCTGCAGGAGCGGCTGGCCCGTATCCTGTTTGTCTCAACACTCTGGGGGCGTCTGCATGAGCGTGACCACGGCTGAGCTGGCGTACTGCATGACGCTTCCCCCGAAGCGGGCTATCAGTTACCTGAAATCCAAAGGGTATAAAATCACCTGGGACTGGGAGGAGATGTGGCAGGATGCGCATGCCCGCGCTTTTACCGTCGCCAAAGTGACCCGCCTCGATATTCTGGAGGATATCCGAAGCGCCCTGCAGAAAGCGCTGGACGAGGGGAAGACAGACCGCTGGTTCAGAAAGGAGCTGGAGCCGGAGCTGCAGCGTAAGGGATGGTGGGGGCCGCGTGACACCACCGACCCGGTAACGGGTGAGCCGGTGACTATCCAGCAGGGTAGCCCGTGGCGTCTCGACACCATCTTTCGCACCAATATGTCCGTGCTCTACAGCGCCGGGCGCTGGGCCGAACAGATGGAGAACGTCGACGACAGGCCGTACTGGATGTATACCGGCATCAACGACAGCCATACCCGCAAGGCGCATCTGCTGCTTCACAATCTGGTGCTGCGTTATGATGACCCGTTCTGGCAGGCGTTCTACCCGCCGAACGGCTGGCGCTGTCGCTGTGGGGTGATTGCCCTGAGCGCGGCAGATGTGCGCGCCCGTGGTTTGAAGGTGGTGAATTCAGGTTCTGCTATGGGCTGGGAGCTGAAGCTGGTGTCGGAGAAAACCGGCGAGATGCAGAACGTCGCCACCTTCAACACCGGTACCACGAAGGTGGCCACCGACGTCGGCTGGTCTTATGCGCCGGGTGCGGCTTACCGTCCTGACCTTGCCCGTTATCAGGGCACGCTACAACCGCTGGCACAGCGGGAACTGAGAGGATACGATGGCTTCCAATAATCTGGTCAATATCACCATTAACGATGAGTCCCTGCGCCGGAGTCTGCGGGCGCTGGATTTAGCTGCCACAGACCTGGAGCCTGCGATGCGCAAAATCGCCGGAACCCTGCTGGCGGAAACGCAGTTTAACTTTCTGGATGAGGGCCGTCCGGGCTGGACGCCGTCGCTCGCCGCGCAGGATCGTGATGGTCAGACGCTGCAACTCACCGGACGGCTGATGGGGTCAGTATCTACAGACCATGACGACAGGCAGGCAGCGGTTGGTACTAACGTCGTTTATGGTCCGATTCACCAGTTCGGTGGTAAAACGGGGCGCAATGAGTCCGTTGAGCTTCCGGCGCGTCCGTTCCTGCCGATGACAGGGGACGGTGAGCTGCAGTCTGATGTGGTCGTTCCCATTCTTGATACGATTGTGCGTCATCTTGAATCTGCGGCCCGTCGTTGATTTTAACCCTCCGGGGCGGGCGATTTACCGCGTTACCCGCCCCGGAGCCTTTATAAAGGTTTACAGCCCCCTCGTTTACGGCTTTAATCGCTCCTGCTTCCCTCTCTCTGTCGTATCCCCCCTTATTTTTTCTAAAGCAGATTAAAAGCGCTCTTCGCGGCTTTTCCACAAACTGTCTCCGACAACATCACGCGGGACAGCAAAATGTCAGCCATTCATATTTTTAAAGCCGGTACTCATACCGACATGCACGGCACGAAACTGCCGTTCACGCAAAGCGATCTTGCCGCCTGCGTAAAAGCCTATGACCCGTCCGTCCATGAAGCGCCGCTCGTTATTGGTCACCCTAAAACGGAAGACCCGGCGTGGGGCTGGGTGAAATCCCTGTCACTCAGCGGCGCTGACCTGCTGGCCGAGCCTGAACAGCTCGACCCGCAGTTTGCCGAGCTGGTAGGCAACGGGCGTTTCAAGAAAGTTTCCGCCTCGTTCTATCTCCCTGACTCACCCAATAACCCGAAACCCGGCACGCTTTACCTTCGCCACGTCGGTTTTCTGGGGGCGCAGCCTCCCTCTATTAAGGGGCTGAAGCAGGTGTCATTTGGCGAGTCAGAAGAAGGCGTCGTCGAGTTTGCCGACTGGGGCGATATCACCAATGCCTCTCTCTGGGGACGGCTGCGTGACTTTCTGATCGGCCAGTTCGGGCTGGATGAAACCGATAAGGTACTTCCGTCATGGCAGGTTGATTCCCTGCGAGAAGAAGCGTACCGCGAGCCGGTGCAGGCCGTGCCGGACTTCAGCGAATCAAACCCTAACCCTCAACAAGAGAACGACACGATGACCAAAGAAGAAATTGAAGCCCTTCAGGCGGAAAACACCCGCCTGAAGGCTGAGGCCACCCAGCGAGCCGAGCTGGATGCGAAGAGTCAGCAGGAGAAGCTGCACGCTGACAACGTTTCCTACGCTGAGAAACTGGTAAGCGGCGGTCAACTGGCCCCGGCAGCGAAGTCCGTTGTTGTCGCCATTCTGGATGCGGTCTCTGCTGGCGATAAGCCGGTGGAATTTGCCGAAGGCGACACCCGCACGCCGCTTGCCACGGCGTTCAAGACATTGCTGGATGGCTCGGCACCGGTGCTGAACTTTAGCGAGCATGCAACCAAAGACCGTGTGGATACCGGTGTTTCAACGTCTTCAGCAGAGTTTGCTGAAGCCGACCCAGAGCGTCTGGCGCTGCATCAGAAAGCGCTGGATTTGTCGAAAAAAGAAGGCATCAGCTACGACGCTGCTGTCTCACGCTGCCTGTAATTAAGGAGAGAGCATGTCTGATTATTTAAAGGGTAAGCGCGTCGTTGATCCGGTGCTGACCAGCATCGCACGCGGCTATAAAAATGCCGCGTTCATCGGTGAGCACATCTTCCCGATTGTCCAGACCGACAAGGAAGGCGTGACCGTGCCGACCTTCGGCAAATCGGCTTTTGTGGAGTACGACACCGAGCGTGCCGTGGGAGCTGACAGCAACGTCCTGGTACGTGAGAAAACCGGCAAACTGGATCTGGTTCTTAATGAGCACGATCTGGCCGCGCCGGTGGACTATCGCGAGCAGGCGGAGTCAATGTTCAACGAAGAAGCCAAAGCCATTCGTCGCGTCACCAGCGGCGTCAACCTGAAGCGTGAACTGTACGCAGCCCGCCTGGCCCAGGATAAAAACGTCTACCCAGCATCGTCCGTTAAAGCACTGGCTGCCGCTGAACGCTGGGTGGATGGCAAGGGTAATCCAATCACCGTCATCGAAGCCGGTATCGAGGCTGTACGTAACAAAACAGGCCTACGCCCGAACCTGATGACCATGGGTGCCAGCGTCATGTCACTGCTGAAGTTCCATCCGGCGATCCAGGCCGCGATCGGAGCCAACGAGCGCAAACGCATCACCATCGAGATTTTGAAAGACCTTTTCCAGCTGGAAGACGTGGTGATCGGTGAGCCGGTATCCATGGCCTCAATGAAAGACGCACAGAATAAGGACAAGACCCCGACCGATGTCTGGGCCGATAACCTGATGCTGCATTACGTCGGTAAACCCCAGCCGGGCACCGACAGTGCCGACGAAAACGAACCATCGTTCGGTTATACCCTGCGTCGTAAGGGCATGCCGGTGGCGGACAAATACGACGGCGTCGGCGGCAAGGTGAAGTACTGCCGTTATACCGATATCTACAAAGTCGCCGTGGTCGGCGGTGATGCTGGGTATCTCGTCACCAACATTGTGAAATAAGGAGAGCGTCATGGGTACCACTCAGCAGGTCATTCTGACCACCACCGTTACGGCCAGTGCGGCGCTAACCCAGCAGCGTTTTGTCGGTGCCGATAATGCCCCCTGTCAGGCCGGTGCTGTGGCACTCGGTGTGGCAGAAGTTGATGCCGCTGCCGGTGATTTAACCCCGGTCAACGTTCTGGGTATCGTCGCCGTCGAAGTCGGCGCGGCTGTCACAAAAGGCCAGAATGTCCAGTCCGATGCCAACGCCTGCGCAGTTCCCCAGACTGCCGCATCGGGCGACACCCCAGCGGGTATTTCTGCCGGGATTGCGCTGGATGAGGCGCTGGCAGAAGGCGACGTTATCCGCATCCTGCGCGGGGTGTGACATGTACTGCACCCTGGCGGATTTGCTTGAGCAGGTACCGGAAAGGACGCTCATTGAGCTGACTAACGAGTCGGTTGGCTTTGATGAGCAGCCTCCGGTCAATGCTACCGTGGTTGAGAGTTGCATCCGCTACGCCGGTGAACTGATAGATGCCCACCTGCGTGGGCGCTATACCCTGCCGCTGACGGAAGTGCCGACCGTTCTGCGGGACATTGCCATCACGTTGACCCGATACCGTCTGTACGTCCGCCGTCCTGAAGGTGACCTGCCTGACACCGTCAAGGACGATAACAAGGAAGCACGACGGCAACTGGAGGCCATTCGCGACGGGAAACTCACGCTGGGGCTGCAGTCGACCCAGAAAGATGTGCCTGAGTCCGGTGAAATCCGGGCACGGGCACGCCGTCCCACCTTTGGCGGGCGCGATGGCTTACTGGAGAAATACTGATGAACGTTCTGCCCGTTATTGATGCGGTTGTCGCCCGCCTTAGGGAAAAACTCCCGACGCTTGCGGTGGAATACTTCCCGGAAAAACCAGCGGAATACCGCCTCAACCATCCGAAGGGAGCGCTGTTGGTGAGTTATGCCGGGTCGCGCTTCGACAAGCCCAATGATATCGGTGCGGTGATCCAGCCTCAGACCATCCAGCTGTGCGTCACGGTGGTCTTCCGCCAGCTCAACGGTAAACAGGGCGCGGTGGATGTGCTCGACGTGGTGCGCCGCATTCTCGGCGGCTACACCCCGCCGAACTGCCGCCGTCGTATCTGGCTGACCCGCGAGGTGTTTATCGGTGAGGTCAAGGGGCTGTGGCAGTACGCCCTCGACTTTGCCACTGAAAGCGTCTTTATCGAAGACAGCGACTTACCGTCCGGCCCGCTGTTAACCGAAGTGAATTATGAGGAAAGCGAGTGATGAAAGAATACCGCTATTCCGGCCCGGCCAGCGGCGTCACGCTGTCGGACGGAACCGAAATCCTGCTCTGGCCGGGGAAGAACGTCTCCCTGCCGGAGAACCATGAGTATGTGACGGTTCTGGTGGCGCTGAAGCACCTGACGCCGGTGCTTGAAGAAACCAAACCCGCCAGCACACCCGCGCCTCAGTTACCAAAGCGCAGGAACGGCGGCGACAACGATGTGAAAACGGAGGACTCCCATGGCAGCTAACTATCTGCATGGTGTTGAAACCATTGAAGTGGAAAATGGTGCTCGTCCGGTTAAAACGGTGAAGTCCGCCGTCATTGGCCTGATTGGCACCGCCCCGATGGGTGACGTCAATACGCTGGTGCAGTGCCTGTCTGAGAAAGATGCTTCCGTCTTTGGCAGCCAGTTGACCGGCTTCACTATTCCGCAGGCGCTGGATGCCATCTACGACCACGGCGCAGGCACCGTTCTGGTGATTAACGTGCTTGATCCGGCTGTGCATAAAACCGCTGTAGCCGATGAAGATGTAACGTTCGATAAAGCGACGGGCAAGGCCCGGCTGGCTAATCCAGTGGTCGCGCAGCTGGTACTGAAACCGGCCAGCGATGGTCAGCCCTATGTCGAGGGTGAAGACTACTCGCTTGATGCGCAGACCGGCGTGATTACCAGCCTCGGGAAAAGCATTGCGGCGGGCGCAACCGCGACGGCCAGCTATAACCATGCTGACCCGACCAAAGTCACCCCGGCTGATATCATCGGTGCTGTTAACGCAGCGGGCAACCGTACCGGCATGAAGCTGCTCAACGACAGCTTTAACCTGTTTGGCTACTTCGCCAAAATCCTGATTGCCCCGGTGTTCTGCACCCAGAACAGTGTCTCTGTTGAGCTTATCGCCATGGCTGAGAAGCTGGGGGCGGTGACCTATATTGATGCGCCGATTGGCACCACCTTTGCGCAGGCACTGACGGGGCGTGGCCCGGAAGGCACCATCAACTTCAACACCAGTTCCGATCGCGTCCGTCTCTGTTATCCACACGTTAAGGTCTATGACGCGGCCACCAACAGCGAACGACTGGAGCCACTGAGCCAGCGTGCTGCCGGGCTGCGTGCCAAAGTTGACCTGGATAAAGGCTACTGGTGGTCGTCATCCAACCAGGAAATCATGGGCATCACCGGCGTGGAGCGTCAGCTGTCGGCGATGATTGACGACCCGCAAAGCGAGGTGAACCTGCTTAACGAACAGGGTATCACCACGGTCTTCAGCAGCTATGGCAGCGGCCTGCGTCTGTGGGGCAACCGTATGGCAGCATGGCCAACGGTGACGCATATGCGCAACTTTGAGAACGTTCGCCGCACAGGTGATGTGATCAACGAGTCCCTGCGCTATTTCAGCCAGCAGTACATCGATATGCCGATCACCCAGGCGCTAATTGATGCGCTGACGGAATCGGTCAACGCCTATGGTCGTAAGCTGATTGGCGACGGTGCGCTGCTGGGCTTTAAATGCTGGTTTGATCCGGCCCGCAACGAAAAGACGGAACTGGCTGCCGGTCACCTGTTACTGAGCTACAAATACACGCCGCCACCGCCGCTGGAGCGACTGACGTTTGAGACCGAGATCACCTCGGAATACCTGTTAACCCTGAAGGGGAATAGCTGATGGCAAAGATTGAAATCAACCGCATCACCAATGCCAACATCTACCTCGATGGCGCTAACCTGCTGGGCCGGGCCGAGGAGGTCAAACTCCCTGACGTGTCCATGACCATGCAGGAGCACAAAGCGCTGGGGATGGTGGGCAAGGTGGAACTCCCGGCAGGCTTCGACAAAATGGAAGGCGAGATCAAGTGGAACAGCTTCTATCGCGACGCCATGTTGTCTGCTGCTAACCCGTATAAATCGCTGGCCCTGCAGTGCCGCTCCAGCGTGCAGCGCTACAGCTCACAGGGACTGATTGATGAAATCCCACTGGTCACCTTCCTGACGATCATGTTCAAGAAGAACCCGCTGGGGACGTTCAAGCAGCACGAGAATGCTGAGTTCTCCAGTAGCTTCACCTGCACGTACATCAAGCAGGTGCTGGACGGTGAAGAACTGCTGGAGCTGGACTATCTGGCCAACATCTTCCGCGTCGGCGGCGTTGACCAGTTGACTGACTACCGCATCAATATCGGGGGCTGACGGTGACCGTCGAGATTGAGGACAAAGGCGGGAACTGCAGTTCTATTGGCATGGGAAATGGTACCTGGTTCACCATTCTGGATATTCCGGGGGTGGAAAACCTTTTTAATATCCGCAAAACCAATGATCCGATTGACTGTACCCGTTCAAAGGCCCGTAAGCTGGCTGATTTGATTGAAGCCTGGACGCCACCCGACCACTGGTTCACTGGCATCGGTAAAGCCGAAGGAAAAGCGCTACTCATTGCGTTCCTGCGCAACTGCAAGGGGTTTCGCACTCACTGATATAAGAGGGGCTTCGGCCCCTTTCTTCTTAATCCCCTTTAATATCTGTCGCCCTCCTTACCGGACATACTGCTCTGAACTTACACAGGAGCACGAACATGTCACAAACCAAATCTGAAGCCGAACTCTTTATTCTGAAATACCCTTTCACCACAGCGGCTGGTGAATCAATCCCCCAGCTCACCCTTAAACGCCTGACGGTTAAAGACCTCAAACAGGTTAAAAAAATCCACAAAGACCCGAATGACTGGGATGAACCACTGATTTCTCGCAGCACCGGTCTGCTTCCGGAAGACCTGGATAATATGGATTTAGCGGATTATTTGGATCTACAGAAACGATTTCAGCAAATCACTGGGCTGGGCAAGAGCAACGAAGACGCTGATGCAGGCGCAGGGGCTACTGGCGAGGTGGTTTAGGTTTCAGCCGGGGGAGATTGATGCCCTCGATACTGACGATCTGGAAATGTGGCTGGATCAGGCTGAAGAGCAAATCAAAAGCGAGTACGGCGACAATCAGTAGTTCTCCAGCCCCAAGCAGCCGCACTTCGCGGCTGTTCTTTATGGTTCCCCACCATTTACCTCCTGTCTTTTTGCTTTCAGAGGATAACCACCTTGGCCAGTGAATTTTCAGTCGGCGTCATCATTGGCGGCATTGTCGGAAGCAGCTTTCGCTCTGCCGTCAGCGGTACCCGACGCGCCCTTGACTCTCTCGGCGATACGTCACGCCGCCTTCAGGAGCGTCAGAACGCTTTAACCCGTGCAACAGAACGCTATGGTCAGCTGGGTTCTTCCCGGATGCAACGCCTCAACAGCGATCTGCTGCGCGTGAGTCGCACAATGGAGCAGATTGAACGCCAGCAGCGCCGTCTGTCGGCGGTATCGGCCACCAGTGATGCGCTTAAATCCAACCGTATGGCGCTCTATGGTCAGGGGGCAGAGACTTACGGTATCGCCCGAACGCTGGGCGCACCGGTCATGGCCTCAGTCAAACAATATTCATCGTTTGAATCTCAGCTACGCGATATCAGTGTCACCGGCGATCTGGATTCAAGGCAGGAACAGGCCATCGGTACTGCCATTCGTCGGGCATCCCTGCAGGTCAATCAGCTCCAGGAATCTCTGTTGGGTGGCGTTGGCCAACTGGTTGCCGATGGCATGAATCCGCAGCAGGCAGCGACCTTTGCCGGGATGCTCGGTAAAGCGGCCACGGCCACCAAAGCGGATATGACTGACCTCGCCAAAATGACCTATGCCTTTAGTGATGCGCTGAAAATTACCGATGCCAAAGAGCTGGAGCAGGCGTTTGGGATTGCGGCAACCGGGGCCAAGCTCGGTTCGTTTGAGCTGAAGGATATGGCGAAAGCGTTACCCGGTATGGCCAAAGCCTTCGCTGCACGTGGTATTTACGGTAAAGACGCCATAACCCAGATCGTCGCCAGTCTGGAAGTGGGTAAAGGTAGCGGCTCAGCGGAAGAAGCCGTCACCAATATGTCCAACTGGCTGGCGGCAATGGGACGCGGAGATACCACGCAGAAATACGCTAAGGCTGGCGTGGATTACCAGGGGTCAATGCAAAATTATGTAGCCCAGGGTCTCTCTCAATATGAAGCCTCTCTGATGATTGCCAATCGATTTATCGACGGTAAAGGCAAGGCATTCGTACAGCAATGGAAAGCTGCAGGCTCAAGAGGTGATCAGGAAGGCCAGCAAAAGCTGATGGAGTCCTTCGGGCTGGCGGAAGTCTTTACTGATATTCAGACAGTCAACCATCTGCTGTCGATGCGTCAGGGCTGGGATAAATACCAGTCTAACAAGCAGGAAATGAATACGCCTTCGGCAATGGCTACCCTGGACAAGGATGCAGCGAAACAGAATGATACGCTCGAAGGGCGCTGGCGCAGAACACAGATTGGCTTTAACGACTCGGCTATCAGCATCGGTGAATCATTACGCCCGGCGTTGATCCAGTTAGGGGAAACGTTCATCCCAATAATGAACAGTGTTGGAAAATGGATCGCGGCTAATCCGCAACTCGTGAGCGGTACGATCCAGGTAATCGGTGCATTACTTGCGTTCAAGATGGCCACCATCGGCCTCAAGCTTGGGCTAAATCTTCTTATTTCACCTTTCGTCAATGTCTGGAAAAACGCCGTGCTCCTGCGGGCCAACTGGCTGCGGCTATCGCTCGCGCTGGGTGAAGGCGGCAAACTCCGCTGGCTGGTGACCGGCTTCAGCACGGTCGCCAAAGGAGCCGGAACACTGGCCCGCGTGCTCGGTGGTGGTCTGGTTCGTGGACTAATGCTCGCGGGTCGTGCCGTTCTCTTCATAGGTCGGGCGCTGCTGATGAATCCCATTGGACTAATCATCACTGGCGTAGCCATGGCCGCTTATCTGATCTACCGCTACTGGGGGCCAATTTCTGCTTTCTTTAAGCGAATGTGGGCGCAGGTAACATCTGCTTTCAGTAACGCCTGGAGTGGTATCAAGTCGGCATGGAATGGCGTATCAGGCTGGTTTACTGGTTTGTGGGGGAATGTTAAAGCAGCTTTTAACGGTGGGATCATTGGGGTCAGCAAACTTATTGTTAACTGGTCTCCACTAGGCTTGTTCTATAAAGCCTTTGCGGGGGTGATGAGTTGGTTTGGCGTCGATATGCCGAAAAACTTTACTGACTTCGGAGCCAATCTGATTAGCGGCCTCGTTAGCGGTATCGGTAATAAACTGTCTGCAGCGAAAGACACCATCGTTAACTTCGGCAACTCCATTTCGGGCTGGTTTAAAGAAACCCTGGGTATTCACTCTCCGAGCCGCGTATTTATGGGCTTTGGCGACAATATTGGCCAGGGGGCCGCTATCGGCCTGCAGCGTACCACACCACTGGCCGCACTCGCGGGTCAGCGTCTGGCCACCGAAATGACACCGGATGTTCCCCGCATCCCGTCGCCGGAAATCATGGCAGCGGGCTATTCAGGCCGTGGCGCAGCTGCTGCCAGTGGCGGAACATCTGGCGGTTTTCAGGTCAGTTTTAATCCCCAGTTTTTCCTCAATGGCAAAGAGACCGCAGCGCCTGCCGGGCTGACCGGCGCACTCAATATGAGCCTGCATGAGCTGGAGAAAATGCTGGAGCGTCTGCTGGCTCAGAAACAACGTCGGGGGTACGAATAATGTTTGCGGTACTGGGTGATATTGAGTTTGAGCTGATTACCTACTGGGACGGCTTTGAGGCCACATTCGGCGTCGATTATGCCGAACATGCCCGCATCGAAGGAAAGCCCGGCCTGCAGTTCGTCGGCGATAAGCTGGACGAAATCCAGATAAGCCTGGTCTTCCATCAGCATTATTGTGTGCCCGACGTGGAGCTGGCACGGCTGCGAACGGCCATGAAGGCCCATCAGGCGCTGGCGCTGGTCTTCGGGAATGGTGACTATCGCGGCTGGTTCGTCATTACCGACGTGACCGCGACCAGCGAACAGACCGACAGCACCGGCAACGTGCTGGCCGTTAACGCCACTGCATCGCTACGGGAGTATATCGGCGACCCGAAGAACCCGCTGCAGCCGCCTGCAATACGCACGCAGGTTCCCGGCGTCGGGGCGGTCTCCGGTGCCATTCCTTCACCGTCCGGGGTGGCGCAGTACGTCCGCGACGGTGTCAATTATGCCAAACAGGCGCAGTCCGTTCTCCAGACCACCATCAGTGCCGTTCGGGTGGCGCAGAAAATGAAGGATAACCCCGCCGCCGCGCTGACCCGCGTGCCGGGGCTGATGAGCGGACTGGGCAACGTGTCCGGGGCGTTAGGTCAAAGCGTTCCGGCATTTAATGCGCTCTCCGAATCCATGCCTGATGCCGTCAGTCTGGCCAGAGCCACCAGTGATGCGGCCACGTATGTGCAACAGGCGCAGTCTTCGCTGAGCAGCGTTGACGGCAGCAATATCGCAGCGGCGCTTGATGCCGTCTCTGGTCAGCTGAATTCAGCCAGCACCACCTTCACCCGCATGTCGCCGGGATTAAGCACCATGGCCGCCAAAATTCTGGCGAGGAGTGTGTGATGTTTCTTGAACATGTCACCCGTGACGGAGAGCGCTGGGACGCTCTCGCATGGCAGTACTATGGCGACCCGCTGGGTTATCCCCGAATTATCGCCGCTAACCCGCACGTGGCCATCACGCCAGTGCTGCCCTCCGGGTTGTTGCTATTGATCCCGGTTATCGAGGCTACCGATGCCAGTACAGAAGAGGATATTGCCCCATGGCTGAGGTAAACAGCACCACACAGGCCGCATCAGCGTTGACCGGCATCAGCGACGTTCTGAGTCCGGTGTTCACCCTGTGGTACCTGCAGAAGAACATCACTAACGATATCGCACCTTATGTCACCCGCGTGACCTACAGCGACAACATCAAAAGCGAGTCCGACACCATTGAGGTAGAGCTGGACGACACCGATGGTCGGTGGCTGGATAAGTGGTATCCGGGCAAGGGTGATACGCTGACGCTAAAGATGGGCTATCAGGGCGAAAAACTGCTGTCCTGCGGTACGTTCTCGATAGACGAGATCGAAGTGAGTTCGCCCGCGTCCGTTGTCGCTATCCGGGGCGTGGCCACATCGGTTAACAACGCCTTACGGACTAAATCCAGTCGCGGCTTTGAGAGCACCACGCTGGCCGCTATTGCCGGACGTATCGCCAAAAAGCATCAGCTGAAGCTGGTTGGCAGCATTGAATCCATCAAAATTGACCGAGTGACGCAGTATGCCGAAACGGACGTCAGTTTCCTGCGTCGACTGGCCAGCGAGTATGGCTATGCGGTGAAGGTCGTCAGTGACCAGCTGATTTTCTCCCATCTGGCCACGCTTCGTGAACAGGAGCCGGTTAAGCAACTGAAACCGCAGGATGTCGCCCGCTTTTCCCTGCGCGACACCATCAACCGGGTCTACAAGTCCGCAAAGGTGAAACACCAGAAGAGCAGCAGTAAAAAGTTGATCGTCTACGAGGCTGATGGTGGCACCAGTGAAAGCGATAAACAGACCAAAGGTGGCAAGGTCACGAGCGCCGACTCACTGAAGGTCAACAGCCGCGTTAGCGACCCTGACAGCGCAAAAATCAAGGCGGACTCCGCGCTGGCCAGCCATAACGAATACCAGCAGAACGGCTCCCTGACGTTAATGGGCACGCCACAGCTGACAGCGGGCAACAAAATTGAACTGGTGGGTTTTGGTCAGTTATCCGGGCAATGGCTGATAACTACTGCCCGACACGCTTTTGACCGCAATAGCGGTTATGTGACGGAACTGGACGTGGCGCGGGGGCCGGTGACTCAGGGCAAGGCGAAAAAAGGCAACAAGACCGGCAAGACCCAGACGCTGACCGTCTACAAACCGGACGGCAGCACCTCAACGGTAATAAAGGAGAAGAAAAAATGACAGGTGTAACTCTGCAGACCGGAACAGTCAGCGCTGTCGATGCTGATGGAGTGAAAGCCCGCGTCCGGTTGCCGGAGTGCGACAATATGCGCACCAACTGGCTTGACGTCCTGCAGCGCAATACCCAGAACAACAAAGACTACTGGCTCCCAGATGTGGGGGAACAGGTCAAAGTGCTGCTGGACGAAAATGGTGAGGATGGCGTTATTCTCGGCGCAGTCTATTCAGACGTCGATAAGCCGCCGTTCAGCGACAAGAACGTTCGCGGTACAACATTTAGCGACGGGGCTGAGTTCAGCTATAACCGCGATTCGCACACGCTCACTATCCGGGGGGGGATCGAACACATGGTTATCGAGTGTAACGCTGACGTGATGGTGAAAACGCAAAAAGCCACGATTGATGCCCCTGAGACCGAAATCACCGGCAACCTTCTCGTCGGAGGTAAACTGACCTATGAAGGCGGCATGGCAGGCTCTGGCGGCGAAGGTGCTGCCGCGACAATTCAGGGCAACGTCGAGATTAAAGGGAACGCCCACTCAACCGGCAGCATGCTGTCAGATGGATCGAACTCCAACCATCACTCCCACTGATTACGCAAATATCGAACACCATTTTAAACCCCGTTAATATGATAGGATTTTGCACTATCACCAATTTAACGGGGACTTACATGCGGTTATCAAGATCCTTATGCAAAGTTGTTGGCGATGTCATCGCGAACACCGGGTCTCATGCAGCTTTAGATTCATTATTTCTATCTTCAGGGGCTCCGGGAGAGCCACCTGCAGGCTCTCATAGTACAAAATGGAAGGACTGGTTATACCTAGCGGGTCAAGATCCAGAGACGGATAGTTTGTCTGTACTCGGCGGGGTCATTGAGGAGTTTATGGATCTTCCTCCAAAAGAAGGAAGCCCCGAATATCTGGAATGGAAGGAAAAGCGGGAAAAAATTGAAGCAGTACTTGAAGAGAATGGCCTGAGGTATTACCGCTTTGGTCGCGTGCTCCCCCAAGGTCAAACACTACCAAATAGTATGGATTACGCCGATACAATAACGACTTATCAACATCCAGTGATGCCAGAAAAAGTCGAGAGCTTGCTAGAAAGGTTAGTAAAAGGGCTACAACGCGCAATGCATCCCCTCACTCACAGGAGAAAAGGGAGCCAATCACTATCTTTTAGTAACGAATATGATGTGCAAGACCTCCTTCATGCGTTGCTCAGACCGTGGGTTCAGGACATTCGTCCCGAAGAATTTACGCCAAGTTATGCTGGTTCGAGCACCCGTATGGATTTTTTGTTACCTGCGCATAAATTAGTTTTGGAGACAAAAATTGTCCGAGATCGTAGTCATGCAAAGAAAATAGGCGACGAACTCATTATCGATATTGAGCATTATCGGCGACATATGGACTGCAAAGACCTCTGGTGTGTCATTTATGATCCGAACCAGTTCATTACAAATGCGGAAGGACTTAAAACAGACCTTGAGGGCAAAAGAGCCTCTAAGGATGGAGAATTAATTGTCAAAGTGTTCGTGCTCTAGCATGGGCTAAACCTTAATAATCGCTTATTAAAATCCTTTAATATCGGCGTTCCCGCGCAGGGGCAATACTGCCCCTATGAAAACAACCTCCGTATTCTGGCAACCGGCCCTGCAGGCCCCCGGCGAAATCGTCCAGGGGCTGGATGATATCTGGCAGGCCATCCAAATCATCCTGCGAACTCCTCGCGGCAGCGACCCGCATCGCCCCGAGTTCGGCAGCAATCTGCACCTTTATATCGACTGGCCTATCGACCGTGCTATCCCACATGTGGTGCGCGAGTCCGTCGATGCCATTCGGCGCTGGGAACCTCGCTGCCAGCTTATGTCGGTTAAACCCGCCGTTGACGGCGAACATCTTACGCTCCGGGTGAGCTGGAAAGGCTCTGACGGACAGACCCGGACTCAGGAGTTGCTATGGCGCTGACAGAACCCGACTTTATTGAACGCGACGCCGATAAAATCACGGCTGAGATGATTGCGCAGTACGAAGCCGCAACCGGTAAAACGCTGTATCCCGCTCAGGCCGAGCGCCTGCTGATTGACCTGTGGGCATACCGCGAAATGCTGGTCAGGGTGGCGGCGCAGGAAGCGGCCAAACAGAATCTGGTTGCCTTTGCCCGTGAGCCAATGATTGATTACCTCGGTGAACTGGTCGGTGTGTACCGTCTGGCCGCGCAGCCTGCCTCCATCCCACTCCAGTTCTCCGTGGAGGAGGAACTGGCCATTGATGTTCTGATCCCGGCTGGTACCCGCATCAGTGCCTCCGACAGCATTATTTTTTCCACCGATACGGATGTGGTTCTGAAGGCCGGGTTACTGCTGGTCAACACCACGGCCACCTGTACCGAACCGGGCGTCGCTGGCAACGGATGGCAACCTGCGCAGGTCAGTCAGTTGCTCGATGAGATTGATAACGTTGACCTGCAGGTGACCAATCTGGCGGCCAGTTCTGGCGGCTCAGAGCAGGAAGACAACGACAGGCTGCGCGAGCGCATCAAACTGGCCCCGGAATCGTTCACGAATGCCGGAAGCCGTAAGGCATACCGTTTTCATGCCATGCAGGCCCATCCCAATATCGTCGATGTTGCAGTGCTCTCACCGGTTCCGGGCACCGTGGAGCTGTATCCGCTGCTCAGTACCGGCCTGCCTGACGACAGCATCCTCACGCTGGTTGAGAGTTTTTGCTCAGATGAGAAAGTCAGGCCGCTCACTGATACCGTGCGGGCTAAAACGCCTGTCCAGGTGGATTACACCATCGAAGCCAATATCACGATCTACCGTGACCAGGATGCCAGCTCGATAAAAGACGCCGCTAACAGCGCCATACAGAACTGGGTGGCGTCCCGTACTGCAGCTCTGGGCCGCGATATTGTCCCCAGTCAGATTATCAGCGTGCTGTCCGTTGCCGGGGTCTACCAGGTCGAACTGGTGACACCCGCGCTGAAGGTCGTTGCTGAAAGCGAGTGGGCAAACTGTACGGCGATCATTCTCAACATGACCGGGGTGTCCGATGGCTGAGCCGCTACAACTCCCGCCACCACTTGAGGGTGATATCAGCCTCAGAGCACTGGGCAGACTGGCCGGGCGGCTGGACAACATCGACCTGAGCGTACTGATGGTCTATCTGGTCGATATTGTCGACAGCTCCGCGCTGCCATGGCTGGGCGAGCAGTTCTCGTTGTTCGGCGATGGCTGGGAGCTGGCGGAATCGGACGATGTGCGTCGCACGCTTATCAAATCCGCCATCGAACTGCACCGCTATAAAGGGACGCCGTGGTCAATCCGGGAAATCATCCGCCGTTTCGGCTTCGGTGAAGTGGATCTGATCGAAGGCACTGGTCAGATCGGCTACGACGGCAAACATACTTACAACGGGCTTTTTGTCCACGGCGATGCTGAAGCATGGGCGGTTTATCGCGTCATCCTTCAGCAGCCCATTACTAACGATCAGGCGGCGCTGTTACGCCAGACGCTGGCAGCTTTTGCTCCGGCCCGCTGCCATCTGGCGAGCCTGGAGTATCAGTCTGTCGCTATTCGCTACAACGACACCGTCAACTATGACGGCAGCTATAACCACGGGAGCAGTTAACTATGGCAAACCTACCCGAAACCCCTCAGTGGGAAGAAGGCGTCTACCAGATTGAGGTCTCTGACCCGGTTCTGGGCGGGCCTGACGGGATATCTAATCGTCAGGCTAAACAGCTGGCCAGCCGCACTTCATACCTCAAGCAGAAGGTCGAAAAAGGCGGAACAGACCTTGCTGCACATATCGCGGCAGCTGACCCGCATACCCAGTACGCGCCGAAGGCCAGCCCGACATTCACCGGCACGCCGACAGCCCCCACGCCAGCTGCTAACGACAACAGTAAAAAACTGGTGACGACAGAGTTTGTGGCAAGAGCGATTGCGGCTCTTGCTGGTACAGCACCAGAGACACTGGATACGCTGAAGGAGCTGGCGGACGCCCTCGGCAACGATCCGAACTTTGCGACCACGGTGCTGAACAAGCTGGCGGAGAAGCTGGCCAAAGACCAGAACGGCGCAGATATTCCTGACCCGGCGCTCTTTGTCAAAAACCTTCATTTGGGAGAAGCGGCGAAACGGGATGTTGGCACAGGGGCAAATCAGTTACCAGACATGGCTTCGTTTGCTGCTGGTCCGGGTTGGATGAAATTTCCATCTGGTAAAATTATCCAGTATGGTTATCAGACATCCAGTGCCAGCGGTGCAATCATTGTTAACTTTCCCATCCCATTCCCAACACAATGTTATGGGGTGACAGGGGCTGGAACGGATGCCAATGCAGCAAATATTGCAGGTTGCCAGGTCATCGATAAAGCAGGCTTTAATCTTTCAGCATGGTTAGTTGCTGCGAACTCGGTATTTAACCGAACAGCGACAAACATTTCATGGATAGCTGTGGGAATTTAATAATGAAATATGTATATAGCGCTGCCAGTAATTCTTTTTACCCTCTGACTTTGAAGGAATCTTATGAAGATGCTGGAGAATGGCCTGTTGATGGTGTGGAGGTCGATGATACTGTGTTTTCTGAATTCCAGAATCCTCCACCAGGAAAAATAAGAATTACCGGAGAAAACGGTTTTCCATCATGGGCTGATATTCCACCGGCGACACGTGAAGAGTTGATTGCTGCTGCTGAACAAGAACGCCAGAAACTACTGAACCATGCAGATGCTGTTATGCTCGACTGGCGCACTGAATTAATGCTCGGTGAAATCAGTGACGCCAACAGAGCGAAACTGTCGGCGTGGTTGGCCTATAAAAATGAGGTTAAGACGTGGGATATCAAAACCGATCCTGAGAATGTTATCTGGCCTGTTCCCCCGGTGGTGTAGGCCATTTTATATCTGGTGCGCTGGAAGTATCCACTGCCTCCAGTGCATCCAGATAATCCAGCCACAAGATGTATTGCGCCAGTTCGTCACCCTTAAGCCTGCCGATCGCCGCTTTGCCAGGCCATTGTTTGCTATTCATGAACTCGTTGGCGGCATCAATACGTTGTTGCTTTTCTCGTTCAGCTTCAGCAATAAGCTCGTCATGAGTAGGAGCAGGAATATCAATCCAGACAGGCATATTTTGGCTGGAACTTAGCTGTTTGCCTTCAGGTGGCGCAAAGTTATATTCATTTCTGACGCTATCGGAAACCTCTATAACATCAGATGGTAATGAACCATTGGTAAGGTATTCTTCTTTCATCTCGATGGGATAAAAACCCAAGGTACTTGGCGAAAATAAATACATGGTTATTTCCCTATGACAATAAAGTATGAAGAATTCATTCCACCAATATTGTATTTAGCAAAAAATCGGGTCAGGTCATTGACGTCACGTTGTATTGATGGAAATTGTTGTGATGGAGAGGCAGGTGTTGACATTAAAACGCCTGGCACAATAGCAATAACGCTACTCGGAAATGGTATAGGGAAATTGATATATAGCCCGTTAGAATCAAACGATGCCTCGAAAGCCTGAATAACATATCCGCTTGGCAACTTAAACCACCCACCACCAGACTGAAAACTACTCATATCAGGGATTTGACCCACTCCTGTGCCAACATCCCGTTTCGCCGCTTCTCCCAAATGAAGGTTTTTGGAAAAGCAGTTACACATAGCGAAATCTGTAAAAATCCTCCCACTGCGACATAGAGGAGGAAAATTGATGGCCGTCATTGGTTATATCCGCGTATCAACAATCGACCAGAACAGCGATTTACAACGTAATGCACTCACAAGCGCAAACTGTGACCGCATTTTTGAAGACCGTATGAGCGGAAAAGTTGCCAGCCGCCCCGGTCTGAAACGCGCTTTAAAGTGCGTTAATAGCGGAGACACCCTTGTCGTGTGGAAACTGGACAGGCTGGGACGCAGCGTTAAGAACCTGATCGCACTGATATCAGAGTTGCATGAACGCGGTGCCCACTTCCGCTCTTTAACAGACAGTATTGATACCAGCACGGCCATGGGGCGTTTCTTTTTCCATGTGATGTCGGCACTGGCGGAGATGGAACGCGAGCTGATCGTCGAACGAACACTGGCCGGGCTGGCAGCAGCCAGGGCACAGGGACGCGTAGGTGGAAGGCCCAACGCATTAAAAGCGCATGAGCGAGAGCAGATTGGGCGGCTATTGGCTAAGGGGCACACCCGCCACCAGTTGGCCATTATCTACGGTGTAGGGTTATCGACGCTTTACCGATACTTTCCGGTGGATGGTCAGAGGAAGGATAACGCAGTAGGAATGTAATTCTTTTGCAAATATTGAAACGCCGCAGCGATGCCATTTATCTCACGGAAATGGGCGCATTTATCGCGCGGCGCATCACCATGCTTTCGCTCATCAAAGCGCGGTGAAGTGGCAGCAGCTAGGGGAGCAGCCGCTGGTTCTGCAAGATTATGAGTCGGGAAGCCGCATATTGATCGACAACGCGCTGGCGAAGCAGGGGATTGCCGCCAATGTGGTGCAGGAGGTGGGGCATCCGGCGACGCTCTACCCGATGGTCGAAGCCGGGCTGGGCGTCAGCGTGCTTCCCGCGCTGGCACTGCCTTTGCCGCAGGGCAGCCAACTGGTGGTAAGAACGCTGGAGCCGGAAATAAACCGCGCCTTGATGCTGGTGCGGCGTAAAAATCGTTCGCTGTCACCCGCCGCACAAGCCATTTGGCAAGAGGTGAAATGGCAGGCGGCGCAATTGACCAAAAAACGCAGCCTGCGGGGTTTGCTATAAAGCTAAAGGGTTAGACGTAAATATCGACCTGACCCGCAGCCTTTTTATCGTCATCTTTTTTAGGATTGGCTTTTTCAGCGTCGAGCATGGCTTTCTCAGCTTGTTGTTCAGCTTTCTGCGCCTGTTGGTGCTGAATTTGTTGGATCTGCTGCTGCAACATGATGATTTGTTGGCGAATTGATGCGATTTGCTTCTGCACTTCTTCCTGAGACTGGTCGCTTTTTTTCGACAGATTTTTCAGCTGCTGCGTAAGTTTATCAATCTGCTTATTCAATTGGGCAATTTGCCCACCGCCGCCGCCAGATGCCGATCCCATAGAGATATTGGTTGTGGTACTGATCGTACTCATTACTGCCTCGCTTATTTATTGCCTGTTATTGCATACGCGGGTACTTAACAGGTATCGGCAAGGCAGCGGGGATCTTTAAGATTGCGGTAATTGCAGGCGCAGCTTGGGCCAGCGCGCTAGCCAGCCTTTGCTCTGCACGCGATCAAGCAGCACTAAGGTATTCCCATGGCGCGGATTGGGCGTGATGCTGAACTCAAACAGCTCGGCGGTGCCGACCGGCGCGACCAGCTCCACCTGATTCAGATCATTTAGCTTTGCGCCAATCACCGTCTCCGTCTCGACCCAATAACTCATGGCTTCGCTGCTGGACGAGTAGGGGGCATGGTCATGCAGAAGGTGCATCCGCGCCTGATTCTTCACCGACCAAGGCAGATCCGCGATGGCGCAGAGTTGCTGTTCATACTTTTTTTCGACGTCGGCCGACGTATCTTGAGAATTGAAGTAAATCACATCGATATCGTTGAGCTGCGTGCTTTGGCTGAAGTCGTGCAGCCGGTCCCACACCATATTGCGCACAAAGCCAGCGGCCAGACACCAATCAGCCAGCGCCAGCTGTTTAGCCGCGCGCAGGGCCAGCATGCGCATCTCATCCTCTTCAATCCACTGGATAATGTGTTGCTGTCGCTGTTGTTCAGTCATTATCTTTTACCGTATCGAAATGATGGACAGTATAGATAAAAGTAGGAATGGCAGAGGGATGTTTTAGATTGAAATTTTTGAGCAGGTCTAGAAACGAAAAAAGCGCCTAAAGGCGCTTTTCTCTGAATTGGTGGGCCGTGCTGGATTCGAACCAGCGACCAATTGATTAAAAGTCAACTGCTCTACCAACTGAGCTAACGGCCCGCAGAAGTGGTGGGCGATGACGGGCTCGAACCGCCGACCCCCTCCGTGTAAAGGAGATGCTCTACCAACTGAGCTAATCGCCCACTTCTGGGTACTCCACAATGTAAGAAGAAGCTTGTTGAGAAATGGTGGGCGATGACGGGCTCGAACCGCCGACCCCCTCCGTGTAAAGGAGATGCTCTACCAACTGAGCTAATCGCCCATTTCTCATTTCTTCTTACTTATCACAACGCGGTCACTCTAATGAGTGGTGGGCGATGACGGGCTCGAACCGCCGACCCCCTCCGTGTAAAGGAGATGCTCTACCAACTGAGCTAATCGCCCCCGTCGTGATGGAGTCGCATTATAGGGATACTTAAACTTACGTCAACGGTTTTTAAAAACAAAAAACATCGTTCGCCCGAAAAGTAGACAAGATGACGGATTTCTCGCCCGCGTAGTTGATTCTTTACGCATTCATGGTGTGAATAGCCCTTGTGAACTCCCTATCGGCGTTGAGGATTCAGGGCAGAGTGGTAGAATGACGCCCACTTTTTGTTAATTGATAGCAACGTTTTTTGGCGTTGCGCTATTAAGGCTGCATTCCAGATGAAAATCAAAACCCGTTTTGCTCCGAGCCCAACCGGCTATTTGCACGTCGGTGGCGCCCGTACCGCGCTTTACTCCTGGCTTTTTGCCCGTAATTTGGGCGGTGAGTTTGTGTTGCGTATAGAAGACACCGATCTTGAGCGCTCCACTCAGGCTGCCATTGACGCGATTATGGACGGCATGAACTGGTTGAATCTGCAATGGGATGAAGGTCCATACTTCCAGACCAAACGCTTTGACCGTTATAACGCGGTGATTGACCAGATGTTGGAAAATGGCACGGCATACAAGTGCTATTGCTCCAAAGAGCGTCTGGAAGCCCTGCGCGAAGAGCAAATGGCAAATAATGAGAAGCCTCGTTATGACGGCCGTTGCCGCGACAGCCATGAGCATCACAGTGCCGATGAGCCTTGTGTGGTGCGTTTCCGCAACCCGCAGGAAGGTTCTGTTATCTTTGATGACCAGATCCGTGGCCCGATCGAATTTAGCAATGACGAGCTGGATGACTTAATCATTCGCCGCACCGATGGTTCACCAACCTATAACTTCTGCGTGGTGGTGGATGACTGGGATATGGAAATCACTCACGTCATCCGTGGCGAAGACCATATCAACAACACCCCGCGCCAGATTAACATTCTGAAAGCGCTGGGCGCGCCAGTGCCGGTTTACGCACACGTATCCATGATTTTGGGTGACGACGGCAAAAAGCTTTCTAAACGCCACGGCGCGGTCGGCGTAATGCAGTATCGCGATGACGGCTACCTGCCAGAAGCGCTGCTCAACTATTTGGTGCGTCTGGGCTGGTCCCACGGCGACCAAGAGATCTTCAGCATTGATGAAATGAAAGCGCTGTTCTCTCTGGAGAATGTCAGCAAATCTGCCAGCGCCTTCAACACTGAAAAGCTGCAATGGCTGAACCATCATTACATCACCACCATGGATCCACATTATGTGGCGACTCACCTGCTGTGGCACGTTGAGCAACTGGGTATCGAAACGCGCAATGGTCCGCAGCTGTTCGAAATCGTCCAATTATTGGGTGAGCGTTGTAAGACTCTGAAAGAGATGGCTGAATCCTGCCGTTACTTCTATGAAGATTTCAGCGAGTTTGATGCTGACGCGGCGAAAAAACACCTGCGCCCGGTTGCTCGTCAGCCATTAGAAGCCGTGCGTGCCAAGCTGGCTGCGATCACTGACTGGACTGCCGAGAACGTTCACAACGCGATTCAGGGTACTGCTGATGAGCTGGGCGTCGGTATGGGTAAAGTCGGTATGCCATTACGCGTTGCTGTGACGGGTGCCGGTATGTCTCCGGGTATGGACGTCACGGTTCACGCGATTGGTCAACGCCGCACTCTGGCGCGTATCGATCAGGCTCTGGCCTTTATTGCTGAGCGCGAAGCTCAACAGTAATCGTCAGCGTTGAGATAAAGAAAAAGCCAGCGGGTTTCCCTCACTGGCTTTTTTATGCGACTAGCAAATCAGAACGAATTAACGTTGTTCCGCGATAGATTCTGCATTCGGGCGGTAAGCCAGGAAGTACATCAAACCTACGAAACCAGCACCGCCCACTGCGTTACCCAAGAATACGGCAACGAAGTTTGGCAGGTACTGTGACCAGCTCAGCGCACCGGCAAAGATAGCCGCCGGGATGATGAACATGTTGGCAACCACGTGCTGGAAGCCGATAGCCACGAACGCCATGACCGGGAACCACATGCCAATCACTTTCCCGCCAACTTCTTTACTGGCGAATGCCAGCCAGATAGCCAGACAAACCAGCCAGTTACAGCCGATGCCTGAAATAAATGCCTGAGTGAAGTCTGCATTAACTTTTGCAGTAGCGGTAGCCACGGTTTTAGCCAAGAACGCGCCTTCGGTCAGGCCAAGTACGTGACCAAAGAAGTAAGCAACGGCCAGACTGCCCAGCAGGTTTGCCAGCGTCACCCAGAACCAGTTACGCAAAACGGCGTACAGGCTGATTTGACGAGCGAACCAGGCGATTGGCAGCGTCATCATGTTGCCGGTTAGCAGCTCACCGCCTGCAAGCACCGTCAAAATGATCCCCACTGGGAAAACAGCCGCGCCCAGCAAGTTACTGAAAGAACCCCAGGATGCAGGCAACGTCCCTATTACATGCAAATCCAGTAGAAAACCTGTTGCGATGAAAGCACCGGCCAGGAATCCTAAAATTAACAAATTCAACACGGTTGCACGGCTTTTATTTGTTCCCGCCGTTACAGCGATTGATGCAATTTCTTTTGGTGAATACAAGGACATAAGAAGACTCGACGATAGTTGGTTATGATTATTGCGCGGGCAGTCTAGACGCAGATTTATCTGAAAACAAGACGATTATCATAGCCTGCTAACAAACCATTAATCATTGAGTCACACATGTTAATAAAATGCTTAATAAGATCATAAGGCTGGATAAATAAAGCCAAAATAGGGCGAAGCAATTTAGACGTATTTAGCTACAAAATTGTATCTGGACGGCGGAAAAACTTGATAGTTATGGCCGGGTTGGCGGCTTTTTCAGCGCTTGATTCCATATTCAGATTTAGCCGTTGACAGGGTTGGCTCGGTTTCATATGATGCGCCCCGTTCACTCGTTTTTACGAGTCGGAAATGGGGGTATAGCTCAGCTGGGAGAGCGCTTGCATGGCATGCAAGAGGTCAGCGGTTCGATCCCGCTTATCTCCACCAACTTCCTTCTCAGGGTAAGTTGGTACTTGATTCCTCTGAGCGGAATTGAGTAGAAGACTTAAAACGTGAACAACCTCGTGTGGGGGTATAGCTCAGCTGGGAGAGCGCTTGCATGGCATGCAAGAGGTCAGCGGTTCGATCCCGCTTATCTCCACCAAAATTTAAGAAACCGGCCTCTGGCCGGTTTTTTGCTTTCTGCCATTTGGCATTCCCTGTCCCGACTTCAATCCAGCTCTTCCAGCTAGTTCCTTCGTCAAATAGCAGACACAAAAAAAGGCGCCGAAGCGCCTTTAGAAACTGTTTAGCAGGTTTGTCGCTTACGCCAGTACCAGACCGGCGATAGATGCAGACAGCACGCTCACCAGCGTTGAGCCGTACAGCAGTTTCAGGCCAAAGCGTGAAACCACATTACCTTGCTTCTCGTTCAGGCCTTTGATTGCACCCGCAACGATACCAATTGAAGAGAAGTTGGCGAAAGAAACCAGGAACACAGACAGGATGCCTACGCCGCGTGGGGAGAGCTCGCCTGCGACTTTCTGCAGGTCCAGCATGGCCACGAATTCGTTAGAAACCAGCTTGGTTGCCATGATACTGCCCACTTGCAGCGCTTCGTGGCTCGGTACGCCCATGATCCATGCGAATGGGTAGAAGACATAACCTAGCACGCCTTGGAAGGTGATACCGAAAACAACGTCGAACAGCGCGTTCAAGCAGGAAATCAGAGCGATGAAGCCAATCAACATAGCTGCAACGATGATCGCCACTTTGAAGCCCGCCAGGATGTATTCACCCAGCATTTCAAAGAAGCTCTGACCCTGATGGGTGTTGCCGATTTGCAGGTCTTCTTCTGAATCAACTTTATATGGGTTGATCAGTGACAGTACGATAAAGGTACTGAACATGTTGAGAACCAGCGCAGCAACCACATAACGCGGCTCAAGCATGGTCATGTAAGCACCCACGATTGACATAGAAACCGTCGACATCGCGGTAGCAGCCATGGTGTACATACGTTTTTCTGACATTTTGCCCAGAATGTCTTTATACGCGATAAAGTTTTCAGACTGACCAAGGATCAGGGAGCTAACGGCGTTGAAGGATTCCAGTTTCCCCATACCGTTGACTTTTGACAATACCGTACCGATCGCGCGAATAATAATTGGCAGGATACGGATGTATTGCAAAATACCAATCAGTGCAGAAATGAACACGATTGGGCACAAGACTTTCAGGAAGAAGAACGCTAATCCTTTATCGCTCATGCCTCCAAATACGAAGCCGGTCCCTTCTGCGGCAAAGGCTAACAATTTCTCAAACAGATCAGAGAAGCCTTTTACGAAACCTAATCCAAACTCTGAGTTGAGGAAGAAATAGGCTAATAAAACTTCAAGGACCAACAGCTGTGCGATGAAACGTAAACGGATATTTTTACGATCACGACTTACCAGCAAGGCCAGTACAGCGACAACGGCCAACGCTAATACAAAGTGCAGTATTCGGGACATGGGTGCTCCAAATTAGAGGCAGGCTATATTTCGACGGACATTCTATGTAACGCGTACATTTAAAACGTGAAGTGGCTTGCAAATATAGAAATTGCGGACACTGATTGCAACATTTCTGAACAGACCACACAAAAAATCAAGATGTTAATAAAATCAGTCATAAGTTGAATTGTTGTGCTAGCTTTATTATTAGCCGTAATAGTTTTCTAAATATGGTCGACCGTCTCTATTTCGCCCCTGAGTCTCTGGTGCCTATCGGAGAAATCAGCTGGATCAATCTAAATGCACTTGATAATCATTATCAATTAGATATGATTGATGTAAGCGCAACAATAGTAAGGTTAATACGACTATGTTTAACAGCCGTGCCGAATCCTCCGGCCGCGCCTCCCGCAAATTAAAGCTTTCCCTAATGGGGCCAGCGTTTATCGCCGCGATTGGCTATATCGATCCGGGTAACTTCGCCACCAATATTCAGGCCGGTGCTTCCTATGGCTATCAACTGCTGTGGGTGGTGGTGTGGGCCAATATTATGGCGATGCTTATCCAACTGCTCTCCGCCAAACTGGGTATCGCCACTGGCAAAAATCTGGCCGAGCATATCCGCGATCGCTTCCCGCGTCCCGCGGTCTGGGCCTATTGGGTTCAGGCTGAAATTATTGCCATGGCGACCGATCTGGCCGAGTTTATCGGCGCGGCCATTGGTTTTAAATTGCTGCTCGGCGTCTCACTGCTGCAAGGCGCGGTGCTGACCGGGATCGCCACCTTTATTATCCTCGCCCTGCAAAAACGCGGGCAGAAGCCACTCGAACTGGTGATTGCTGGCCTACTGCTGTTC
Source organism: Ewingella sp. CoE-038-23 (assembly GCF_040419245.1). Classification (NCBI taxonomy): domain Bacteria; kingdom Pseudomonadati; phylum Pseudomonadota; class Gammaproteobacteria; order Enterobacterales; family Yersiniaceae; genus Ewingella; species Ewingella docleensis. The sequence goes on along the minus strand of NZ_JAZHOH010000001.1, from coordinate 3,102,385 downwards.
GTGGCGGCGGCCTATATCGTCGAACTGTTCTTCTCTCAGCCAAGCATGGCGGCGCTGGGCAAGGGGATGTTGATCCCTAACTTACCGTCGAGCGACGCCGTGTATCTGGCTGCTGGCGTGCTGGGCGCGACCATTATGCCGCACGTGATTTACCTGCACTCGTCCTTAACCCAGCGCGCGGGCGACGCGTCAAAGGCGCAGCGCTATTCAGCGACCAAGTTGGATGTCGGCATTGCCATGACCATCGCCGGTTTTGTGAATCTGGCGATGATGGCCACCGCCGCGGCGGCTTTCCACTTTAGCGGGCATCAGGGCATTAGCGAGTTGGATCAGGCTTATCTCACGCTAGAACCCTTGCTGGGGCAGGCGGCGGCCATCACCTTTGGCCTGAGTCTGGTTGCGGCTGGCCTCTCCTCTACCGTGGTCGGAACCTTGGCCGGGCAGGTGGTGATGCAGGGCTTTGTGAAATTCTATATTCCGCTGTGGGTGCGCCGCACGGTGACCATGGCGCCATCTTTTATTGTCATCATGATGGGGCTGGACGCCACGCGGATTCTGGTGATGAGTCAGGTACTGCTGAGTTTCGGCATTGCGCTGGCGCTGCTGCCTCTGCTGGCATTTACCGGCAACCGCGAACTGATGGGCGAAATGGTCAATTCGAAAGGGATACAGTGGGCGGGGCGAGTGATCGTGCTGCTGGTGGTCAGCCTTAACCTCTATTTGCTGATTGGCATGCTTAAGTAAAACGGAAATAGATAAAAGGATATAAAACGGGACAGCCTAAACTGTCCCGTTTTCGTTGGTCGCGAGAAAATTAGTGATGATGCCCGCCATGCCCACCGTGATCGCCATGCCCACGCCCGTGATTGCCGTGATGGCCGCGATCGTGGCCATAGGCGTGACCATGTGGAGGGGGGCGGTGCCGCGACTGATGGTTGTTCCACCAGCCGCGATCTCGCCAGCGTCCGCCGTCCCAGTAGTAGCCGCGATGGCTGCGCTCGCCGTAATAGCGCCCACGGTGGCTGTTCCACCAACGGCTATCACGCCAATCATAACCATCCCAATAGTAACCGCGACGGTCGCGGTCACCGATATTGATTGAAAGGCCAGGGGTATTCAGGCTAAAGCTGCTGGCCTGCACGGCGGGGGCCGCGGCAGGCAGCAGGGCAAACAATAAACTTCCGAATAATAAAGGCTTAATCATGTCGCCTCCTCTCTCTTATAATTTCTGCTAACAGTTATAAGAGGAAGGCAACACCTATTCTATTGCTTACAATCCTGTTTTGATTGTTTTACGCCGCTTAACACAAAGCTAACGTTTTCTCCTTTATTCGCCTTATAGGAAAGCGTTTACACCAAAATCCCTTCGATTTCAGCCAGCTCCTGCTCACTAAACTGGCGGTTGCCGAGCATGCCGATGGCATCATCAATCTGGCTGGTTTTACTGGCACCAATCAGCACCGAGGTCACTCTGTCGCCGCGCAGCACCCAGGCTAACGCCATTTGCGACAGCTTCTGGCCGCGCGCTTCGGCAATGGCATTCAGCTTACGCACTTTTTCCAGCTTCTCGGCGGTGAGTTGGTCGGTGGTGAGGAACTGGCTGCTGCTCGCCGCGCGCGAATCCTGCGGAATGCCCGCCAGATAGCGATCGGTCAGCACGCCACCGGCCAGAGGGGAGAAGGCAATCGACCCAACCCCGTTTTGCGCCAGCGTGTCGAGCAAATCAGCCTCTACCCAGCGTTCGAACATCGAGTATTTCGGCTGATGGATCAGGCACGGCGTGCCGAGGCGTTGCAGAATGGCGAAAGCCTGTTTGGCGCGCTCGGCCGGATAGTTGGACAAACCGACGTACAGCGCTTTCCCCTGGCGGACGATGAGATCCAGCGCCGCCATGGTTTCTTCCAATGGCGTGTCGGGATCCGGGCGGTGGTGGTAGAAAATATCCACATACTCCAGACCCATGCGTTTTAGGCTCTGATTGAGGCTGGCGACCAGATATTTCTTCGAGCCCCAATCGCCATAAGGGCCGTCCCACATGGTGTAACCGGCCTTGGAGGAGATAATCAGCTCATCGCGATAGGGCAGTAAATCTTCCTGCAAAATGCGGCCAAAGTGCGTTTCAGCCGAGCCGGGCGGCGGGCCGTAGTTGTTGGCTAAATCAAAATGGGTGATGCCATTATCGAAGGCGTGACGAATCAAATGGCGCGCGTTATCAAAGTGCGCGTTGTCGCCAAAGTTGTGCCACAGGCCAAGGGAGATGGCGGGCAGCTTCAGCCCGCTGTGGCCGCAGCGTCGGTACTGCATCTGTTCATATCGCGTAGGTTTCGCCTGATAAGCCATAGAGTTAACCTTATTATTTTTAGTCGTAGGAAAGATAAAAAGCCGTTTTAGTGTATGCGTTTCCACAGATTTTTCCAGCGAGCGGGTTAACAACCTTGGGATATGACTCTTCGGCCTATCAGTCATTGTGATGAATAACGGAACCTGCGCTTAAATCGGGCAGGGGTGTAAGGCAAAATTTCCAACCCTAATTTTTGGCGCACGTTTCCTAATCGGCGATCTGCGTCAATACTTTCTAGAGTTATCAACTATAGAAGCTAAAAATATTAGGGGATCATGATGAGTAATGCTTATACCGTAGGTGACTATCTCCTCGACCGACTATCACTTAGCAATATTTCCCACCTGTTTGGCGTGCCAGGCGACTACAACCTGCAATTCCTCGACCACGTGATTAGCCACCAGCAAATAACCTGGGTGGGCTGTACCAATGAATTGAATGCCGCCTATGGTGCCGACGGCTATGCGCGACGCAAGGGGGCGGCGGCTCTGCTGACCACCTTCGGCGTGGGAGAACTCAGCGCGCTCAATGGGGTAGCGGGAAGTTATGCCGAATACTTGCCGGTGATTCATATTGTCGGCGCGCCTCCGCTTTCCTCGCAGAAAAAAGGCGAATTGCTGCATCACTCCATGGGCGATGGCAACTTTGCTCGCTTTGCCGAGATGTCGCGGCAGGTCAGCGTGGCGCAGGGGTTGCTAACCCCGGAAAACGCGCTGGCGGAAATTGACCGCGTGGTGGCCGAGGCGATTTACCACTCGCGGCCCGGCTACCTTCTCCTACCAAGCGACGTCGCCAAGCTCCCTGTCACCAGCCGTGCCACCAAACAGCCTCTTCTCCAACCCGCCTTTTCCCAAGATTCCCTTAGCGCCTTCACTGATACCGCCCGCGAGCTGCTGCGCGACAAGCGCCGGGTGACGGTATTGGGGGATTTTCTGGCCGACCGTTTTAAAGCCAAACAGGCACTTCAGCAGTGGGTTGATGATGTTCCGTTGGCACACTCGACGCTGTTGATGGGCAAGGGGCTGTTCAACGAGCAGAATCCGCATTTTGCCGGCACTTACTCCGGCGCGGCGAGCTGCCCGGTGGTGAAGAAGGTGGTGGAGCAGGCCGAGGTGGTCATTAATGTCGGGGTGCGTTTTGGCGATACCATTACCGCCGGATTCACCCAAAAGCTGCCTGAAGAGGGTTGTATCGAACTCGAACCTTTCAGCGCGCGCATTGGTAAACAGGTGTTCCATCAGCTCCCTATGGTGAAAGCCGTGGAAGCCCTGCACCGGCTGACGGCTGAACTTCGCGACCAGTGGGAAAAGCCTGACTTTAGCCGCACGCCGCTGCCATCGTCGGATAACAGCGAGCTGGATCAGCAGGTCTTCTGGCAATTAATGCAGGAATTCTTGCAACCCAACGATCTGCTGGTGGTGGAGCAGGGGACCTCCAGCTTCGGCGCGGCGGCGCTCACGTTGCCCGAGGGGTGTGATGTTATCGTCCAACCACTTTGGGGTTCGATTGGCTTTACCCTGCCAGCCGCCTTTGGCGCGCAAACTGCCGAGCCTGAGCGTCGGGTGGTGCTGATTATTGGCGACGGCTCGGCGCAGCTCACCCTGCAAGGGCTGGGCGCGGCGATCCGTTACGGCTTAAAAACCCACATTTTCCTCATCAACAATGACGGCTATACGGTGGAAAGAGCTATCCATGGCGAGACGCAGCGCTACAACGATATTGCGCGCTGGAATTGGACCCTATTCCCCGCCGCCTTTGGCGGGCCGGACGTGCTCAGCCAGCGAGTCGAAAGCCGCGACCAGCTAAGTCAGGTGATGTCCACCCTGCGCGATAAACCGCAAATGGCCTGGGTGGAAGTGGTGGTGCCGAAAATGGATATCCCCGAGCTATTGGACGCTGTCAGCAAGTCTATCTCGAAGAGAAACTCGGGGGATTAACCCGACTGACTGCTCAGGGTTCATCGGCCAGCAAAGGATCAATTAGCTGGTCGATGAACCAACTTCCCGCCGGGCCGGGCTGATTGTTTTTACTCCACACCGCGTCCACTGAAATCAGCTTCGGCCAGCCTCGCATCGGCAGCGTCACCAGCTTGTTATGCCCAAACTGGCGCACCAGCCAGTGCGGCAGCACCGACCAGCCAAAGCCCTGCTCGGCCATTTCCAGCAGCATCAAATAGCTCGGTGCGGACCAAGTCTGCCCCTGCGCCCGCGTCTCGGTGCGGCGATAGGGCTGGAGGCTTAACTGGCGGAAAGTGTGCAACTGCTCAGGCTGAATGTTGGAAAGCTGAGCCAGCGGATGGTCGCGACTGACAAAAATGTCCATGTCAGTTTGCTCCGGCAGGCGCGCCACGCCGATGTCCGGCGGGTAGGAGTCCTGCACTTCCAGCATGCCAATGTGCGCCCGCCCAGCCTGTAGCAGATCAATCACATCCTGATCCTCAGCAATCAGGCATTCAAACTCAATATCGGGATAGCGCCGCTCAAAGCGTTTAAGCAGATTCTCATGGTGAGTCGGCTGGTAAGTGTCTGAAAGCACGAAGGTCAGCCGGGTTTCCACCTGCGTAGAGAGGCGGATAGCCAGCTCATCAAGGCGCTCGCTGGCGGCCAAAATCGCCTGAACGTGATTGAGCACCCGCTTGCCCTGCGGCGTTAACACCGGCTGGCGGCTGTTGCGGTCAAACAGCGTCAGGCCCAAATCCACTTCAAGATTGGCGATGGCGGTGCTGACCGTGGACTGGCTTTTGCGCAGTTTGCGTGCGGCGGCGGAGAAAGAGCCGGTATCCGCAGCTTCCACAAAGGCGACTAAGGCTTCTGGCGAGTAACGCATGGCAATCTCCAGGTTGGCGATTAAGGGTTTATCCATCTATTTTATCGATATTAACTATCTTTAACCTATCTTATTTAGCGATGATAATGCCGACCTGTGACCCAAGTCACTCACCCTATTGAGGAATAACGGCAGGTCTTTATGTCAAAGTTAAAAACAAATACTCAACTCGCGAGTAAAAAATCTTTAGGCGAGCGCATCCTGCATGCGGTCGGTTTTGAAGCCTTAGCGGTAATGATTTCCGCGCCGATTGCAGCATGGCTGTTGAACAAGTCGATGTTTGAAATGGGCACCCTGGCGATTTTGCTCTCTACCACGGCGATGCTGTGGAACATCGTTTACAACTCGATTTTCGATCGTCTCTGGCCAGTCAGCCGCGTGGCGCGAACCCTGAAAGTACGCGTCTGCCACGCACTGGGCTTCGAGGGCGGATTTATATTGATAGGGCTGCCGATTGCCGCAGGCTGGTTGGGCATTTCACTGCTTAACGCCTTTATGCTGGAAATTGGCTTCTTCCTGTTCTTCCTGCCATACACCATGTTCTACAACTGGCTGTATGACACCTTGCGCCAGCGCATTGTCGAGCGCCGCGCTGCGCGTCTGGCCGATGAGTCGGCTCAGAAAGCCTGTTCAGCAAAACAGTAATTTTCTGCTCGCCGGGCGCGTCACTGTTTGTCAGCAGGGGCGCGCTCGGTTATGTTTTACCCTCACGCAAAATCGAGTCGGCAGGGTGACAGCAGATGAAAACCTTAGGATTAATTGGCGGCATGAGTTGGGAATCCACCGTGCCGTACTACCGCACCATCAATGAACACGTCAAACGACAGCTCGGCGGATTGCACTCCGCGCGGCTGTTCCTGCACAGCGTCGACTTCTACGATATTGAAAAACTTCAGGCCCAAGGGGATTGGCAGCAGGCCGGGCAAATTCTCGGTGATGCCGCACAGGCGCTGGCGCGCGCCGGGGCCGAGATGATTGTGGTCTGTACCAACACCATGCATAAAGTGGCGGATGACATCGAACGCATTGGCGGCCTGCCGCTGCTGCATATTGCCGACGCGACGGCGGAAAAGATTAAAGCTCAGGGGCTGAAGCGCATTGGGCTGCTCGGCACCAAATTCACCATGGAGCAGGATTTCTATCGCGGCCGCCTGCAGAATAAACATCACATTGAGGTGCTGACCCCGAACGAGGCTGACCGCAATATTGTGCATCGCATCATCTATGAAGAGCTTTGTCTGGGAGAAATCAGCGACGCCTCTCGCGAAGAGTATCGCCGCATCATGGGCGAGCTAGAGCAGCAGGGGGCGGAGGGAATTATTCTCGGTTGTACGGAAATTACGCTGCTGGTCGGCCAGCAGGATGCCGGCGTGCCGGTGTTTGACACCACCGCCATCCATGCACTGGCGGCGGCGGAGTTCGCCCTTTCTGACCGTTAATCTTTTACTCGGCTTCTTTATTCTCTTGGCGGGCAGGCGGATATTTGCTGACCAGCATCAGCGGTTTGCCCGCCAGCAGCAGCCAGGCTGGCAGCATCACAATGCACAGCAGCGGCAGCAGTTTCAGGCCCGGCACCACGGCAGCGGCCATAAACAGGCTCAGCCAACCGTCGCGGGTGACCACCAGTACCATGCCCATTACGGCGCAAGAAACGGTGACGGCAGCAGGCACGTCCGGCGCGTATTGATGCAGCATCAGCCCAAGGGAAACGCCGACAAACACCGCAGGGAAGATGCGCCCGCCCCTAAAGCCACAGGCGGCGGCCACCACTAGCGCGGCGAGCTTGGTCAGGGTTATCGCCAGCATCGAGCTAATTTCAAATAACTGGTCCGACTCCGCCAGCTGTTTCATCTCATCCAGCCCTTTAAACAGGGTGATTTCCCCGCCAATCAGTGCCAGCAGTCCTAACACAAAGCCGCCAACCCCCAGCATAAGAATGGGATTTTTGATGCTGTGGAACAGGCGGTGGACGTGCGGGAACAGCCAGACGGCAACCATGCCAATCGCAATCGCAATCAGCACCACCACCGAGCCGCTGAACACATCCACCAGGCGCGAAGCGTCATAAGGGTCGATATTCAAAGAGAAATCAGGCTCGAAGAACTGATCGGTGGTCAGCGCCCCCGCGCCTGCGGCGACCAGCGGCGCAAAAAGGCGGTCCCATAGCGGAATATCTTTATCTCCGCCGAGCATTTGCGAGAAAATCAGCGCGGCGGCGATAGGCGTGCCGAACAGCGCGCCGATGGTGCCCGCGGCGGCTAAAATCACCCAGTCCATGGTCGGGACTTTTGGCAGCAAAAAGCGGCCCACGGCGGCGGCGAGGGCAATGTTAATCACGGTAATGGGGTATTCCGGCCCGAGGCTCACCCCTCCGGCCAGGCCCAGCATCAAGGCTAATGCCAAACCGGGAAGGGCATTGAGCGCGACGGGCGGGCCTATCAGCGATTCGGTGGCGGGGTCTGGCCCAGCGTGGCCCGGCATATACTTAATTAGCGCGCCGACGCCCAAACCGGTTAGCGTCAGCATGAATAAGGTCCAACTGGCCGAGCTGGTATCAATATGCAGGGCAGAAGGAATGTGCTGCCAGAGCAGGGTTTGCAGCGCGCCCGCCAGCAGCATAATGGCGACCAGAATCAGGCTGGATAAGATGCCGATGACCAACGCGGGCAAAGTAAAGACCAACATCGTTTTCGCACGGGGATGCAGCATGCACATATCCTTTTATGATGAACTGCACTCGCTCGAGGCTTCAGCACAGGCTTTGTATCGCAATGATGGCTAAGAAATTGGGCATTAGCGACATTATTTTGGATGCCGCGCCGCATAAATACGCGTTGCCTCAAATGGGCGTTGCAGGCTATAGCAATTACCGCTATTTTGCCCACAATTATTCTGTAAACTTTTATAGTCCTGCAAGCGGGTTTTAACCAGCCTCAACGATTGATAATAACGGTATTTATCGTTTTTACCCGGCCTCCAGACCAGACAGGATTAAGAATCTACTTTTTCGGAGAAGAAAATGACCAAATACTCCTTGGTGGGGGACGTCGGCGGTACTAACTGTCGTCTTGCACTGTGCGCGCTCGACAGCGGAGAGATCTCGGCTTCCAAAACCTTTTCTGGCTTGGATTACCCAAGTTTAGAAGACGTGGTGCGCGTTTACCTTGAGCAGCAAGAGCACGAAGTTAAAGACGCCTGTATCGCCATTGCCTGCCCGATCACCGGCGACTGGGTAGCGATGACCAACCACACGTGGGCATTTTCAATTGCCGAGATGAAAGCCAATCTGAAGTTGGATCATCTGGAAGTGATCAATGACTTCACCGCCGTCTCCATGGCTATCCCGATGCTGCAGGAGCAAGACCTGTTGCAGTTCGGCGGCAAAAAACCGTTAGACGGTAAACCGGCGGTGATTTTCGGCGCGGGCACCGGCTTGGGCGTCGCCCACTTGATCCACGCTGACAAACGCTGGCTGAGCCTGCCGGGCGAGGGCGGGCATGTTGATTTCGCGCCAAACAGCGAAGAGGAGGACATCATCCTCGAGCAGCTGCGTGCCGAGATGGGCCACGTCTCCGCGGAGCGTATTCTGTCTGGTCCGGGGCTGGTGAATTTGTACCGTGCGATTGTAAAAGCCGATGGCCGCGTGCCGGAGAATTTCGCGCCGAAAGATGTGACCGAGCTGGCGCTAAGTGATGAAAATCTCGACTGCCGCCGCGCACTCTCCCTATTTTGCGTAATTATGGGGCGCTTTGGCGGCAATCTGGCTCTGAACATGGGTACCTTCGGCGGCGTGTATATCGCCGGTGGCATCGTGCCGCGCTTCCTCGAGTTCTTTAAGGCCTCGGGTTTCCGCGCCGCCTTTGAAGATAAAGGCCGTTTTAAAGACTACCTGCACGACATTCCGGTCTACCTGATCACTCACGATCAGCCGGGGCTGCTGGGATCGGGGGCTTATCTGCGCCAGTCGATGGGCATGACGCTGTAATCTTGCCTCTCTTTTCTCCCCCGGCTGCGGGGGAGAATACTCTCGCTAAAACCGCATTAAACTTCTGAATTCCTTCACTTTGCTGCGACTCACCGGCACTTCGAAGTCCAAATCGCTTAAGCGCAAAATATAGGTGTTGTTAAACCACGGCACGATTTCGCGGATTTTCGACAAATTCACACAGTAGGAGCGATGGCAGCGGAAGAAATGCTCTTCCGGCAGGCGATTGCACAGCTCGGTGATATTCATCGGCATGGTGAATTCTTCTTTGCGGGTGTAGACCTGTGTCACTTTCTCCTGCGCCGCGGCGTAATAGATATCATTGATATCAGTAACAATAATCCGCTCATCTTTAATCAAATTGATGCTGTGGCTGGCGCGGTTGCTGCTGGGTGCAGGCTGGGTTAGCGCCTGTTTGTCGCGTTTAAAATGCATCTCCAGCTTTTGCAGCATGGTGACAATGCGCGACTCGTGATAAGGCTTGAGAATGTAGTCGAATGCCTCGATTTCATAAGCCTCGGCGGCATGCTCTTTATAGGCAGTGATAAAGATAATGTAGGGCTTGTGCGCGAACTTGCTGATGTTCTGCGCCAGCAATACGCCGTCGAGCGACGGAATGTTGATATCGAGGAAAATCGCATCCACTTCATGGGCTTGCAGATACTTCAGCACGTCCAGTCCGTCGTCAAAGCTGGCTTCGATTTTGATTTCGCTATGCGCATTAATCAGATAACTCAGCTCCTCCTGTGCGAGGACTTCGTCTTCAACGATGATGGCTTTCATTGGCATTTTCCGAGGTGATCAAAAATGAAATTTCCGTGCCTGGCTCAAGGCGGCGGATAGTTAACCCATGGCCATACAGCAGTGAAACGCGATGGTGCACGTTGAGCAGGCCGATTTTATTGCCGGGCATTTCATTTCTCGCCACCCGGTCAATGGTTTCCTGATTTATGCCGTGTCCGGTGTCTTTAATCGACACTCTCACGTTACTGCCCTGACGCTTCACCGCAATCACCACCACCCCTTTACCGCTGCACGGCTGAATGCCGTGGACGATGGCGTTTTCAACCAGAGGTTGAATCAACAGGCTGGGGATCTGCACCGAGATATCGTCATCAATATCATAGATAACCGTCAGCTTGCTGCCAAAGCGCGCCTGCTCAATGGCGATGTAATCCTGCACCTGATGCAGCTCTTTACGCAGGTCAATCAGCTCGTCATTCAGCTCCAGATTGTAACGCAGATAGCGCGACAGATTGATGATTAGCTGGCGCGCAGTGTCAGGCCGGGCGCGGATAGACGATGAAATAGCATTCAGCGCGTTAAACAGAAAGTGTGGGTTGATTTTACTTTGCAGGGCGCGCATTTCGGCTTTATTGGCCATTTCGCGCAGTTGCTCTGCTCGCGACACTTCCATCTGGGTGGAGATAATTTGCGACAGGCCGACCGCCATCACTTTCAGCGAATAGGTGATGCGGTGGGCGTGGCAGTAATAGATTTTCAGCGAGCCGGTTACTACGCCGCTCTCCCATAAAGGGATAATGATCAGCGAGTGGATCTCCGGCGTGCGGTCCACTTCATCATTGTTTTTAATGGTGATTTGACCGGACTCCAGCGTCGCCTTGGTGATATCACTGATTATCTCGTGGCCGATGTTGTACTGCTCGGCGCCCACGCCAACGTAGGCCAAGATGTTTTTGGTATCGGTAATGGCCACGGCGTCGGCGTTGATATCTTCGCGGATAATACTGCAAATCTTTTCCAGCGACCGGGCGTTAATATTCGGCCCTTCAATGTGACGGAAATAGGGCAGGGTTTTATTGGCGATGTCCAAGGCGAGTCGCGCCTGGCGGGCGGCAATCACCTCTTTTTCGTCGGCCACGCTTTGCACCAGCAGGATAATCAGGCCGATGGAGCTGGCCCCGAGGATCAGCGGCGCGGCGATGCTCATGACGATATCCACCCCCAGCGAAAACGGCTTCGCCATCAGCAAAATCAGCACCATAGTCAGGGCTTCGCACAGCATTCCGGCGGCAATCCCCACTTTCCAATGGTTAGCTTTCTTCACTTTCAGGTTGATATAGCCCGAGGTAAAACCGGCCACGATGCTGGTTATCAGACAGGGCAGCGAGGTGACGCCGTGAATGTCGATGAGATAACGGTGCGAGCCGGAAATCAGGCCAGTAATAATCCCCACCCAAGGGCCAAACAGTATTCCGCCGGACATAATGGCGATGGTGCGCACGTTAATCAGCGAGCCTTCGACATTAATCCCCGACAGGGTACCGAAAATGGCAAACAGCGAGAAAATCGCCGTGGCGGCAGCGAGTTCCAGTGCCGTGTGGTTATGGCTCTCTTTCTGTAGCAGCTTGCGAAACAGGCGGGTACGAGTGAGGAAGAATAGGCAGATTAACATCAGCGCTGCGCGGTCAAAGACCGCCAGCAACATTTCAAACACTTGCGGCACGGCAGGCTCCCTGTTTTCGGCTAAGGCCCATTATAACAGGGAATTGTCTTAGGGAATGAAATGCACTAAAGCCATAAAACGCATGAATAACCAATGATTCAATTGTAAGCTGACGCGGTACCTACCCAGAGGAAAATAATGATGAAAACTCTGACACCTTTGCAACTCACCACTCCACGGCTGGTGATGCAACCCATTGAAAATGAAGACTGGTGGTTGTTCCAGAAGCTGTACCAAACGCCAGAGGTGATGCGCTTTATTGGTGATATCGACTCGCCCGCGCAAATTCGCAATCGCTTCGAACAGCGCCTTGGGCACTGGGATCGCTATGCTGATTTTTGGCTCTGTCTGGTGATCCGCGAACGCGAAACCGGCGCGGCGGTGGGCCTGACCGGCTTCTTCCCCGACTGGCGGCCTTATCAGCAGGGTGAGGTGGGTTTTATCATTTCTCCCGAGCATCAGGGGAAAGGGTATGCCGTTGAATCACTGAAAGCCGTGCTGGATTTTGCTTTTGATACCTGCGGTTTTCATCGCCTGCAGGCCAACGTGCTGGAGGGCAATTTCCCCTCGCGCAGGGTGCTGGAGAAGTGTGGATTCCAGCTCGAAGGCTGCCTGCGCGACAGCTACCGCATTGGCGAGGTGTGGCATAACGACTGGCTGCTGGGGATCCTTGCCGACGATCCGCGAGGTTAATCTCTCGTTGGTTAAAAATAGGTCGTCTGGGGTATCGACAGTTTTTTCTGCCTGAGATATGTTCTTGGAAGGCTGCATCGCGGCAAGCGTCGCTCGGACGGTCCGGGCGCTCACGTATCCTTGAGGAATTTATGGCTGACTCCAGTTCTCCACGTCGTTTTACGCGTATCGATCGTCTTCCCCCTTATGTTTTTAACATTACCGCTGAATTGAAAATGGCTGCGCGACGTCGCGGCGAAGACATTATTGATTTCAGTATGGGGAACCCTGATGGCGCAACCCCGCCGCACATTGTTGAGAAAATGGTGCAGGTGGCTCAGCGCGAAGACACCCACGGTTACTCCACGTCACGCGGTATTCCACGCCTGCGCCGTGCGATTTCCCGCTGGTATGCCGATCGCTATCAGGTTGAAATCGATCCAGAAAGCGAAGCCATTGTCACCATTGGCTCGAAAGAGGGGCTGGCGCACCTGATGCTGGCAACCTTGGATCACGGTGATACTGTGTTGGTGCCAAACCCAAGTTATCCGATTCATATCTACGGCGCGGTGATTGCCGGTGCGCAGGTGCGCTCGGTGCCATTAACCGACGGCGTGGATTTCTTTGCTGAACTGGAACGCGCAATTCGCGAAACCATTCCGCGTCCAAAAATGATGATCCTCGGCTTCCCGTCTAACCCGACGGCGCAGTGCGTTGAGCTGGATTTCTTCGAGCGCGTGGTCGCACTGGCGAAGCAGTACAATGTGCTGGTTATCCATGATTTGGCCTATGCCGATATTGTGTATGACGGCTGGAAAGCGCCTTCTATCATGCAGGTGCCGGGCGCGAAGGACATCGCGGTCGAGTTCTTCACGCTGTCGAAAAGCTACAATATGGCGGGCTGGCGAATCGGCTTTATGGTCGGTAATCCAGAGCTGGTCAGCGCGCTGGCGCGTATCAAAAGCTATCATGACTACGGCACCTTTACCCCGCTACAGGTGGCAGCCATCGCCGCGCTGGAAGGGGATCAGCAGTGCGTCAAAGATATCGCCGAGCAGTATCGCCAGCGCCGCAACGTGCTGGTTCGCGGTCTGCACGAGGCGGGCTGGATGGTCGATAACCCGAAAGCCTCAATGTACGTTTGGGCCAAAATCCCACCGGCTTACGAGCACTTAGGTTCGTTGGAATTCGCCAAGCGCCTGCTGGCCGACGCCAAGGTTTGCGTCTCGCCGGGCATTGGTTTCGGTGATTACGGTGATACCCACGTGCGTTTCGCCCTGATTGAAAACCAGGACCGTATCCGCCAGGCCGTGCGCGGCATTAAAGCCATGTTCCGCGCGGATGGCGTGCTCCCGGCTAAAGCTTAATAAAACCTTCTTTTAGAATAAGGCGCCGCAATCATGCTGCGCCTTTTTTATTTCTGGAATGCGGCTTCCAAAATCCTCTCAAAACGCTTATCGTAGTCCCATATTGGGAGTAGTTTGCGGGCATGAAAATAATTTCAGTCAGCACGCTAAAAACTTTTTGGACTGCGTATCCAGACTCTGAACAGCCGTTGAAAGCATGGATTGATGAGGTCAGAAACGCTGAATGGACTACCCCCAACCATATTAAGGAGCAATTCCGCAGCGCCAGTATCTTAAAAAGCCGGCGAGTCGTTTTTAATATCAAGGGTAATGACTATCGATTGGTCGCAGCCATTGCTTATCGATTTGGTGCCATTTACATCAAGTTTATGGGTACGCATAGGCAATATGACCGCGTTGATGCCAATACTATTGAGATGGAGTGAAACCTTGGACATTCATCCGATTCGGAACGAGCAGGACTACCGCGCGGCGCTAAAAATCGTCTCACCTTTATTTGATAATGAGCCTGAGCCCGGCACGCCTGAAGGGGACTTCTTTGAGGTGATGATCACCTTGATTGAAGCTTATGAACTTAAGCATTTTCCTGTCGATCTGCCCGATCCTATTGAAGCAATCAAATTTAGGATGGAGCAGTCTGGCCTAACCGCCAAGGATCTACAGCCGGCCATCGGGCGTACAAACCGGGTTTACGAGGTGCTAAATGGTAAACGAAAACTCACCTTGGCGATGATTTGGAAGTTGCATACGTTGTTTGGCATTCCGGCAGAAAGCCTCATTAAACCCAGCAGTTAGCCCCAAAAGAACAACAAAAAACCCGGCATTGGCCGGGTTTTTTTATGGCATACATTCATGCCTTGCTCATGCTTATCGAGCAAACAGGCTGATTATTTACGGCCTGTCAGTTTCGCCAGCAGGAAACCTACACCGGCGGCAATAAGCAGGGCCGGTACTGGGTTGTCTGAGGTTTGGCGCTTCACGGTATCCACGGCGTCGTTCACCGCATAGGATGCCTGAGAAAGATTTTTGCGGACTACGCCTTCTGCTTGCAGACCATGATCTTCCGTTGCGCGACCAAACTGTTCCTGACCTTTGCCAACCAGCTCTTCAGCTTTATCTTTCGCTTTATCAAACATAAGCAGTTCCTTTTGTCTGGAGGGCGAGCAACATGCCAGCCCAACGCACTTCAATGAATAAAAGTGTCATACCTCATTAACTGTAGACCATGAATTGAAGGCAGCAGGGGCCGATTTGCTGAGAGTTATCTTAAATCTTAGGGGAAAGCAGCAAAATTGAAGCGTTTCACTAGTCTTAGTCAGGTGGTCTTAGATTTCACTCATTGAGTGATAAGAGGGGAAAAATGACACAGGACGCGCTAAAAAAAAGTCGTATAGAGATTGTGAAACAGTTTTATAGCAAGCTGGATCAGGCAGATGCGACACTGTTGGATCTGTTTACCGAGGACACTGAGGTGTTTTTCCCAAAATTTGGTACAGCAAAGGGAAAGTCATCGCTGGGCGAACTGGGCAAATGCTTCGCGTTGGAAATCGATAAAATTCAGCACATGCAGGATAAATTTCGCTTTATCACCGATGGCGATACGCTGGTGGTTGAGGGACAAATGCGCGGCGTGATGCAAAGCGGCGAACGCTGGCCCACGGCCGAGGCGGGAAGTCACCACTTCTGCGCGGTATTTGAATTTCATGAGCTGTTGATTCAGCGCCTGAGTATTTATCTCGATCCGGATTTCAATCTGGAAGATAAAAAACGGGTCAATAATTACCAGCAGTCTGAATAACATTTCGAACCAATACTGAGCAAAAAAATGAAAGGAAACCCGCCTCAATCGTTGGGTTTCCTTTCGCCAACTACTGCCAAAACCCGGCGTCATCACGCTACAGGGGATCCGATTTTCTGGGATAACGTGAATCAATTTCTCCAGATTAAGAGGCAATAGGGACAATCAGGTTCTTATACTTTTCGAGCACCGGTGCCTTGGCGTCCTGCGGATTTTGTAGCTGCCACAGGTTGCGGCTGATACCGTCATTCACCAGATAAATCACGCCGGTTTCAATCGCCGACATCAGGCAAAGCATCACAGGTTCATTGGTGGTGTAGCCTAATTCTCCTTCCAGTAATCGTTGATAATCGACAAATCGGAAGACACCGGCCTGCACCTCATAAGACAAAATGGTTTTGCTGGTATTTACCGATGACAGAACTTCCCCGGTATTGACGTCGACGGCGCGCAGGTTCACGGCTATCTGGTCTAACTGGTACTGCGTGCTGGCCCCGATACCGAAATATCTGGCACCAACCCCGCCGGATTTCACATTGCTTTCGTAGCCAATGATTGACCCTTCAATCAAAATATTCGCCGCCACCAGTGAGGAGAGGGCGCGGGCATTATTCTCTGCCACGCTGCCGTTTTCCTGCGCGGCGCGGATAATTTTGCGTTCATTCAACAGGTTCTGTAGCCCCTGACGTTCAAGAGGGATAAACCATTTTGAATCCTTAAGTGCCGACACCAGCATGGCGGTGGCACTTTGCGGCACGGCGGTGGAGAAGTTACTCGCCGGGTAAGGTTTAAACTGTCCCGTTTCATCCTGAATGTTGTAAACCGAGACAAAAATCTTGCCGCGCGCCGGTGGCAAGTTAGTCAGGTCCTGATAGCTCTGGGCTCGCGGCAGCAAGGTGGGTTTTGCTGCTTGATCTGGTGGTGCAGTCAAACACCCTGTGAGGGCAAAAATCATCAGAAATAGAAACAAACTGCGCATAGTGGCCTTCCCGCTGCTGTGATTGGCGATGTTTAGGTGAATTTTTTGGTTTTAATTAGAGCCACTGATGCCCTGAACCTGAATAGTCGAAATCTTTCCTGTTTTACGATCGGTGACGTTCATCACCAGCTGACCGTCGGTGTTTTGCACATCGACAATAAAATCTTGAGTCACCATCCGCCCCGGCTTGCCCTGATTCACATTGCCCATCAGGGTTCCCAGCAGCTGCGACTGTAAGGCAGAGGTGAAGTTGTCCAGCGCCGACGGGTTATAAGCATCGAAGTTATAGCCGTTGGGATCTTTGTATGAGTTCTGCGCATTGGCCGAATTCAGCAAAAAAGCACCATTGTTCGGGTTGCCGCCAAAGTTGGGATTCACAAACTGGTGCACCATATTTCCCGCCCATGAGAGAGAGGAGAAAAGGAACAGCGATAAAAGCGCGACAGATATTTTCACGGTAAGCTCCTAGAATTCATCGCCGGTGAGATCACCGGTGCCCAATAAGGCTTTGTCGATTTGGCGGCGTGACAGGGCTTCATGCACACTGGCCACGGCGGTATCGACCTCTTTGCTAAAATTGCGGCGGTTGGGAAACAGCAATATTTGATACAGCGTGTCTTGCCCAACCTTGATGCTTATCCAGCTTCCCCAGCGGGCGCTTGGCCGTTCGCTGATGGTGATTGTCTCGGCATAATTAATATCCCAGCGATCAGCAAAACCGCGGTAGAAGTCGTGACCCACGGAGGTCACCGTGTGGTCAGTTACCAAGCCAGGGTCTTTAATTTCTGCCGCATTGGCAGTCTGGCCTAACACTAATGTCAGGCCGAAAAGCAGACAGATGACGGATTTCATCATGTCAGCGCTTTAAATTGTCGTTAGCCCAAGAGACGGCCTGAGTCCGGTTTTTGACGGAAAGCTTGCGGAACAAATTGTATAAATGCGTTTTGACCGTGTTCTCACTAATAAAGAGCAGCCGGGCAATTTCAGTATTCGAAGCGCCCACGCGCAGCTTATTCAAGATCTCTTGTTCCCTATGGGTCAGGCCGGTTTCACTATGATCGAGATAGCGATATTGCCCTGATTGACTAATGAGGTAGCTGGCAAAACCTTGCGTGAAATAACATTCTCCATTGAGTACGTTATTAATACCTTCAACCAGTTTATTTTCCTCGGTAGAGTTATAGAATACGGCGCTAATGCGCGGCCAGGCTTCTATTTCTCTAAACTGATAATCACTCGGAGTATTAAATAATAAAAGCTTCACATTATCGTCATAGCGACGAATGACGGATTGCCATAAGACAACCTGTCGCTGGTCTGCTTCCATCATGTCAAACAATATGAGTGCCTGGTTTAATGAATCATCTTCTAGTGTCTTATTAATGTTATGCAGTTTAGTGTTTACACTTAACTGATGTTTTAACTGCTGCAATAAAGCACTGGCCTGAAGTGACGGCTTAGTAATTAACAATAAAAGATTGTTATTTAATATTGCTTCATTAGTCATAATGAAACCCCACCTAATTTTTTTGACAGCCTACAGATGCCTTATAAATGAAGGCATTAAATAGGTTGCTTTGCTGCTGGATGTAGCATGTGCAAGCCCGTGGCGTATTAACCAAAAAAGTAAATAAATCGGAAAAGTTGAATAACCACTACACACGCAAGTTTGTCATTATTAGAAATAGGATTTTTCCTACATCATCAATCTATCCATTGGACACTCTAAATCAAGGCTTATTTGTGTTTCAAAATGTAACTGAAAATGTGCAAATTTTACTTCGCACTGTTGTGATTAGAAGCAGCCAATCTGTTAAACGCCCTTAACCTATCCTCCTGCACGTTTACCTCAAACTGGCAACTAACTACTGCTAATTCATTCGCCTAGCGGGCAGTTTGATGTACTACTTAAGCTAATGAGGTGAGTTTTTCTTCTGCTTTATCTCAAATATTGGTCTTGGTTTAGTATTTCCATAACTGGTTTGACCTCGTGATCTGACGCTACTTCGCAGTCTTCACCCTCTAAAAAAAGGTGACAGGATACGCAATATCACCTGTAACCCTCATAGACAGAGAGAAATTTTTCGTCTTCGCAGGCTAAGTATTTGATCCAGGCAATGACAGATTTAATAAATTGTATGACAAATTAGGTTGAGCGGATTCTAGGTTGGTTACGCACCTTGATTAAATATTTTCGAAACTCCAGACTGATGGAATTACGGGTTTTTTTACTCTTTTCCTCATGCTTTCTGATGAGTCTTAAATTAAAAATACGACTTACAAGTGAGTTTTTTATTTTTACGACTATCCATACTCAATTCGTCCAGTAAACAATTCTGGCTTTCTCGATGTATTTGTCGATTGTCATTTTCATAATGCAGAAGAAAGTCAATCAGGGCTGAAATATGAAAAAAATGATTTTTACCGTTGCGCTGCTTTCATTACCTCTTATTATCATGGCGCAACCGAACGATCTCGCCCACAGTGAATTGGGCTTTAGCGCCAACACCAGTGATATTTACTATTACAGTAATTCGTTTGATAACGCCGTAGTGGGGGGCTATTCATCCTCGGGCAATGCCGCTTTTATTTTGCAAAAAGGCAATGGCAATACGGCTATTACCCAACAAAATGGGAACAGCAATAGGGCGAATATTACGCAATTTAACAATGATAATAATGCGATTGTTAATCAGCGAGGGAATGGCAACGCGGCCGATATTATGCAAAGCGGCAGTGAAAATACCGCCGTGATTGCCCAGCTTGGAAATAGCAGTTCTGCATCTATTGAACAAAAAGATTTTGGCAATACCGCCGTTATTCTCCAGCGAGGTAGCCGGAGCGTGACGCAAATTAGCCAAAGTGGTACGGACCGGTCAGCCGGTGTCGTACAAAATTCGTCAGGAATGGCGATCAGAGTCACACAGCGTTAATCACTTTGTCTCAAATGAAGATCATCCAACTTTAACCAATGGGGTAGCATCATGAATCTTTTGAAAATTGTGGCAGTATCTGCGTTAGTGATCAGTGGCAGTGCATTGGCAACAACGCCTCCAACCTCTTCTCTGCCAGTATTCCAGACCACCAACTGGAACGCTGAAATTCAAATTTATCAGGCTGGTACGGCTAACCGTGCTCAGGCTAACCAAAGCGGCGTCTCTAAATCGCTGACGTCGATTGACCAGCGCGGCTCACAAAACAAAGTTGGCAGCAACCAAACGGGCAACAACAGTCTGGTAAAAGTCTCCCAGGCCGGTGACTGGAACAACGCCAACGTGTTGCAGGCCGCCAGCAGCAGCATTACCCAAATCAGCCAAAACGGTACGGGTAACTACGCGCAGTCGAATCAATACGCCAACGGCAGTCTTGCGAATATCCAACAGTACGGTACCGGCAATCAGGCTTACGCTAGCCAGCACTGATTCCCCTGACGTTATTGTCATGCAGTTTGTTCGTCGCAAAACAGGGCCTATGCCCTGTTTTGCTTTATATAAGGAGGAACGATGCAGCTATTGTTGATTGCCGCCGTCATGTCGAACCAACTGTGGTTCGACACCCAAACTGAAGCCGATGTCTATATTGTCCGGCCCATGGCGACCCTGAGCCAAAATTGCACCTGTCAGGTTTCCATTGCCGTCTCACATCGCGCCGAGCAGGGGCAGAGCACCAGCCGCCAGCAGGGCAGTATCAACCTCGCCGCGAACAAAACCCTCTCTCTCGGGCAGATGCGCATCGCGATGCAAAAAGGGGATTGGACCCAGGTGACGGTCACGTTAACCGATGGTCAAGGCTTAAGGCTGGAGAGGCAAATCATTGTGCCAAATAATAGTTAATCCCCGACTAATAATAGGCGCGCCCAGAGCAGAAATTCTTTTCATTCACACATTCATCGAATGATTTCACTGCAAAATATTATTTAACCTTATATATCTCTAAGGATAAATGACGATTTACCATGAGGAACTCGTGACGAAAACAGTTGTTTTTTTCTAATTGGATTTTGGCCTTTTGCCGACCAGATGGCCCGTTCTGCAAGGGTTTGTAGCACAAATGGCTGCTTTATAAGAATAATCCTAATCCATAAGTTGTTAATTTTACTTAGGTAGGTTATTTCGCTTCGTAAAGAAAAGGAAATTTATTGTAAACCAAATTTACATTGGCATAATGCGATGGATTAAGGATGCTTGACCTTTGGATTAATAATAATAAGGATATTTCCGTGCGCCGCCCCGCTATTAATACTGCCTGCCAGTCACTGGTTATTTCTCTCAGCCTGTTTATTAGCAACAGCCATGCTGCACCTATTACCGGGCCTTCTCCTTTTCGCGATCAGCCTTTAACAGACGCGGCCAGCCAACAGGCGATGGCGCCTCCGAGCAATTTACGCGCGGCGGGGGACCAGCAGTTTATTCACCAACAGGAACAGCAGCGTGCATTGCAGCAGCGCCTGGCACCTGATGCGCCGGACGTGCGCCTTTCTCCCCCTGCCAGCAGTTTTGGCCGCATCAATTTTCCGCAGGAAACCCCGTGTTTTACCCTCTCCCAAGTCCGGCTGAGTGGTACCGAGGCCTTGCCGCATTGGCTGCCGCTACAGCACATCAGCAATCAAGCCGTAGGCAAATGCTTAGGGGGGAAAGGCATCAACCTGTTGATGAGCACTTTGCAGAACAGGTTAGTGGATCACGGGTATATCACTACCCGAGTGCTGGCTCCGTCGCAGGATCTGAAAAGCGGCGTGCTGCAGCTGGTGGTGGTGCCCGGCAAGACCCGTCAGGTGAAATTAACGCCAGACAGCGACCATTACGTCACGCTCTACAGCGCATTTCCTGCCCATGAAGATCAGCTATTAGATTTACGCGATATCGAGCAGGGTTTAGAGAATCTGCAGCGCCTGCCGACGGTGCAGGCCGACATGGAAATCGTGCCCGGCGAGCAGCCAGGAGAAAGTGATATTGCGCTGCGCTGGAAGCAGGAAAAAATGTGGCGCGTCGCTGCGGGCCTTGATGACTCAGGCACGCGCAGCACCGGCCGCTATCAGGGCACCGCGACCTTATCGCTGGATAACCCATTCTCACTCAGCGACCTGTTTTACATTTCCGGTACCAGCAGCCTGCCTCACAAAAGTGGCAAGAGCACGGGTAACGTCACCGGGCACTATTCAGTGCCTTTCGGCTACTGGATGTTTGGCCTGACGGCCAACAGTTACGAATACAACCAGACCACCGCCGGGCTTAATGGCGATTACCGGTATCGCGGTAAAAGTAAAAATCTCGATTTTCAGGTTAGCCGCATATTGCATCGCAACGGTAGCCAGAAGACCACGATGACCTATGACGTGCTGGCGCGCGAGTCCAGAAACTACGTCAATGATACTGAAATCGAAGTGCAGCGCAGGCAAACGGCGGCGTGGCGCTTGGGCTTACAACATCGTCACTATATTTCGCAAGCCACCCTTGACACGGGCATTAGCTATCAGCGCGGTACCCGATGGTTTGGCGCTACGCCTGCGCCGGAAGAGTATGGCGGCTACGCGACGGCGCTAAGCAAAATCGTCCAGGTTTCCGCCCAGCTTGATGTGCCTTTTGCCATCGCCAATCAGAAATTTCGCTACAACGTGCAGTATCAGCGCCAGTACACCGACACTCACCTGACGCCTCAGGATCAATTTGCTATCGGTAACCGCTGGACGGTACGCGGCTTCGACGGTGAACTCACCCTGAATGCCGATCGCGGCTGGTTTGTGCGTAACGACCTGGCATGGGCGACGCCGCTGCCTTCCCAGGAGCTTTATCTTGGGGTGGACTATGGCGAAGTGGGCGGCAATGGCACGCAATATTTGGTGGGCAATCACTTAGCGGGCGGCGCAGTTGGGGTGCGTGGCCGAGCTTTCAGGGTCGGTTATGACCTGTTCGCCTCGGTGCCTTTCTCCAAACCTGACGGTTTCTCAACGGATCCCGTCTCGCTGGGCTTCAACCTCAACTGGTCGTATTAGGGTAAGGACACTCTGCCATGAACAAACATCTCTATCGCATCATTTTTAATAAAGCCCGTGGCCTGTTAATGGTGGTGGCGGAAATTGCTTCGGCAGGCCGAGAGGGTGGACGCCGCGTGCGCCGCAGCAAGACGGCTATACGCCAATGTCGCTTGAGCAGCCTGTCCTGCGCCATGCTGGCGCTCTTTGGATCGGTGGTGCTGGTCAATAGTGCTCAGGCGGGGATCGTGGCCGACAGTCAGGCGCCGAGTAACCAGCAGCCGAATATCGTCAGCACCGCCAACGGCACCCCGCAGGTCAATATTCAAACTCCAAGCGAAGGGGGCGTTTCCCGCAACACCTACAGCCAGTTCGACGTCGATCAAAAAGGGGTGATCCTTAATAACTCGCGAAATAACGTGGCGACGCAGCAGGGCGGAATGGTGCAGGGGAACCCTTGGCTGGCGCGCGGCGAGGCGAAAGTGATCCTCAATGAGGTCAACTCGCGCGACCCGAGCCAGCTTAACGGCTATGTCGAAGTCGCAGGCCATCAGGCACAGGTCGTGATCGCCAACCCGGCGGGGATCACCTGTAACGGCTGCGGCTTCATCAATGCTAATCGCGCCACCATGACCACCGGGCAGGCGCAGCTCAACAATGGCCAGCTCACCGGGTTTGATGTTGAACGGGGCGAAATCGTGATCCAGGGCGCGGGAATGGACAGCAGCCGTCAGGATTACACGGACATCATCGCCCGCTCGGTGAAAATTAACGCCAACTTAGTGGCGAAAGATCTCAAGGTGACGGCAGGCCGCAACAAGGTGGATGTTGATCATCAGCAAATCGATAAAAAAGCCGCGGACGGTTCACCACGGCCGATGATGGCGGTAGACGTCGCCCAGCTCGGCGGCATGTACGCCAATAAAATTCGCCTGCTCGGCACCGAAGACGGCGTCGGGGTGCATAACGCCGGTAATATCGGCGCGCAGGCGGGCACTCTGGTGGTCACTGCCGATGGCCGTATTGAAAACAGCGGGCAGATGAGCGGCCAGGCGGGCGTCACTATTGCGGCTAACGGCGCGATGGAAAACAGCGGCGCGGTGCGTTCCGGCGCCGATGCCAACCTGATTGCGACGGGCGACCTGCACAATAGCGGCGCAATCACCGCCAATAACCATCTGCAAACAAAAAGCGCGACGTTAAATAGCGAGCAGGGCAGCGTGCTGGCGGCGGGTGTTAACCAGGACGGTAAGCTGGCAGGAAGTAGCAATCTCACCCTCGATGCCTCGGGGCAGTTACGAGCTCAGGGGCAAAACTTGGCCTCCGGCGATCTGACGGCTCGCGGGCAGGGCGTCGATGTTCGCCATAGCTCGACCAGCGGCAATAACGTCACTCTGGACGCCGGGCAGGACGATCTGCAGACCGGCAGCGCGCAGGTTGCGGCGCAACAGCAGTTGACCGCGCGCAGTGGCAAAATGCTCAATAACGACGGCGGAAAGCTGCTCGGTGATAAGCTAAATATCAGCGCGGGCTCCCTTTCTAACCAGCAAGGCGCTATTACGCAATTGGGCAGTGATTCCCTGCAACTCTCCCATCAAGGCTCCCTTAACAACCGTGGCGGCAGCATTGCCAGCAACGGCAAAGATCTCAAAATCAAAGCCTCGCAGATCAACAATCAGGGCGGCAAAATCTTGCACGCCGCCGACGGCGACCTGTCACTGGAAAGCGCCAGTCTGCAAGGGGAGCAGGGCCAGATGCTCTCCAACGGTCATTTGACCATTAACGGCGGCGATGTCCTGCTGGATGGCGGCACCACCTCTGCCGATCAATTCACTCTGACGGCTAATCGACTCTCTAACCGCGAAGGCAAAATCTTGCAGACCGGCAGCGGCGCGATGACGCTCAAGGTATTTGACGGCGTGGATAATCAGGCTGGGCAAATTGCGGGCAATGGCAATCTCGACCTGAAAGCCGCCAGCCTGAATAACCAGCAAGGGCAGCTCGGCGCGGGGCAAACGCTTACCCTAAACACTGGCACGCTGAGTAACCAGCAGGGGAACATTGCAGCACTTGGCGATATGCAGTTGACCAGCGTCGGGCTAAACAATGACGGTGGGCTGGTGCAGTCGGGCGGCGGTATGGCTCTTGAGCTACAGGGGGGAGCCTTAAGTAACCGCAATAGTGGCGATAATCGCGGGATTGTTAGCCGTGGGCCGATGTCGATCAACAGCGGTTCACTCGACAACCAGCAAGGGTTTATCGCAGCAACGGGCGATTTACGGCTGACCTCCGCTGATTTCAACAATCTCAACGGCACGCTGGCAAGCGACGGTGAACTGAACCTGACGACCGGGCAATTCACTAACCAGCAGGGGCTGGTGCAGGCCGCCCATAACTTAAGTTTCAATAGCCGGAATCAGGCAGTTGATAACACCAACGGCGTCCTGAGCGCCGGTAAAAACCTGAATTTATTGACCGGCGCGTTGCTTAATCAGGCCGGACAGATCCGCACCGGCGGTGATGCCAGCATCAATACGCAGGGGCAGGCGCTGAATAACGCGCAGGGTAATATTGCCGCAGGCAGAAATGCTCAACTTGATATTGCCGGGCTGAACAACCGGGGCGGGAAACTTCAGGCGGCGGGCAATGCCTTGATCAATGCCTTTAACGGCCTGGTGGATAATACCGCCGGTTTGATTCGCAGCGGCGCGACGGCTACCGTAAACGCCGCGCAGATCGCCAACCGTGATACCAAAGCTCAGGACACCGGGCTTGAAGGCCAATCGGTTCGCCTGAGCAGCGACTCCCTCGACAACACCCAAGGCGCGCTGCGCGCCAATGACCTGCTGGATATCCATACCGGCTCGCTAAACAATGCCCAAGGCCTACTCTCTTCCGCCGATACCTTAACGCTGGCTGGCAATGAGCTGGCGCTGAGCAACACCGGCGGCACGCTGATTGCCGGTAAAAACCTGCAATTATCGGCCTCGTCAGTAACCGGCGACGGCAGCCTGCTGTCGCAAGGGGCGATGACGCTGAATCTGGCTCAGGGGTTCAACAACCAAGGCGACGTGATTGCCAACGGCGACCTGAATTTCAATATCGGCCAGGGGCTGGAAAACAGCGCGCTGATCAAAGCCGGTGGCACGCTCAACCTCAACGCCGCCAGTGTAAACAATGGCGCAGCCGGGGAGATCAGTGCCGCGCAGAATCATATTCTGACCTCGGGCGACGTCACTAACCGTGGGCTTATCGACGGCAACCTGACCCATATTCAATCGGCGACGCTGAACAATATCGGCAGCGGGCGCATCTATGGCGACCATATCGCCTTGCAGGCCGACACCCTCAATAATTTGGCGGAAAACGGCACCGCGGCGACGATTGCCGCCCGCGACCGTCTGGATATCGGCGCGCAGACCATCAACAACCGCGACCATGGCCTGATTTTCAGCGCTGGCGACGTGGCCGTGGGCGGGCAGCTAAACGCCCAGTGGCGGGCAACCGGTCAGGCGTCAGTGTTCAACAACAACAGTTCGACGCTGGAGTCGGTGGGCAACATGGTGTTGAACATCGGCGAAATAAACAATCTCAACGATCACTTCGAAACGGAAGTGGTGGTGACAGAGGATTCGCCACATCACGAGGCGGTGTTAAAAGGTTCGACTCAACGCTATGACTGGAGTGACGTTGATACATCTTGGAAAAACAAGTACGGCGTTCATGATGCGATCATGCCCGATGGCTCGCGCAGCAATGAGTTTTATGAATACCAGTACCAGCGCACCATCAAGGAAACACAGGTAAAACAGAGCGATCCGGGGCAAATCATCGCCGGGGGTGATCTGACTATTTACAGCAACCAGCTTAATAACATTAATAGCCGCGTGATGGCTGGTGGCACCTTGGGTGGACAAATCGACGTTCCTAATAACGTCAGCACGCCAGGTGAGCGCACCATTACGGATGTCGGAACCCAGACCCGCTGGTACGCGAAAAAAACCAAACGCCGTTTTGGTGGCACCAAGACCTCACAAGGCAAGGACAGCAATAACTACAGCCCTGATGTCATCATTCAAGCTGTTGATTTAAAAGCAATGGTCTATGCCGAGCATACCCAGATAACGGGCAGCGGCACCACCATTGCCGGGCGGGATACATCGACGCTTAATCAGCAGGCGGGCAGCGCGGGCGCGGTGCAAAATGGGTCGACGCTTCAGCCCATCAACCCTCCCGCCGGGCAGATATTTGAGATCCAGCCGAAGAATAATCTGGACACGGTGGTGCGCATCACCAGCCCGAACCTCACGCTGCCGGACAACAGCCTGTTCCAGCTGCACGGCGACGTGACCAGCCATTACCTGATCGAGACTGACCCGCGCTTCACTAACCAGAAGCAGTGGCTCGCCAGTGACTATATGCAGAATGCCCTTGGCCAAGATCCCGATCATATGTTGAAGCGTTTGGGTGACGGCTTCTACGAGCAGCGGCTGATCCGCCAGCAAATTGCCGACCTTACCGGCCAGCGTTATCTGGCGGGATACAACAACGATACGGATCAGTACAAAGCCTTGATGGACGCGGGTATCGCTTTTGGGAAGCAGTACAACCTGACGCTAGGCGTGGCGCTCACTCCGGCACAGATGGCCTTACTGACCAGCGATATGGTGTGGCTGGTCAAGCAGGATGTGACGCTGCCGAACGGCTCCGTGCAAAGCGTGCTGGTACCGCAGGTTTATGCGCGAGTGAAAAAAGGCGATCTTGATGGCAGCGGGGCGCTGCTCTCAGGCAACAATCTAGTGCTAAATAGCCAGAATGACTTAACCAACAGCGGCAAAATTCTTGGCCGGGAAGTGACGCAGATTAATGCCGATACGCTCAACAACGGTGGTTTTATCGGCGGGAATCAGGTCAATCTCAATGCTCGCACCGACATCAACAACCTCGGCGGCACCCTGCAAGGTGGCGACCGTCTGGTGGCGATTGCCGGGCGCGACATTAATGTCAGCAGCACCCTCGCGGGCAACGACGCGAATCGATATCTCGACCGCGCGGCGGGTATCTATGTGCAGAACGACGGAGGTAAACTTGGCCTGCAGGCCTTGAATAATATCAACCTGACGGCGGCGCAAATCAGCAACACCGGCGCGGACAGTCAGACCAACATCATTGCGGGCAATGACCTCAACCTTGCGACTCTCAATACGACGCATACTGAGAACAGCGACTGGGGCAAAGATAACTATCGTCACCTGACTCAGAACCAAGACGTGGGTACGCAGATCAACGTCGGCGGTAGCCTTGGCCTGAGCGCGGGGCATGACCTGAATGCCAAAGCCGCGTCGGTGACCGCCAAAGACAGCATCACGGCGGTGGCGGGTAACGACATCAACCTGACCGCCGGTAATGACTCCTATCATCTGACCGAGCACAGCAAGCAGAGCAGCAAAGGCATGCTTTCCAGCATGTCGCTGGAGACGCACGACGAAGTGCGTAACCAGAGTGCGCTGGGCAGCAACATCAGTGGCGACAGCGTCACCCTGCAGGCGGGGAATAACCTGCTGGTGCAGGGCAGCAAACTGGCGGGTACTCGCGACGTGAACCTGCTGGCGGGCAACGACCTCAACATCACCGCCGCCGACCAGTCGCGTCAGGAAACGCACCTGCGCGAAGAGAAGAAAACCGGCCTGGCCGGCACGGGCGGCGTTGGGGTGAGCTATGGCAAGCAGAGCACCAAAATTACCGATGACGGCAGAACCCAGACCAGCGCGGGCAGCACCGTCGGCAGTACGCATGGCAACGTCAACCTCAGCGCGGGCAACGGCCTGACGGTAAAAGGCTCGGATGTCTTGGGGGGCAAAGACCTCAATCTGACGGGCAAAGAGGTCAACATTCTGGCGGCGGATAACCAGAGCGTGCAGACCCACACCGTTGAGCAAAAACAGAGCGGGCTGACGCTAGCACTGTCCGGCGCGGTAGGCAGCGCCATCAACAGCGCGGTGTCCAGCGCCAACGATGCCAGCACCGCCAGCAGCGGGCGTCTGGCCGCGTTGGATGGCATCAAGTCAGCCCTCGGTGGCGTGCAGGCGTATCAGGCCTCGCAGCTCGGCGAGGCGCAGGGCCAGGACCAGCAGAGCCTGTTTGGCGTCAACCTCTCCTATGGCAGCCAGTCGTCCAAGTCGGAGCAGACCCAGACCAACAGTCAGAGTCAGGGCAGCACCCTGACGGCGGGGAACAACCTCAACATCCGCGCCACGGATACCGACATTAACGTGCAGGGCGGCCAGCTGCAGGCGGGCAAAGATATGGGCCTGATGGCCAACCGCGACGTGAACCTGGTTTCGGCCACCAACACCTCGGTGCTGGACGGTAAAAATGAGAGCCACGGCGGCTCGGTGGGCGTCGGCTTAAACTTCGGCGGCAGTAACAGCGGCTTTACGGTGAACGCCAGCGCCAATAAGGGCAAAGGCTCGGAGAGCGGCAACGGCGTGACCCACACCGAGACCACCCTCAATGCCGGTAACAATCTGAACATCGTCAGCGGCCGCGACACCACGCTGACCGGCGCGCAGCTCACCGGCGACAAAGTCACGATGGACGTCGGCCGCAACCTGACGCTGACCAGCGAGCAGGACAGCGATAACTACGACTCTAAGCAGCAGAACGTCAGCGGCGGCGTTAGCGGCGGGCTGGGCTCGTTCAGCGCCTCGGCCAACCTCAGCCGCGACAAAATGCACAGCACCTACGACTCGGTGAAAGAGCAGACCGGCATCTTCGCAGGCAAGGGCGGCTTCGACATCACCGTCGGCGAGCATACCCAGCTCAACGGCTCGGTCATTGGCTCCACCGCCGATGCCGGCAAAAACCGGCTCGATACGGGCACGCTGGGCTTTGGCGACATTGAAAACCGCGCGGAGTATGAGGTCGAGCACCAGAGCGTGGGGATGAGCACCGGCGGCAACACCGGCGGCCAGTTCGTCGGCAACATGGCGAACAGCCTGCTGGTGGGGGTGAATGGTAAAGGCAGCGACAGCTCGACCACCCAATCGGCAGTCAGCGATGGCAGCATTGTCATCCGCGATAAGGACAAACAGACGCAAAACGTCGCCGACCTGAGCCGCGACGTCGAGCACGCCAACCAGACCCTCTCGCCAATCTTCGACAAAGAGAAAGAGCAGCGCCGCCTGCAGGAAGCGCACAAGATTGGGGAGATAGGGAGTCAGGTTAGTGATATCGCGCGGACTCAGGGTGACCTGAACGGGCTGAGCGAGGCGAAAAAGAAATACCCCGAAAAAAGCGCTGAAGAGCTGCGCAAGACCGACGTCTACAAAGCCGAAATGGCGAAATACGGGACGGGCAGCGCTATTCAGCAAGGATTACAGGCGGCCACGGCGGCAATCCAGGGGCTGGCGGGTGGTGATATGGCGAAGGCCATTGCGGGCGGGAGTGCGCCGTATCTGGCGGAGGTGATTAAACAGGTTGCGCCGGATGAATCCAGCCGTGTAATGGCCCATGCCGTCGTTGCCGGAGCGCTGGCAGCGGTACAGGGCAACTCAGCCGCAGCGGGTGCGGCAGGCGCTGCGACGACAGCCTTAATGGGTGAAGCGATAAAAAATGCGCTGTATGGCGATATACCGGTCAGCCAACTGAGCGAAGAACAAAAACAGACTTTGGTTGCTTTGGGAACCGCAGCGGCAGGACTGGCAGGCGGTCTGACCGGCGAAAGTTTAGCCAATGCCATGGCAGGAGCGCAGGCGGGACAGAACGAAATCAGTAATAATATGGTTGGTGCTGGCTTCATCTCGCAAATGATGGCGCAGGAAACGCTGAACGCAGCGGCGATAGCCGAAAGCGGTAAAGGCAATGCAAATGACGCGGCCGCGCTGGCGTTGACGAAGAAAGTGAAAGAAGGGCTGGATGCGGCGTGTTTAGCCAATCCAAGCTGTCTTTTGATGGCGGTAGTTGCGGCGCAAAATCAGCCTAAAGCACCGGGTAATACCGGTGGTGATCAGATCGCAGAGCAATCTCCGACGAACACGGGTGGAAATCAGCAGTTAGATCCAAATGATACGCCAACCAATACTGGCAATAATCAGGCTTCAGGACAGGGAGCGACTAATACCGGTAATACGGAAGGAAAACCTGATACTGGTGAGAATATCTTAGTAAATCCGGGAGCCGATCCTCTCACGAAGAAAGATGTAGTTTATCTTTCAGAGAATTCAAACAGCAAGATAGATACTGTCATTAACGAGACCTTATCTGGTAAGAAAAACTTTACTAGTTCAACCACTTTAAGTTCAGATGAAGCGTTAGCTGCTGGTTTAAAATTCTTAGGAACGGGATATAAAGAGATCGGAAAACCAGGATCTGGTGTTTACCATAGTACTGATGGGACAAAAGAATTTAGGATTGACTCAGGTTCAATTGGTGGTGCCCATGCGCCGGGTGTACCACACGTACATTTTGGTGTAAAAAATCCTACAACAGGCAAGTATATTTCGAACAACCATGTTCCTTATAAAGACTGAGGAAGCAAAATGCTTTTAAAGAAAGGCATCGTTAATGATGGCGAATATGCTGGATGGGAAATCCAAATCGTTGATGATACAGAGGGTGAAACAGGAGGGTTCTACCTGATTTTAAGTAGTAAGGAGACTGAGATTTTTGATTATTGGTTCGAGAAAAGACAGTTCCTAGATAATCAGTTAGCTGATTTTAATGTGGAATGGAATTAGTACACAAACCCCGGCCTTTTGGCCGGGGTTATCGTTTTAAGCCCTTAAAATCCCCTCCATCCGTCGCCGGATAATGATGATGTTGGGCGCGGTAACGACATCCACATGCTGTGCTTCGGTGATCCCCATCGCCGTCAGTCAGTCGCCGCCAATCACCAGCTGTCCATCATCCCGCCCCCAGTCGGCGCTCAGGTTGGGGTTATGCTCGCTGGCTTCGAAGACGGCCTCCTATAAAGCGTTGTTGTAAGCCACCGAGATAAATAAAGCTGAGTGTTGGTGCTGGACGGCTATCCTTGTACCCGGGGTAAAACCGTGGCGGGCTAAAGTGCTGCCGGTTAAGGTCAGCGCCGGGAAAGGCTCTTTGCTGAATGTCAGTTCCATCCGTGGCACTCCCTTACTGGTTCGTTGCGGTGCGGATAATCAAACAGCTATTCTCAGCCGTAATACTCACCGGCTGGCCGGTACTAAATTCCAGCTGTTCCAGCCGCTTCCCTTTAATCGTCAGCTGCGGGCTGGGGTTCGGTCTGCCCTCATTTTGGTACCGTAGGGAAAGTACAGCGAGCTATTCAGGCAGCAACCGCGGCGCAACATCCACAAGCCAAGCTTAGCAGATACCCATGTTATCCAGCTAACCGCACAAATTGATGGCATTCATATATAAAATTGATAATAAGCCGTTCGTTTGCGGCTAGGATAATTCTATCCATGCTTAAATTATTTCTTATAATTGGCCTTAATTAGTTGAATCGGTGTTTTAATTAAAAAGTCCATCCGGTACTATTCACACCGATTGTATATCCAATTATGCAATTTTATTTATAATTCCGACTAACTACCAATCTATGTTGCTAATCCATGTCGGGTATGAATCATTACTTTTTTATAATATTTTTAGTTAAGGATAACACATGAAGTATGGCATTTTATCTCTGGTAGTTTTAGCCTCTGTCGGCGTGTCAAGCGTCGCAAAGGCCGATTCACAAACCATCAGTATGGGCTATGCACAAAGTAAGGTGCAAGACTTTAAGAATATTCGCGGTGTGAATGCTAAATATCGTTATGAATGGGACTCGCGGGTAAGTATTCTCGGTTCATTTACTTATATGTCAACGAGCGGTAATTTATTTGATAGTGAATATAATGAATATACTAACTATGATGATCATATAAAAGTAAAATACTACTCTCTGCTTGTTGGACCGGCTTATCGCATTAATGAATATGTATCGTTTTATGCGTTGGGTGGTGTTTCTAAAAACAAAATTGACTTAAGCCAGAATTACCACCACATTGACCATACTTACACGGAAAATTCCAATAATAGCAAAACTGCTTTCGCATATGGTGCCGGTGTCCAAATTAACCCAACAGAAAGTATCGCAATTGATGTGGGTTATGAAGGCAGTAAAATCGTAGATGCTAAGAACAATGGGTTTAACGTAGGTATTGGCTACCGTTTTTAATCAATAATGTTGAATATTAAAAGGAGTAGCTTAATATTGCTCCTTATATATTCTATTTGCTGCAATAACAATTGATATTATCCTTAAAAAATAATAATTTAATGTATGAGGTTGTAATGTTTATCAGTAAGAATGCTATGGATGGTTTTTTGAAATTAATGGGATGTGCTTTTCTAGTCTCAGTGCTATCAGCTTGCACTGGTTATAATTCACTTTATCCAAAATATTCAAGTTATCAAGGGGATGATTCTGCGATATTGTTTGTTATGGATGATAGCTATAATCAATCAATTTATACCTATGAATTAACTAAAGAGGGGTGCTTTGACCAGAAACAACGCCGACTACTCACTCGCAACCTTGCTTTAAAAGGTACGGGGAAGGATATTTACCAGTACAAAATAAAAGCAGACCAATACTATATCATTGGTGTTCAGAGTCCAGGTTATTTCCATTATAGGACTTTTATTCCAAAATCAAACAAAATATATGGGATTTATTCTGGGTATGTGATTGAGCTATCGGCTACTAAAAATATTAATAATGTCACCCCGGAAGATTTTTATAAAACAAAGGTTGAGCCTAGCCAAATTAATAGCTGGAATATAAAAAATGTTTGCCCAGGATTGTTTGGCTCTAAAACTATAGGTTAAAATAAATGACCATGGAAATAGATAGGATGTGAAGTGCTTTATTCAGGGTTAACGCCGCATAATGGGGTAACTGGTAATGGGGCGCTCACAGGTTCTTGCACGAAAAATCACAGGCCTAAACAATGACTGATATAGCAAAGGTTGAAAAGGACATTAATCGTTTCGTTAAAAATGCTTGGGGGGCGGCGATACTGTCGGCGGCTATTAACCTGGGATTTACGCTTTACTTTTGGTCGGGGCTAGGGCATGGGTTGTTAGCCAATATTTATAGTATTGGTTACACCCTTGCTGCTGTTGCTTTGGCTTATGGGATTTATCGTAGAAGCCGTATTTGCGCGGTGGCTATGCTCCTACTTTTCCTTTTCGTGAAAGCCTTAAATATATCGGCCAATAACACGGGTAGCACAATTATTGTGACGATGTTTATTCTTATGTTTTGTGGCGGGGTGGTGGGGACTTTCTTCCATCATCAGAACATAAAGTCTAAAAACATTGTCAGCAAACACATGACTCTTGCTACCGTAGTTTGTGTTTTAGTCTCTCTTGGGGTGATGTTTGGAATGGGGGCCTTATTAACCAAAAGTGCCGATCAGGCTTGGGCGACGTTTGAGGCGCAGAGTCAGGCTGAAATCTCTAAATTATCACTGCCAGTCAGAATGGATTATTACACGGTTTTAAAAAGTGTTGAGATTAATAATAAGAAGCTTATTTATACCCACGGCATCGAAAATATAGATTTCAATGAGGTGGATTTTTCAGTGCTGGATAAAAATAACAGAGCCATTTTTATTAAAGGCTTTTGCGCTACGCCGATGGTACAACAATATGGTCTGACGGTTGACTATGTTTATAACCAAGGTTTGAGTGAGAAGACCTTATCTTATGACAAAACGGACTGTCCGACTGAATAGCCGGAGAATGTAAACAGCCTGCACTTCTCTCGGAAAAAGATTTCAGTCAAACCTCCCCGAAAGGGGAGGAATAAACCCCGACGATTTCCTCGCCAACTAATTCACAATCTCAATTTTTATCAGCCTTGAATCGCCGCGCCCGTGATCGTCGACGGCCCGGATGCGATATTGACCGTTATTTTCCGGTCGCCACTGCAGCGCGGTTTTGCTGGCGCTGCTGCCGAGATAAATATCATCCACAAACCAATATATCGTTTTGCTATCCGCGTCCGTGGTGGCGTTGAAGACAATCGCATCGCGGCCTTGCTGCGACTGGCGCAGGGTGTAGGTGGTGTTACGCAGTGGAGAAGTGATGCGCGGCGGCGAGCCGCTGACCGTATTGGTGTCACTCTTGCAGCGGCTGTTGTTCGGCGGCGTGCGTTTGGGTAAACCGGCCTGTGCGAAAACGTTCGCTAAGTCCGACGGCCAGAACTCAAACACTTCGGTGCGCGTCTGCTGCGGGTCATAAGGCGGGCAGGCGACTTCGCCGGTCTGAATATCCAGCACTACCGGGCGGTAAATGGTATCGACCTTAATTGGCGATTTGCCCGGAATAAACCAAGTTTTACCCTGCTGCTGCTGGCACCAAGGGGTCGGCAGATCGCCGCTGGCGAGGCAGATATCCACCCGTTTTAGCTGTTTCGGCCACGGATGTTTTGGCTCGCGTAGGGTCGGGTAGTTGGCTTGAACGCTGTCGATAATATTGAAGAAAAGGGGGGCGGCGGCATCTGCACCAATGAAAGCGCCGTTGCCTTTACTGTCGAAATTCCCTTCCCAGACCACCAGCACGTAGGGGCCGAAAATCCCCGCCGTCCACGCATCGCGAAATCCCCATGAGGTGCCGGTTTTCCAATATACCGGCAGAGAGGTCGGCCTTTGCGCCAGCGTGTCGCCCGGCCTGCGGTGCTGGCGCAGCATATCCAGCGTAATAAAACTGGCTTCATTGCTCAGCAGGCGAATCGGGGCAGGGGAGGCGTCCTGCTTTTGCAGCCGCAGCGGTTTGAGTTCCCCACGGTTAGCCAGCAGCGCGTAAAGCCGCGCCAGCTCTTGCACCGTGACTTCGCCGCCGCCGAGCACCAACGACAAACCATAGTGGCTTTCACTCGCCATATTAGCGACGCCGGACAGCCGCAGAAACTGATACAGCGTCGGGTTTTTGAGCTGGGAGGCGATGTACACCGCCGGAATATTGCGGCTGAAGTTTAAGGCATCGGTGGCGGTAACCGGACCGAGAAAGCGTCGGTCGAAGTTCTCCGGCGCATAAGCACCGAAGGAGGAGGGCACGTCTTTGAGAATGGTCATCGGGTGCAGCACGCCCTGCTCCAGCCCCAGCGCGTAGATAAAGGGTTTGAGTGTCGAGCCGGGCGAGCGTTTGGCATTGGTGCCGTTAACCTGCCCCTGAATATCCCGATTGTAGTAGTCGGCGGAGCCAACCAGCGCCCGCACGCCCATATCGCGCGTATCGACCAGCAGCGCGGCGGCGTTGTGGATCCCACGGCTGGCGTTGCGGGTGATGAAGGCGTCCACCTGCCGCTCGACCAGCTTTTGCAGCCCGGCGTCCAGCTCGGTATCAACCCGGCTTTGGGTGCCTTGCAGTGGCGGATGCTCTTGGCGAATCTGCTCGATGAAGTGCGGCGCGATATAAGGCATCTGCTCCGGCTGGCGCAGGCTCAGCGGCAGTTGAAACAGCGCGCTCTGGCTGCTGTCAGTGTCATAACGCCGCTGCCAGCGGGCAAACAGGCGATTGCGCGCCTGATTCAGCGCCTCGCCGAGCACGCCGGTTTTGGTATCAATGCGATAACTCGGCGACTGCGGCAAAACCGCCAGCGTCAGGGCTTCCGGCAGGTTAAGATCGGCCGCCGGCTTGTTGAAGTAAATCAGGCTGGCCGCGCCAATACTCTCAATGTTCCGTCCATAAGGCGCGTAGTTGAGATAAGCCTCGAGGATATCGTGCTTGGAATAACTCAGTTCGAGCTGAACCGCGCGGACAATTTGCCAAAGCTTGCCGGACGGCGTGCGGGTGTTGAGATGCCAGCGCATGCGCGCCAACTGCATGGTCAGCGTCGAGCCGCCTTGCTGCTTGCCGCCAAGAATATAACTACGCCAGAAGCCGCGCAGCAGGCTGGCAGGGTTGAAGCCGGGATGAAAGTAGAACCAACGGTCTTCATGCAATTGAATGCCCTGAATCACGCGCGGGGAAATCTGCTCCAGCGGCGTCCAAGTGCGATATCGCTCGTCATTGGCGAGCGTGATACGCAGCAGGGTGCCGTTGCGGTCGTAGTAAGTGCTGGAAAAAGGCAAGCCGTGCGACAGCGGCGGGTGAGGCCATATGCGAAAGCCGATGAAGAAGATAGCCAGCAAAAAAACGGCCATAAGGCCGTTTTGTAGGAGACGTTTTAGGCTAAAAGTCTGAGTCATGCGTTACTTTTTAGCATCCGCCGGAACCACCACGATATTCCCCGAACCTACCGACAGCGCCTGAACTTCGCGGTCGTACATGGCTTCGCCGAAGGCGGGAGGAATGACGAAGCTACCGGTATTGGTCGATTTAATCTGATAGACAAACTCCTGCACCTCGGTGCTGGCGCTGCCATAGATAATCACCCGATCATCGCGCACGTCGCTGTAGTCCGGCTGCCAGGTTGAGCCGTCGGCGGCGATTGGCGAGCGCCAAACGTTGTCGGCCTGCGCCTCGCCGTCGCCATTCTCGGCTTCGTTTTCCGGCTCTGGCGCGGCTTGCTGCACCACTTCAAAGCCGCCCGGCAGCAAATCGACAATCGCCAGATTACTTTGGCCTTCTTTAGCATTGGCGCGGATTTTCAGATGAACATTAATCTTTTCGCCCAACGTCACCTGAGTAACCGGCTTGCCGTGCTCGTCGGTGTAATCGCGAGTAATTTCCAGCCCGCGAGAGATGGCTTTCTGCGGCGCGGCCACGTCGTAGCCCGACTGCGTCACCACGTACCAGGCCGGTGCGTCGTTCTGGTTGCTGAACTCAATCGAGCGCGCCGAGGCGCTAAAATCACCTTTGGCGAACAGCCCTTGCAAGGTTGAAATCACCTCCGGCTGCGCCTGTTTCTCTTTACTGATGGCGCTGATGCTCAGGCCATCGACGCTAGACTGCTGGGCGATTTGGCTTGAGTAACTGTCCAGCGCCAAAATGCTCATGGCGGAGGAGTAAGTGGTGTAACGCTCCTCTTTCAGCGCTTTCACCATATTCTCCAGCACCTGCGGCGGAATCGACGCGGCCTTTTCCGGGAAGTGGCGAGTGATCAGGTACAGGCGAGTGGCGTCCTGCACCAGCGGGTCGAAGTAGTTCTGCGACCACCATGCGCTGTTGTACGCCTTGCCCAGCTCATTCCAGCTCGGCTGCAACAGCTTATTGGCTTCGTCATCCATTTTCAGCAGGCGATATGACGAGGCCAAATAGAGCGCGCTCAGGTCGGTTTGCCAATTGTTGGCGTAACCTTTTTGCAGACTGTCCTGTACCGATGCCAGCGCGTTGGTGGTGACTTCCCCTTGCAGCGTCAGTAAGTAAACCGCGAAGGCGCGCAGGCGCAGATGGTACAAGTCCTCATAGCCGCTGGCGGCCTGTTCGCGCAGTGCGCTATTGGCCTCTTCCAGCATGCCGGCAGGGATGGCGTAGCCGGACGATTTTGCCAGCAGCATATACTGCACGACATATGGCGTGATAAACGGATCGGCGACCGGCGAGGCCTGCCACAGACCAATCGCGCCGCTGTCGTTCTGCCGCGAACGCAGGGTGCGCAGCATGTTGTTCAACTGGCTGTTCACCTCGGCCTGACTCAGCTTGCCCTTGAGCTGCGGGTACTTGCTTTGCAGCACCAATGGGATCGAACGACTGACAATCTGCTCAGAGCAGTAATAAGGATAATCCGCCAGATACTGCGCCAGCCCGCTGGTCAGCACCAACGGCGAGTTCGACACTACCGCCTCGCGCTGGGCATAGGCATCGAACATGCTGCGCAGATTGTCGACACTCTGGGTTTTGCCACTCATGCGGCCCATCACCGACTGGGTGCGGAACGGCATCGCCGGACGCACGGAGGTGCTGATGGTGCGGCGGCTGCTCTTGTCGGCGTAATGAGCGTCGAAGACCAGTGGCGCATCCCCCAGCTCGGCCTTGGCGCGCAGGCGGAAGGTCAGATTGCCTTCGCGCTTGGCGGCCAGCGACAGCGACTGCTGGGCATCGCCCACCACCTCGAGCTGTGGCGGCGTGGTCAGCTTAACGGCGATATCCACCGGCTGGTCGCCCGCGCCTTCAAGGTTATTGCTCACCCCGACGCTGACGTCAAACTCATCGCCCGGTGCCACCATAGAAGGCACATTTGGCGTCATGATGAAGTTATCGCGCACCGTGGCGCTGGTCTGCGCCATGCCGATTTTGTCCGGGGTGACGGAAATCGCCATCACGCGGATTTTGCCGTTAAAGTAGTCCGGCACCGGGTAGTCAAAGCGCGCCTGACCATTGACCGGAACGATGCCAGACCAGTAGGCCACCGGCTTATCGCGTTTGCGTTTGAACGGGTTGAGGTGCAGATCCAGCCCTTCACCGGCGTCGCCACCCGGCGCGGAGGTCAGCGACATAATTTTGCTGAACTCCGGCAGGATCAGGTCGAGGATCTGCGCGCTGTCGACGCTCAGCTCGCGCTTGCGGAAGAAGAACTCCAGCGGGTCTTTCAGCTTGTAGCGCGCGACCTGCAAAATCCCTTCATCCACCGCGAACACCACCACGTTTTGCGGCGAGTCGGTGTTGACGGTGATCGGCAGTTTTTCTCCCGGTTTAATCACTTCAGGCGTGCTGAGTTGTAAACCTGCTTTGCGCGCGCTGGTGCTGATTTTGAATGGCATCACGCCGTAGCTCAGCGGGCTCATAAAGATTTCATCGGAATTCACATCGCGCACGAACTGCACGTTGATGTAGCCATTCCCCTCCATGCCTGCTGGCACGCGAATCTTCTGTACTGAACTGGTGGTGGAGCTTTTAAACCACTGCCAGC
This sequence comes from Ewingella sp. CoE-038-23, assembly GCF_040419245.1. NCBI lineage: Bacteria > Pseudomonadati > Pseudomonadota > Gammaproteobacteria > Enterobacterales > Yersiniaceae > Ewingella > Ewingella docleensis. The sequence continues at coordinate 3,063,154 of NZ_JAZHOH010000001.1, read as the reverse complement.
TATAGACTTTATCTTTTTCGATGGTGATTAGGCCACTGCCGGTGTAAGGCGCGTTGATGGCGATTTCAATCTCTTCGCCCGGCTGGTATTCGGCCTGATTAAGTTTCAGTTTTAGCTCTGCGTTGCGGTCCAAAGAGCGGCTGAGGTTGGCATTGCCCGCCACGCTGTAAGAAACGCGGTTAAGCACCTGACCCTGCGCGGTTTTCACCACCAGCACGAAGTCGCCGGGCTGCTGGGTCGGCAGGCGGAAATCCCTGCCTTCGGCGGCAATCGCCAGCGGCTGCTCGGAGAGCTGCACTTCGCGCATTTTCGACTGATATTTATAGACGCCCGAATCCTGCTTGGTCAGCACTGACACGGTTTTTTGCTCAATCAGCGACAGGCTGAGGTCCGGCAGGGCAATCTTCGCCAGCGACGGATTAATCGCAATCAGATTGAGATGGCGCTCGGCGTCCTTATTGATGTAACCCAAGTCGCCGTCGGCCTTCACGCCGACTAAATAATCATAAGGCGACACCAGCACGCGGGCGGTGGCGGCCACCGAGCGACCACTGCCGGCGGTGAAAGCTTCGGACAGCAGTTGTAGCTGATAGGTAGCATCAGCATAGGCTTTGAGATCCAGCGGGATCGCGGCCTTACCCTCGAGATCGGTGGTCTGCTCCTGCAACTCGGTGTCGAAACCGTCGTTGTTGGTACGATTCTCGTAGAACAGGTAGTCCGGGTATTGGTCAAAGCTCGGATACATAGGGCGCAGAGTCAGTTTGGAGGTCACACGGCGGTTCTGCGCCGGGGTGCCAAACAGGTTTTGCACATCAATATTGGCTTGCAGCTCCGACGGCTTGACCCAGCCCTGTTTGCGGTCCGGCGTCAATTGCAGTTTGACCTTCAGCTGGTCCGGCTCGAACTCTTTGACATTGACCGCCACGTGGCCGAGTAGGGTGGTGGCGTCGTTATTTTTGCCAATCAGGTAGAGATAGACATTCCACTCGCCGGTTGGCGAACTTTCGCTGGTGGTGTAGCTCAGCTCGTTGAAGCCGCTGGCGGTGAGTTTGAGCGGCTGAGTGCTCATCAGCGTGTCGCGCGGGTCGCGGATTTCGGCACGAACCGGCACCCCCGCCAGATTATTGCCCCACTGGGCGGTGCGGGTGATCAGGCCAATGTTGAAGGTGTCGCCGGGGCGATACACGCCACGGTCAGAGAACAGATAGCTGCTCAGCGTGCGCGGGTCAGACGGCGTTTGCTCGCCGCTGACGTCAAAGCGCGACAGGTCTAAACCGCGATCGTTGTAGTCGCTGGTCGGCAGGAAGGAGACGTCTCCCTGCTTCTCGACCAGGAACATTACCGGCTGGCGCTCATTTTTGTAGACATCCAGCGCCGGGAAGCGAGCGTGGCCTTCTGCGTCAGTGGTTTGGGTGAGCAGTGCCACGCCGTTCTTACCAATGACCGACACCTTGGCGTCGCTGACCGGCAGGCCGGATTGCACTGACTGCACAAACACGTCGCGGGTTTTGTCCTGCGAGCGTTTGCTGATGATGCCCAAATCGGTGATCACCACGAAGCGGGAGTCGCCCACCTGCGCGTCGCTACTCTCGCCGTCTTCGCTGTACTCTTCTTCCGGCTGGCCTTCTTCTGGCTGCTCGGCCTTTTTCGCCGGATCCCACGGGGTGAGGGTCAGCAAGAACACGCCGCGACGGGCGTTCGGGTTGTCTGACAGATAGCGCGACAGGTCGATGCCTTGATAGCTCACTTCGCCCGGCTTCTGGTTGTCCACCGCGTGGGTGTATTCAAAGTGCTCGGTAAAGTATTCATCGCCCAGACGGTTGAACTCCGCCGAGGAGTATTGACTGCTTTTGAAGGAGACGATGTGCTGCAACTGGCTTGGAATAACCCGTTTGATATCCAGCTTGAGGCCCGGCACGTTGCGAGCCGCCACGCTGATTTGCTTCTCGCCGTTCATCGACAGCAGCGAGCCTTGCGACATAAAACTCAGCGAGGTCGGGTAGTCCGGCACCGCCACCACGCGATACTGCTTCTCCGGCATCTTGTAGCCGCCGAATGAGGTCAGCGCGTTATTGATTTCCACCAGCAAGTAGCGATGGGCCGGGGCGTCAAAAGTGAAGCTGAACTGCGGCTGATACTCCTGCTCGGCGTCGTTTAACGCCAGCTTGACCGGCGCAGATTGGTTGATGATGCCAGTATCGATGTCGGACATCGACCACGGGTAGATAGCGTCCTGGTCATCATCGCCGTATTTCGGGTTCTTTTGCGGCAGCAGCCAGGCTTTGACCGCGGCACCGATCTCTTTGTCTTTAACGCCATCGCTGAGAGCGACCACCAGCGCGCGGCTGCCTTGGTTGTCGTCGGAGTTCACCACGGTGGCGGCCACGTCGGCCACGCTGAGGCTATACAGGCTCGGCACAGTAACCCAGTCATCCTTCTTGCCCGCCGTCGGCTGCGAGGCCACGCTGGCCTTCACGCCGCTATCAATGGCCACGTGCACCGATCCGCCGTGCTCTAAGGCTTTCAACGGTTCAGAGTGGACCCAGGCATTGAGCTTTTTCTCGTCATACACCAGTGAGAAGTTGAGCTTTTTCTCCGGCGTCCCTTTGCCTTCAATCAAACCCAATGAGATGCGTTTTTCGAAACTCGCCACGTCCACCGGCGCGTTGAACTGCACGCGGAAAATCGCGCTGCGCTTCTGGGCATCCTGCGGATCTTGGTAGTACTCGGCCTGACCTAGCTGATAGTCGAATGAGGGCGCGTTGGCGCTGTACTCGGTCTGTTTAATTTTGATTTGCGGCGCCAGCAACTTGTCGGCGTCGAGCTTGATTTTATACGCCGAACCCATAGGCAGCGCGGCTTTCGGGGTGAAGACCAGCGTTGCGGCATTGCGCCATACCCATTGGCCTGCAACGGCTGGCGACAGGCTTACGCCTTGCTCGACGGCTTTCCCCACCAATGTGATAGGCGCAGCGGCATGGCTGAAATAGAGAATGATCTCCTGCGGCGGACGGTTCTGCGCGTTGTAGTTCACCCGCTCCGGCCCGGCGACGCGCACCGTGGTTTGTTGATAAACCATCGGCGCAGGATCAATGGGCTGAGGGCGATTGAGCCAGGCGTGATAACCGTAAAAACCTCCGACAGCCAGCAACACCAGCAGCAAAACTCCGGCGGCGACTGATTTTGGATGGCTATCCACCCCCTTTTCCGTGGCGAGAAAACCTTTCTTCACGCCCGCCACCCATGCAGGGGAGCGCCACTGAATATTGCCAATCAGCGGGCGCAGCACCAGCCCCACCAGCCAAACAATTTTGGCCAATAGCCAGCAAACACCTTTAAGTAAAGTGAAGGGCAGACGGAGTAAAAACCGTAATAAATCCATTATTTGAACCTTTTTTCCACAAGCTAAGGATCGGTATCACTGCGCGCGGCGACAGGCCAAGGCGATTAAAAAGCTCAGGCTATCGGGCTGGCAGGAGGGCTCACCACATTTGTAAGGAATGGTAAGTAAAAGCAAGAGAAATAGCGAATAAAACCATCGTTATTTAACAGCTCAATAACGAACAATTTTCCTCTTCTCTGCTGCGCCTCGACGGCGGCAAAGACAGCGTGTGCGGCACGGCGACCTTCAAAAAAGACGTGTCGCTCTATGCAGAAGTAGATTATCGCAAAGAGATAAACAGCAATGGTGCCAAGGGCTGGGGCTACACCGGCGGGGTGCGCTGGACGTTCTAACCATGACTTATTAAGTCCATAATATCGGTCACAATTCTGTCATGAATATCTGCTTTGACAGGCCAGCGATGCTAAGGTTAGGTGGTTGTTTATTCGCCACCTCACTTTAGGTCGCGGTATTTGTTTTTAAAATGTCAAAGAGGCTTATTTATGAAACTTTTACCCCTTCTCGCGGTATTACCCTTGCTGTGCGCGTCAGTTGCCTCAGCCAACTCTCTCATGTCAGTGGGCTATTTCAACGGCGGCGGTGACGTCACTGCCGGCCCGGGGGGCGACATCGATAAACTCGACGTTCGCCTTATAACCCATCTCAACTACTCATTTGGTTTGGTTTACAACAATGAGGCGGGCGAAACCAACGCCGCGCTGAAAGACCCTGCCAAGTTGCACCAGATTTGGCTGTCACCCAAAGTTGAAGCCGATCTGGCAAAAATCCCCGCTTTGCGTAAACAGAACCCGAACCTGAAAGTGCTGCTTTCCGTCGGCGGCTGGGGCGCGCGCGGTTTCTCCTCGGCCGCAGCTACCCCGGAAACGCGCAAAATCTTCATTGATTCCGCAGAACAGATCGTAAAAAAATATGGCCTTGATGGCATCGACCTCGACTGGGAATATCCGGTCAACGGCGCGTGGGGACTGGTGGACAGCACGCCTGCCGACAAAGATAACTTCACCGCCATCTTGAAAGAGCTGCGTGAAAGATTTGGCAAACAGAAGCTGGTGACCATCGCCGTCGCCGCCAGCGCTGAAAGCCCGAAAAGCTGGATTGACGTCAAAGCCATCGCCCCGTCGTTGGATTACATCAACCTGATGACCTACGACATGGCCTACGGCACGCAGTACTTCAACTCCAACCTGTATGACTCCAAAGAGTGGCCAACCGTCGCGGCGGCGGATAAATACAGCGCAGATTTCGTGGTGAATAACTACCTCGCGGCGGGGCTGAAGGCCAGCCAGATGAACCTCGGCATAGGTTTCTACGGGCGGGTACCAAAACGCACCATGGAGCCTGGCATTGACTGGACCAAGCCAGACGCGCAGAAAAATCCGGTTACTCAGCCGTCGTTTAGCCCGACCGAGATTGCCTTGTTCAAGTCGCTGGGCTATGACCTGACCAAAGATACCTATGTGAAGTACAACGACATCGTCAGTAAACTGCTTAACGACCCGCAAAAACGCTTCACCCAGCACTGGGATGATGAGGCGAAAGTGCCGTGGTTGTCGATCAAGTCTGCCAAGGGCGATCCGCTGTTTGCTATCTCTTACGAAAACCCGCGCTCGGTGGCTATCAAAGGGGAATACATCAAAAGCAAAGGGTTGGCCGGGGCCATGTTCTGGGAGTTTGGTGCCGATGATAACAACCAGTTAGCCAGAACGCTGGCCGATACGCTGGGCGTTAAACACTAAGATAGACAGGCCTTAAGTCATCAACGTAATCAGCCACTTACTGGGTAAGTGGCTTTTTTGTGGCTTACGCAAAGGTCATAGAAGTGAATCAAGATAGGTCATGAATTCGCTGAGTTTTACCGACATCCCGCCGACGTTAAACAGCAGAGCAATCCACAGCAGTAACAGTAAAAACACCAAAATCTCTAAAAATCGGTAAAACACGCGCTTCCCTCGCTAAGTGTCTAGATTATCAGCCCAAGTCTTCACCAATCGCCATCCGATGCCCGTCCGGCGTCGCAATAGTGAATTCGCGCATGCCGTGTGGCGTGTCGGCAATAGGCTGAATAATAATCGCGCCCGAGGCGGTAAATTCATCATAAAGGGCAGTAGCATCATCAACATGCCAATAACCAAAGTAACTATGGTCGCCCAACGCCGAAGGCGCAATCGCATCCGGGCAATCCCCCAACATTATCCGCACTCCCCCCCGCACCGCCAGCTGCCAGCCACCTCCCTCCGGCCAGGCAAGGTAAAACCCTAACGCATCCCGGAAATAAGCCGAAGTTTTGGTGAGGTTGGGGACGGCAAGGACGTAGGAGAAGGGGGTTAGGTTGGGCATGTTGGTGGCCTTAATTTTAAATGTAGGGTTTAAAGTAGCGAGTTAGGCTTTGGCTTGTTTATAGAATTTAGTCGTGACAGCTAAAATGTAGCAAATAAATCCCGCATTCACTCTCGATTATGAATTCTGTATGAAGATTTCCATACCAGATTGGCGGGCTGGAAATGAGTTCATAAAATTTTGGCCTGATAGTCATCGAGATAATATGATCTTCAAACTCGGACATTATTTGGTTCTTAATTTTATCCGGTAGGTCGCTCATGGCTTTTGCTTCAAAAAACCATCTGTCCACTTCTTCTAATAGGTTCTTAAAATCAATAGCCTGCAGTTTTGGATGCCAGTATTCGACTGGGTGCTGAGGAGCGCGGCTTTGATAGTAACCAGATAGGGATTCAACAATCGAATGGGTAGTAGATAATTTTTCAATAAAGTAATCAGAAGAACGATCTGTATCATTATTCATGCAACCAAGGGCATTTAAAAAACCCTTTTAACTGTTCAGTTAATGGATCCATGAGGCAGGAGTTCCTTTATGATTTTAGTTAAGACACTATTTATGGTGGTGACGACAATATGCCAATTATCAGTCATTTTCATCTGACATTCAGAATCTGAGAGAGTTTTGGGATTTCTATAATCAATTTATGTTGGGGAATGGGTTTGGGAGATGTTGAGGAAGTACAAAAATGTTGTCTCCTACAGGAATCGAATTTAAAATCAACTGATTAAAAATTAAATGTTTTTTGAAATGTTGTTTTTTATACCCCTATTTATACCCATCAATGTTACCTCAATAAGTTAGTAGGGGTATCAGTCTCGACGGTTTGATGTGCACTCCTATTTAGGGTTGAAATCATGGACAATACTAATGATAGTATGTGGGATCGGCTCTTCAATTCTAAATCCTTCATCACTGAAGAAAACAAAATTCTTCCCTAAACCAAACGAACTTTCAAAAGCAATACCATCACAACTACTGAAACTCTTGAGGAATTCGCAAAGAAACTGTGTCGGTATATAATCTATACTTGAACTTTCTGGTTTAACCGGTTTTGATAGTTCATTAGATAATGTCTCTAGTAACTTGATTATCCCTATAATAGTCATGAAACGAGATTCATCAAATGCACAAACTGATAGTTTTTTTCTTGGTTGAGTCAGGTCAATAATCGATAGTTTCCTATTCGAAATAAAACTCGATATGTATATTGTACTTGTATTATTAGGTCTAACTTCTGCAATGCATGTGTTTTTTTGATTAGCTAGATACAGATAGGATATTCCGATAGGATTTGCCCTGCCAGCTGTAGCCTTTTCCTTTGGTGGCATCCCCATCTCTTGTTGGGATAATGGAGTTTCATGTATTCTGGCACGAAAAAAATCCTCTCCTTCATCATATTCAACTTTTAACTGTTCAATTATTTGGAATAAATCACTCTCTGCGTTGCTAATAGTAGGATCAAATAAAGATGAGTAAAGAGTATTCTTGGGGAAAAATCTATTTTGATGTTTAAGTTCTTCTTTGAAATTCTCCCACTCACTGATGTGTTCCTGAAAATCCTGCTTTAAAGTATATCTTTTATCTTCGTAATCCTCTCCTAATATCTCTGATGTCAGACGCTGGATAGACCTAACATCTTTATTAAAAATATAAAATAGATCATTTAATATTTCACTTAAGGGTAGACCATCATCAGACTCGGTTACTAAACCTAGAAATGGTTCAAAAAAATGAGATAATTCCTTAGGTTCAATGATGAAAGTATCTTCTTTACGGCAATGGCCACACCTTCCACTATGATGGGCCTTACCAATGAACTCAAGTATTTCTTTATCATGAAAACATTCAGAGCAACAGTATGGCATAAGCTATCTCACTTATTTTAAATAATTACAAATAGTCTCAATATGATGCTGTACTGTGATTTTTTTTACTAAACCTAACCCGGGAAAATGTTCAGTAGCGTGCAGTCTTCTCAATTCCTCAATACCAAAAGTATCATCGAATACCAAAGGGTTTCTATTGATAAAATGGATAGCATTATTTAATGCTTCTTCAAATTTTCCACCGGGGTTAGCGGGGCTATTGCTTGGTGATGAGGAAAAATGTCGTACGTACATTTGCTGGTTATCTTTGTCGATATAAGATAAATGGATAGTTACAACATATGCTGGACCTCCAGATTCAGAATATTCAGAGCCAACTATATTATAGTCACTGAAACCGATAGTATTAGGTCGAGAATTATAATTAGTATGCAACGATGAAAATTTTGACCTGTCTCTGTAGTCAGCATTTCTACTTTTCTTCTGAAAAGGATCATCTAGAAGAACAATGTTATTTATTTTTTCTATTTCACTATCGGAACTATCTGCAGGGACGATATTAAAATTTGATGATGAGAAAATTGCAAGATTTACATCTTCTACCATATCTGGAACGAATACAGCTTTATCATTTTTAGGTAATTCCCGCAAAATCACTGAGTAGTCATCGACTCCATCTTGAATTTGAATGCAAGGAGTGAAATTTAATGAGTTATCTAAAGATATAAGTCTTGGATAGAGATTGATATTTTTAGATTTAAAATCTCCGAGCAAAGGGTTGATGATGATTATTGGTTTAATATTAAATTCATTTATGGATTTTATTGTTTTTACTAAAGGTAAAAGATTTTCTCTTACCGGTTCAACTATAGGTTTAAATAAATTATTAGGCAGCTTTGGAGCTAATTCTCTTATCGCTACCAATTCAAACTGCTTACCTCTTATGAATGGAAAGTACATTTTATGTCCTTATTAATGGCTTGAGTGAGTATTTCTCCGAATGCCAATTTTTTTGATTTTGATAATTTGAAGCTAATTGCTGTGTTAATTAGTGAAGGCGGTAATTTACTAACAAAAATAGAGTCTGCCTTCCTGTTCATCTTGAGCACATGCTTAAATAATGCTCTAAGTTCATCTGAGCAAGCTTGGTTGAAAATGTCAAGACATAGAGAATACGTGTTCATATTGGATGTGGTTATGGGTTTATTTGTTAAACTCTCGGCCATAAAAACATACTCAGGTTTTCTTAACGAGCCAATTAAAACTTCTCGATCTATTTCGTGATTATTGATCTTAGCTTTCTTGATTTCTTTCAGAGCTCCCCTTACAGTAAACTCTAAAACACCGACCTCATCGGGGACACTAGACAAAACGTTATTAATGTGGCAACCATCACAAACAACATATACTTTATCAAAGATTTTAATATATGCCGAAAGCTGATCTTGCAATCTTTTTAAACTATCAAATTTAGTTTTTATTTCATAGCATGTAGTGTGGCCGTTAACAATCACACAATCAGCTTTATTGTTGCCGACTCTGAACTCAGAAAGCATTGTGGCTTCTCGAACAGAATGCCGCCCCAAATAGAGTTTATTAGCTATTGCATTTTTAAAAAAATATTCTGTTTTATAATCAATCAATAGCTTGCTGAATGCTAGTTCAAATACCTGAGCAACGAGAAGGTTAGGAGTTCGGGGTGTTAAAAAATCGTTCAAGACACGATAGAGAAACGAAAGGTCACCACTCGCTATTTTATTTATAGCTTGGCTGGTGAATAGTTGCGCCAGAACTCGACTATCAGTTTGGTTTTTCTCTACTGAAAACATAATAATACCATGATCTCGAATGTATCCATACTTAATAGTAGCTCATTTAATTCTTGAATCTCAACATATGATTCCATATATGTGAGAGAAACTTAAAACTCTATTTTTGTTGAAAAGTTGGGAAAAAATCTAAAAAATTCATATAGATAAATTGGTGTAGCTAATATTTCGTTCGCCCAAACTCTTTCCACGCTACGCCTGTCCGCTTCACATATCGGTTTTAAAATCTATACCTCAAAGCTTTAGTCTGCGTCAGTCCCAACGGTTCTGCGGTTAAGAAATAGGGCCGAATCGAAAAATCACTTAGTAATTATGCACTCTATCAATTTTATGTAAATTGGTGTTTAACGATTGTTTTTAATGGATTTTATTGACAGTAAGCTAGTAATCCTAAGATAGGAAGACAAGAGTAAGACTTATGGGATTTACCGCGTATCTCAGGTCTCTAAAATCATTGGAAATGAATCACAGTCAAAGATGCATAACCTTAAAATTAATATATGTATATTATGGAGTTATACTGAGTTTATGCGTTGAATGTATTGTGAAATGAAGTAGTAATGGTGTCCCCTACAGGAATCGAACCTGTAACTAGCCCTTAGGAGGGGCTTGTTATATCCGTTTAACTAAGGAGACACGGGCGGCTTGGGAAAGCGCCCGCGTAGTATACTCGTTTTTGCCACAATAATAAGGCGTTAGGCGGTCGTTTGGTTGTTTCGTCGCCAGTTATTGGGCTTTCTGTTGGTTTTCCTGCTTGTTCTTGGCTCTCTTCTGCTGCTTGGCCTTGTTCTGGTTGCTCATGTCATTGCGGATTTGGGCATGGCTGATGAGCGCGAAGATAAAGGTGCCGCCGATGATATTCCCGGCGAGGGTCGGCAGGGCGAAGGGCCAGATGAACTGGTGCCAAGGGATTGCGCCGGTGAACACCAGATAGAGGATTTCCACCGAGCCGACCACAATGTGCGTCAGGTCGGCGATGGCCACCAGATAGGTCATCAGCATGATCACCCACACTTTGGCCGCGCCTGCCGAGGGCAGCATCCACACCATGGTGGCAATCAGCCAGCCGGAAATAATGCCGCTGACAAACATCGCCGTCGGATCTTTCTTCATGATCTCCAGGCTGATGCTGCGAAAGGCCGCGTCGGTATCGGCGTCGAAAAACGGCACCAGGTGGAAGGCCAGCGCGGCGCAGGCGCAGCCAATCAGATTGCCGCCGAGCACCCAGCTCCACAGGCGCAGCAGCAGGGCGCTGTTTTTTAGCGTCAGCTTATGCATCACCGGCAGCACGGCGGTGACGGTGTTCTCGGTGAACAGCTGCTGGCGAGCCATGATGACAATAATGAAGCCCGCTGTGTAACCGATATTCTCGATGAAAAAGCGTTCTGGCGACTCCGGCAGGCGGGCGTGCAAAATGCCTTTGGCCATCATGGAGGCGCTAATCGACAGCCCGGCGGCTACCGCCGACCAGAACAGCGCCAATCCGTCGCGCTCCAGCTCCTTCTCCCCCTCTTGCCGAATCTGCTCGTGAACCGCCGCCGCGCGCGAGGGCAGATTCTCTTCATCAACTTCAATCTCAGTGCCTTGCGCATGCTCCTCGCTATCGACATCGTTCTCTTTATTCTGCTGTTTTGTGGCTTGATTCATGGTGTTTCCCCAGAAGTTTTGCGAGGCATCGCGGAAAAATAAAACCGTTTTAAGCATAGGACAGGGATGGTAGTTATGCTGCAAGACAGACGGGTAGTGGCAGGAACCACTGCAACCTCTGGCTGCGACGCATAGGATGCTTATGATATGATGTACCCTTGTGAATTTTACGGGATATTCCGATGTTTGAAGCCGTTAACCTGAGCTGCGTGCGCGACGAGCGCCCCCTGTTTAGCGACCTGAGTTTCACCATCGAGCCCGGTGATATGGTGCAAATTGAAGGCCAGAACGGCGCCGGGAAAACCAGCCTGCTGCGGATTTTGGCCGGGCTTTCTTCACCGGACTCCGGCGAAGTGCGCTGGAAGGGTGAGAATACTCGCCGCCAGCGCGACCTGTTCCATCAGGATTTACTCTTTCTCGGCCATCAGCCGGGGATAAAGTCAGTACTCACTGCATATGAAAATCTGGCATTTTATCAGTCGGTTGACGGCAAAGTTGATGGCGATGCTCTGTATCAGGCATTAGAAAATGTCGGCCTGCTGGGCTATGAAGATCTCACCGTGGCGCAGATGTCCGCCGGGCAACAGCGCCGCGTTGCATTGGCGAGACTATGGCTGACGCGTGCGCCGCTGTGGATCCTTGATGAACCTCTGACGGCTATCGACAAGCAGGGCGTGGCGACACTGATCGACCTGTTCGAAATGCACGCCGGACGAGGCGGTATGGTAGTGCTTACTACCCACCAAGACCTACAGGGCGTGAGCCGCGACGTGCGCAAGCTCCGCCTGACTAACGCAGAACTGCTATGACTCGATTAGGGAAGTTGGTCTAATGTTTATTAAAGTCCTGCGCCGCGAACTGAAAATCGCTTTTCGTAAAAGTGCGGAAATCATCAACCCGCTGTGGTTCTTCATCATCGTGATCACCCTGTTTCCACTGGGGCTGGGACCGGAACCACAACTGCTGGCGCGCATTGCGCCGGGCATCGTCTGGGTCGCGGCACTGCTCGCCTCGCTACTGTCACTGGAGAGGTTGTTCCGTGATGACTTCCTCGACGGCACGCTGGAGCAGCTACTATTGTTACCATCCCCGCTAGCGCTAACGGTTCTAGGCAAAGTATGTGCTCACTGGGTGGTCACCGGGCTGCCGTTATTGATTTTATCTCCGGTGATTGCATTGCTGCTGTCGCTGGATTTCAACACGTGGAAAGCCGTCGCGCTGACCATTTTGCTGGGAACGCCGACCCTGAGTTTTATTGGTGCCATTGGCGTGGCGCTGACCGTGGGCCTGCGCAAAGGCGGGGTGCTGCTGAGTTTGCTGGTATTGCCGCTGTATATTCCGGTGCTGATTTTTGCCACAGGTGCCATCGACGCCGCCTCTATGGGCATGCCGCTCGGCGGATATCTGGCAATTCTTGGCGCGATGCTGGCGGGAAGTGCGACACTCGCACCGTTCGCCACGGCGGCAGCTTTGCGAGTCAGCATTCACTGACCGGTTATATTTCGAACAGTCTTGCTGAACTCGAATTATTTCGGGCCAATATTATTCCGATCAATTTGGCTAAATTTACCTGTAGTTACAAATTGGCAGAAAAAGCGCAACCTTTGACTAACATCACACTTCTCTATAGGGAACAATATAGGGAAGGGGTATTCAGTGCGAATAAATAAGTGCGGATAGAAACCGGTTCCATCTCTTACCGCGCAATAGGCCAATAACGGTCCACGCGCCCCAGTGAAAGTCTTTTTAGAGTGAGCAACGATAACAATGTGGAAATGGTTACATCAACTCGCGCGACCCGAGCGTCTTTACTCGGTCTGCGGCCGGTTTATTCCGTGGCTCGGCATTCTGGGATTAGCCTGTTTGCTAATTGGCTGGGTCTGGGGCTTTGGCTACGCGCCGCCTGATTACCAGCAGGGTAACAGCTATCGCATCATGTACATTCACGTCCCGGCGGCTATCTGGTCGATGGGGATTTACAGCGCGATGGCGATTGCAGCCTTTATCGGGCTGGTGTGGCAGATGAAAATGTCTGACTTAGCTCTGGCCGCCATGGCACCCGTAGGTGCAGTCTTCACCTTTATTGCACTGGTCACAGGCTCCGCCTGGGGCAAACCTATGTGGGGAACCTGGTGGGTGTGGGACGCACGTCTGACCTCCGAGTTGGTGCTGCTGTTCCTCTATCTGGGGGCTATTGCCTTATATCACTCCTTTGAAGATCGCCGCCTTGCGGGGCGTGCTGCGGGCATTTTGGTGCTGGTCGGGGTGGTCAATATTCCCATCATTCATTACTCGGTGGAGTGGTGGAACACCCTGCATCAAGGCTCGACCAACATGCAGCAAACCATCGACCCGAGTATGCGCTACCCGCTGCGCTGGGCCATCTTCGGCTATCTGTTCTTCTTTATTACGCTGACGCTAATGCGCCTGCGTAACCTTATTCTTATTCAGGAACGCCTGCGCCCGTGGGTGGCGGAACTCGTTAATAAGGAGCGCCGCTGATGAACGCCGCATTCTCAAGCTGGCAGGCATTCTTCGACATGGGCGGCTACGCCTTTTATGTCTGGCTCTCTGTCGCAGCCACGCTGATTTCTCTGATTGCCTTAGTGGCGCACACCATGGTGCAGCGTCGGCAAATTCTGGCTGACGTTCGCCGTCGTCAGGCGCGGGAAAAGCGCATTGTGCAATCCAAACGAAACCCTACTAATGAATCGCCAGCCGCGACGAAGCCGGCTGTACCTCGGTTGAAACCGGACGCGTCCGGGGAGAAGTTATTGTGAATCCACGTCGTAAAAAGCGCCTTTCGCTGGCGCTGGTGGTGCTGGTCGGCCTTGGCCTGAGCATCTCTCTGGTGATGTACGCCCTGAGATCCAACATTGACCTGTTCTATACGCCGACCGAGATTCTGCAAGGTAAAGGTGAAAACCACGAGATGCCGTTTGTCGGCCAGCGCCTGCGCATTGGCGGCATGGTGATGCCCGGCTCGGTGAAGCGCGATGCCAAGAGTTTGCAGGTCAGTTTTAAAATTTATGACGCCCGTGGCGCGATTAGCGTGACCTACAACGGCATCCTGCCGGACCTGTTCCGCGAAGGGCAGGGCGTCGTGGCGCAGGGTGTGATGGAAGCCGGTAACGTGGTCAATGCTCAGCAAGTGTTGGCGAAGCATGATGAGAAATACGTTCCGCCAGAAGTGGAAGATGCAATGAAAGATGATAAAAAAGCCCCGGCTGCGGCCTACGCGGGTAACGATAAAGGAAGTGTTCGCTCATGATGCCGGAAATAGGAACGTTTTCCCTCTGTCTGGCTTTAGGTCTGGCGATACTCCTGAGTATTTACCCGCAATGGGGCGCGGCGCGGCAAGATAACCGCATGATGGCGATGGCGCGCCCGCTCTCTTACGGCATGTTCGCCACCATCACGCTGGCCTTTATCATTCTGGTTCACGCCTTTGTGGTGAACGACTTTACCGTTGCCTATGTGGCGAATAACTCCAACACCCGCCTGCCGCTCTATTACCGCATGGCCGCCACCTGGGGCGCGCACGAAGGCTCGCTGCTGCTATGGGTGTTACTGCTCAGCTGCTGGACGCTGGCGGTGGCGCTGTTTAGCCGCCGCATGCCGCAAGACGCCGTGGCCCGCGTGCTGGCCGTCATGGGGATGATCACCGCCGGCTTCCTGGTGTTTATCCTGCTGACTTCTAACCCGTTTATTCGCACTTTGCCGGGCTTCCCGGTGGACGGCAGCGACCTTAACCCCGTGCTGCAAGATATTGGGCTGATTTTCCACCCGCCATTGCTGTATATGGGATATGTCGGCTTCTCCGTGGCCTTCGCGTTTGCCATTGCCTCGCTGATAGCGGGCCGACTGGATACCGCGTGGGCGCGCTGGTCGCGACCTTGGACGACGGCGGCATGGGTGTTCCTGACCATGGGCATCGTGCTTGGCTCGGCATGGGCTTATTACGAATTAGGCTGGGGCGGCTGGTGGTTCTGGGATCCGGTAGAAAACGCCTCGTTTATGCCTTGGCTGGCAGGCACGGCGCTGATCCACTCGCTGGCGGTGACTGAAAAACGCGGCACCTTCAAAGCCTGGACCGTGCTGCTGGCCATTACCTGTTTCTCACTCTGCCTGCTGGGGACCTTCCTGGTGCGCTCGGGCGTGCTGGTGTCGGTTCACTCCTTCGCCTCTGACCCGGCGCGCGGCATGTTTATTCTGGCCTATCTGGTGATCATCATCGGCGGCTCGTTGCTGCTGTATGCCATCAAAGGGAACTCGGTGCGTGCGCCAAGTCGCCACGAACTGCACTCGCGCGAAAGCTACCTATTAGGCAATAACGTGCTGCTGGTGGCCGCCATGCTGGTGGTGCTGCTTGGCACGCTGCTGCCGTTGATCCACAAACAGCTCGGCATGGGCAGTATCTCCATTGGAGAACCCTTCTTTAATACCATGTTTACTTGGTTGATGGCCCCGCTGGCCCTGCTGTTGGGCATCGGCCCACTGGTGCGCTGGCGTCGCGACGAGCCAAGCAAGCTGTGGCGTCGTCTTGGCGTGGCTTTAGTGGTGACGCTGCTGCTGTCGATTCTGCTGCCTTGGCTACTGCAGGACAAAATTGTCGGTATGACGGTGGTCGGCCTGCTGATGTCAGTGTGGGTGATTGTCCTCACTCTGATGGAGCTGCACGAGCGCGCCACCCATCGTCACACCTTCTGGCGCGGCTTGACCCATCTTTCCCGTAGTCATTGGGGTATGGTGCTGGGGCATCTCGGCGTCGCCGTCACGGTGATTGGTATCGCCTTTAGCCAGAACTACAGCGTCGAGCGCGATGTGCGAATGAAAGCGGGCGACAGCGTGGATATCCACGATTATCACTTTGTTTTCCGCGATATGCGCGACATCCAAGGCTCCAACTATTCCGGTGGCGAAGCCAATATCGACGTCACCCGTAATGGCAAGCCTGTCACCACCTTGCATGCTGAAAAACGCTATTACAGCGTGGCGCACACCATGATGACCGAAGCGGCAATTCACGGGAATCTGGCGCGAGACCTCTATGCCGCACTGGGTGAAGAGATGGATGACGGCTCGTGGGCCGTGCGCCTGTACTACAAACCTTTCGTGCGCTGGATCTGGCTCGGCGGCATCTTTATGGCCTTTGGCGGCGTGCTCTGTATTCTCGACCCGCGTTATCGCATGAGCAAAAAACTCAAGCGTCAGGGCAAAGCGGAGGCTGAAGAGGCATGAGTCGCAAACTGCTATTTATCCCCCTGGTGCTGTTTTTGGCGCTGGCCGCGGCCTTTATGGTGCAACTGACCCGTAACGCCAACGGCGATGACCCGACCCTGCTGGAGTCGGCGTTGATCGGCAAACCGGTGCCGGTATTTAAGCTGGAATCGCTGTCGCAGCCGGGCAAAACCTACGACCAGTCGGTGCTGCGCGACGGCAAGCCGATTCTGCTGAATGTCTGGGCGACCTGGTGCCCGACTTGCCGCGCCGAGCATGAATATCTCAATACGCTGGCGGTGAAAGGCATCCGCGTGGTGGGGCTGAACTATAAAGATGACCGGCAGAAAGCAGTTAACTGGCTGAATACGCTGGGTAATCCCTACGCGCTGAGCCTGTACGACGGCGACGGCATGCTGGGCCTTGATCTCGGCGTGTACGGCGCGCCGGAGACTTTCCTGATCGACGGTCAGGGCATCATCCGCTACCGCCATGCCGGTGATATGAATGCTAAAGTGTGGCAAAACGAAGTCCTGCCGCTGTACAAAAAATATGGCGGTGACGCATGAGAGCCGTTACTTCACTTTGCGCACTGATCCTCGGTCTGAGTCTGAGTTGGGCGGCCTTTGCCGCCATTGATACTTACCAGTTCAAGTCGGAGGCGCAGGAGCAGCAGTATCGGCAAATCACCGAGCAACTTCGCTGCCCGAAGTGCCAGAACACCAGCATCGCGGCCTCGGATTCGATCATAGCGGCCGATATGCGTACCAAGGTTTATCAATTACTTAATGAAGGCCAAACGCGCGAGCAGATTGTGCAGTATATGGTGGCGCGATACGGTAACTTTGTGACCTACGAACCGCCAGTTACGCCTTCCACGCTTATTTTATGGCTGGGTCCTCTGCTGTTTGTACTGATCGGCGCGTCGGTGATTGTCATGCGCGCGCGTCGCCAGAATGGACAAACAGGGTCAGAAACATCGGTGAAACAGGGCGTGTCAGCGTCAGAGCTTTCAATAAAAGAACAACAGCGGCTGGCGCAGTTACTGACTGATGTCACGAAGACAGAGAGCGACGGGAAAGGATCATGAGTATTTTTTGGCTGACTATTGTAGTGATGCTTATTATCGCGCTGGCACTGTTTTTGGTGCCGGTGATGCGTCGCGACAGGGCAGAACACACGTCGCGCGATGCGCTGAACAAAGCTTTTTACCAACATCGTCTGAGCGAGCTTGAGCAAGACGAAGAGCAGGGCGTGGTTGACGAGCGCCCGCAGCATATTCGCGAATTGCAGGAAAACCTGCTGAGTGATATTCCCGAAGAACAGCAGCGCGCCGCGCAGCCAATTGGCCGCTGGACGCTGGTGCCGGGCGCACTGTTACTCGTGCTGGTCACGCTGGGGTTCTACCTCTATTCCGGCGGTTTAACCCAGGTCAGCGCGTGGAATAATGTCATGCAGCGCATGCCAGATTTACGCCACCGCGTGGCCGATGACAATGCGCCAGCCTTAACCATGAATGACGTGCAGGATCTCGGCTTAGGGCTGCGTACCGAATTGCAGCGCGACCCGAACAATGCGCAAGACTGGATGATGCTCGGCCGCGTGGGTATGGCGCTGGATAATGCCAATACCGCGACGCAGGCTTTTGCCCATGCTTACCAGCTTTCGCCGAACAATATGGACATCAAGCTCGGATATGCGGAAGTGTTAACTCGCTCCGGCGATCCGCAAGATAACATTAGCGGCGGCAAACTGTTGCGCAGTATGCTGGAACAAAATCAGGGCAACCTACGCGTCCTGAGTTTGCTAGCCTACAATGAATTTGAGCAGGGGCATTATCCGCAGGCCATTGGTGCCTGGGAGCTAATGCTGAAGATTCTGCCGGCCGGGGATAAACGCGCTGAAATGGTTCGCGCCAGTATTGAGCAGGCGAAGGCCAAATCGGGGCAGAACTCCGCTAAATTGGCGGTTAACGTGACGCTATCTGATAACGCCGCGAAGAGTATTCCGCAGCAAGGCACGGTGTTTATTTCGGTCACCGATGGCAGTAGCCCGGTGCCGATTGCCGTGAAGAAACTGCCTCTGAGCCGCTTCCCGCTTGCCATGACAATGGATGATTCCAATGCCATGATGCCGGAAAGATTGCTTTCTTCGCTGCATCAGTTAAAAGTACGCGTTCGAATTTCACAAAACGGACTGGCGAAGCCAGCCGCAGGTGACTGGTACGGCGACAGTCCGCTGACTGATTTTTCCGGCAATGGACAGGTCAGCATTGAGATTAATCAGCAGGTTCCCTGACAGCGGAACTGAAGAAAAATAGGGAGATATCCATGAACTTACGCCTGACTGGGCTGGCGTTTGCGACCGCGCTGCTGGTGGGTTGTGCCGGTACATCATCGGACAGCGAACCGCAGGGACGTTCTGATCCGCTTGAAGGTTTCAACCGGACAATGTTCGACTTCAACTACAACATCATGGACCCTTATGTGCTTCGTCCTGTTGCTGTGGCGTGGAGAAACTATGTCCCGATGCCAGCGCGTAACGGGATGACCAACTTCTTCGATAACCTCGATGAGCCAGCCAGCATGGTGAACGCCTTCGCACAGGGTGATCCTTACCGTGCGATGATCCACTTTAACCGTTTCTTCCTTAACACCCTGCTGGGGATGGGCGGCCTGATTGACGTGGCGTCAATGGCTAACCCGAAACTGGCGAAAGAAGAGAAGCGCGGCTTCGGCACGACTTTGGCACACTATGGCGTAGGTTATGGCCCTTACGTGCAGCTTCCGGCTTACGGCAGCTTCACTCTGCGTGACGAAGGCGGCGACACTGTCGATTACCTCTACCCGATGCTCAGCTACCTGACCTTCTGGATGTCGGCCGGTAAGTTCGTGCTTGAAGGTGTTGAAACCCGTGCCGAATTGCTCGACTCCGATGCTATCTTGCGTAACTCGTCTGACCCTTACCTGATGGTGCGTGAAGCTTACTTCCAGCGTCACGACTTCCTGGCAAGCGGCGGCAAGTTAACGCCGCAGAACAACCCGAACGCCGCGGCGATTCAGGATGATCTGCAAAGCATCGACTCAGCTAACTGATTCAGATACTGCCTATGAAAAAAGCGCCTTTCGGCGCTTTTTTTGTGTCTGGCAATCAACAATCTAAGCCAGCTATTGCAAGCTGTCACATTAGAAACTGTAGTTGAAGTTAGCGCCGTACAGCATCGCGGTACCTTTGGCCTGGAACTCATAGTTCGGCACGCCATTCGCCACTTTCTCGCTGATGTTAACCGTCTGGCCGTGCATGTAAGACACACCCAGGTCAACAGACGCATCTTTGTTAAACGCATAAGTGGTACCGGCGCTTATCCAGAAACGGTCTTGGTCAGGAATAGAGATGGTGCGGTTGTCTGCTGGAACCGGGCTATCGTCGAAGGCGATACCGGTACGGAAAGTCCAGTTATCGTCATAGTAATAGGTGGTACCCAGCGCGATGCGGTAGGCATCGTGATAGTTTTCTTCTTTTTGGAACAGCGTCTGGCCGTTGTTGCCGGTGGCTTTCAGCTCCTGGAATTCGCTCCAGCTGGTGTAAGCCAGGCTATAGTGAATCGCCCATTTCGGTGCCACTTTGTTATAACCAGAGATTTCCCACATTTCCGGCAAGTTCAGTGTCAAAGAGCCAGGAATAGTGCTGCCACCGGTGCCGCCCGCCTGAACTGGGACGCTGTTGCGGTAATCGCCTTTAAAGTCGATATCCACTTTGGAACGGTAGGTGAAACCGTAGCGGTTATTTTCATCCACTTCATACAGGATACCGGCGTTCCAGCCATAACCCCATTCGTCACCTTTCAGGTGAGCAATCTCGGTTTTTGCCGGGAGCTGGCCGCGAGACTGAATTGGACCAAGTTCACCCGCGGTACGGCTGATTTTCGCTTTGGCCCACACGGCGTCGAAGCCTAAACCTAAGCTGAAGTGCTCGTTAACACGGTACGCGGCGCTTAAGTTGTTGTTGATGGTGATCAGGTCGGTTTTGCCGCCTAAAGGACCTGCCGCGTAGTTGTCATTGAACTCGGTCGCCAGACCGTAGTTGGAGGTGGAAGATGCGCCCAACGCCCACTTGTCGTTCAATGGCAGAATGAAGTGCAGGTTCGGCACCCACTGGTTTGGCGCGATGTTATCGGCGTCAGTGCTGTTGCCGGTGATTGGCGAGCGACCCGTAATGTTGACGTCAGGGGCGACGTAAATCGCACCGCCGGAGAAAGAAGGGCGATCAAACATGGTCATGGTTGCCGGGTTTCGGCTGCCAGATGCTGCGGTATCAGCAATGGCCCCTTCACCTGAAAACGAACGGCCAAGACCGGCTGCGGTGTATTCATTTAACTGAAAACCGGCCGCATACACGTTTGAGGAAACAATTGCCACTGCAGCTGCCAGAGCTGATCTTTTCAACAGGTTTTTCTGGTTCATGACCAAAACCTCAATTTTATGTTTTTATCAAACAATGTTACATCAAGTAACAATGAGCGCGGGATTGTAGGGTTCGTTCTCAGTCTGACAAATCAGACCAGTGAGCGAAGTATAGGTCCGACCTGTACACATGTTGCAATGATGTTTCATGGATATTTCCAATTTGATGCCAGAAATTAGATCCGCTTAACAAAAAACATACAGCTCCGGCGGAACTTAATAACTTGGAAGATAAAAATTGGTGACATTTATAACCTTTTGAATTTATTTCTGTGATATTAGTCACTTAAAAGACACACAAAAAGTAAGTGCTAGGCGTAGCGGCTGAGCAGGCGTAAAATAGTGGATGAAAATACACCTTTGAATGACCAACAGGGCCGACCGCCAAGGCGTAAATTTGGCCCAGGAGAAGATTATGTCCGAAGCAACTTTGTCATCGAAATCCACCCAGCCTCTGCACTCCATTAACAAATGCGGCGCGGAAGAAACGGCGGCCTGCTGTTGCGTTGACGTCGGTACTATCATGGACAACACCGACTGCACCGCCTCCTACAGTCACGTTTTTGCCAACGAAGCCCAGGCCAATGAGATGTTAAATAGCCTGACCGCCAAAGCGCGCGCGGTGGAATCTGAGCCTTGCGTCATTGATAGCCGAATTGAAAAGGTTGAAGGCGGCGTCGAGCTGAATATCGACTTCACATTCTCTTGCCAAGCCGAAACCATGATCTTCCAGCTGGGATTGCGCTAATCCCCGTCACAAAAATGAGCCAGTTCTTCAAGCCGCGACCCCTGTGTCGCGGTTTTTTTTTGCAGTCGCTCGCAGTTCCCTCCTTTAGGCATTTGCTAAATGTAAACATATGGTTAAAACTGACTTATCAGGTCTGACCTCTTAATTTGGAGTCCGTATGAATAAGGTTATCCCGCTGGTGACGCGTGAAGGCGATCGCATTGCGATTGTCGATGGTTTACGCACGCCATTCGCTAAGCAGGCCACGGCGTACCACGGCATTCCGGCGGTGGATTTAGGTAAGATGGTGGTCAGTGAGCTGCTGGCGAAAAGCGGCATTGACCCCCAAATCATTGATCAGCTGGTGTTTGGGCAGGTGGTGCAAATGCCCGAAGCACCGAATATTGCGCGCGAAATCGTGCTCGGCACCGGCATGAGCGTCTCGACCGACGCCTATAGCGTCTCCCGCGCCTGCGCCACCAGTTTTCAGGCCGTGGCCAATGTGGCGGAAAGCATCATTAGCGGCTCGGTCAGTATCGGCATCGCCGGGGGCGCGGACTCCTCTTCGGTCTTGCCGATTGGGGTCAGCAAACGGCTGGCTCGCACTTTAGTCGATGTGAATAAAGCCCGCACGCTGTCACAGCGCCTGGCGCTGTTTAGCAAATTGAAATTCCGCGACTTGCTGCCGGTGCCGCCCGCCGTGGCCGAGTACTCCACCGGCCTGCGCATGGGTGACACCGCCGAACAGATGGCGAAAACCCACGGTATTTCCCGCCAGCAGCAGGACGAACTGGCGCACCGTTCCCACACTTTAGCGACTCAGGCGTGGGAGAACGGCTATCTCGATTCGCAGGTGATGGCCGCCCAAGTGCCGCCGTACCGCGACGTTTTGCAAAAAGACAACAACATCCGCACTCAGTCAGAACTGAGCCAGTACACCAAACTTCGCCCGGCGTTTGACCGCCGCCACGGCACGGTCACTGCCGCGACCAGCACGCCATTAACCGACGGCGCTGCGGCGGTGCTGATGATGAGTGAATCCCGCGCGCGCGAACTTGGCCTAAAACCTCTGGGTTATCTGAAAAGTTTTGCCTTCGCCGCCATCGACGTTTGGGAAGACATGCTTCTTGGGCCAGCCTATGCCACGCCGATTGCGCTGGACAGGGCAGGGCTGACGCTCGGCGATTTAGACTTAATTGAGATGCACGAGGCTTTCGCCGCGCAAACGCTGGCAAACATCAAAATGTTCGCCAGTGAGACGTTCGCCCGTGAGAAGCTGGGCCGTGAACAATCCATCGGCGAAATAGACTGGGAGAGATTCAACGTGCTCGGCGGTTCACTGGCCTATGGCCATCCTTTTGCCGCCACCGGGGCGCGCATGATCACCCAAACATTACACGAGCTTCGCCGTCGCGGCGGGCGTTACGGGCTGACCACTGCCTGTGCGGCGGGTGGTTTAGGTGCCGCAATGATTCTGGAGGCAGCCGAATGACCGACGATCTGTTCTTACTGGAGAACCAGCCCGATTCTGCATTCAAACTGACCTTTACCAACCAGCACGTTGGCATCATCACCATCGACGTGCCGAATGAAAAGGTGAATACCTTAAAGGCTGAATTTGTTGAACAAATCGGCACGATTTTGCAGAAAGCCCAGCAATATTCACAGTTGAAAGGGCTGGTACTGATTTCCGGCAAAACCGACTCTTTTATTGCCGGGGCTGATATCAGCATGATCAGCGGCTGCAAAACGGCCCGCGAGGCCAGTGAGTTAGCCACCAAAGGCCAGACGGTGATGTCGCACATTTCGGCATTCCCGGTGCCGGTGGTGGCCGCCATTCACGGAGCCTGCCTCGGCGGCGGGCTAGAGTTGGCGCTGGCCTGCCACGCGCGAATCTGCTCACTGGACGATAAAACCCAGCTTGGCCTGCCTGAAGTGCAGCTTGGCCTGTTGCCGGGTTCCGGCGGCACGCAGCGACTGCCAAGGCTGATTGGCGCGCCGAAAGCGCTGGATATGATGCTCACCGGGCGCAGCATTCGCGCCAAGCAGGCTCAGCGAATGGGGCTGGTGGACGACGCCGTGCCGCAATCCATTTTGCTGCAAACCGCCATCGATCGCGTGCTGCAAGGGCGCAAAACCCGTGCACCTCTGCCCTGGCAGGCGCGTTTGGCGGGCGGTCCCTTGGGCAAGGCACTCCTATTCTCGGTAGTTCGCAAGAAGACCCGGGCTAAAACCCACGGTAACTATCCCGCTACCGAAAAGATCATCGACGTGGTGAAACAGGGGCTGGATAGCGGGCGTACCAGTGGTTATCAGGCCGAGGCCGAAGCCTTTGGCGAGCTGGTGATGACGCCACAGTCGGCGGCGCTGCGCGGCTTGTTCTTTGCCTCCACGGCGCTGAAAAAAGAGCGTGGCGCAGACGCCGACCCTCTGCCACTGCGCCGAGTCGGCATTCTCGGCGGCGGGCTAATGGGCGGCGGTATCGCCAATGTCACCGCCACGCGCGCGGGCCTGCCGGTGAGAATCAAAGACATCAATCAGGAAGGCATTCGCCACGCGTTGAAATACAGCTGGGACCTGCTGGAGAAGCGCGTTCGCCGTGGTCGACTGAAAAAGGCCGAGCAGCAGCGCCAGATGATGCTGATCTCCGGCACCACGGATTACAGCGGCTTTGAGCGCGTCGATCTGGTGGTCGAAGCCGTGTTTGAGGATTTAGCGCTGAAGCAAAAAATGGTCGCCGAGATAGAACAAAATGCCTCTGAGCATACGGTTTTTGCTTCAAACACCTCTTCTTTGCCGATTCACGACATTGCAGCCACGGCCAGTAGGCCGCAGAACGTGATTGGGCTGCACTATTTCAGCCCGGTAGACAAAATGCCGCTGGTGGAAGTGATCCCGCACGCAGGAACCAGTGAGCAGGCCATTTCCACCACCGTCGCGCTGGCGAAGAAACAGGGGAAAACGGCGATTGTGGTGGGTGATAGCGCCGGGTTCTATGTAAACCGCATTCTCGCTCCTTACATTAATGAAGCGGCGCGCTGCTTACTAGAAGGGGAGCCGATTGAACACATTGATAAGGCTCTGGTTGATTTCGGTTTCCCGGTCGGGCCGTTGCAATTACTGGACGAGGTAGGGATCGACGTCGGTACTAAAATCATTCCGATTCTGGTGAATGCTTTAGGCCCGCGTTTTGCCGCGCCGCGCGCGCTGGACGCCGTGCTGGAGGACGACCGTAAAGGGCGCAAAAACGGCAAAGGCTTCTATCTCTATGCGGATAAAGGCCGACCGGCGAAGAAGAAACAGGCTGATCCGGCAATTTATCGGCTGCTTAACCTGTCGCCAAAACAGCAGCAGGGCGGGGAGTTGATCGCCCGCCGCTGCGTGATGCTGATGCTCAACGAGGCGGTGCGCTGTCTGGACGAAAATGTTATTCGCAGCGCCCGCGATGGCGACATTGGCGCGGTGTTTGGCATCGGCTTCCCGCCGTTCCTCGGCGGCCCGTTCCGCTACATTGACCAGCTTGGCGCGGCGGAGGTACTGAAAACCTTGCAGGGCCTGCAACAGCATTATGGCGAGCACTTCGCGCCATGCCCTGGCCTGATACGCCGAGCGCAAGAGGGCAGCCGCTTCTATTCATGATGTGGTTGGTCATGATGCTGTTCGCGGTAAAAAGCGATTGATCGACTGATGATGAAAAGCTTTCATGCCGGAATTATTTCAGCGCGCATGAAAGCTCATCATCCTGTGACAACGATCACGGCTTATGTCGCGTTTTCGCGGGAATCTGGCAGGGTCTGTTTCCAGATACGGTGATGAGTTAGATAATGCATCTGTGCGAAAAGAAATCGAAAAGAAATATTGTTAGCCGTAGGCAAACTGGCGAGATTTGCAGCAAGCGTTTGAAATACATCCGATATGATTAATAAGTAGGCAAACTAGTTTACAAGTGGAATCAGTTGATGTAAAAAACAGCGTTTTCTTTACGTGAAGTTTCAGGCAAAATGCCCGGCCGCCATAGAGAGACGGCGCGTTAGGTGGCTGTGGTTTGCCCTTCAGGCTTTCAACGAAAGCATCGGGCAAAGGGTGATACAGCACGCAAGGCGTTTCTGTATAGCGCTATTTTTGTTAACAAAAGCGGTGCAATATGCAAGTTGTGATTATGCGTCACGGTGAGGCAGCTCTTGAAGCAGCCAGTGATTCGGCAAGACCTCTTACCGAGTGCGGATGTGACGAATCAGTACATATGGCGGCGTGGCTGAAAGGTCGCGCAATCAATATTCAGCGTGTTTTGGTTAGCCCGTATCTACGTGCGCAGCAGACGCTGGAAAAAGTGAAACAGGCCATCGGTCTGCCCGATGAGGTGGAAGTTCTGAAAGAACTGACTCCGGGGGGCGATCCTGCCGTCGTCGCGCAAGAACTCCATGCGCTGGCGCTGGAAGGTGTGAGCAGCGTGCTGGTGGTTTCACACCTGCCGCTGGTTGGGTATCTGGTCGCCGAGTTGTGCCCGGGCGTTTGCCCGCCGATGTTCGCCACTTCTGCGATGGCCAGCGTAGAGTTAGACGCTGAAACCGGCAAAGGCACCTTTGACTGGCAGTTCAGCCCTTGTCAGGTGATGGCGAAGGTCTAAAACGTTGCTCCGCTAAAAATGAAAAAGCACAGCTCAGGCTGTGCTTTTTTGCTTTCTGCTTTTGCGAGTCAGCGGCGGTTACAGCTCATGCTGCTTATCGTCCAGCTCAATCAGCACAAGCAGCGCGGCGGTTCCGCCCAGCTCTTTGGGTGCCTGATGGAAGGCTAACACGTCAGGGTGCTGCGCCAGCCACAGCGGCGTCTGTTGCTTGAGGATGTGCTTGCCGTGACCGTGCATCACGCAGGCGCAGTGTACGTGCTCGCGGCGGCAGGCGGCAATCAGCGCGCCCAGCTCCTGCTTGGCTTCGCGCTGAGTCAGGCCGTGCAAATCGAGAAACAGCTCCGGCGAGTAGTCGCCGCGGCGCAGCTTCTTTAATTCGAAATGGCTGACATCAGGGCGCAGGTGGCGCACCGGGCCTTCTTCCTGCAACATCGGCTGGAATTCATCGGAGAAGTAGTAAGTCGCGTCAACCTGTTCTTGCAACAGCTTTTTTGGCGATACTTCGGTCACTTTTTTACGCACCGGACGATGAGTAATAGTGTCATTTTGCAGGCGTTTAATCCCCGGCACGGCTTCACGGAAAAGCAGCTTTTCCTCCGGGCTTAGCGCATGTTTTTTCTTCATGGATTCGTCATCATTCTTAGCACATTTTCACAGTGTACCTGCGCATTAGTCGAGGGTTAACAAAAACTCAGACTTAAATTCCCATCACTTCTCGCAACAACTTCCTATAGCTGCTGATTTGTCCCCGGCTTCGTGGCAAACTATGCGGCAAATTAGGTACTGTAAACCCACGGTTAAAGGGCTGTTAAAAGCCAGCC
This sequence comes from Ewingella sp. CoE-038-23, assembly GCF_040419245.1. NCBI lineage: Bacteria > Pseudomonadati > Pseudomonadota > Gammaproteobacteria > Enterobacterales > Yersiniaceae > Ewingella > Ewingella docleensis. The sequence goes on along the minus strand of NZ_JAZHOH010000001.1, from coordinate 3,036,253 downwards.
TGCCGTCAGGAGAGAAAATTGGACAAAATATTCGTAGATGAAGCCGTAGGCGAGCTTCACACCATTCAGGACATGCTGCGTTGGACAGTAAGCCGCCTGAACGCCGCTAATGTTTATTATGGCCATGGTACCGATAACCCGTGGGATGAAGCCGTGCAGCTGGTGCTGCCAAGCGTGTTCCTGCCGCTCGACATTCCAGAAGACATGCACACCGCGCGCCTGACCTCCAGTGAGCGCCATCGCATCGTTGAGCGCGTGATCCGCCGCGTTAACGAGCGTGTTCCGGTCGCCTATCTGACTAACAAAGCCTGGTTCTGCGGCATGGAGTTCTACGTTGACGAACGCGTGCTGGTGCCACGCTCACCGATTGGCGAGCTGATCGACAATCGCTTCTCCGGCATTCTGCGCGACAAGCCGCAGCACATTCTCGACATGTGTACTGGCAGCGGCTGTATTGCCATCGCCTGTGCCTATGCCTTCCCGGAAACGGAAGTCGACGCGGTAGATATCTCTGCCGACGCGCTGGCGGTGGCCGAACGCAATATCGAAGCCCACGGCGTGGAGAATTGGGTCACCCCGATTCGCTCCGACCTGTTCCGCGAGCTGGTGTCATTGCAGTACGACCTCATCGTCACCAACCCGCCATACGTTGACGAAGAAGATATGTCAGACCTGCCGCAGGAATATCGCCACGAGCCTGAGCTGGGCTTGGCTTCCGGCACCGACGGTCTGAAGCTGACTCGCCGCATTCTGGCCTGCGCGCCAGACTACCTGACAGAGCAGGGCGTGCTGATTTGTGAAGTGGGTAACAGCATGGTACATCTGATGGAACAGTACCCAGATATTCCATTTACCTGGCTGGAATTCGAAAACGGCGGCGACGGCGTATTTATGCTGACCAAGCAGCAGTTGCTGGATTGCGCTGAGTATTTCACTGCTTACCGCGACTAAAAAATTTTGGGTGACGGGCCTCGCAGCCGGTCACCTCATCAAATAAACAACATAATGGTTAAGGAGCCGTGATGGCAGGGAACAGTATTGGGCAGTTTTTCCGCGTCACCACTTTTGGCGAATCCCACGGCGTGGCCTTGGGTTGCATCATCGACGGCGTGCCACCGGGCATTCCGCTGACCGAAGCAGATTTGCAGCACGATCTCGATCGCCGCCGTCCGGGCACGTCGCGTTACACCACTCAGCGCCGCGAACCGGATCAGGTGAAGATCCTCTCCGGCGTGTTCGAAGGGGTGACTACTGGCACCAGCATCGGCCTGATCATCGAGAATACTGACCAGCGCTCTCAGGATTACAGCGCAATTAAAGACGTTTTCCGTCCGGGACACGCTGACTACACCTATGAGCAGAAATATGGCGTGCGCGACTACCGCGGCGGCGGTCGTTCTTCTGCCCGTGAAACCGCGATGCGCGTTGCCGCCGGTGCCGTCGCCAAGAAATATTTGGCGCAAAAATTTGGCGTTAAAGTCCGTGGCTATCTGGCACAGATTGGCGACGTCAGCTGTGAGCTGAAAGATTGGGACTTAGTAGAAACCAACCCCTTCTTCTGCCCGGATGAGTCCAAGCTGGAGGCGCTGGACGAACTGATGCGCGAGTTGAAAAAGGCCGGTGACTCTATCGGCGCGAAAATTACCGTGATGGCGGAAAACCTGCCAGCGGGCCTCGGCGAGCCGGTCTTCGACCGTCTTGACGCTGATTTGGCTCACGCGCTGATGAGCATCAACGCGGTGAAAGGCGTGGAAATCGGCGACGGTTTTGCCGTGGTGACTAAGCGCGGTAGCGAAAACCGTGACGAAATCACGCCAAATGGGTTTGAAAGCAACCACGCAGGCGGCATTCTCGGCGGTATCAGCAGCGGCCAGCCGGTTATCGCGCATATCGCGCTGAAACCGACCTCCAGCATTACCGTGCCTGGGCGCACCATTAACCGCCAAGGGGAGCAGGTGGAGATGATCACCAAAGGTCGCCATGACCCTTGTGTGGGCATCCGCGCCGTGCCAATCGCTGAAGCGATGATGGCTATCGTGCTGATGGACCACTTGCTGCGCCAACGTGCGCAAAACGGTGATGTGAACTCAAGCGTTCCGCGCTGGTGATTGGCGAATCAAAGGTGGTAAACCGATGAAACCTGCTTTCATGACGGCAAATTTGTTTAAAACGGCCTGCGCGGGTCTGCTGGCGCTGGCGTTTTGCGCGCCCGCTCTGGCGGTGACGCCTTGGCAGAAAATCACCCATCCGGTGGCCGGGTCGCCGCAGGCCATCGGCGGTTTCGCCAACGGCTGCCAGATTGGCGCCCAGCCTCTGCCGCTGAATTCGCCTAATTACCAGGTGATGCGCACTGACCAGCGCCGCTATTTCGGCCAGCCTGACCTGCTGGCTTTTATCAAACGTCTGGGACTCCAGGCGACGGATAAAGGCCTTGGCACCATGCTGATTGGCGATATGGCGATGCCAGCCGGTGGTCGTTTCAGCAGCGGACATGCCAGCCACCAGTCGGGTTTGGATGTTGATATCTGGCTGCAACTGCCGCGTCAGCGCTGGAGCGAGCAGATGCTGCTCAAGCCGCAGCCTATTGATTTGGTCAATGCTGACGGTAAAACCGTCAATCAGCGACAGTGGCAACCACGCATTGAAACGCTGATCAAGCTGGCCGCGCAGGACAGCGACGTGACGCGCATCTTCGTCAACCCGGCCATCAAACAGCAGCTGTGTGCCGATGCGGGAACGGATCACGCGTGGCTGCATAAAGTTCGTCCGTGGTTTGGCCATCGTGCGCACATGCATGTCCGTCTGCGTTGCCCTGCGGGCAGCCTGGAATGTGAAGATCAGGCGCCACCTCCGCCGGGAGATGGTTGCGGCGCGGAACTGCAAAGTTGGTTCCTGCCACCGAAACCGGGCACCGGTACACCAGTGAAAAAAGAGCCACCTCCGTTGCCGCCGTCTTGTCAGGCGCTGCTGGATAAACACGTGCTCTAATCGCTATTGAACATTCCCCGCTTTATAGAGCGAGACAAAAAGAAAAATGGATTGGTTGATTGTTGCCCCTTGGGTAGTAGGCGTTCTGTTTTTAGTGGCTGTTTTAGCGGGGTTTATTGATTCAATAGCCGGTGGCGGTGGGCTACTCAGCTTGCCGGCACTGCTGGCGGCGGGTGTGTCTCCCGCTCAGGCGATTGCCACCAATAAGCTGTCGGCGGTAGGGGGATCTTTCTCCGCTAGCCTGTACTTTGTGCGCCGTGGGGTGGTGAACCTTAACGACCAAAAGCTCAATATTGCCTGCACCTTTGTTGGCTCGGTATTGGGCGCGATTTTGATTCAGCACCTGCGCGCAGACATGCTCCGGCAGATCCTGCCGCTGCTGATCATCTGCATTGGTCTCTATTTTCTGCTGACGCCAAGATTGGGCGAAAGCGACCGTCAGCGCCGCTTATCCGCGCTGCCATATGCATTAGTCGGCGGTGGCTGCGTCGGCTTTTATGACGGCTTCTTCGGGCCGGGGGCGGGCTCTTTCTACGCGCTGGGCTTTGTGACGCTGTGCGGCTTTAATCTTGCCAAAGCCACGGCACACGCCAAAGTGCTGAACTTCACCTCTAACTTTGGTGGCCTGCTGTTTTTCATCATGGGCCACAAAGTGATTTGGAGTATTGGCTTGGTGATGCTGACCGGGCAGTTTATCGGCGCGCGCCTCGGTGCTCGCATGGTGTTATCTAAAGGGCAGAAGATGATCCGTCCGATGGTGGTTTGTGTGTCAACGGTGATGAGCTGTAAGCTGATTTATGACAGCCACGGGGCGGAGATCTATCAGTGGCTCAGTCTGCACCTGTAGTCATCGGCGGTTAACCGGCGCAAATCACTGATCAACATCAGTAAAAACAATATTCAAATAGGGGAGTATTTGCCCCTAATTTCACTTGATAGAGTTTCGCAGCAACTATGTCCGATTCAACAGAAACCCATAATTATCATCAATTAATCCAGATTTTTGATTCCTGCTTCTATGAGGAATTCAACACCCGGCTGATTAAAGGTGATGACGAGCCAATTTACCTGCCCGCCGATGAACAGGAAGATTTCAATCGCATCGTTTTTGCTCACGGCTACTACGCCAGCGGATTGCATGAAATCTCCCACTGGTGCGTGGCGGGGGCCGAGCGCCGCAAGCTGGTGGATTTTGGTTACTGGTACTGCCCGGACGGCCGTGACGCGCAAACGCAAAGTGAATTCGAGAAGGTGGAAATTAAGCCCCAGTCCTATGAGTGGCTATTTTGCGCCGCCGCCGGGTTCCGCTTTAACGTCAGTTGTGACAATCTGAGCGGCGATTGTGAGCCGGACCGCGTGGCTTTCCACAATAAGGTCCGCGAAGAAGTGCTGCGGATCTTGCAACAAGGCGTCCCAGAAAGACCGGCGCGCTTTATAAAAGCGTTACAATCGTTTTACAATACGGCACCTTTGACGGCGGCAGATTTCCCTGCGCTGCAACCGCTAGAATGAATTTCTGAATATTGAATAATTGAGGATGATTGATGATCGCAGAATTTGAAGCGCGTATTTTGACGCTGATTGACGACATGGTTGAAAGCGCCAGCGATGATGAGCTGTTCGCCAGTGGCTATCTGCGAGGCCATCTGACCGTGGCGGTTGCCGACGCGGAAGAAAACGGCGAACACACTGCCGAAGCATTGAAAATTCGTGTCCGACACAGTCTGGATAAGGCTATTCAGGCCGGAGAGCTCTCCCCGCGCGATCAGGTTCTGGTGCTCGGCATGTGGGAAAATCTCTATCAGGCGTCTCTGCCAGAAGCCAAATAATCAGTCATACCTTGTAAAAACAAAGGGCCGCCAGGCCCTTTGTCAATTCTGTCAGTTCTCTTCACTCACCACCGGCTTGCCTTTCAGCAGCTTTCTTACCCACATGCGATGTGGATTAAGCGCCGCCAGCGTTTCGCTATCGAGCGGCATCGGCTCCCCTGAAATTTGCGCCGCCAGCACTTCCGCCGCCAGCGGGGCCGAGCTTAGCCCACGCGAACCCAGCGCCCCAAGCAGGAACAGGTTGCGATGATAAGGCGCATCGGCCACCGGCTGGCCGCGTTTTACGGCAATATCCAGTTTCTTGTAGGTTTCCAGCATAGCGTCATAATCGGCTACTGCGCCCACCATCGGGAGATGGTCGCGTGTTGCACAGCGCACGCCGTTTCGCGCCTCGCCGCTACTCACGTCGACTGCTCGTGCCCAGCCGGCTTGCGGCAAGCAGTCAATCAGCCGCTGGCGGTTCTGCTGCTGATCGTCTTCGCGATAAGCCGTCGACCTGTCAGCGCGGTGATAGCTCGCGCCGATACAGTGATGCTGATTCGCCGGGTTAACCGGGGTGAGGTAGCCGTCATAGCACAGCACCTGTTTAAGCTTTTGCAGCTCAGGCGTGGTGGGAATATGTGAAACCTGACCGCCGACGGCGTAGACCGGCAGCTTCTCGGTTTGCTGGAAATCAGTAATATTCGCCCCGTTTGCCAGCACCAGGCTGTCATGCACTAGGGTTTCGCCATTGGCGAAGGTCAGCGCCCAGAGGCTGTCCTCGGTCTGTCGTAACGCCGTGACCGGCTGGTTGAAATGTGCCTTTAGCCCGCGCGTCTCGGCCAGTCGGATTAACTCCGTGGTGAGTTGAGCGGGGCAGAGCCAGCCCCCCAGCCCATAGCTGATCCCGCCGTGATGACACGCTAAGCCGCAAGCTTCGGTCAGCTGCTGCTGAGTGAGGGCGGTGGCTAGCTCGGCTGGCAGTTCGCCTGCGAGGATCTTATCAATTTTCCCCTGACTCTTGGCGTCATAGCCAATCTGGCTTACGCCGCACCACTGATGGTCGAAGGCCACGCCACTTGCTGCTAAAGCCTGATACTGGCGACGGGCGAAGGTGAATGCGTGGGAGAAAAATCGCTCCAGCGCGTCGCCTTTACCATTAAGTAAGGGGTAAACCGCGCCCTGACGATTCCCCGAAGCTCCCTGAGCCGGTTGGTCATCGGCACAATAAAGAGTGACGTTAAAATCACGCCGCAGCAGCGCCAGTGCCAGCACGGCACTGGCGACGCCACCGCCGATTATGGCAATGTTTTGGGTGTTTTCCGCCGCCGGTCTCTGATACCACGGAGCCGAATGTGGCAGATTTAGCGGATTATTCATCACGCCGCTAAGCATATGTTTCTTTTGACCGAACCCTTTCACTTTCTCGACGTCAAAGCCTGCATCGAGTAAACCGCGACGGACAAAACCGGCCACGGTAAAGGTTGCCAGCGTACCTTGCGAGCGTGAAAGCCGCGCCATATTGGCGAACAGCTCGGGAGTCCACATATCGGGGTTTTTAGAAGGGGCAAAACCGTCTAAAAACCAGGCGTCAACCTGTTGATTCATACTGCTGTCACAAGCCGGAAGCAGGGTAGTAACATCGCCGAACCATAGGTCGAGAGTGATGCGCCCGTCGTCCAGCAGCAGGCGATGGCAGCCGGAAAAAGGCAGCGGCCATTGGGCAACAAGTTGTCTGGCATAGTCGGCAAGTTCAGGCCACTGGTTTAAGGCGGCAGTCAGGTCATTTACGGACAGTGGAAATTTCTCGAAGCTAATGAAATGCAGGCGTTTTAGACGAGCTTCGGGCTGCTGCTGGGTAAAGTCATCAAAGGCTTGCCACAGAGTGAGAAAGTTCAGGCCGGTGCCAAATCCGGTTTCTGCAATAACGCAGACCGAGCGCGGATGTTCGGCAAAGCGTTGTGGGAATCCATTACCGTTTAGAAAGACGTGGCGGGTTTCCAGCAGGCCATTTTGGTTGGAAAAATAGACGTCATCAAAATGTCGGGAAACAGGTGTACCCTGTTCGTTCCAACTTAATTCGGCGGGCTGGATTGGGGTGTGGCTCACATGAAACTCCCTCAGTTCAAGGCGATGCCGAAGTTTAACGGCCAGTTTGACCTCGCGCAAATTTACTGCGATTTACACAAGGAATTGCTGATCGGACTTGTTCGGCGTACAACTGTACGCTAGAGTGCGTCACGAAATCCCGAATAGTTAATAGTACAAGAGGTATTAAATGAAACGTGCAGTCATTACTGGCCTGGGTATCATCTCGAGCATCGGTAACAACAAGCAGGAAGTACTTAACTCCCTGCAAGAAGGGCGCTCAGGGATCACCTTCTCGCAAGAGTTGAAAGATGCCGGAATGCGTAGCCATGTCTGGGGTGATGTTAAGTTAGACACCGCAGGGCTTATCGATCGTAAGGTCGTGCGTTTCATGAGTGATGCTTCTATCTACGCTTATCTGTCCATGCAGCAGGCTATCGAGGATTCTGGCCTGACGCCTGAGATGGTTTCTAACGAACGTACCGGCCTGATCGCAGGTTCCGGCGGCGGTTCACCACGTAACCAGGTTGCGGGTTCTGACGGCATGCGTGCTAAAGGTCTGCGCGGCGTAGGTCCATACATGGTGACTAAGGCGATGGCGTCTGGCGTTTCTGCTTGCCTCGCGACTCCTTTCAAAATTCGTGGCGTTAACTATTCCATCAGCTCTGCTTGTGCGACTTCTGCTCACTGCATCGGTAACGCGGTAGAGATGATTCAGCTCGGTAAACAAGACGTGGTCTTCGCCGGTGGCGGCGAAGAGCTGTGCTGGGAAATGGCCTGTGAGTTCGACGCTATGGGCGCACTGTCTACCAGCTACAACGACACTCCAGATAAAGCTTCCCGTACTTACGATAAAGCCCGTGACGGTTTCGTCATTGCTGGCGGCGGCGGTATGGTTGTTGTGGAAGAGCTGGAACACGCTCTGGCACGTGGCGCGCACATCTATGCAGAAATCGTGGGCTACGGCGCAACATCTGACGGCGCAGACATGGTTGCTCCATCAGGCGAAGGCGCAGTGCGCTGTATGAAGATGGCAATGCAGGGTGTGGACACCCCGATTGACTACGTCAACGTACACGGTACTTCTACTCCAGTAGGCGATGTGAAAGAACTCGGCGCAATCCGCGAAGTGTTCGGCGCTACAACACCAGCTCTGTCTTCTACTAAAGCCATGACCGGCCACTCACTGGGTGCTGCGGGCGTGCAGGAAGCAATCTACACCCTGCTGATGGCTGAAAATAACTTCATCGCGCCAAGCATCAACATCGAAAACCTCGATGAGCAGGCTGAAGGTATGGACATCATCACTAAGCCAACTCAGCGCGAGCTGACTACCGTGATGTCTAACAGCTTCGGCTTCGGCGGTACTAACGCCACGCTGGTTATGCGTAAGCTGAAAAACGACAAGTAATCTCGTCGTTCTCTTTGAAAAACCCGCCATCGTGCGGGTTTTTTTATGCTCGCCGTCACACTCCCCAATGCCTCAACAGCTACAAACGACTTAACTATTCAGGTACAATTCCGCCGCTTTCTTTTCACTCAATAGATACTTTTATAACTAAGATGCAATGCTCTCACTTAGCCAGATAAAGCACAGGCACACTCTTTTTCCTGCCTGGCTTGGGATTCTGGCCATCCTGATGTTATTTATCGCGCCGGTGGTGTCAAAATCACTGGTGGCTGCTGGCATGTCGCATTCGATGATGCCTGGCATGGCGATGACAGAGATGTCGATGGCAGAAATGCCTATGGCATCGATGGATATGTCAGAGATGTCAGAGTCCGACATACCGATGTCGCATGGCGAGATGGCTGAACAGGCTGATACTGCGGCTCATCAAAACTCTATGCCCATGCACGATATGGGGCTGGGAGTGATGATGCCCGGCGACATGAGTGACGCAGCCTGTGGTTACTGCGTACTTTTGGTCCACCTGCCGCTGTTGCATATGTTAGCGCTGCCGATGCTGTGGGTGTCTAACACCTCCAGCCGCGCACCGCCGCGCCTCGCAGCCGTTCGTCCTGTTCCCACTGCTTTCTACCCTGACTCTCAGCCTCGCGCCCCTCCTGCTTTTAAATAGCTTTTTGTTTCATCTATTAAACATCGTCTGAACAGTGCCGACCTGGCTTTGCTGTTCTGCACCTGCTATTTGAACACTCAGGAAACATTCTTGATGAGCCATCCTGCAAGCTCGACCAAAATGACGGCCAAAGCCGCGTCCATTGCGTTACTCAAGCGTATCCATTTCTATATCGGTCTGTTCGTCGGGCCTTTTATCTTTGTCGCCGCGTTGACCGGCACGCTGTATGTACTTACCCCTCAGCTTGAAAACCACTTGTACGCCAACGAGCTTTTTACTTCCGCGAAAGGCGACGTGCAGCCGATCTCTCGGCAAATTGAAGCTGCGCTGGCCATTGCTGGCGATCAGGCGAAGATCGCTGCGATTCGTCCAGCCCCTGCGCTGGGGGAAACCACGCGGGTCATGCTGTCCGACCCAAGCCTCGGCGCGTCCAAAACCAAGGCAATATTTGTTGACCCCGTGACGCTGGATATTAAAGGCGAAGAGACCGTCTATGGCACCAGCGGCATCCTGCCTTTACGCACCTGGCTCGATGAGCTTCACCGCGAGCTGCTGCTAGGCGATATTGGCCGTAATTACAGCGAACTCGCCGCTTCATGGCTGTGGGTTGCGGCACTGGGCGGCATTCTTCTATGGGCAACCAGCCGGCAGAAAACCCGTGGCAACCGTAAGCTTACCGGCACGGCTGCCAAGCAGCACATTAGCCGCCGCTGGCATACCTGGCTTGGCATCACGCTGTTGGTCGGCATGCTGTTTCTGTCGGTAACCGGCCTGACATGGTCACAGTGGGCCGGGAGCAATATCAGCATCCTGCGTGAACATATGGGCTGGATGACCCCTTCGGTCGCGACCACTCTGGCAGGCGAAAAATCGGCTCCTGCGGGTGAACATGCCGAGCACCAGATGAGTGATATGAGCATGGCAGATATGCCTGACATGCCCGATATGGCAGCTCATCACATGCCAGCAAAAGTTGAGCCGGTTAATGTTTTGCCGATCACTTTCGATCAGGTCATCGCCGCCGCGCGTCATGCAGGGATCACGGCTAACAAAATAGAAATTCGCCCGGCTTATACGGCGGATAAGGCCTGGACGGTGACGGAAGTGGACCGAAGCTGGCCGACGCAGGTTGATGCCGTATCGGTTAACCCTCAGACAATGGCGATTATTGACCATACCGAGTTTGCCCATTTCCCGCTGCTGGCGAAGCTCACTCGCTGGGGCGTTGATGCCCATATGGGTATTCTGTTTGGCTTCTGGAATCAGGCTATTCTGGTGCTGTTCGGCATTGGGCTGTGCGTGATGATTGGCTGGGGCTACCGCATGTGGTGGCTGCGCCGTCCGGCGATGAACAGCGGCCCGCATCCGGTGGTAACCCTGATTCAAACGTGGCGCCAACTTCCTGCCAGCCTGCAATGGCCAATTGGGCTGATAGCACTGGCTCTCTCCATCAGCCTGCCAGTGATGGGGGTAAGCCTGCTTATCTTCTTGCTGATTGATGTGCTCCGTTGGCTGCGACATAGAAACCGGCTCCAAGCTGTTGCGGTGAATTAATGAGCGCCGACTTTAGCTCGCAGCGTGCAAATAACAAGCTGAAAAGCGAGCGGAAATAAGGGATTGCGAGCCTTCTCGCAAATTATTGACGAGGCCCTCAGCGGCCTCGTTTTTTATTACGAGGTTTGCTGGAAAACTCATTTTTGCAGTAGCGGGCCGCAACGTCTTCGGGTAACGTCAGCGCAATTGACAGGGTCACTCATTGCGGAAAACTATGCTGGCAACTTTCTTCACAACATTACTCAAGCCCTTCTTACGTGACCGTTTTTTGCACGTCTTATTGCTACTGGGTGTGGTACTGACTCTTTTCCAGCCGGAGAAAATCCACCAATTTGCACAATTTGTAGATTGGTCAACTATCGTCACGCTGATTGGGTTGCTGATGCTGACCAAGGGCGTTGAGGTGAGCGGCTACTTTGATTTTGTTGGCCGTAAGATGATCAACAGCATCAACAATGAGCGCTATTTGGCGCTGTTTTTGGTTTGTGCCGCCGCGCTGCTTTCTACCTTTATGACCAATGACGTGGCGCTGTTTATCGTCATTCCACTCACGATCACCCTAAAAAAGCTCTCTACGCTGCCCGTCACGCGACTGATCATCTTTGAGGCGTTGGCGGTGAACGCGGGCTCCTTACTTACGCCTATCGGTAATCCGCAAAATATCTTGTTGTGGAACAAATCCGGCCTGTCATTTTTGGGGTTTATAGCCCAAATGAGCCCGCTGGCATTCGTCAGTTTTGCGGCATTATTGATAGTGACTTGGCTGAGTTTCCCCGCGATAAAACTGAAAAGGCTGGAGAATAATCAGGGCTATCCATACAAGAAAAAACTGCTTTTTAGCTGTCTGGTGATGTATGTGGTGTTCATTGGCTGTGTGGATTTCGGTGTGGCGCTATATGGCCTGATTGCCGTGCTGCTGTGCTTTCTTTTGCTGGCGCGGCAGGTGCTGTTGCGCATCGACTGGCCGTTGATTCTGGTGTTTATCGCCATGTTTATCGACGTGCGGTTGATTGTCGGTTTAGACGCCGTGCGTGACGCGGTGAACCAGATTGCACACCTAAGCCCGGCGGGCGTTTACGCCCTTGGTATCGGGCTGTCGCAGGTCATTAGCAACGTACCAGCCACCATTTTGATGATTAACTACGTGCCACCTAACGCCTTGCTGGCTTACGCCGTTAACGCTGGCGGTTTCGGCCTTGCGATTGGTTCACTGGCTAACCTCATTGCCCTGCGCATGGCCAACGATCGCAAGATCTGGCTCAAGTTCCACTATTTCTCCTTCCCATTCCTTATTTTAAGTGGCCTGAGCGGCTGGCTATTACTGGCTTGGATCTAAGGGCAGCTTGGCTAATCGATTAACCGCTGAGGTTATCTCTCCCGGCGTTAATGCCGAGAAGCCGAGCAGCCAGCCATCAGGTATTTGCTCCTGCGCGCCAGCTTCGGGCAGCCACAGCGGCGAAAGGCGTGGCGTGACGACACCCTGTTGCAAGGCCAGCTGAGTCAGCCTCTTTTCGGAGCCAGCGGGCAGGCGAGCCGCCAGCTGTAAGCCTCCGGCGGCGGGTTGCGGAATCAGCCAGTTTGCGAGCTTTTGCTGGATCTCCTCCAGCAAATGATTGCGGCGGCTATGGTAAAGCTGGCGTGAAAAACGCAAGTGCGCGGCGAAATGGCCAGACTGAATAAAATCAGCCGTCACCGCCTGCATCAACTGAGACGAATGGCCGTCATATACCGTGCGCAGCGTGGTCATAGGCTCGACCAGCGTCTCGGGCAGCACAGCGTAGGCCAGACGTAAGGAAGGAAAGAGCACTTTGGAAAAGGTGCCAAGATAAATCACCTGCAGGTGTTTATCCAGCCCCTGCATGGCGGGCAAAGGGCGGCCATCATAATGTAGCTCGCTGTCGTAATCATCCTCGATGATCCACGACTGATATTTCCGCGCCAGCCCCAGTAGCGCCAGTCGGCGTGGCAGGCTAAGACTAACGCCGGAAGGGTAGTGGTGGGAAGGCGTGAGATAGATAACTTTAGGCTGAACGGTTTGGCCGACTGGGTTCATGCCTTCTTCATCCACTCCCACCGGGTATATCTTGCCGCCCGCGCTGGTAAAGGCATTTCTTGCGCCGAGATAGCCCGGCTGTTCTAGCCAGACGCTATCACCCCGATCGAGCAGCAGAGTTGCCAAGAGCTGCAAAGCCTGCTGCGAGCTGGTGGTGATCATGATTTGCTGCGGGCTGCACTGCACGCCGCGAGATTGCTGGAGGTAAGCACAAATGGCTTCGCGCAGGGGAGCAAAACCCTGCGGATCGCCATAGCCGAGCAGCGTTGTGCCCCCGATGCGTAGATGCTTGTTGATCAACTGCTGCCAAATTTTCAGCGGGAAGACGCGTAAGTCCGGGCTACCCGCGGCGAAGGGCAGAGGTGACTGAGGGTCTTGGCAGCCGCCGGTCGCGACAATTTGCTGGCCGCGAGCTGAAAGAGTCGCCAGCCTTGGTGTCAGTCTGTGGCTCTTTTTAAAGGTCGTTTCCGGCGGCATGGCGATACTGACAAAGGTGCCTTTGCCTATCTCGCGGCGCAAATAGCCCTCGGCTTCGATTTGCGCGTAGGCGGCCTCAACCGTGATGCGCGAAATACGCAAGTCGGCGGCGAGTTGGCGTGAAGAAGGCAGTCGCTGTCCATTGCTTAAAGCGCCACTGTTAATCGCCTTACGCAGCGTAGCGCAAAGCCTCTCGCGTAAATTGAGTCCTGGTTCGAGGCTATTCTCAAACAGGGTAAGTAAGGTCGAGGAGCCAGTGTAAGTGCGCATATGGGTCTTATAGATATTGGGGAATTGGCATTATGAATAAGACCAAAATAGCGGATGATACAACCGTTGTCATGCTGCGCCTTATGCGCTGCGTTCCTATTACCTGATTGAAAGAGAGAGGCAAAATGAGTCAAAAACAGCAAAGCCAGACGTCAGCCGTATTACAGTTTGCGCCACCGGCTCAGGCGGTGAGCGAAGCCTATCTCTTCAATAAATTGAGTTTTTACACCGATGCCGCTGATGTCGCCGAAGATTTGAAAAACCGTATTTCAGGCATTGTGGTGGTGGATACTCGTGCTGAGTCGCACTATCAGCGCGGACATATTCCGGGCGCAATCAGCTTTCCGCATCGTTTGATGACCGAAGAGTCAACGCGGCATCTTAATAGAGAGCAAGTGTATGTAACTTATTGCGATGGCATTGGCTGCAACGGCTCGACCAATGGGGCCTATAAGCTGGCGAAACTGGGTTTTCGCGTCAAAGAGTTGATAGGGGGCTTAGATTTCTGGACTCGCGATCGCCATCCGTTGGCGACCGGTGCTGAGTGCGGCGAGTATCCTGCCGATTTTAGCGTGGAAGAGTGCGGTTGCTAGTAAATGTGCGGCTTAAAACAGCAGCCAGAGCAGAATAACCACCACCACAAAGGCGATGAAAGCCAGCGGCTTGCCGCCCATGGATTGCATCGACTGCGGCAGCATGGCGACGAACGGATTGATGATTGGCTGAGGCTCGGTACGGGTCACCACCGTAAAGTTATCATCCACTTTCTCCGGTCGCGGTGAGCGTTCAACGCGCTGGCTGAACAGCACGCCGACCAGATCGTTAAGCTGCGCGACGTTCAGCGGCGTGTTGGGCGTGGCGTTGAACCGGCTTTCGACATATTCCGTCAGCTGCTGGACTTCTTGCAGCGTCGCTGGCTGTTTCAACACGCTGAGCAAGGTGGTTAGCGTCGGCGGCGCTGTCGGTTGGCTCAGCGCCGCTTTGACCTGCATAAACTGGCTTAACAGCTGAAAATGGCGCGCCGGGATAGGTTCGCCCACTTTTACGCCGACTAAGTTAAACAGTTGCTGCCACAGTTTGGCCGGTGCTTCGCCCGTGGCGGCGCTGAGACGCGTCACCAGCTGCTGCAAACTGTTATGTTCGGCAGGCAGCAGGGCGCGATCGGTGATCGGCGTTTGCTGCGGTTTCGGAATGGTCATTTCGCCAGTTTGGACCAGCAAAAACACCTGCTGTAGCTGCTCGTGGCTCAGCTGGCTGAGCACGGTATGGCCGAAATTTTGGCGAATGAAGTCGCTCACCGCCTGACGGTTATTGCCCTGTGGCAATAATTCGGTGAGCTGCTGGAACAGCTGGCGCGTGGCGTGGCTGTCCTGTGCCTGCGTCAATTTGCCTTGCAGGATGCCTTCCGCGCGCGGGTAGATTGCGGCGGTCAGTTCAGCATCATGAGGGAGAGACAGCTCGTGGCGTAAGCCAGCCCAAATTTCGGCGGACTTCATGGGGGTCAGCGCCATCAATTTGACGATGAGTTTTTCGAGGGTAGTGCGCTGCGCAGGGGTAAGCTGCTGATTATCACCAGAGCCCGCGGGAACTGAGTTATTCGGTTGCATCCTGTTGTCGCCAATTGGCGCGCCCGGGCCACTTAAAGGTTGCATATCACCAGTCCTTCGCTGCGAGTTAAAACGGCGCAAAGCGCGCAAGCGCAACATCATACCTGCAAACGAAATCAATCAACACTGTGAATGGGTATGGAAATAATATTCTTACGCTTATTTTTTGCAGAAAACGACGAGTGGGGCGCGAAAGCGATAAAAGGCAGGATAAATAATGCCGCCTGTGGAGTTACAGGCGGCGATAACATCATTAAACGGCGGGTTTATCTTCCTTCACTTCTGGCTTAGTGCCAAAGAGCGGACGGCGCAGGCGTTGGGCCAGAATTACCCCGAGCAGGGTGATACCACCCCCAATCAAGTGGTAACTGTGCAACTGCTCGCGCAGGAAAATCACGGCAATCACGGCGGTGAAGATGGGGGCCAAATTCATGAAAATAGAGGTTTTGTTTGCACCCAGTCGAATAACCCCCTGAATCCAGAGGAAAGGCGCAATGATTGACGCCGCAATGCCTGCAAAGGCCACCAAGGGAATGTTATGAGCGTTTAGCTGCACATTTTCCGTCATCAGGAAATTTGGCAGCAGGAGCAGCACCCCAAACAAGATCTGCATGTAAAGCGATTGCCAATTAGGCAGCGGGATCGCCCAGCGTTTGGTCAACACGCCATACAGGGCGTAGGAGATTGAGGCGACAAACATCATGATTTCGCCGCTACCAATGCCGTGCTCTAGCAGCTGGCCCGGGTTGCCCGCGCTGACCAGCCACACCAGGCCGATCAAAGAGAGCACGCCGCCCAGCGCCAGACCCACGGTTGGCACCACGCTCAACACAAACAGGCTGATCAGCACCGTCAGCAACGGAATAAAGGAGGTGATGATGCCGATATACAGCGCGCTCACGGTGTGGGCGGCGTAATAGGCCAGGCTTTGGAAAAGCACCATTCCCAGCAGGCCGAGGATCAGCAATTTCCACCAATACTGCTTAATCTCTTTGAAATTGCGCACTACACCCGGCAAGACAAAGGGTGTGAGCGTGATAAGCGCTAGAAACCAGCGGTAGAAGGAGATCGCCGCAGGATCGATGGCGGTCGCAGAGGCCTTGCTGACCACGGCGTTAATCGACCAGATCAACACCGCCAGTAATGGGAAGAGAGCATTCATGAAAAAATACGTCCGTAGTTAAATCGTTGCGCTAGTGTACGTTTGTCGTGTTTGTTATATATAACGATAACCAGACAACGCTTTGCGTAATTCGGACAACTTGATCCCGAATTTGTGATGACCACAATTGACAAGGGGTTTTATGCCACAGCCTCGTTTTTATCCTCCGCTTCCTGAACAGATCCCCAATACGCTGCTCTTTCGCGGAGAAACCATTCTGGCTAACTCGGAATATGTTTGCCATTCGCACCCGTGGAGCCAGATTATTACCATCAAATCAGGCGTGATGGCGATGAAGGTTGAAGGTGAGCGCTACCTTGCGCCGCGCGAGTTTGCTATCTGGATACCCGCCGGAGTGAAGCACTCTAGCTATAACCGCCGGACGACCCGTTTTTGCGCCATCGACATCGCGCCCGAGTGGGATGACGGCCTGCCTGAAAAGCCCTGCCTGCTCACTCTGACACCGATTTTTAACGCCATCGCCAACGACTTCGCGCTGCGTGATCTTTCAGAGCCAGAGACCGATCGCGATATGCGTATGGCATTGGTGCTGTTGGACCAAATCTGTCAGGCCCCGCGGCAAAACACCTATTTACCCACGTCCGACAATAAGCTGTTGTCGCAGGTGTTAAACGCGCTGGAGAAGAACCCGGCGGATAACACCTCGCTGGCGGAGTGGGCGGCGCGGGTTTACACCACCGAACGCACGCTTTCACGCCGCTGCCAACAGGATTTGGGCATGGGCTTTGCCGAATGGCGTCAGCGTCTGCGCTTCCTCCATTCGATTTCTCTGCTCGAGCAGGGCAAAACGGTGCAAGACGTGGCGCTGGAAGTTGGCTACAGTTCATCATCAGCGTTTATTGCCATGTTCCAGCAAATATCTGGGACCACGCCTCAACGTTTTCGTAATGAACGGTAAGCCGTGACAAGCTGGCATTGGGATCTGCCGCAGTTCGTGGCAAAATCTTCCTCCTCTTTATAGTCTGTTTTTTCAATGGCACTGCCTGCCGGAGACACACGTGAAAATCCTGGTTGATGAAAATATGCCTTATGCCGTCGAGCTATTTAGCCGACTGGGCAATGTGCAGGCCGTTCCGGGCCGGCCGATTCCGCAAGATGCACTCAATGACGCCGATGCCCTGATGGTGCGCTCGGTGACCAAGGTGAATGAGGCACTGCTGGCAGGAAAGCCGGTGAAATTCGTGGGTACCGCGACGGCGGGGACTGACCACGTGGATGACGCCTGGCTGCAACAGCAGGGGATTGGTTTCTCCGCCGCGCCGGGCTGTAACGCCATTGCGGTAGTGGAATATGTGTTCTCCTCGCTGCTGATTTTGGCCCAGCGCGATGGCTTCCAGCTGCGCGACAAAACGGTCGGCATTGTTGGGGTAGGCAATGTGGGATCGCGTCTGAATGCGCGCCTGCGTGCCTTGGGCATCCGCACTCTGCTGTGCGACCCGCCGCGCGCCGATCGAGGTGACGAAGAGACTTTCTCTTCGCTGGACCAACTGGTAGCAGAAGCCGATATCTTGACCTTTCACACGCCGTTGAACATGTCCGGGCCTTATAGCACGCACCATCTGGTGGACGCCGACCTGTTGGCACGCCTGCCTGCTGACCGTATTTTGATTAACGCCTGTCGTGGCGAAGTGGTAGATAACGCCGCGCTGCTCGACGCGCTCAACGGCGCGAAAAAACTCACCGCCGTGCTGGACGTATGGGAGCCGGAGCCGGATCTTTCTCTGGCATTGCTGGATAAAGTGGCGATTGGCACGGCGCACATTGCCGGATACAGCCTTGAAGGCAAGGCGCGCGGCACCACTCAGGTGTTCGAAGCATTCAGCCAGTTTATCGGCCAGCCGCAAAAAGTACCGTTGGAAGAGCTGCTGCCTGCGCCAGAGTTCCCGGTTGTCTCATTCTCAGGGGAACTGAACGAAGCCAGACTGCTGCGACTTATTCACTTAGTGTATGATGTGCGCCGCGATGACGCGCCGTTACGCCGCGTGGCGGGCAAAGCCGGGGAGTTCGACAAACTGCGCAAATTCTATGAAGAGCGCCGCGAGTGGTCATCGCTGAAAGTAATTTGCGATAATCCGGCGACCGTCGAGTTGCTCAATAAACTCGGTTTTACTGCCGTTCAGGGCTAAGGCCCGGCGCAATTTTCGACTTGAGGGCGGTGAACTACCGCCCCTTTGTATTTCTGTACGATTCATTTTTTGGAGAAGACCAACATGTCTGATGGCTGGAATATTGCGCTGCTTGGCGCCACGGGCGCAGTCGGTGATGCGTTACTGGAGCTGCTGGCCGATCGCCAGTTCCCGGTTGGTGAACTCTTTCCGTTAGCCAGCGAACGCAGCGCGGGTCAAACCGTGCGCTTCAATGGCAAAAGCCTGCGCGTGCAAAACGTCGCCGAGTTCGACTGGTCGCAGGTGCAACTGGCTTTCTTTGTAGCCGGTCACGAAGCTTCTGCGCAGTTTGCCGAAGAAGCCGCCAATCAGGGCTGTCTGGTTATCGACAGCAGCGGCCTGTTTGCTATGGAACACGACATTCCGCTGGTGGTGCCGGGGGTTAACCCTGACGCGCTGGCGCACTATCGCAACCGCAACATCGTGGCGGTCGCCGATAGCCTGACCAGCCAGCTGTTAACCGCCATCAAGCCTTTAACCGATCAGGCTGGTTTGGCGCGTCTGCACGTGACTTCTCTGCTCTCGGTTTCTGCCTTGGGCAAAGCGGCGGTGGACGATTTGGCCGGGCAGAGCGCGCGCCTGCTCAACGGCATTCCTGCCGAAGAGGGCATTTTCAGCAAGCAGTTGGCTTTCAACCTGTTGCCGCTGTTGAATGACGAAGAGGGCAGCGTGCGCGAAGAGCGCCGTCTGGTTGACCAAGTGCGCAAAGTGTTGCAAAACGACGGCTTACCGATTTCTGTCAGCTGCGTGCAGTCGCCGGTGTTTTACGGCCACGCGCAGGTGGTGCATATGGAAGGCTTGCGCCCGCTGTCTGCCGAAGAAGCCCGCACCGAGCTTGAACGCATTGATGATATTAATCTGAGCGAAGAAGATGATTTCCCGACACAGGTCAGCGACGCCTCGGGCAACGCCAACCTGAGCATCGGCTGTCTGCGCAATGATTACGGTATTCCTGAAGTGGTGCAGTTCTGGTCTGTGGCTGACAACGTGCGCTTCGGCGGCGCGCTGATGGCGGTAGAAACTGCCGAGAAGCTGATTGGGGAGTATTGGTATTAATGTCTGAATTGCCTGCTGCGCCCGTTGCCGGACGCATTGCATTAGGAATTGAGTACGACGGTAGCGCCTATTATGGCTGGCAGCGCCAGCAAGAGGCGGCCAGCGTTCAGGCCTGTCTGGAAAAGGCCTTGAGCCGCGTGGCGGATGCGCCGATTGTGGTGTTTTGCGCGGGGCGTACTGACGCGGGCGTCAGCGCCACCGGGCAAGTGGTGCATTTCGAGACGCCGGTAATGCGTAAAGAGGCGGCGTGGACCATGGGGGTGAATACCCATTTGCCGAAAAACATCGCCGTGCGCTGGATGCACGAGGTGCCGGAGGATTTCCACGCGCGCTTTAGCGCCACCGCGCGCCGTTATCGTTACGTTATCTATAATCATCGCTACCGTTCGGCCATTCTGCACAGTGGAATCACCCATGTGCATATGCCGCTGGACGTCGACAAAATGCAGCGTGCCGGTCAGGCACTGTTGGGTGAGAATGACTTCACGTCGTTTCGCGCCTCCCAGTGTCAGTCGCGCACGCCGTGGCGTTACATGATGCACCTGAACGTCGCGCGCCACGGTAACTATGTGGTGGTGGATGTCAAAGCCAACGCCTTTGTTCACCACATGGTGCGCAATATCGTCGGCAGCTTGATTGATATCGGTGCCGGGATCCAGCCGGAAAGCTGGATGGGCGAGCTGTTAGCAGCCAAAGACCGCAATTTGGCGGCTGCCACCGCGCGTGCTGAGGGGTTGTACTTAGTCTCAGTGGATTACCCGGAGAAGTTTGGCTTACCCAAAATGAATATGGGGCCGCTGTTCTTAGAAGACTGAAGACGGTTTTCTATTGATTAACATTGCGCATCGGGCGCTTAAAAAAGGCGATAAATCAAATGGATTTCATCCACCTTGTTATTGATTTCATTTTACATATCGATGTGCACTTGGCCGAGCTGGTTGCTCAGTATGGTGTTTGGGTCTACGGTATCCTGTTCCTGATCTTATTCTGTGAGACGGGGCTGGTGGTCACGCCGTTCCTGCCGGGCGATTCTTTACTGTTCGTGGCTGGCGCGCTGGCGGCCTTGCCGGGCAATGATCTGAATGTCCATCTGATGGTGTTCCTGATGGTGGTGGCGGCGATTCTGGGTGATGCGATTAACTATACGATTGGCCGCCTGTTTGGTGAACGTTTGTTCAGCAACCCGAATTCGAAGATTTTCCGTCGCAGTTATTTGGATCAAACACACAAGTTTTACGAGAAACATGGCGGCAAAACGATTATTCTTGCGCGCTTTGTCCCAATCGTACGAACTTTTGCACCCTTCGTTGCGGGTATGGGGCGCATGTCGTATCGCCACTTTGCGGCCTATAACGTGATTGGTGCGCTAGTTTGGGTGCTGTTATTTACCTATGCTGGCTACCTTTTCGGCAACGTGCCGGTGGTTCAGGAAAATCTGAAATTATTGATCGTGGCGATCATTGTGCTTTCGATTTTGCCGGGCGTGATCGAAATTTGGCGGCACAAACGTGCGGCAGCCAAGGAAAAGCGTCAGCAAGGCTAGCCTTAAGGCAGCAAAGCTGGGAAATATAAAGAGATTAAACCAGAGGGTTCGACCAGTTTTTTATCCACAGCGTCGGGCCGTTATGGTTTAATGAGCGACATTTATGGTCTGTTCCTGCGAACAACCCTTCCGTTTTGCATGGTGAATGCCACTGGGCATCAGTGCTGGCGGGTGATTTTGGGTAGGTTTCAGGGGACTTGTTACAGCATGAACAGCGGACTGGCTTCGGCCGGGTTCAAACAGAAAGGTTATCGATGAGCTGGATTGAACGAATTCTTAATAAGAGCAACGTCTCGCAAACCCGTAAGGCAAGCATTCCTGAGGGTGTCTGGACTAAGTGTGACAGCTGCGGTCAGGTACTTTACCGCGCCGAGTTGGAACGCAATCTCATGGTTTGCCCAAAGTGCGACCATCACATGCGCATGTCTGCGCGTATGCGCCTCTTCACCTTTATGGATGAAGGCAGCGAGGTTGAATTAGGCAGCGAGCTTGAGCCTAAAGATGTTCTGAAGTTTAAAGATTCCAAAAAATATAAAGACCGTCTGGTTGCAGCGCAGAAAGAAACTGACGAAAAAGATGCCATGGTTGTCATGAAAGGCACCCTGTACGGCATGCCAATCGTCGTTGCTGCTTTTGAATTTGCCTTCATGGGCGGTTCAATGGCTTCTGTTGTTGGCGCACGTTTCGTTCGTGCGGTAGAGCAGGCGTTGGAAGATAATTGCCCGCTGGTCTGTTTCTCAGCCAGTGGCGGTGCGCGTATGCAAGAAGCGCTGATGTCCCTGATGCAGATGGCGAAAACCAGTGCTGCTCTGGCAAAATTACAGGAACGCGGCCTGCCGTACATTTCTGTAATGACTGACCCAACCATGGGTGGCGTGTCGGCGAGTCTGGCAATGCTGGGTGATATCAACGTGGCTGAGCCAAAAGCGCTGATCGGCTTTGCTGGCCCACGCGTTATCGAACAAACCGTTCGTGAAAAACTGCCGCCGGGCTTCCAGCGCAGTGAGTTCCTGATTGAGAAGGGCGCTATCGACATGATCGTTCGCCGTCCTGATCTGCGACCTAAATTGGGCAGCGTGCTGGCCAAATTAACCGGTCAACCTGAGCCTAAAGTGGACGTGGTTCAGGCGGCAGTCAGCGGCAACGCGGCTGACAACCATCAGGATGCCTGATTAGTCTGAGATGAAACCGGTCAGTCATCTCGAGCGTGCGGGAGCTCTCGCACGCTTTGGTCAAGGGGCCGTGTTTCATCTGGTTTGTAGTCTTGCTGCAACTTCAATGACTTTGGGTATAGTGTCGAAGTGGACCTAACATTGGCTGAACGAGACTCATGCAGAATCTACCTATTCCCCAAGCCACGTCGCCTTTGGCCGCGTGGCTTTATTATCTCGAAAACCTCCATTCTCAAGCGATAGAGCTGGGTCTCAAGCGTGTCAAAGCGGTTGCCGCCAAGCTCGACTTGCTGCAACCCGCGCCTTTTGTCATCACCGTCGCTGGCACCAATGGCAAGGGCACCACCTGCCGCACGCTGGAAGCTATCTTAATGGCTGCGGGGTTGCGCGTTGGGGTCTACAGCTCTCCTCATTTGGTTCGCTACACCGAGCGGGTCAGAATTCAGGGCGAAGAGCTGCCAGAACAAGCACATTGCCAATCTTTTGCTACGCTTGAAGCCGGTCGAGGTGATATTTCTCTGACCTATTTCGAGTACGGCACCGTCTCTGCTTTGCAGCTGTTTAAGAATGCCAAACTGGACGTGGTTATTCTCGAAGTGGGTCTTGGCGGCCGTCTTGACGCCACCAATATCGTGGATGCCAATGTGGCTGTCGTAACCAGTATTGCGTTGGACCACACTGACTGGTTAGGGTCAGACCGCGAAAGTATTGGCCGTGAAAAAGCCGGCGTGTTCCGTGGTCAAACCCCCGCCGTGGTTGGCGAGCCGGATATGCCGCAGTCCATTGCTGACGTGGCCGCAGAGAAGGGTTCCCAGCTGTATCGCGTGGGTGAGAACTGGCGTTACGCCGTGCAAGGTGATAGCTGGAGCTGGCAGGCCACAGAGGGCAAGACGCTGGCGAATTTGCCAATTCCTAATGTTCCGCTCGCCAATGCCGCAACGGCGCTGGCGGCTTTGCATTTTAGTGCGTTAGAGATTGCCGAAGAGGCGATTCGCCGTGGTTTGCAGCAGGCGCAGTTGCCGGGGCGCTTTCAGACAGTGAGCGAGTCGCCGCGTCTGATTTTGGATGTCGCCCATAACCCACACGCCGCGGCTTATCTGGCCGGGCGTTTGTCCGAATTGCCACGCAACGGCGGGAAAGTGCGCGCGGTAGTCGGTATGCTGCATGATAAAGATATTGCGGGTACCCTGGCTTGCCTCTCGCCACAAATTGATTTTTGGTACTGCGCGCCGCTCGAAGGGCCGCGCGGTGCCAGTGTAGAAGAACTCTCTGTGCATCTGACGCAAGCGTATCAGTTCACGGATGTGGTTTCCGCCTGGCAGCAGGCGATGCAGGATGCTGATAGTCAGGATATTGTGATTGTCTGCGGATCATTTCATACCGTAGCGCACGTGATGGCTGCTTTAGACGCGGGGAAAACCAGTGGCTAGTAAGTTTCAAAATCGTCTGGTCGGAACGGTTATTTTGGTGGCGCTCGGCGTGATCATTTTGCCCGGCCTGCTCGATGGCAAGAAAAAGCATTATGAAGATGAATTTGCGTCCATTCCGCTGGTACCAAAGCCGGGTGACGCGCCGGAACAGGGGGACGTGCCGCCGCCGGTGACGCAATCTCTGCCAGCCCAGCCGCCGGAAGGCGCGAGCGAAGCCGTGAAGGGGCAGGGGAATATCGCCTCGCAGCCTGCTAATAGCGGTCAGGAACTGCCTGATGACACTGATGCCCAGCCGGACGAGCCGGTAGTCACGCCAGTCACCAAGCGCCCTGAGCAGCCGAAAGTGACGCAGCCGACGCATCAGACCCAAACCAAGCCGAAGGCCATTGAGCCGAAGCCAATGGTGGAAGCGAAACCGGTTGAGAAACCAAAGCCGGTCGAAAAGCCGAAACCAAAACCGGTTGAAACCAAACCGGTAGAGCAGCCGAAGGCGGTTGAGCAGCCAAAAGCGGCGGAAGCGCCGAAAGCTGAAAGCAAGCCGCAGGCGGAAGAGAAAGCGCCAAGCGGTCAGGCTTATATTGTCCAGCTCGGTGCGTTGAAGAATGCCGCCAAGGCCAGCGAGATTGTCGCTAACCTGCGCCTGTCGGGCTACCGCGCTTACACTGTGCCAAGCACGCCGGTGCAGGGGCAGATCACGCGCGTCTTCGTCGGGCCAGATGCTTCGAAGCAAAAACTCGAGGCTTCTCTGCCGCAGCTAAACCAGATCAGTGGGTTAAGCGGGCAGGTGCGCTCCTATAGCGCAGGCAAATAAACCTGCATTGTTGGCGCTGTGGTTGCGCCAATAACTGGGTTTAAATCTTAAGAAATAATCGGAAAGGGCACGCGTTTTGTGCCCTTTTTCTATAAGATTCTGAGGTCGGAATTTTATAGGTTTCTGCGATGATTGAGGTTTTTTTCATCGCTGTTAATAATTTTCCTAACCCGCAGATTTCCCCTACGCAAACGTTTTCTTTTTCTGTTAGAATTCGCCGCGAAATGGATAGGAGACGGGTTTTACTGGTCTATACATTGGAATACGTTAATGGTCTGGATTGATTACGTCATTATTGCGGTAATTGGGTTTTCTGCTTTAGTTAGCCTGATCCGGGGTTTTGTTCGCGAGGCCTTATCACTGGTA
This sequence comes from Ewingella sp. CoE-038-23, assembly GCF_040419245.1. Lineage (NCBI taxonomy): Bacteria > Pseudomonadati > Pseudomonadota > Gammaproteobacteria > Enterobacterales > Yersiniaceae > Ewingella > Ewingella docleensis. Next base: position 3,011,601 of record NZ_JAZHOH010000001.1, on the reverse strand, counting down.
ACCTGGGCTTGCGCCTTCTTCGTTGCCAGCCATTATTACCCCTATCTCGCCATCTATTTCACACGTTTCGAAGATGAATTAGTTCGAAACGGGATCGCAATTGCCATCTTGTTCATCGCGACGTTGATCGTAGGTGCAATTGTCAACTATGTGATTGGTTCACTGGTTGAGCGAACCGGGTTATCCGGCACAGACAGAGTGCTAGGCGTGTGTTTCGGCGCACTGCGTGGCGTACTGATTGTTTCCGCGATGCTGTTCTTCCTGGATACCTTTACCGGCTTTTCACAAAGTGAGGACTGGAAACAGTCTCAGTTGATCCCACAGTTCAGTTATATCATCAGGTGGTTCTTTGACTACCTGCAGAGCACGTCGAGTTTCTTGCCAAAACATCTCTAGTTTTTGGCAGCGCTGATGAGGAAAAGACAACATGTGCGGTATTGTCGGTATCGCCGGTTTTGCGCCGGTAAACCAGTCGATTTATGATGCGTTAACGGTGTTACAACACCGTGGGCAAGATGCTGCGGGCATCGTCACCATTGATGCTAATAACAACTTCCGTTTACGGAAAGCCAATGGTCTGGTGAGAGATGTATTCGAAGCACGCCATATGCAACGCTTGCAGGGCAACATGGGTATTGGGCATGTTCGCTACCCTACGGCTGGCAGTTCTAGCGCTTCGGAAGCTCAACCTTTCTACGTCAACTCACCGTTCGGCATCACTTTGGCCCACAATGGTAACCTGACCAACGCTCACGAATTGAGAAGTAACCTGTTCGAAGGCCAACGCCGCCACGTTAACACCACTTCTGATTCTGAAATTCTGCTCAATATTCTGGCCAGTGAACTCGACCGTTTCCAGCACTACCCGCTGGAAGCTGACAACGTGTTCGCTGCCGTATCCGCCATGAACCTGAAAATCCGCGGTGCTTATGCATGCGTCGCGATGATCATCGGTCACGGCATGCTGGCGTTCCGCGACCCGCACGGGATCCGCCCGCTGGTTATCGGTAAACGCACTCTGGAAGATGGCCGCAATGAGTACATGGTGGCATCGGAGAGCGTGGCGCTCGACACCTTAGGTTTTGAGTTCCTGCGCGACGTCGCGCCAGGCGAAGCGGTGTACATCACCGAGAAAGGCCAGCTGTTCACCCGCCTGTGTGCTGAAAACCCTCAGTACAACCCATGCCTGTTCGAATACGTCTATTTCGCGCGTCCGGACTCCTTCATCGACAAGATTTCCGTTTACAGCGCACGTGTTCGCATGGGCGAGAAGCTGGGCGCGAAAATTGCTCGTGAGTGGGAAGACTTGGATATCGACGTGGTCATTCCTATCCCGGAAACCTCTTGCGATATCGCGCTGGAAATCGCCCGTATCCTCGACAAGCCCTATCGTCAGGGCTTTGTGAAGAACCGTTACGTCGGCCGTACCTTTATCATGCCGGGCCAGCAGGAGCGCCGTAAGTCGGTGCGCCGCAAGCTCAACGCCAACCGCGCTGAGTTCCGCGATAAAAACGTGCTGCTGGTGGATGACTCCATCGTGCGTGGTACTACTTCTCAGCAAATCGTTGAGATGGCGCGCGAAGCCGGGGCGAAACGCGTTTATCTGGCCTCTGCGGCACCTGAGATTCGTTTCCCGAACGTTTACGGTATCGACATGCCAAGTGCCAACGAGCTGATTGCTCACGGTCGCGAAGTCAGTGAAATCAACCAGATGATTGGCGCCGACGCGTTAATCTTCCAGGACCTGAGCGACCTGATTGCGGCAGTGAAAGAAGATAACGTGGATATCGAGCAGTTCGAATGTTCCGTGTTTGACGGCGTTTACGTTACCAAAGACGTGGATCAGAACTACCTCGAATATCTCGAAGCCCTGCGCAACGACGACGCCCAGGCGTTACGCGGCCAGCAGGAAGCTGAAAATCTGGAAATGCACAACGAAGGCTAAGTTTCGCCAAGGTAAGCGCTTACTGAGCCACGCCAAGTTGTCGCCGCTATCACGCACCCGTCCAATTCATCTTGGGCGGGTGCGTTTTTTTATGTCAGTATTGGCGCTGAATTCAGTGCAACTTTTCAGAGGCAGTCTCATGAAACGACTTATTGTCGGCATTTCCGGCGCGAGTGGCGCAATTTTTGGTGTTCGACTTCTTCAGGTGCTGCAAAGCGTGCCGGAGATCGAAACCCATCTGGTGATGAGCAATGCCGCCCGCCAGACTTTAACGCTGGAAACCGATTTGACGCTGCGCGACGTGCAGCAACTGGCCGACGTCGTCCATGATTCCCGTGATATTGCCGCCAGCATCTCTTCTGGCTCATTTCGCACCGGGGGGATGGTTATCCTGCCGTGTTCGATCAAAACCCTGTCTGGCATCGTTAATGGCTATACCGACGGCCTGCTGACCCGCGCCGCCGACGTGGTGCTCAAAGAGAGCCGCCGTCTGGTGCTCTGCGTGCGAGAAACCCCGCTGCACCTTGGGCATTTACGCTTGATGACCCAAGCCGCCGAGCTTGGCGCGGTGATCATGCCGCCGGTGCCCGCATTTTATCATCGCCCAACCAGCGTCGATGACATCATCAATCAGACCGTGAATCGGGTCATTGATCAATTTGACATAGAGCTGCCGGAAGATCTTTTTGTTCGATGGCAGGGCAGTCGCTAGTCGTTCTTCACCATTTACGCCCACCTTTTGCACAAATTGATAACATTGCACCAAAATCAAACATTGCCTGTTTCATTTTGGTGCATTTTTATTGCAATCTGTTCCTGTGCTTTATTCATCTTGCTGATTTGCAGAACTATCTTGATGCATTTTTAATCGCATCGGGCGAGCAATGACCGGTTAACCCAGCCGAGACACAATAGGCATGAAAACTGCATAGTAAAATCAGGGGATTCATATTCCCCGCCTGATAAATAAGCTGCAAACATAATAAAAAGACGTTCAATCACAACAGAAACGACCAACCACAACAGACGATTAATGACTGAGGGTAATGTATGAAAAAGTTGTTCAAAGTTCTTCCTCTGGTTTTGGTTTTAGCCAGCGCAAGTAGCGCTTTCGCAGCTGCTCCGACAGCAATTAAGATCGGCACAGACCCGACTTATGCCCCGTTTGAATCCAAAGACTCTAGCGGCAAACTGGTTGGCTTCGACATCGATTTAGCCAATGAGATGTGTAAACGCGCACAAATCAAATGTACTTACGTAGAAAGCGATTTTGATGCGCTGATCCCGTCGCTGAAAGCGAAGAAAATCGACGCCATCATCTCTTCTCTGTCGATTACCGAAAAACGCCAACTGGAGATCGACTTCACCGAGAAACTCTACGCGGCTAACGCGCGTCTGATCGCGCCAAAAGGCACCAAGCTGGTTCCTACTCTGGACGCGCTGAAAGGCAAAAACGTCGGCGTGCTACAGGGTTCAACGCAGGAAGCCTATGCTAACGCCGAGTGGCAGCCAAAAGGCGTGAACGTGGTGGCTTACCAGAACCAAGACCTGATCTATGCAGACTTGGCTTCAGGCCGTCTTGACGCCGCATTCCAGGACGAAGTGGCGGGCAGCGAAGGCTTCCTGAAACAGGCTCCGGGCAAAAATTACGTGTTCGCTGGCCCATCAGTGAAAGATGACAAATTCTTTGGCGTGGGTACCGGTATGGGCCTGCGTAAAGACGATGGCGAACTGAAAGCCGCGTTGAACAAAGCCTTTGACTCAATGCGTAAAGACGGGACTTACGACAAACTGGCGAAGAAATACTTCGACTTCAACGTCTATGGTGACTAACTCTTAGCCTGATGACGCTCGCGGCCTGCCGTCACGGTGGGCCGCATTTAGTCGTCACATTGAACTCTTGGTCTGTATCAACGTTGTCTGTATAACAGTTGTCTGCGTAACAGTGTCAGCATAACGATAACCTGCGACAGATGTCGGTCAAAGACAGGAAAAAAGCATGCTATATGGGTATTCCCAAGTCATCATTCAGGGCACTTTAGTTACGCTTGAGCTGGCGATCTCCTCAGTTCTGCTGGCGGTGGTTATCGGCCTTATCGGTGCCGGTGGCAAGCTCTCAAAAAGTCGTCTGATTTCCGGGATCTTCGGCTGCTATACCACGCTCATCCGCGGTGTGCCGGACTTGGTTCTGATGTTATTAATTTTCTACGGGTTACAAATCGTCCTCAACAGCCTGACGGAATCACTGGGCATGGCGCAGATTGATATCGATCCGCTCAGCGCCGGTATCATCACGCTCGGCTTTATCTATGGCGCTTACTTCACCGAAACCTTCCGTGGGGCCTTTATGGCCGTGCCGCGCGGGCAAATTGAAGCCGCCACCGCCTTTGGCTTCAGCGGCGGGCAGATTTTTCGCCGGATCCTGTTCCCCGCCATGATGCGCTTTGCCTTACCGGGCATTGGCAACAACTGGCAGGTTATCCTCAAGGCTACCGCGCTGGTTTCCCTGCTTGGCCTGAATGACGTGGTGAAAGCCACGGTGCTGGCGGGCAAGGGCACCTATCAACCTTTCTATTTCGCCATCGTTGCCGGGGTGATTTATCTGGTGTTTACCACGGTTTCTAACGGTGTGCTGCTCTGGCTGGAACGCCGCTATTCGCTGGGTGTGAAGAGGGCGGACCTATGATTGAGATCCTGCAACAATATGGCATGTCGCTGCTCTACAGCGATGGCTACCGTTTTACCGGGCTGGCGGTGACGCTGTGGCTGCTGATTAGCTCAGTGGTGATGGGCGGGCTGCTGGCGGTGCCGATGGCCGTCGGGCGCGTGTCGTCGAATAAATTTATTCGTCTGCCTATCTGGCTCTACACCTATGTGTTTCGCGGCACGCCGCTCTATGTGCAGCTGCTGGTGTTTTACTCCGGCATGTACAGTCTGGAGATCGTGCGCGGGACGGACTTCCTCAACGCCTTCTTCCGTAGCGGCCTGAACTGTACGATTTTAGCGCTGACTCTCAACACCTGCGCCTACACCACCGAGATTTTCGCCGGTGCCATTCGCGCAGTGCCGCACGGTGAGATTGAGGCTGCCAATGCTTACGGCTTCTCACGCTTCAAGCTCTACACCTGCATCATTTTGCCTTCGGCGCTGCGCACGGCTCTGCCTGCTTACAGTAACGAAGTGATCCTGATGCTGCACTCCACGGCGCTGGCGTTTACCGCCACTGTCCCGGATGTCTTGAAGATTGCCCGCGACATTAACTCGGCGACCTATCAGCCGTTTTACGCCTTCGGCATCGCGGCGGTGATTTACCTGTGCATCTCCTTCGTATTGATTGGTCTGTTCCGTTTGGCGGAAAGACGCTGGCTGGCGCACGTTAAGCCTCAAGCTCACTAATAAGTATTATTTTGCGGATATAACACTATGCCAGACAACAAATTAGCGGTTATCGACCTGCACAAACGCTACGGCGAACATGAAGTCTTGAAAGGCGTGTCGCTCTCCGCCAACGCCGGTGACGTCATCAGCATTATTGGATCTTCAGGTTCCGGTAAAAGTACTTTCCTGCGCTGCATTAACTTCCTTGAGAAGCCGAGCGAAGGCTCGATCAGCGTTAATAATCAGGATATCCGGATGGTGCGCGACACCGACGGCCAGCTGAAAGTATTTGATAAGAAGCAGCTTCAACTGCTGCGCACCAAGCTGACCATGGTGTTTCAGCACTTCAATCTGTGGAGCCACATGACGGTGCTGGAAAACGTCATGGAAGCGCCGATTCAGGTGCTGGGGCTGAGCAAAGCCGAAGCCCGCGAGCGCGCGGTGAAGTATCTCGACAAAGTGGGTATCGACGCCCGCGCTCAGGGTAAATACCCGGTTAACCTTTCGGGCGGCCAGCAGCAGCGCGTGTCTATCGCCCGCGCGCTGGCGATGGAACCTGAAGTATTGCTGTTCGATGAGCCGACCTCGGCGCTGGACCCCGAGTTGGTGGGCGAAGTCCTGCGCATCATGCAGAAGCTGGCGGAAGAGGGCAAAACTATGGTGGTGGTGACGCACGAGATGGAGTTTGCTCGTCACGTTTCCAGCCATGTGATCTTCCTGCATCAGGGTGTGATTGAAGAGCAGGGCAATCCGGCAGAAGTGTTCGGCAGCCCGAAATCAGCGCGTTTGCAGCAGTTCTTGTCAGGTGCTTTAAAGTAAGAGCTGGAAGTAAGAAAAAAGAAGTAAGAAAAGCGTCCTCCCCGGCTGAAGGGGAGGACGTTACTGCATTAGCCCTTGGCGGCCAGCAGACAGAGCTGCACGGTCAGTTCATAAGACTTCACGAAGGAGCTGACGGGCAGGAACTCATACTTAGAGTGGAAGTTGTGCGCGCCGGTGAAGTAGTTTGGCGTCAGCAAGCCTTTCGCCGACAGCGCCGCGCCGTCGGTGCCGCCGCGCATTGGGATCACCTTCGGCTCCACGCCAATCTGCTGTAAACCCGCGAAAATCAGGTCAATCGCCCGACGGTCTTCACCAATGGCGCTGCTGATATTGCTGTAGGTATCGCTGATTTCCACCGAGACTTTGGCCGTTGGGTACTTGGCCTGAATCTCTTTCGCCACTTGCTGAATTTTGACTTTGCGCGCTGCAAAGCTGTCACTGTCGAAGTCGCGAATAGAGGCTTTAAGCTCTGCGCCTTGCTGGGTGGCGCTCATGCCGTTGAACCAGACATAGCCTTCGCGGCCTTCGGTGTTTTCCGGCGTTTCGGCGCGGTCAAACTGGCTGATGAAGTCATGGGCCATTAGCAGCGGGTTGACCAGTACGCCTTTGGCGGACATGGGGTGGGCGGTCACGCCGGTGAAGCTGATATCTACCGCCGCCGCGTTGAAGTTCTCATACACCACTTCGCCCAATTCGCAGCAGTCGATGGTGTAGGCGAAATCCACGTCGAAACGCGCCAGATCCAGCGCCTTCGCGCCGCGCAGGCCAATCTCCTCATCGGGCACGAAGGCCACAACGATATCGCCATACTGCTGGTCGTCGCGCAGGTTTTCTAGCAGGGTCATTACCACAGTGACGGCGGCTTTATTGTCCGCGCCGAGCACGCTGGTGCCGTCGCTAAAAATAATCTCCTGACCTTTGTACGGCAAAATCTCCGGGCGCTCAGACGGGCGCAGCCAGATATCTTTTTCTTTATTCAGACAGACATCATCGCCGGTGAAAGTCAGGGTTTGCGGGTGAATGTCAGGGCTGAGGCCGACGTCCACGGTATCAATATGGGTGATGAAGCCAATGCGCGGTCCGCCTTGCTTGGTACCTGGCTTCACGGCGGTGACTGTAGCGTGTTCATCAATTTGAATGTTTTGCAGGCCCAGCGTTTTGAGTTCGTCGGCGAGTAGTTTCGCCAGTGTGTGCTGGCCCGGCGTGCTTGGAAGGGTAGTAGCGTGGGCATCACTTTGCGTGCTCACTGACAGGTAACGAAAGAAACGTTCGGTAAGCTGTTTTTCGATTGTTGTCGACATTATGACCCCTAAGTTTGCTTACATACAAGATTTTCATATATAACAGAGTATTACTAACTGTTGCTTGAATGTTAATCTGTTTTTAAAAGATGCACCACGAAGAATAAGCGTTATTAAACACAACGACAGGGAAAACCATGAAACACAACATCCTCAAAATAAGTGCCGGTTTACTGGCCTTGGCGGTGACGGGCGGCGTGTCCGCCAAGACCTTAGTCTATTGCTCCGAAGGCTCGCCAGAGCAGTTCAACCCGCAGCTCTACACCTCGGGAACCTCGGTAGACGCCAGCGCGGTGCCTATCTATAACCGTCTGGTCGATTTCAAAGCTGGCACCACTGATTTAGTGCCGAGCCTTGCCGAAAGCTGGGACATCAGCCCGGACGGCAAAACCTACACTTTTCATCTGCGCAAAGGGGTGAAATTCCAGAGCAGCAAGATTTTCACGCCAACCCGTGACTTCAACGCTGACGACGTGATTTTCTCCTTCATGCGCCAAAAAGACGAAAACAACCCCTACCACAAGGTGTCGGGCGGGACTTATCTCAACTTCGATAGCCTGAAGATGGGGGACCTGATTGGCAGCATCGACAAGGTGGATGATTACACGGTTCGCTTCAATCTGACGCGCCCTGAAGCCCCGTTTGTGGCTGATTTGGCATGGTATTTCGCCTCAATCCTCTCGGCGGAATATGCCGACCAGATGCTGAAAGCCGGTACGCCAGAAAAAGTGGATATGAATCCTATCGGCACCGGCCCCTTCGAGCTGGTGCAGTACCAGAAAGACACCCGTCTGCTGTACAAAGCTTTCCCGGAATACTGGCAGGGCAAGTCGAAAATCGACCGTCTGGTGTACACCATCACGCCTGATGCCTCGATGCGCCTCGCCAAGCTGGAGAAGAACGAGTGTCAGGTGATGCCATTCCCGAATCCGGCTGACTTGGACCGTATGCGCGCCAATAAAGACATTAATTTGATGAGCAAGTCCGGGTTGAATACCGGCTTCCTGTCCTTCAATACTCAAAAACCGCCGTTGGATAATGTGAAAGTGCGCCAGGCGCTGAGCATGGCGATCAACAAGCCGCAAATCATCGAAGCCGTGTTTCAGGGCACCGGGACAGTAGCCAAAACGCTGCTGCCGACCGGCGTCTGGGGCTATAACGATAAAGTGGTGGATTACGATTTCTCACCAGAAAAAGCCAAAGCGCTATTAGCCGAAGCCGGTTTCCCGAATGGTTTTGATATCGATCTGTGGGCGATGCCGGTTCAGCGTCCATACAACCCCAATGCCCGCCGCATGGCCGAGATGATTCAGTCCGATTGGGCGAAAATTGGCGTGAAGGCGCACATTGTGAGCTATGAGTGGGGCGAGTATCAGACCCGAATCCGCAACGGCGAGCACATGGCCGCGCTGATGGGCTGGACCACCGCCAACGGCGACCCGGACAACTTCTTCGGCCCGCTGTACACCTGTAACGCAGCTAAAGGCGGTTCTAACTCGGCCAAGTGGTGCTATCCGCCATTCGATAAGTTAATCACCGAAGCTAAAGAAACCACCGATCACGACAAACGCGTCGCGCTGTACGAAGAGGCGCAGCAAGTGATGCACGATCAGGCTCCGGCAGTGTTTATCGCCCACTCGACGATTTTCGAACCCGTTCGCAAAGAAGTGACCGGGTATGAAGTCGACCCGTTTGGGAAACATATTTTCTACCAGACGGACATCAAGGAGTAGGAAAGAGGGCGGCTTTCGGGCCGCTAACTTTTGGGCTGCTGCCCTAACCTGCTTTTTAAATCTTTAAATTCAAATTCAACTTCAAAACCGTGGGCGTCGGCCCACACCGACCAAGGGAGGCGTAAACGCGCCTCCCTTGGAACCCTGCGTTTTTTCCTGCTGTAAAATAGAGGCTTCGCAGGGTTGGAATGGACGTGTTCCAGCGGCCACGGTGTTCGCCGCGAAATGCCGCCGCTTAGGCGGTTCCCTCAGTTCGGGTTTCGAGCCTTTGGTCTCGAACCACTCCCTCGGCGTCACTTCTGAACGCGGCCTACCGGCATTTACACCGAACCTTTTCAGTGGTTTGGGGTTGGTTTGCTCCCCCCTGATAAGAGGGAGGCTGGGAGGGAGTAAGTCAAACTCCTGAAACGGCACGGTTGAGAAGCCCCAAAACCGCAGTCAAAAATGGCGCTGAGCGAATGGTTCGAGACCAAAGGCTCGAAGCCTGAAGCGAAGGCACCGCCTAAGCGGCGACATTTTGCGGTGGAGAACGGAAGTACCTGAAACACGTCCGTCCAGCGAGCGGAGCGCGCAGTAAAGAGCCGGGGAGTCTTGAGGGGCGCGGCGATAGGCGCCCTTCAAGGCCGGTGTGGCGGCAGCGCACGACCTTGACCTTAAAAGGCTCGCTTGGGAAGCCCATCCCAATCACCCCTTCAGAACGTTCTCCAGCGCCTCCTTCAACTCCTGATGCCCAAACGTAAACCCTGCATCTTCCAATCTCCTCGGCACGGCTCGCTGGCCGCCCAGCACCAGAACCGCTGATTCCCCCATCAACAGGCGCACAACGCCCGCAGGCACGCGCATAAAGGCCGGGCGGTGGAGCACTTCACCCAGCAACGCGCTGAACTGTTCGTTGCGGGCGGGGTAAGGGGAAACCATGTTGAAAGGGCCACTCAGGGTTTCGTGCATTAGCAGGAAAATGATGCCATTGACCATGTCGTCGATGTGGATCCACGGCATATATTGCTGGCCGTCGCCGAACGGGCCGCCGAGACCGGCGCGGAAGGGCAGCACCATTTTCGCCAGCGCGCCGCCTTTACGGGCTAACACCACGCCGGTGCGTAGCAGGCAGACTCTAGTGCGGTCGCTCTCTGCGGCTAAAGCCAGGGCTTCCCAACGGGCGCAGAGCTGCCAGGTGAACTGCTTATTTGGCGGCTCATCTTCGGGCACTAACGCCTGACCTTGGTCGCCGTAATAGCCCACGGCGGAACCGGAAATGAAGACTGACGGCGGCTTCTGGCTGGCGTTAATCAGGGTGGCGAGTCGCTCGGTGACCTGCCAGCGGCTATCGCATAACTTCTGTTTCTGATCTTTGGTCCAGCGCTTATCGGCGATTGGCTCTCCGGCAAGATTGATCACCGCGTCGAAGCCGTCTAAAGAGGTTTTATCTTCCAGCGACTCCCACAGCAATACCTGCGGGCCGAGCACTTTGGCGGCGCGAGAGGGGGAGCGAGTCAGCGCCGTGATATGGTGCGACTGGCCGAGCAGACGTTCTGTGAGTCGGCGTCCGATAAGGCCGGTGGCTCCGGTTATCAAGATTTTCATAGGCTGGCTCCTTAACTTATTGAATGCCCGTTGGAAGGCTTCTTTTTAGCATAGGTTACTCCTCGCACTAAACACGCGATATGGAGCACATCCTGAGTGAAATATTTTTATCCCCAATGCGTCGATAACCCGCGCGGGTATCGGCAAAACTCACCGCATTGGGGATAAGAACGGCTGAGCGTGAACTACTTGTTGTCGGCCACGGCGTAGGCTTTTTGCGTCGCAGGGCGGTTCTTGATGCGTTCAAACCAGTTGCGCACGGCAGGGTAGTCCGCCAGATCAATCCGTTGCCGCTCGTGTGAAACTGCCCACGGGTAGGTTGCGATATCGGCAATGCTGTAGTTTTCGCCCGCAATATAGGCGTTTTTCTCCAGCTGGGTATTGAGCACGTTGTACAGGCGTTGGGTTTCTTGCAAATAACGCTCGATGGCGTAAGGGACGGGCTGCGGGGCGAAGTGGGTGAAATGGTGGTTTTGCCCCAGCATCGGGCCGAATCCGCCGACTTGCCAGTAGAGCCACTGGAGGGTCAGGGTACGTTCGCGTAGCTCTTGGCTGAGCAGTTTGCCGGTTTTGTCGGCGAGATACTGCAAGATGGCGCCGGATTCGAACACGCTAATCGGCGCGCCGTTATCAACTGGCTGGTCATCAACAATGGCAGGAATTTTATTATTGGGCGAGATGGCGAGAAACTCGGGCTTGAACTGGTCGCCGGAACTGATGTTAATGCGTTGAATTCGGTAGGGTATTTCGGCTTCTTCCAGAAAGAGCGTGATTTTGTGTCCGTTGGGTGTTGGCGCGTAATATAAATCAATCATAATGCCTCCTGCGTTATTAGATTTTG